>NZ_NLFK01000001.1 GCF_002263215.1 Actinobacillus seminis
GCTTTTTCCCCGCCCAAATGCCCGCATTGATTTCCGCTTCTCGAGCAAGAATATCGGTATAATCGACACGACTGTTATCCAGCCCTTTGCCGCTCACCACCATTTTGCCTTTTTCAACCTGAAAGCCTGTTACACGTCCATCTTCGAGCAGTGGATTACCTGTGGTCATTGTTGAGCGTGTCGCATTAATCGTGCCGCACCCATCACAATGAAGCCCATTTGGATTAGCGATGATTACTTCAGCTTTTTTTCCTGCCACTTCCAAATAACCTTTAAGTTGGGTTGGATGCGTGGACGTAACCTCATTGAGAATCACTTTTGCTTCGCCACGAGCAAGATAAGGATTGCTTTGTACCCAACCTGCTTGCTGTGTTTGTGTGTCTTTGTGGCTGTTATTAAGAATCGCCCCTTTTTTATCTACATTAAAATCTTGGTATTTATTATGAGAAAGCCCTTTATCATTCGGGGTTTGAATATTGACTTGCGGTAATCCGTTCGCTGTTTGCAACACAATAGGTTGTTGATTTTTAGGTGCGTTGGGATCGGCTTTGATAATTAAGGTTTCCGCAAATACAGACGAGGAAAAGACAAAACTCAAAGCACAGAATAAACGAAAGACAAGGGGAGTTAAGGCGGCAAAAATGGGTAGAAAATTAACCGCACTTTGCATTTGAGGCATCTCACTTTTTGCTTTGCCTTCAGCTTTTACTGGCTCTGAAATCACGGCAAGAGGTTGCAATATTTTGCTAAAAATCACACGAAACTGACGTTTATTCATAAGAAAATCCTCGTTTAAGCCTAATGCACTAAATTAAAAGGTTAAGCCGATATTAAAGCCGGTTACGGTATGCGATGTTCTAAATCCTGTCGGTTTTTTTAACGGTCTTCCCCAGAAAACATCATAATAAAAATACGTTACATTACCACGTAAGCCGATTGCTGTACCGACCAAACTATGCCCAACTTGATTTTGAGTTGACCACCCCGATACTCTGCCCTGATCAACCGCCCAATAAAAATGTTGACCGCTGTTTCCCATATTCCAAACCAACTCATTTCGCCATAACCAACCTTTTTCACCGGAAAGAGATAACTCACCGTCAAATCCACGCACCGTATAACGCCCACCAATGCTCAATCTATCTTGTTGAATAAGAGGGGTTTTATTCCATTGAGCGGACCAAGTCGTATTAAATGCCAAGGGTTGCTTCCCCATATAGAAAGGATAATTAATGTCTACCGAGGCGGTAATAATTTTAGGACGAGAAGTACCGTTTCCCCAATATTCTTCCGGTGCCGCTATGGTGCGACCTACACCTGTTCCCCATTTAAATCCTAGAGAAAGCTTCAGTGTTACTGCCTTAATATATTTAATATGGCTAAGGTTGAGTTGCCAACCAGCCATTCGGCGGCGTTGAACATCAATTTCAGCATCATCAATGTAGTTTTTCGAGTGGCGAGACCAAAACCCGCCTGAAATCGTGGTTTTACGTACCGCATCTCGATAAAGACGATATGCAAGATTTAAATTGGTTGTTTCACTACGCCCAGCATAGAGGTAAGTATTATCAAACGCCCCAAAAACATCTTGATGGTAATCCGTTTTATACAGTGAAGCAGAGAGTGTCCAATAACCAAAAGGAACAGAATAATAGAAGCCATAGTTTCTCGTTGCTCAATGAATAAAAAGTAAAGCGGGTTGATCAATCAGGGACTATATAGTTGGTTTATTTGAGAATGGCTATCTATCGTTATTCGGGCATTTATGATTAGGTTTTCCATAGTGTCAAAATTTTCTTGAATATATTGTAGAAATGATTAGAAATACGGTAAATTCAGCCTTATTATAGGTTGCGTATTTTACGAGAAAAGTTAAAATCCGGTCTTTACAAACTTTAGAATTGGTGTAAGATCGGCTCATCTGTTAAACAGTAGATCTTGTGGCGGTATTGGCTGGATATTCCACTAAGAGCTATTTAGGTTAATGGGCTATACAAGGGATTGAAAATCCCCGTGTCGGTGGTTCGATTCCGCCTCGAGGCACCATTCCTTAAGTCGTAAAATCTACTCCTCCTTAGTTCAGTCGGTAGAACGGTGGACTGTTAATCCATATGTCGCTGGTTCAAGTCCAGCAGGAGGAGCCAAATTCGTTGCTTAGTAATGTTACAGAATCATATCTAATTCCTAGTCGATACTTTATTAACAATCATTTTGTTAAGAGAGTATCAAATGAGAAATTCGAACTTATCTAAAAAACCATTCATCATTACCGTTGCCTCAACCAAAGGTGGTTCGGCAAAAAGTACCAATGCGGCGAATATCGGAGCATTTTGTGCAGATCACGGGTTGAAAACCTTACTAATTGATACCGATACGCAACCGACACTCAGTACTTATTTTTCCTTAGATTATGTTGCTTTTGGTGGTATTCATGAGTTTTTAACTTATCAAGATGTTGAGCCGAGCCATATTATTTCAAAAACCTCCCTACCTAATTTAGACCTCATTCAATCTAATGATCCGAATAATAACGTCAGTCAAATGCTGCGTAATGCACCTGATGGTGCTATTCGTTTTAGTTTTTTGCTAAAAAAATTACGAGGCTATGACCTCATTATTGTAGATACGCGTGGCACACGAGATATTACGGTAGATATGTCCGTTCTTGCTGCCGATTTATTATTTTGTCCAATTCTGCCTCATATTCTATCTGCCAAAGAATTTATTCGTGGTACGATAGGTATGTATCAGGAGCTTCAGACTTTTGAGGCTTTCGGCTTTAGGCTTCCTCCACTTAAAGCCGTACCAAACTGTGTTGATCATACGAATGATGTCAAATTTGTGCTTGGACAGCTCAAGCAGTTATTTGAGCAAAATATGAGTAAAGATAAAACACTTTTGGATTTCCATATTCCCGATAAAGTTGCCTACCGTGAAGCGGCTACTTATTCATTACCGGTTTATCGTCATAGCAAAGCTGAATATGACATTATTAAATCACTTTGTTCCCTGTTATTACCTCAATTTATCACGCACTTTGAACAAGTTCGAGGAGGTTCTAATGGGTAAGGAGAAGAACTCTTCACCGGAATTATATTCTGTGGAATCGGAATGTGCGGTGATTGGCGGTTTATTAATAAAACCGGAATATTTTGATGATGTTGACATAATATTAAAGGCGCAGGATTTTTATTTAATTCAACATCGCTATATTTTTGAAGCCATCAGTGAGTTGGCCCATAAAAATAAAGCGATTGACATGTTGACATTATCAGAACGGCTCAAAGAAAAAGCCTGCTTAGATGAGGTTGGCGGTTTGGCTTATTTAGCTGAAATGGTAAACAATACCCCATCAGCCTCCAATCTTATTACTTATGCAAACCTCGTTAAACAGTACAGCAAGCAACGTCAATTTCTGGCCTTAGGACAATTTATTCTTGGTGAAATGCGTACCCCAAAAAATGCAGAACAGCTTGACGAGCTTGCGGAGCGTATTGAAAAGCAATATACCGAGATTTCTTTAAGTCAACAGGATAAAAGTGCGGTGAATTTATCGGATGTCTTTGGTGAGATCTTTGACAGGATGGAGAAATCCACGCTAAACGCGGATCCCGTGACCGGTACACCTTTGGGAATTCAGCAAATAGATGAATTAACTACCGGCGGGCAACCGGGAGAGCTCATCATTATCGCAGCACGTCCTGCAATGGGTAAAACAGCACTTTCACTTACAGCTGCCGCAAGTATTTTAGATAAATTGGACGAGCAATCTGTGTTTTATTTCAGTCAGGAAATGCCGGCAGATCAACTTTTACAGCGTTTGATGGCGATGAAATCAAGGGTAAGCCTGCAAAAGATTCGTCGAGCGACAGAGCTTAAGGAAGAAGATTGGAGCAAACTTTCTGATTCGGTGGGGCTTATTCAACGAAACTGGAGCAAGCGTTTAATTATTGATGATGAAGGGGCATTAACGATCCCTCGATTACGTAGTAAAGTGCGTCAATATAGCCGACAATATGGCTTGCCTGCGGCGGTTTTCATTGATTATCTCCAATTAATGCGAGGTACCGGCAGAATAGAAAACCGTCACCTTGAAATCACTCAAATTTCAGGGGCATTAAAAGCCCTTGCGAAAGAATTAAATCGCCCTGTTTATGCCCTTTCTCAATTAAATCGCAGTTTGGAACAACGCACCAATAAACGCCCTGTTAATGCGGATTTACGCGAATCGGGCTCACTTGAGCAAGATGCTGATGTGATTTTGTTTATCTACCGTGATGAGGTATATCATCCGGAAAGTGTAGATCGAGGGTTGGCTGAAATCATTATAGGCAAGCAGCGTAACGGACCTTTAGGAAGCGTGAAATGCCGTTTTTATGGTGAGTTTAGTTTATTTGAAAATGAAATGAATTTAGATGGATATCGCTATGAATACTAAGAACAAAAAATTATCAGACGCTGTGGCACGCAATTTAAATGTTTCACCTATGGTGAATACCTCACCCTCTTATGTGGGAGCGGCTGTAACCCATTATCCTACAACCTCTCGGTACATTACGGTAACGTTGGATAAATTACGCCCTTATGAGCATAACCCACGCAAAACCCGTAATCCTAACTTTGAGATGATAAAAGAATCCATTCGACGTCGCGGATTAGATCATAAGCCCAATATTACCCAACGCCCGGGCGAGCCGTTTTATATCATCGCAGATGGAGGGAATACAAGGATTCAAGCTTTAAAAGAGTTATTCAGTGAAACCCAAGACCAACGTTTTTGGGCGATTGAATGCTTATATAAACCTTGGAAAGGTGAGACAGCGGACAGTGTGGAAGCGGAACTTGATTTGCTGATCGGTCATTTAATTGAGAATGACACCCGTGCAGATTTAACCTTTATTGAGAAAGCTCTAGGAATTCAGCAGGCGAAAAAGTATTACGAGAAAAAACTTGGGCGTTCATTATCAGCTCGAGAGCTTTCAAGTGAATTGGAAAATGGTGGGTATATTATTCATTATACAACTATATTAAAAATGGCAAGATGTGTTGAGTTTTTATATCCTTTTATTCCTGATGTCTTATTTAATGGCTTAGGTAATAGCCCAATAGATAAGTTGCTAGCCATTCGCAATAACTCCCTTGAAGTTTGGCAGCAATATCAATTTAAAACAGAAATTACGTTTGAAGCCATTTGGCAAAACAGTTTATCCCGTTGCAATGATGATAATCCCTTTAATGTGAAAACCTTTCAAGATGCTTTAATTAATGAGATGACGGATGCCCTTGAAGGTAAAGTCAGCTATGAAATGCTCTATATGGAAGTGGATCTGGATGAGCGTAAATTTCAGAAATTGGCGAAAAAGCAGCAAGAAATTGATGCCCAAATTCAGCATAGTGAAGAAGATGTGGCGAGATTTCAGCAACAGCAATTGGAAAAATCCCTTTCCGAGCCTGTTCAACGTATTGAGATGACAGAAACAGAAAGTACAAGTGCCATTTCTCCAGTCTCTGATGAGCATGCTGAAAATGTAGAAAAAAATGACCGCACTTTCGTGGAAGATGTCAGCATCGATAATTTAGAGACTGAAACAGTAAATGACATTGTGAATACTGAAACAGGTGATGAGGTTTCTATTTCTGAACCACTCCAAGATCTCGCCCGGCAATTTGCTCAAAATTACGGTATTACCCCCGGAATGAGTATTCAGGCTCAACGTGAGCAACAAGCCATTGCAAATGGGTTGGAGTTTGCTTGTGTCGGTCGTCAACCTGTTGCGGATATTTGGCAGGTATACCCAAGTCGTCAACATAAAGCAGAAGCCTATTCGCTTGCCTTAGATATTGCCGAGCAATTTGGGATTGATGAACTCGTTGAACACGTTGTAAACGATCCTGTCGATTACAGCTTTCAGATGAAAGCCATGGACGATTCTTTAAAAGACGATACACAACGTACAATTTATGAGTTACTCAATATGCTGCAAACACAGGATTTATCTTATGCGGAAGCCTGTTTTCTTGATACGGCATTATTGTTAGGTTCGGCAGACCGGGAACCTGAAATCGATGATATCGCCTTGGTGAAATTATTTCGACTCATTCGTCTTGTTCGTTATTTACGGGCTTCAGCTTAATGGAGGCATTATGCTTGATAATTTAAATAAAGTGATTTTAGACCACATTGTAAATAATATTCGTGAAGGCAATGTGAATACCTGCCATCACCTTGGGTTTTCAACGGCAGAGCTCAGCGAAATCCAACAGTTAAGCATTGATGAAATGTACGATATTGCCCAATCTAAAGTGCCGATTGCGGCGATTAATATCGATCATAGTGCCTTTTGGAAAATGGTCAAAATGGCACAAGTCAATTCGCAGGAACGAATGATTATTGATCGTGCCTTGCTGCTTGGTGCGTCCATTCAAATGTTGAATGCCTATTTTGGGTTAAGTACCACGAAAGTATCGGCAAGACGCAGTTTATTGGGGATTCGTGAAGAACCCGGAAGAAAAGCCACGGCAACCGATGAACAAAAGACCGTGCTATGGGAATTATGGTGTCAGCATAAAGACAGCATTCAGAATTTAGAGTCAATGGAAGGTCTGGAATTATTAATGCTGTTTGCGGAAGAAACACAAATTAATTTGACAGCGATTTGGCGTACTGTTGAGCCTTGGTATCGCAATAAAAAATAACAAAAAACTCCCCCGAGGTGAGTATCAGGCACATCGGGGGATAGAGGGGGACAGTATTACTGACTCCCCTCATTGCCTTTGTTAAGAAAGCAAGAGCATTATAACGAAATATAGACCCAAAACAAGCGGAATAATTCAATACAGGTTTTGGAGAATTAAAAATGACAATTTTTGAGCAACTCATTACACCGAACAAAACAGAACAGGGATTACTCTTTTTTGGAAATCAGCATGAAACCGTGCCGACAAGGCTACTTTATGATCCTTATTTAACTCCGCGAGCCAAATTTGCTTGGCAACTGATCAAGCATAAGGCAAGAGAGTTTCAAGGGGGATTATTTCCGTCTTACGAGGTATTGGGGAAACTGCTGTCAGATAAGCCTTACCTGAATGTGAGCCTATCTCGCAAAACCGTCAGTCAAACCTTATTGTTGTTACGCCTAACACGGTGGTTGACCCTTTGTGAAACGGTGCGTAATGAATTAGGGCAAGTAAAAGGAAATGTCTATTTATTGCACGATGAGCCTATCCCCATATTAGATGCGATTCAACTTAACGAAGATTATCTCCATTTATTACATTCTGCGACAAAACATAAAGACATCGTGGTGAGGGGGGGTCGCTACGTATATTGTCGATAATATTCTTTCAGATAAAACCCAATGGCACTATGTTTCACATATTGATTGGATGCAAGCCCGTTATCAAGATTATTGTTCTCGTTTTGGAAATGAAAAAGAGGCTGATTTTTCTTATTTAAATTTAGATACTGTGCAGCAGAATTTGCTGAGTTCCAATAAGGAACGCAGTCAAAACAGTGAGGAACTCAGTGAAAAAATGAGCAATTTGCCGAGTTCCATTAAGGAACTCAGTCAAAATACCCCAAGTTCCAATAGGGAACTCAGCCAAGAAAAACAGGGTAAGTCATTGATTTTAGGCTCAGTTCCATTAAGGAACTCAGTGAATCAGTACAAGTACAGTACAGTATTTATAAATAAATACAGTACAGGTACACCGGAAGAAATTGATTGGACACTTAACTTAAACCACTTTGAGAAACGTACTGTTGCCAAAGCAATGGAAGGGCTTGATTTAGGGCTGTGCCAAGCCATTTTGTTTGAAGCGGGCGAACGCCTTGAGAAAGGGACTATTAAGAAGCCACAGGGATATTTACTGAGCCTAGTGAGAAAAGCTCATTTAGGACAATTTAACCCCTATTTACTTGAACAACATTTGAGCCAGTGTAATCTATCAATGATGAATAAATCACTGACACATATTACTGTGCCAGAGCGGGATAAAACACCACCGCCATCATCTGTGCCAACATTGGAACAGCGGAAAGCACGTGCCGAAATGATACGTAATTTAAAAACGCAGCTTTTGAATTAAGTACAAAAATTAACCAGTGTAGAGGGGCTCTACAAAGTACAAAATTTAACCACTGTAAAGGGGCTTTACAAAGTACAAAATTTAACCACTGTAAAGGGGCTTTACAAAGTACAAAAATTAACCAGTGTAGAGGGACTCTACAAAGTACAAAAATTAACCAGTGTAGAGGGACTCTACAAAGTACAAAAATTAACCATAAAATAGGAGTATCCGTATGACAACCACCGATCTTCAAAATCAACGACCAGGACCACTACGCAGTGCCCCTGAAATTACAATCAACACCCATCATGCCTCTAAATTATGGGTAGGTCGCACAGCCATGCGAAATGAACAAGGCAAAATTATCCGTGCAGGGATCATCAGTATGCCGAATTGTTTGAGTTTATTAAGTCAAATTCAACGTGCGGCAGCGAATGATGACCCTTATGCTGATGATTATTTACTACGGTTTGAAACCAAGGTGCTGGGTTATCGTCAGGAAATGCAACAACTTGTAGAAAAAGTGAATTACCTTTATAGCGAACAAATTCCTGCTGCATTCCATATGGAAAACAGTGTGAGTATTGAGCCCGCACGTTATGCACTGACCTTTAATTCTCAACTTGGCTATCAATTAATTTTCCTTTTCTTGAAATTTGATGAGCTTGCTTGTGCGGTGATGGCAGCTTCTCATATTGCCTTAATGACCCGTAGTGAGGCTTCAGATTGGATTGAAGCTGGGGCTAAATTAATTCGTCAGTGTTTTGGATTGGTTGAAAATTATCGCCATTCAGGGATTACTCGTCGCGATGCAATTGAAAATAATGCACGCTATAAAGCAGCAATAAAACGGATGAAGTATGAGTTATCCCCTGAAATCTTATCTGGGGAAAAACGTGCAAATTTTGCTCCGGTTATAAAAAATACCTCATTATCTGAGGCTGAACCGGAACAAGATGAATTTGTTGAGAATGGCTCAGAGTAATCAAATAACATAAGAATGACGCAGTGCTAAGAGGGAAAGAATGAAAAATGAGTTAATTCCAAAAAGTATGTACCGTGATTTAGCGGTGCATACCCCACTTAATTTGGTATTGAAACAGTTTTTTAGTGAGATAGCTGATATTGAGGATTGTGAGCAATTACAGCTATCACTTTATCAGGTGAGAGAGTATTTAATCAGCCAACATCAAGATATTGTCAAAAAATTAAGAAGTAATGATATTACAAAAGCCTTAGGGTTTCGTTTAATGCAGGACAAAGCTTCTTCCTCAGGTGGGCATTTTTTACGTTGGCGTATCACTACTGGGAAAACTAATCAATCCGCTGAAAAAGGCAAGTTGATTTGGAAAGGACTTATTGAAGATAAAGCAATATCTGATAGCATTAAAAAACGCATTGCTCAGATGGAAAAAGAACGATTAGTGCTGAATATGCAAATGTCGGTATTAAATTCGATGATGAGACAATTATCCGCAACTATTGATAAATTAGCTGAAGTTGAAGACCTTTCTCAAGGTGAAATATCGTCTAATTAAAGAGTTTGTAAAGGCTGGATTTTCAAGTTTGTACTCATTGGATTTTCAAGGTTTGTACTCGCTGGATACAAAAGGCCTTTTAAAGGTAAGGGGACAAGCCCCTTACCTTAACGAAAAAAGGAGCCTTTCCTTTAAATTGGAATAAGTTATGAAATTTGATATTGATTCTTTATTAAATAGTCCGGTTTATGAAGAAATGAGAACACCACTTTTCTTGCGTGTGATTAAAAATCCGCCTCCTTGGGCATTTGATATTATTCAACCTTGGGAAGATCCTTATCGCTCTCTTATGGGAGCATTTGTTCGTCGTCACTATTGGACGTCACAAGGTTCAATTAATGTATTTCAAGTGATAGGAACAGCTCATCAACAATACCAAAATCGCCCCTGGATGGATTTATTAACATCCGGTAAGCGAATGGATATTAACCTTCCTCTGCAAGATAAGAAGCCGGAATATTATCGGGCAACAGAAAATAAATCACCGTCAATGTATTTTAATACCCTTGATGGAATGAATTACTACATTGGTCAAGATGGTAATCATCGAACTTGTATTGCAAAATTTATGTTTTATGAAACCGGTGAGACCCAGTTACATGGTGTCACTATCAATCATTATGATATTGATGAGATGTTTTACCAAATGTATTGCGAACTAAATGATAAAATTAAACGCTTTGGTTTGCCGGTTATTCTGACAGCTGAGTCAAAATTAATAAAACGAGAAGATACAGCCGGTTGGATGATTGATTATTTTCAACCTTATTTGATTTGGAAGGAATATGATGAAGAAAGTCATCATGAATTACTCGAAGAATTAAATTTTGAACAAGCCAAAAAAAAGCTCGTTGAAGTCACATCCCGGCTATCGCTAAAAAAACAAACAAAAGATGTGCAAAAATCGTTATTACAGCGGTTTAAGTCTTATTTATTCAAGGGGTAATTTATGATTAATGTAAAAATGACGTTTACAGTCGAAATTGATGGTGAAACCATTGTTCAGCATCAAATTAAAGAACAGGCAGAAAAACGCTCTTACTTTTCACAAGAGCGTAAATTAACGAAAGAAATTATAAATAGGATGAATGAGTTTCATTCTGAAAGATGGCTCGACGCAAGACCTTGGGACAATTTTACAATAGATAAAAATCCGTAGGTATTATCGATTACAGATTTTATAAATAGCTTTTGCTAAGGTATTTAGTTTAATCGCAATAAAATCTTCCTGAGAATAGGGTGATTTATTCCATTTTTTTATAAGGTCGTTTGGATTTCTTTCTCCTAAATCTAGTGACAAGAGATTTGAGGCTGCAATAACGGCTTCACCAAAGGTAATACTAAGTTTTTCTGACATATTGATTTTCCTATTTTTGTTGTGGTAGATAAAAATGGAAATTCAATATACCACATTGAGTCGGTGTGGCTAAATAAGCGACTCACATATTGGAAATTCATTCCAACAGAATTTTAATTAAATGATTTTTTCTTTACTCGAATCAAGTTTAATAAACCTAATTTAATTCGTTGAAGGAGTAAATACGATGGCCGGTATTAATAAAGTGATTATCGTGGGAAACCTTGGTGCAGGGGACAAGCCCCTTACCTTAACGAAAAATGGCGTAACTTTTAGTAGAATATACGGTAATCAGGAAGTTAATTATGAATAATGTAAAAATTACATTTAGTATTGAAATTGATGGTGAAACGATTATTTCACATCAAATTGAAGCTCAAGCGGAAAAACGTACTTGTTTTTCTCAAGAGCGTCAACTCGCTAAAGAGGTTATCGATAAAATGAATGAATTTCATTCTGAGAGATGGATTAATGCAAAACCTTGGGCTGATTTGGAAGAACTAAAAAAGCAAAACCCCAAGGAACTGAGTTTTGCTTTGAAAAATCAGCTAAGCAGCTCAATAATTATCTAAAATTGAAATTGAATTACCCCCTTTATTCCTGGCTAAAATCACGTTTAATACAGATAACGTCAATTATCGATCATTTGTGAGGACAACATTATGGCAGGGATTAATAAAGTGATTATTGTCGGGAATCTTGGTGCAGATCCAGAAGTGAGAACAATGCCAAATGGCGAAGCGGTTTCCAATATTAGTGTGGCAACTAGCGAAAGTTGGACAGATAAAACGACTGGTGAAAAACGTGAATTAACCGAATGGCACCGTATTGTATTTTATCGTCGCCAAGCGGAGATTGTAGGAGAGTATTTACGCAAAGGCTCAAAAGTCTATGTTGAAGGACGTTTAAGAACCCGTAAATGGCAAGATCAAAATGGGCAAGATCGATATATGACTGAAATCCAAGGGGATGTACTACAAATGCTGGATAGCTGCCCTGAACGTAATCAAGGTGGACAAGCTCCGCAAGGACGCAATATGCAACCGGGACGTAACCAATATGCTCAAAACAGTCAACCTGCTTATCAAACTCCACAAAATCAAACTGCAGCTTCTCAGCCCGCACCATTGCCTAGCATTGATGATCAGATTCCGTTTTGAGTTGTGATTTAATTATTTTAAGGTAGAGTGAAATTCCATTCTAGCTAGCAATTCGGAGTTGATATGATGAAAACATTGAAAATTACAACCGCACTTTTTATGTTGGGAATTATCACCGGCTGCGCAGAACTTTCTGCAATCAACCAAAAAGTGGGCGATTGGGCAGGAGAAATCAATCGTACGCTCAACGCAGATAAACAACAATTCTCGGATACCTTAACCTCTAAACGAGATATTGATACCCTGTATGTACGCATTAAGCGTAATGTAGGGTTTGAAACAATGGAAGAAATGTTGAAATGCGATCCTGAATCAAATAAGAATTGTGCCTGGAAAAAAGCTGCAATTGCCGAAGGCGGCTATGTTCATGAAAAAACGCCGGGCGTTTATTATCGAATGGCGGATTCTTTTGGTAATGAGGGGCGGTATTATGTCGCAGTTACCCTAGAAAAAGAGGGCAAAAATACCCTTATTTCTTGGCGGGTGAAAGGGTCTCAAGACTTTGCCAATCAAATAAAAGCGGATATTTTAAAAGCGGCTAAATAGGTTTGTTTGCTCTAAAACCTCAGTGTTGCCCAATCTTGATGATTGGGCTTTTTTGTTTGCTCATAAGGTAGTAAATGTTATGATTGAACGTAGTTAGATATAGGAGGTGCTATGGATAGAATAAAGTTTGATCAAAATGATAATCAAAATTACCCTATAGATAAAAATCTTTTTGAGAAAAAGACGCGTAAATCCAAACTATTTAATCGTAAAAATGCTTCCAATGAAATTAATCAATATGCTATCTGTCCTGCTTGTAATGGACCTGTACAGGTTATCGGACTCTACAAAAAACTGCTTAATACAGATAAACCTTATGGTAAGCATATTAATTATTCTTTATCGGGATTAGCAACTTATTATCAGGCAGATTATGATTTTTGTCCCTACCGTGCTAAAAGACAAGAATATGATAAAGAGACCAGAAAAGCTGAAGTTAATCCTCTTGTTCTTTCAATTATCCAAAAGCTTGTTCTAAATTTTGACCGTATGATTTATCTGATTTCTAAATACACGGGAATATATATCAGTAAATCATTTGCATAAAAAAAAAAAAAAAAAAAATTGGATCCAAATATATTGAAATATTATACATTTGATCAAAATAAATTAAGTGAAAAAAATAAGAGAAAGTAATAAAGTACTTCTTGGAATAGCAAAAGAAGTCGCACAAGAGAAAGGTTTTACTTTTTAAATCCGGTGAGATGGAATTTCTACTATTTTAGATATTTCGTCCCACCAAGTTTCATGAATAGGTGGTATCACATTTTCGTTTTCAGCAAATTTCAAACATTCAAGTAAGGTAGATAAGCTAAGAGAGAAATGATGGTGATTGTCCTGTAATGAAAAAATAATAGGCTCATCACATTGATGGCATTCCGGTGATTTTACATTATTAAGAATAGCTCGATTTGATAATACGTCATTATGATGTTTTTTCATTAAATGCTCTCCTAGTTAATACGAATTGAGTAATAACGAACTTTATCATAGGAATAGAATAAAGCTCGTTATTAATTCAATTTAGTCATAAGAGAAAAAATGGTTGTTTATGCGAAAGAGATTTTATTTAATTATCGGAAATATAATTAAATGAACACTTATTATGTCATCTTCTCCTTATCCACGGATACCCGAACAAGTTTTGCTTGACTATCAAATTGAATTAGAAAATTGGGTGCTTTCAGCCTCAATTGATGAAATTAGAGATTATTTTGTTATTCTCCACGGAGGAGTATTTCCTGATGATTGGCATAATTGTGTAAGTCGTCACCAAAATAATTCAAGCGGAAATTTAGAACATATTTCATCATGTGAACAATGCCAATACCTGCTGTTAGCTATTCATACAATGAGCAGTTGTCGAAAAGAGCTGAAATCATTATTTGTGAATAGGATCTGAAAAACTCTCTTATATTTCATGACAATTAATCATCATTTTTACATTAAAAGTAATTTAAATTCAATCTAATTGATTAGAAAGTCATGCCTGGAATGACTATTTTTATAAAAGGATAAATAATGAAACTCTTTCTATGCGAAAAACCCAGTCAAGGACGGGATATTGCAAAAGTTTTGGGGGCAACACAAAAAGGGGAAGGATATTTATCTACAGCTGATGGCACAATCGTTGTGACTTGGGCAAGAGGACATTTAGTTGAGCAATTTTCGCCAGAACAATACGATCCTGCCCTTAAAGCGTGGCGATTAGATACCCTCCCGATTATTCCTTCCCAATGGCAGGTTTCCCCTAAACCCGATGCAAAAAAAGAATATAAAACCGTGATGACATTGCTGAAAAAAGCACGCACGGTGGTGATTTCAACCGATATTGATCGTGAAGGGGAAACTATCGCCCGTGAGTTATTAGACATTGCGGGTTATCGTGGACATATTCAGCGACTATGGATCACCGCACTTGATGAAATCAGTGTGCGTAAAGCACTCAGCCGGCTTAAAACCAATGAAGAAACCTTGCCGCTTTATTATGCCGGGCTTGCGCGTAGTCGGGCAGATTGGTTAATCGGAATGAATTTTAGTCGAATGTTTACGCTTCTGGCACAACAACAAGGTTATCAAGGTCCACCTCTTTCGGTGGGACGGGTGCAAAGCCCCACATTGGCACTGGTGGTGAATCGAGATAAGGAAATTGCTCATTTTGTTCCTACTCCTCATTATGCTTTGTTGGTTCAGGTAAGCGGTGACAATACTTCTTCTTTTGATGCAACGCTTCTTGTACCGGAACAATATTGTGATGAAGAGAAGCGTTGTTTAGACATAAAGGTGCTTCAGCAAGCAGATCAACAGATTCGTCAAGCGGGTCAACTGCGTGTGCAGAATGTAGAAACGAAACGGGAAAAAGAAAGTCCGCCGTTACTTTTTGCATTAAGTGATTTGCAGGCAGAATGTAATCGCCTTTATGATTTAGGGACGCAACAAGTGCTTGATATTGCACAATCCCTCTATGAAAAACACAAAGCAACTACCTATCCACGTACAGATTGCGGTTATCTCCCTGAAGCACAATTACTTGAAGTGCCTCAGGTCATTAACAGTCTTATGCGTTCAGATCCCAAGTTACAACCTTTGCGGGTACAGCTTAATTTGAACCAAAAATCCCGCGCTTGGAATGATAAAAAAATTACCGCTCACCACGGGATTATTCCCACAACACAGCCGGTTGATATTGCTAAAATGAACGAGAATGAGTTTAACGTTTATGACTTAATTCGTCGGCGTTATCTCGCACAATTTTTACCGCACTTTGAAGTGGATAAAACCCGGGTTAGGTTATCTTGTGGAGAGTATCAATGCATCGCAAAAGGTCAAGTGATTGTGGTTGCAGGTTGGAAAGCATTGTTTCGGGCATCTAAAGATGAGCAGGGAGATAAACAAGGTTTGCCAATACTGAATAGTGGACAAATGTTGAAGGTGATGAATACGGAAGTAAAATCACTTAAAACCACACCGCCTGCACACTATACGGAAGGCACGTTGCTCACGGCAATGGTGAATGTCGCCCGTTTTGTTACAGATGAACGACTAAAGAAACAATTACGCGAAACGGAAGGACTCGGGACAGAGGCTACTCGGGCAAGTATTATGAAAACCCTTTATGATCGCGGTTATATCAAGAAAAAAGGGAAATCCATTGTGGCGACAGATGCGGGCGTGATGTTGATTGATAATTTACCGACGGTATTAAAAGATCCGGGGTTAACGGCATTATGGGAACAAGCATTAAATCAAATTGCCGAGAACCAAATGAGCTTGCAGGAATTTATGCAAAAGCAAGAACAATTTATCTGCCATCTTATTCAAACCTGTGGACATCAAGGTATCAAAATGGACAATATCGATATAAAAAAATGCCCACAATGCGGTAAGCCACTTCGAAAAATGAAAGGAAAAAACGGGGATTTTTGGGGCTGTACGGGTTATCCGACATGCAAATATATTGAATCGAGTGCGAAAAGAAAAACATCTGCCGGAAAAGTTACCCCTGTCAACCTTTCACAACAATTTGCAAATTTGCGTCAATCCGTCAAATAAGGTAGTATGGTAGCCAAAAGTAAACCGTTTTAACATTGTCGGTCATCAATGTTGTGCCGAAATACCCTTAGCACTCTGAAAAAGGGTTCTGTGATACCGGGAGTGTGTGTTTTATCTTTTTATCGACAATAGCGTGATTATTGCTAAGTCTTGATAGCATTTTATTAAATGGTATGACGACTTAGCAATACGTTGCTTCTTTCTCTTGGCCAGAGCCCACTGGTGAAAAATTGGGTGCCCTTTGTATCAATTGAGATGCCTCCGTTGTACTGATTAAAGACCACAATGTAATCAGGTAGATGAGATAAGAAATCAGACATTGTAACGAAGATGGGATGATTTCAAAAATCCGTTTATATTGGTCAATTTTCCACAATCTTTTTTCAGATTGTCATCTTAAAAAGCAAATAAGCCATTGATGAAATGTGTCATCAATGGCTTATTTGTTTTTGTAAGGCAAAATTATTTTATTTGTCTTTTTAATTTTTGCTATGAAATTATGGGGTATTTGCGGTTAAATGGAGATATTAAGTCGCTACTTTGTAGCTCTTAAAAGTTGCCAAACACTTGAAAGAGCAACGGACTAGCCCGCTGTGGTAGTTGTGTTAACACCAGCCGAAATGTCATCAGCATTCTGAAAAGATGACTCTGTGAAAAACAGGAATGCCACCTCATCTGTTTAACCCTAGCGGGGAACATTTTTCCCGTGTTGGGTAAGAGTGTTTCTCCGCTTTTTTTATTTTTACTTTAGGAGAAACATTATGTCTACTCAAAATTCACAACAAGTGAAATATTTCAATCTTCACACAACAGGCTTAGGTTATTTAAACAATATTCGTTTAGTTGAGCCGAAAAAAGGAACACCTTTTCAAAAAGGAAAACCTTTCTACTCTTGCGATATTGCCGCATTAGTAGGAGATTCTTCTCAGCCTGAATACCGTTTTTTCAACTGTAATGTTGCCGGGAAAGATACGGAAAATCTGGTTAAACGTTGTCAAGATGCTGTAAATGCTAACAAAAAAGTCCTGATTGCATTTGTGATGTCAGACCTTCGGTTTGATACTTTTACCTATCAAAAAGAGGGGAAAAATCACAAGAAAGGCGATACAGGCGTGGCATTGAAAGGTCGCTTGATTAACATCAAGATGATTAAAATTGATGGTGAGCTCAAATATACCAGCCCTACTGAAGCAAAGACAGAAAATGTTGAAAATGCCGAAGTAGAATTAGCCACACCAAACGCTTAATCATTACACTCAACGGAAAGACTGGCACGTTTGTCAGCCTTTTTCTTTATCCTCATTTTTCTTTTTAGCAGGAGAATACAATGAAAAAAGGTATTTATGTTAACGGAAAACCTGTCTTCACTCAGATTGCTCACGGCAATGTGAAAAATATGGTTGCCTCATCACAAACTATTTCAATAGAGAATGGACAAGTGTCAATTCAAGCCCCACAGATTAGCATTGATGGTCAGGTGATTGTGCTTGAAAAGGCACCCGTCTTACACATTGAAGTCTTTGGCAATGTAAATCACATTGATGCAGGCAATGTCACTGATATTGCGGTAACAGGTAATGTCGAACGCATTGAAACGGTCAATGGTGATGTGTCGATACACGGCGATGTGTCAGGTAGTGTTAAAACCGTGAATGGTGATGTACAAGCACAACGGATACAGGGGGCAGTTAATACGGTTTCAGGTGATATTTATCGCGATGATTAATCGTTGATTGTCTGTTTTAACATTCACTCAACCCCACATAGGGAATGATGTCCCTTGTGGTGTCATTCCCTTAATTTTATGAAAGGTGGTGAACAATATGATTCACAAATTTTTTAACAAAATTCCAGCGAAAACGTTGCAATATATTGCGGAGGATTTTCGTAAAGCGGGAACCATCGCCGGTGTTGGATTAATTGGTTTTGTCTTAGCTAAAGATAATATTGATGAAATAGAGGCTTTCGTACTCTTAACTGTCGGTATTACCTTTTGGCTATTGGGGTTGCTTCTCAATTATGTGGCAGATATAATCTCAAAAAAGACACATAAATCAGTTAAACGCACCACGAAGTAACGTCATTAAGGAGGCTTGTATGAACTGGTGGTTATTAGGGGTGTCAAGTGTTTTAGTCCTAGTGGCAGGCACTTTTACCGCTTTGGTATATTGGGCGAATTGGGAGCTGATTTCCGGAAAAAACGTGAAAGCAGATAAACAAGCCAAACCCCGTTAACTCTTCACATTAAATCCGCCTATTTTTGAATAGGTCGATTTCAATTTATACCCATAGGGGAATATTTTCCCTTGTGGGGCAGATATTCCCCGTTTTATTAGGAGAATATCTTATGTCACTTAACACTTATGCAAAATTTGTCCCAAACGTGTTTTTGGCGAAATGTCCCGAACCTCATCAACGAGGGGATATTGTCACACTAACCAGTAAATATGGGAAAGAAACGGAAGTAGAAATCTACAACCTTGTGAAGCAACAAGATGACTTCTATTTTTATTCTTTCGTGCGTTGCGATGGCGTAAATCATCAGACATATGCACTTAAAAAAGCAGCACATTATCAAACGGTGGCAGATAATGCACAAACGCGTAGCGAAAAGTATTGTGAAGCAGCAAATGAAGGACGTGAGTTTTTACGCTTAGGTGAACCTATTAAAGTGGGACATCATAGCGAAAGACGACACCGTGCTTTAATTGAACGCAATGCCGGACGTATGGATAAAGCCGTCGAAGAAATGCGAAAAGCCGAGCAATATGAGGACAAAATCCCTTATTGGCTAGAGCGTTCAGAAGTTATCGATTTATCTATGCCGGAAAGTCTTGCATATTTTCAGTTTGAATTGGCTAAAGCCAAGGAAAACCATCAAGATTTGAAGGATAATCCGGATAAACGTCTGTGTAGCTATTCACTCACTTACGCCAAGAAAAAAGTCAATGAATTGGCAAAAAAAGTGGAATTAGCGACATTACTTTGGGCTTAATTTATCTAAAAATCTAAAAAGTGTGTTGCAATAGCACCGCACTTTATTTACCCATACACTATCTTAACCCTAGAGGGAAATACTTTCCTTTAGGGGTATTTCTCTCTGATTGATTCTTAGGAGAAATACAATGTACTACAACAGAACCTATAGCATTGTACCCCCAACTTTATATTGACGGGGTGAGTGAAGATTTAGCAGGTTGGGAAGAGATTCTCTTTCATTTTAATGTCAGTGTCGAAGATAACGAGGTTTGGGCGGTTGCACGATGTTGTGAGGAAATTCCTCACCTGGGTAACATTTACCAAAGCCTTGTTCTTGATAGGTTGGAAAGTCTGTTCTTTGAGCAGCTTGATTTAGACGAAGATGACGAACACATTGATGTTTCTACCTTTGTAAATGACCTTGATAGCCATTTTTGTATTGACGGAGACGCCATAACTACACTTGATGAATTTATGGCAAAAGTGGAAGAAATCAAATCCATATTACATTAACGTCCCGGTATGGCGAATGTTCGTCGTACTATATCCCATAAGGGAAACTTTCCCTATGGGAGGTTTTCCTTGAAATTTTGAATAAAAATTGAGGTAAACTTATGCACAATGAAAATGAATATTCACTTAAGTTATTACGAGGAATATTTTTTGTTTTAGTCGTTATTGCTCTTTCACTATTCGTTAAGTTGATATATGAGAAAGTGACAGGTGAGGCGATTTTTTCTCATTCAAAAATACAAGAAATTTGTATTGATGATGTTACTTACTTAAGGATAAAAAATGAGGTTTTAACAGTAAAAGTTGACACTAAAGGTAATCCTGTTATATGTAAGCAAAATTAACTCACGAACCCGTTTATTATGTAATAAACGGGTTTTTTATCGTCATTTTTGAGTGCTTTTTGTTATTTCTCTTATTTTAACTATTGGCAAAAATGAATTTCTGATTTGTTTAACAAAATTCTCCCGTATAGTAAAAGATTGTTATCACCGTTATTGAGGAGCACTACCGTGGAAATTTTGTTTCGTCATCACGATGACTTATTTAGTTTATCTTTAAAAGAGATGATAGAAAGCCTCATTTGGTTAAAAGATAAAGGATTTACCCCTAATATTCCTGACCAATGGATTAAACAAGTTGTTTGTGCTATTGAGTCCTCTCCACATCAACCTTACCTCTATTCACCTTGGTATGCACGTATTGATCCTACTCATCATATCACCTTTCAATGCAATTATTGTGATGAAAATTTTGCTTTTCTGATACAGAAAAAATACTTTGATCTAACCTCAGTTTCCCCTCAAAAAACGGTTTCCCGTTTTACGTTTCCTATTACCCTGTTTTTGGATACCTTCAAAAAATTAGAAATTGGAGGGAAAATTCCTACGCTACCCATAAATTTTTGGTTAAGATTAGCGGGGCGTTATGCAGATTTTGACTATTGGTATCAACACTAAGCCGATCATCGCTTTTTATTTCTATTGCCATAATAAAAAATTATTCCACTTCAAGATTATCTTCTCCATAGTAATACGAACGTTAATTGCTACCTTGGGGAAGAAAAATGAAAAAAATAATCGCTAGTGTGCTTTGCCTTGCCTTAATCGGATGTGTTCAACATCCGAAAAAAGAGACAGTATCCAACGTGGAAACCCATCCATTGCCGGCAGCCGGCTCTGTCTCTGAAAGCATTAAGTCATCGCCGGTTATCACAGAACAAACTATTGTGCCGGATATTTATCAGTATGCTGATGAGCCTGAGCCGGTAACCCAAATTGTGCGTCAGGGGCGTTATACACTCGTCAATACCTCTCCGGAGGAGGGGCAAAAATATTTATTGGAGCAGATGGTTACGGTAAATATGCTACCAAAGAAAAAAGATCCAATGTGGTAACGGTTGAACAGGGTTTAACTCGTACCTTGTCAGGAACAGGATTACGTCTTTGTGCAGGCTCTCATTTTAATCAAACCGCATCACTCTTTTCGCTGCCACTCCCTAAAATCCATCATCAATTTGGACCAATTAAGTTGCGTGAAGCACTACAAATGCTTGCGGGCCCAGCCTATTATGTGACGTTAAATGATATTACCCGTACAGTGTGTTTTAAAACTCGCGAAAAACCACTTGAAACGGATAAAAAACGTATTGAGATTATTTCAACCACAACGCAAACCGAGGTGGTTGATGAATAAATTTATTAAGTTATCCCTTTTATCATTTTTAGTGGTAAGCAGTATGGCGAAGGCGGATCCAACACAAAGTAACCGATTGCTTTATGAGACCGCCAATCGTACCTTATCGACTGAAAAAAGCCTTGATGTTAAATCACTCAATCAAACAGAGTTGAGTCAAAAAGCCCAAGAATGGGGACTGACCACTGAAGAATGGCAACGTTACCTTGAATTACAAAAAGGGGAACGTGGAATATGGTCGCCAAATCTTGACCCGTTAACGACTTTGGGTATTGAAGCTAAAACAGAGGAAGAACGTACCCGATATGCCGAGCTCTTAGCCCGTAAAATGTATGAACGTGTTGAGCGGGAACTTGCATTCCAACGTGCTTATGACAAAGCCTTTGCCAAACTTTATCCTAATGAATTGCCTTTTGAGGTTGAACCGCATATTTCTCAATCTGCCGGACGGGTGATTTATTTTACCCGTTTAGATAATTGTGCTAAGTGCGAAGCCGATATAAGTCGTATCCTCACCCATGTCGATAAAAATACGCCTGTTGATATTTATGTTGTCGGTAGCAACAATGACAAAGCCATTCGAGAGTGGGCGAGAAAGCATCACATTGATCCGATTAAAGTGAAAAAACAGTTAATCACCTTAAATCACGATACGGGCTATTGGTTGCAGTATGCGAAAGGCAAAATGCCCGCAGCGTTCCAAATTCAACAGGATGGACAATGGCAATCACTCGTTTATTAGCAGCTGTTGTTCTATTGAATGCCTGTATAGTTTCGGCACAGGCGTTTAGCTTTGGTCAAGACATCGATCAAGATATTCATAATGCGGCACGACATTATCAAGTGAGTGAGGAGATGTTAAGAGGTTTGGTGAAGATGGAAGATGGCTGGTATGGGAAACGTTCACCAACAGGAGCATTAGGTGTTGGACAATTTACGCAAAAAACCTGGAATTGGTTAGCACAAACCCTACGGGGAAAAGCCTTAGGGATGCAATTAATTACGCCCTCAAATCGTGGCACAAAATCCGATCCGCGACATCATCACCGCACAAACATTCATGCGACAGCCTTATTAGCCCGTTGGCATTTAGAACAGTTTGCACTCCGAGGCATTAAGCCAACGGATGAACATCTCTATCTTGCCCATAACATTGGTTTGGAGGGATTGTATCGTGCATTATTGGGGCGTGCGAATACTGAAGATATTCGCAATATGCGTCGCAATGGTATGCGTCATGGTATGTCGGTTGCACAATTTCTCGCTTATCAAGGACAGCGTTATCAACGACATAAACAAATCGCCAATAACCTAATCCATTTAAATGAACAAAACTATACTTGGGTTACACCTAAAAGTGCGGTGAAAAATCAAGCTGTTTTTTGGATTGAACCACAAAACACAACGCTTGTTTGGATTGAACCAAAGTAAATGAGGAGAAAATAAATGAACCGATTTCGTTTGATCATGCTGGGCATGATATTTGTTTTGGGTGCGAGTATCGTTTCAGCAGAGCTGCCCGTCATTGCCGATTTAGGCGGTGAAAGTGCGGTGCGTTTTTATGAGGGAATTCAGCCTGAAGTTGATGAAAGTGCTGCCAACTTCCCAAATGCCATTCCTGATATGATTACCGAAGCAGATATGCTTCCTGTGGTATCTCATCGTTTAACTCCCGGTCAAGTCAATCCTGTTACCCTTGATCTTACCGGAATGTCACCGCTTTTTTTGGTCGGAGTCGATAACTTATCTCGTCAATGGCTTAAACAACATTATGACGTATTATTAGCCAATCAAGCGGTGGGGTTAGTAGTGAATGTGACAACCCTTGAGGAATTGGTCGGGCTACGCCAACTTGCTCCGAATTTACCATTATTACCAACCGCTGCGGACGATTTAAGTCGTCGTTTGAAACTGAATCATTATCCCGCACTGATCACTGAAACAGGAATATCACAATAATGGCATCAAAGTATTTATTAGAAGGGTTACTGCGTCCACCTGTGGAATTTTATCCTGCTGCAGCTCACGCCGCCTGTGCCTATATTTGTGCGCTCGCACCTTGGTCGCTTGCTTTAAACCCAATGATTGGCTATGGTCTTGCAGCGGGTTTTGGTGGGATAAGCTATCTGCGTTTTCGCCAAGGTTGGCGTATTGTACGTTATCATCGTAATTTAAAGCGTCTGCCTCATTATGCCCTAACCAGCTGTCAAATTCCGGTAAATAAAAAATTCTTATTTTTAGGTCGCGGATTTGAATGGCAACCGGAACACACCCAGCGGCTCTATGATTGTTTTTCCGCCGATGGCAAAAAATACTTACGTCCCTCTAAGCTATTTAATATGGCAAGAGAGTATGAAAAACATCACGAAAATCTAATTACTAAGTTAACAACATCAGATTCACGCTTTAATCCGGTAAGACCCTTACCGCCGGTTGAGGGTATTCCTGCGATTCACGGCATTGAGTTAAATGAAATTGATGTTATGCAACCACTCAATTCAAGAGGTGGGCATACCGCTGTTTTTGGCACAACGGGAGTAGGTAAAACCCGTTTTGCCGAGGTGTTAGTGACACAAGATATTCATCGAGGTAAAATGCAAGCAGATCGCGAAGTTGTGGTCTTCTTCGACCCGAAAGGCGACCCGGATATGTTAAAACGGATGTATGCAGAGGCGAAACGTGCAGGACGCGATAAGGAGTTTTATATGTTTCATCTCGGTTATCCTGAAAAGTCGGCACGCTATAACCCCATTGGTCGCTTTGGGCGAGTTTCAGAGGTCGCCGGAAGAATTTCAGGACAATTAAGTGGAGCGGGAAATTCAGCCGCATTTAAAGAATTTGCTTGGCGTTTTGTGAATATTGTCGCAAGAGCATTGGTTGAAATGGGCGAACGTCCCAATTATTCGCAAATTTCTCGTTTTGTACAAAATATTGATTCCCTTTTTCTGAATTACGCCAAAACCTATTTTGATGCTCGGGATACCGCACTTTGGCCACAGCTATTAACCATTGCTGCAGGCGTTGATGTAAAAAATTTATCCTTTGGTATGAAAGACCGTCCGCTGATTTGGGTGATTAATCAATATATTTTAGAAAATAAAATTTTCGATCCCGTCTTGGAGGGGTTGGCGACAGCAGTGCGTTATGATAAAACTTATTTTGATAAAATTGTGGCGTCGTTATTACCGCTCTTGGAAAAATTGACGACAGGGAAAATCGAAGAGTTACTATCACCAAATTATTCAGATGTGAATGATGAACGACCGATTTTTGATTGGGAAGAGGTGATTCGTAAACGGGGCATTGTCTATGTGGGGCTGGATGCCCTATCGGATGCAACCGTTGCTGCAGCGGTTGGGAATAGTATGTTTGCCGATCTCGTGTCTATGGCAGGACATATCTATAAACACGGAGTAGATGAAGGGTTGCCGGAGGCATTTAAAAGTCAGTCAAAGTCGGTTAAAATCAATTTACATTGTGACGAATTTAACGAGTTGATGGGTGATGAATTCATTCCGTTGATTAATAAGGGGCGAGGAGCCGGAATGCAGGTCACGGCTTATACTCAAACCATTGCTGATATTGAAGCTCGTCTTGGCAATCGGGCTAAGGCGGAACAGACTATCGGTAACTTTAATACGTTAATCATGTTTCGGGTAAAATCACCGGCAACGGCGAAACTATTAACCGATCAACTGCATAAAGTGACGATTTTACAAAGCATGGTGACCTCCAGTTTCACTGATTCCAGCAATCCGGATGACGACAAAGCCTTTACCTCAAATACCGGGGAACGCATCTCGCAAAAAGAAGTGCCGTTGCTCGATGTGGCGAATATCACCAATTTGCCGAAAGGACAGGCCTTTATCTTGATGAACGGGAGTACCTTATATAAGGTAAGAATGCCGTTACCTGCTATTGATGAGGAAGATTTGATACCGCCGTCAATGCAGGCGTTACTGGATAATATGCAAAAAAATTATCACGTTACCGTGAATTGGTGGGAGCCGGCATTTAAAGACTATACGCCGTCAAAGGATATTGCCGATTCATTTGAAAATATGGTGACAGAGGAAAAAATGGCAAAAGCCGATTTAGATTGGGGTACTGATATTGATCTGCCTGAAGATGATGAAGCCGAGCCGATAAGTCAAGCCGATACGGATGAACAGGATATGGAGGAAGAATGACTTTTGAACAAGAAACTAACGCCTTTGAACAAGAAACCAACTTATTAGATTTACCTAATCAATATATTGACTTTGAGGCGGATTTTGCCGTCTCTTGTGCATTGCCGAACTCAAAAGATCTGCTCTTTTATTTTGAGCCTTATCTTAATAATTGGGTGGAAAGTAATGATTCCGTTCATCAATTTGCAACCAAATATGCTGATGAGGGAATTTCTCTCTGGACAGCGAGTGATGTGCCGATAACGGAAGAGGATATTCAGCATCAACGTGCTTATTTTTACTTGGTCTCAAGTAAAAATGAACAAGGTTATGCCTTGATTCATTGTTGTGTGAGTCATAAGGAATTCTTACAATAATGGTCGAACAGACGAATAAAAAAGTCAAGAAAAAAGGGCTGTTTTACACATTATCTGCCTTGCTTGCTGCACTGTTGATTTCTCTATTATTGAGTATTCTCTTTGAATGGTTAGGCATTGCATTTTTCTGGTCAGAACAGGGTTATCTGCATAGCCAAGCGATGATGATTCAGGAATTAGGCTGGATTTCGGAAAGTACAACACGTAGCCTCTTTGGTTATTCACCAAGTGAGCTTGCCAATACTATCACCCTTACTTTGCATGATTGGCTGTTTGTGAAAACAGGGTTTCAGCCTTGGTTACAGTCGCCTAACAAACACAGCGATTGGGAATACCTGATTTACCATTATACGCGAGCGTATTTAGAGTCTGTCATTTATGTGTCGATTACTTTTGTAGTGCGGCTAATTGTGATCATTTTTACCAGTCCTTTGTTTTTATTAGCTGCCTTTGCGGGTTTTACGGAAGGCTTAATGAGGCGTGATTTGCGTAAATTTGGTTCAGGAAGAGAATCAAGTTTTTTGTATCACCATGCAAGACGCTATATTAAACCTGTGATGATAGGATCTTGGGTACTTTATCTGTCCATTCCTGTTTCAGTTTACCCGAATATCATTTTAATACCTGCCGCATTTTTATTTGGGCTGTCGATTTGCATTACCGTAGCGAGCTTTAAAAAATACTTATAACTACGAGAAAATAAGACGATTTACCACCTTTTCTAGTATATAATGATTATAAATAGCGATAAGGAATTAAAACGTTAGCACTTTACTCGTTGATATCCTTCCTTCCCTAAGCCTTTCTGAGAGGGAGAGGATCAAAAGGACAAATTATTTAGAAAACTCAGAATGATAGAGGAAAAACAGATCATGAAAGTAATGAGGGAGCGTCATTTACAGCAGCAATCATTAGCAGTGTTTGAACAAGAAATTTTGTCCTCGTTTGAGCATTCTTTGACGGAGGAACAGCGTTTTTTGCAAGGTATTTTAACCGGTAAAATAAAAACCTATTCGCACGAAGAAGTCGTATCAGATTTGCGTAAGGCACTGAAGAGATGAAACAAGATTACATCGTTCGTTGGTCTGAAATAGCTCGGTTTCAGTTGCTTGATAAGGCAGAATATATCAAGGAACAAAGTCAAAGCCCTGAGGTTGCGGATAAATTTATTGATGACATTGAGCGTTTAGCCGAAAAATTAAGTTATATTGCATCTGCCTATAACGATGGAAAGTTTCACATATTCCCTTTGAAAAACGGACATTCTGTAAAATTTTTAGTAATAAAGGATTATGTAATGATCTATGCTTTTCATCCTAAAGGCTTGAATATAGGTTAAAACGCAATAGAAATAATCCTTGTCTACCCAGAGTGCCTCCGTTAAACCGTTTTTGAAGCTCATTTTTTTGCTCAGTTGAACCTTTAGAAAACTACTTTCATAGGCATGTTTCTCAAGATGTAAAAAAAGGGCTTGCAAAGTGTTTTGTGCTTATAAACGAACAACAATCCAGGATTGTTGGCTATTACACTGTATTAAGTGGAGTTTATTATGGTGTTATTTTATCTGAGTATCATCTTACTTATGATATGTGGTATGAATACGTTTGTAGGGATAAGCCATCTTTTTCGTGAGCCTCGCCAATACCTTTGGAGCAGTGTTTATTTTATGCTGGGTTTGGGGACATTGGCGTTAGGATTGTATTTCCTGTCCCCATTTTTGAAATTTTCCTAAAAATTCTCTCAATTCTGAATAGAATTTCTCATTAAACTTCCATTGCGTTTTTGGCAACCTTAAGTCGAATCAAATTAAGTTAAGGAGTTGTCGATGAATACGTCAGGAAAAAAGGTTTTATTCGCTGTCTCTATGTCTATGATGACATTGACTGTACAAGCCTCAGAAAAAGCACAGTTAGCCCAAGCTATCAAGCAGCTTGAAGCTGCTCAGCTTTCGCTTACTCGAGCGGAGGCAGTTGCTCAGACCTCGGAGAAAAACCGTGAATATTTTGATTATCAGGCTGCACGTCGAGATATTAATGCGATTAAAAGCGGTATTAACCAATATATCAATCCAAAACGTGCCATTCCTCGCGATCCCAAAGCATTCCGTCGCTTACAAGAAGACTATACCAAGTTAAGATATTAAGGAGGATTGTATGGCAAGCGCTCATACCCCACTTAACGCCTTTGAAATTGCCAGTGGCTTAAATGCTACAGAGCTTCGTGCCTTTTTTGCGATTATTTTCGTGGCATTGTTGCTGTTTGCTTATGTGTGGGCAATCAAAAAAGGTTACAGCGGGTTATTTAATGGATTTAACGGAAATGACATCTTTGACTACTTAAAATTGATTCTTAAAGGAGCAACGGTGCTTATCGTTGTGGTGATATTTTTCGTTTACTGATTTCTAAGAGGTAATTATGACTCTTTTTCATTCTTTTTTTCAGCAAGTAAAACGTGCTTGGCAATGGGGTTCACAACGTTATTTGGCATTCTCTGTCATGTTTTTTGGTGCAATGCAACATGCCTTAGCAGCAGGACCTGATGCAGGCAAAATTCCTGATTTTAAAATTCCCGGAGTAGATATCAATACAAAAGATCCTATGGAAATTATTTTTATTGTGGCTAAGGCATTGGCAACCCTTGCCGCCGTCTTATTTGGGGCTTGGTGTATTTTAACCGTCGTTAGAGCCTTAATTAAAACTTACAACCAAGCAACCGATGAAAATGATAAAAAAGGTTGGGGGCCGTTTATTGTTGCATTGATCGTTGGTTTTATTCTTATCTTCTTCTCACTCTGGTTGATAAAGATGGCCGTTGGGCTTTTCTAATTCTATTTTACTTACCCGTTGCTCACAGGATAACGATACGCTATGTCAAATCAAGAAGAGATTCAATTTTTACCCACTCGACTTAATCGAGAAGCTACCGTGTACGGTGGTATGACGGTGCCTGAATTTGGGATTGCAGCTACAATTGGATTTGCGATGGGACTAGTTTTGGGGCTTGTACTGTGGGCGATTGGACTGTCTTGGATTCTCGCTCCAGCTCTTGCGATGTTAATGTGCATTATTTTTGTGCTGATTGGCAAAGTATTGTTTGCACGCTTAAAACGGGGCAAACCGGAAGCCTATTTAAACCGTCTGATTGAAGAACGCAAGGATTCGCTTTTAGGCGGCAATAAATTTATTCGACGGGTAGGCTTTTGGGCCACTCGTCGTTCTTCAAAAGGACTGTTTTAGATGAGTAGATTAAAAAGTGAACTCAATCACAAAGATCGTCAATTAACGGTAGCAAAAATTGCTATCATTTGCATGACGATTATCTGTTTTGCCTTAATGTTTATCATATACACCTTCCCAAGTACCTTAAAAATCTTACTTCCCCCTGATTTAAGAGCAGGAAGTCAGCGTCCTTGGTGGGAGGTACCGCCATCAACAGTGTATGCTTTTGCATATCAAACTTTCCAGCAGCTCAATCGCTGGACACTGGATGGTACCCAAGACTATGAAAAAAACATTAAAGCATTAAAACCTTTTTTAACACCCTCTTGCGAGGCTTTTTTGCAACAGGATTATGAAGACAGACAGCGTCATAGTGAATTGCGTGATCGTGTCAGAGGTGTGTATGAAATCCCGGGACGGGGATTTAGTGATGATCGTGTCATTGTCCATAGCCGAGATAGCTGGACGGTGAATTTGGATTTAAGTGTTGATGAATACTACAAAGATGAGCCCGTTAAACGTGTCTTAACCCGTTTCCCTATCAGTATCGTGCGAATGGATATTGATTCAAAGCGTAATCCTTGGGGATTAGGTTTTAACTGTTATGCCTCAATACCATTACGTTTAGAGGCAAGCGAGAGTGAGGAGAAAAAATAAATGATGCGAAAAACCTTACGAAATTTGACCGCACTTTGTTGTACCGTCATTGCGTGTAATGTGCAAGCAGAGCTTTTAATGAAGTGGCAGCGTCTGCCTTTACCGATTGATTTACAGGTGGAGAAAGAGCGGGTGATTTTGGTCGATAAAAACGTCAAAGTGGGTTATCCCAAAGCATTGGAGGGAAAAATCCGTTTACAATCAACAGGTGGTGCGGTGTATCTTAAAGCCTTAGAACCCTTTCCTACCGCACGGTTACAGTTCAAAGATGTGCTGACAAACGAAATCATTTTGCTGGATGTTACTGCAAAAGAAAAGGTAGTTAATCCACAAGAAACTATTCGCTTGATTTATGAGGGCAAATTAGAAAATCAATCGGGCAGTTTAAATCAAGATGAAGAGGCGACAGAAGAAAACTTACCGGCATCACCGCAACTACCCGTGCCGGCGGCACTGACCCGTTATGCCGCACAAATGCTTTATGCCCCACTGCGTACGGTCGAACCTGCTCCGGGTATTCGCCGGATTGCTCACGGCTTGCCTTCAAAAATTACCACCTTGCTACCTGCGTATCCTGTTACCGCCACGCCATTGATGAGCTGGCAGTTGGGCGATTATGTGGTAACTGCCGTTCGTTTACAAAATCGAGGTACCTCACGTCTTGAGCTTGACCCTCGTGAGTTACAAGGGCGTTTTTATGCGGCGACCTTTCAACATCATTGGTTAGGGCGCTTTGGTTCAACAGAAGACACCACAACCCTTTATTTGGTCACTGAGGGGCGTCCAAATCAAGCCATCATTCCTGAATCTAAAAAATATGTGCCACCGAAAAAAGTAAAACGCACCAAAATTGTTGTGAAAAAAGTGATTGAGCAAACCCGTTCGGCAACAGCTGAGGAGGCACAAAATGAAAGCCAATAAGATGTTTATTGTCATTGGAGCGATTATTTTCTTAATGGTTGGGGGCGTATCTTATTTGTTGTTTAGCGGTTCGTCATCATCGCCTTCAAAAGCAAAACACAATGTGTTGGATACCGCACTTAAAGATCTTACGCCTGAAGAAATTCGTCAACTTGGTTTAGAGGGTGATACGAAAAATGACACGGTACGCACATTAATTGGTGCGGCAAAAGAAAGTAACCGTCGTTATGAGAAAGTGATCTCGCAAAATGAAAAAATTCTCAAAGAGAACGAAGCCTTGCGTAAACGTGAGCAAGATGTACAGCAACAAGTTGATGAAGCGGTGCAAGGCAGAACGCAAGAGCTACAAAATATGGTTGCGATGCTTCGCGAAGAAATGGCGCAATTAGTAGCGGGGCGTTCGCAGTCTAACGGACCAACCGCTTATCAGGGCAATACAGCCAATGGTATTGGCGTTGAGGAAGATACTGCGTTACCTATTGGAAATGGGCAAGTAGGAATGGAGGCAGAAGAAAACGTGCAACGCATTGAATGGGTAAATCCCGATGATCAAATTGAAGATGAGCGTAACCCGGCTAAAATTGGCTTTCTAAACCTTAATGGGCTTAATGCCCCTTCAGGCAAAAAAGGGTTACCTTTTATTTCAGGTAGCGATGAGAATGACCGTGGCATAACCTCCCGAGGTTCATCGAGTGAAAAACAAAAACTAAAATTGCCGTTTATACCATTCCTGAAAACTCAACGCTGATGGGATCAACTTCTATGACTGCCTTGTTAGGACGTATCCCAATCGGTAACACAGTGAATGACCCTTATCCGTTTAAAGCTATTATTGGACGGGACAATTTAATTGCTAATGGGATTGAACTGCCAGATATTGAACAAGCCATTGTGTCAGGCACAGCGACAGGGGATTGGACCTTATCTTGCGTACGAGGGGATATAAAAAGTCTGACCTTTGTGTTCAATGACGGGCGGATTGTCACTACTGGCAAAGGGAATGAAAAAATTGGCTGGTTATCAGACCCACACGGTATCCCTTGCATTCCCGGTGAGCGAAAAACCAATGCCCCGGAATATTTAGGTACGCATTTCTTGTTGGCCGCTGCAGGTGCTGCCGCACAAGGCTATTCTCAAGCACAAACCACAACCGTAGTCGATGGTAATGCAGTTGTAGGAGCGGTTACAGGGCAACAAGGTAAATATGTGGTTGGTCAGGCACTTGGTCAGGGCATTCAAGAAACTGCCAATTGGTTTAAAGAGCGTTATGGGCAAAATTTTGATGCTATTTATGTGCCACCCGGACACCCTGTTGCCATTCATATTGATAAAGCCATTGATATTGATTACGACGTCAAAGGACGTAAAGTGAAATACAGTCAATTGTCCCGTTCACCTCAGCTTGATTAAGGAATAATGCAATGAAGAAAATCACGTTATTAACGCTTATCGGCTTCACTTTTTTACTATCTGCTTGTTCAACCTCACAAAAAGAACTCTTACCAACAGGTAATGAAACAATGCGTGATATTTGGAACAAAGGCAGTAGCGATGGGCAATTGCAGGTTTATCGAGATGGTAATAATCGTCGCATCGATCCGGTGAGCTATGTCCCGGCAAGAGAACAGCAAAGCTATACTCGAAGCGCTGAAAACGAAATTAAAAATCTGTTCCCGCAATTACCTAATCCGGATTTAATTATGTACGTCTATCCGCATTTATCGGCTAGTGGAGAACCGATGCCGGTACCGGGTTATTCGACTGCCATCCCGTTTTATAGTCGAGTGCAGTATGCCCAACCGGGTGAACGGACAAGGGGGCTATAATGGGATTGATGCAGGATGTGTTATCTTCTTTTTTTCCGGATAAGGCAGATAAGCTCGCTAAAAAATCAGAACGTCGTGCAAATATTGAACCGAATGCCGAAGATGTGATTGGCAATGAGACAGTGAAACGGACCGGTAAACTCACACAAGCGGCACATCATAAACGGTTATACGGTAAACAGCCCTCCTTTGTGGATTATCTGCCTTGGGGAGAATTTTTAGAACAAGAAGGAGTGATGTTGTTAGATGATGTACGTAGTGTCGGTGTGGTGTTTGATGTCAAACCTATTGGGACTGAAGGACGTAGCGAGGACTATTTAAGTCGTGTGCGCAGCCTTGTTAAAGACGCGCTTCAAGACAGCTTTGATGAGTTAGATAATTATCCGTATGTTATTCAGTTTTATTGTCAAGATGAACAAGACTTACGTTCTTATGTAGAGAAATTGAACACCTATATTCGCCCTGACATTCGGCAAAGTGCGTTTACACAAGAATGGTTGAAAAACACGGCAAAGCATTTAAAGGATATAAGTAAACCGGGAGGCTTATTTGTAGATGATCGTATTACCAACACCATTTGGTCCGGACGTATTCGTCGCACCCGAATGATAATTTATCGCTATGTGGGTAAAAACGAAAAGCAAAGTGCGGTAGAAAGTTTAAATAATGCCTGCGAGCGTGTGGTTGGGGCATTAACGACCGCAGGTCTTCATTTAACGCGTCAAACCGGCGAGCAAATTCATCAATGGCTTTTACGTTGGTTTAACCCTAATCCGGCGATGTCTTTTGATCTCGATAATGGCAGTTGCTATGACAAACTGCATCAACCAATAAGCGATGATCTACCGTTTATTGGGCAAGATTTTTCTGAAAATCTCTTTTATAACCAGCCTGAAAGCAAAAAGGATTATTGGTATTTTGATGGGTTTCCCCATGAAGTAGTGGTTGTCGATAACTTAAGAAATACCCCCACTATTGGGCATTTTACCGGTGAAGTACGACGTGGCAAGAATATTAATGCCTTATTTGACTTATTGCCGGAATCGACCATTATGGTAACGACCATTGTGGTGTATCCTCAAGACAAATTAGAGGCACATCTTGAAAAAATCAGCTCTCGTGCAGTAGGTGAAAATTATGAATCGATTTACCTGAAACAAGATGTCAAAACCGTAATGGAATACCTTAAAGATGGTCACAAACTCTATCAAGCCGGTCTTGCGTTCTATATCCACGGTAAAGATGAAAAAGAACTCAAGCGACGTTCTCGTGAACTTAGAACTATTTTACTGAGTAATAATCTTGTTCCCGTCAAAGAAAACGCCGAAATTGCCCCGTTGAACAGTTATCTACGTTGGTTGCCAATGAATTTCAATCCACAGTTGGATATGAAAACCCATTACTATACCAAGTATTATTTTGTGCAACACCTTGCCAATATGTTGCCGGTATTTGGTCGAGAGACCGGCACCGGGCATCCCGGTATTACCTATTTTAATCGCGGTGGCTCGCCCTTGGATTTTGATCCCATTAATCCAAAAGACAGAGCTAAAAATGCCCATAAATTACTGTTAGGACCAACAGGATCAGGAAAATCAGCCACACTGAATGCACAAATGGCACAACTGATGGCTGTACATCGGCCACGTTTATTTGTGGTTGAGGCAGGCAACTCCTTTGGGTTATTTGCCGATTACGCTCAACGCTATGGTTTAACGGTAAACCGTATTTCCCTTGAGCCGAGCAGTGATATTGCCTTACCGCTTTTTTCCGAAGCACATAAACTCCTTGAAATGAACGTAGATGTTGAGGCGGTCATTGATGACGAAGAGGACGAAGAAGGCAGTGAGCAACGTGATTTATTGGCTGAAATGGAATTGACCACACGCTTGATGATCACAGGGGGCGAACTAAAAGAAGATGATAAAATGAGCCGTGCCGACCGTGCACAAATTCGTCGTGCCATTATGATAGCCGCAGAAAAAACCTATGCAGAGGGGCGACAAACTCTTGCAGGCGATGTCAGAGATGCCTTAGAAGCCTTGAGCCAACACCCCGATACGCGGGAAGAGCGGCGTGCAAGGTTGGCTGAAATGGCGGAAGCGATGGATATGTTTTGTACCGGAATCAATGGGAAGTTTTTTAACCGTGAAGGGGAAATTTGGCCGGAAGCAGATATCACCCTTGTGGATTTAGCCATGTTTGCGCGAGAAGGCTATGAAGCCGAGCTTTCCATTGCCTATATTTCCTTGATCAACCATATCAACAGTCTTGGGGAAAAATATCAACATAGTTTCCGTCCCATCGTCAATATTACCGATGAATCCCATATCATCACTGTCAATCCCCTGCTCGCCAAGTTCTTGGTAAAAGGGTCAAAAATGTGGCGAAAACTCGGGATTTGGTTATGGCTTGCTACGCAAAATATGGAGGATTTTCCGAAAGAGGCAGAGAAATTGCTCAGTATGATTGAATGGTGGGAATTACTTAATCTAACCAATGATGAAATCGAAGAGGTAAACCGTTTTCGCCGATTGTCTGAAGCACAAAAACTGATGCTACTTTCTGCGAAAAAAGCTGATAAGAAATATACCGAAGGTGTGGTGTTGGCGACCAATATGGAAGCCTTGTTCCGTGTTGTGCCACCGAGTATTTACTTGGCACTGGGTATGACAGAAAAACACGAAAAAGCACAGCGTAGAGCCATTATGGCTGAGCATCAGTGCAGTGAACTTGATGCAGCCTTGATAATGGCAAAACAGATTGATAAAGCGAGAGGAATTATTTATGAGCCAGCCTAAGACAAGTCGTGTCGGCTTCTTATTTCAAGCTGACCCAATTATTCGCCCCTTTAATCTTGCTCCAGTTTTGCAAGATGTGGTGCTTCTTTGCGAGCAGATTTTGGTAAGAGTAGGGGACGTACGGCAGTTTATTTTGTATCCGCATCGTGTGTTCAAGCAACGTGCGTGGCATATTAAAGTGATTGGCGAGAAAGGTATTACCTACCTTTTACTCAATATTGGCGGATATTATCAATTTGTTAGCGAGATGAATTCCACACGTCTTTCTTTAAGTGTTTCCGATGACATTGATGCCTTTTGGTTTGCCTATGCCTTAAGCGAAAAAATAGGGATTTCCCCAACCATTCCGACAGGACTATTTGGCGGGGAAACGTAATGAAAAACCATTCAAAAATACGTAAATTTTTGACCGCACTTGTACTGGGCGTGCTTCTCTTTTTGTCCATTCTCCTTTTTGGGGTGGCAGTGATGATCTATATGCCAGGGATTAATCTTAATCAGTGGTTGCAGAAAAGTGCAAACTATTGGCTGATTTGGCGAGGTTTTCTGTACGTGGTAATGATAGCGTTGCTTTATCAAATTCATCGTTATCGTCTCTTATCACACAAAGCAATCGGGTTGCTCGCACTGGTTATTCTTGTTATCGAAGGACTCAATTTATTGTATCGTTTATAGGGAGGAGAAAATGACCTTTAATGTGGATAGTTATCTCGAATATTTCCTGACGTTACTCGGCTGGATCATTAATAATGGCTTATTTGGATTGTTGGTGAGTACCGGGCTTTTTATTGCCCCGTTAATCGGAATGTTGATTAAAACTTGGCTTGAAGTGAAAAAACAAGGGGCTGATGAGGGAAATAAAGGAGAGTTATTAATTGATTGGTTAAGCATACAATTTTTCCCTGCAATGCTGGTGATTGTGCTGACCCTTGCCCCAATGTTGCCGATTTCGTTGAATAATATGGCTTACAATGTGGAGCAATCAAAACGTTGCGGTTATAAAGTGCCGTTAGCACCTGAAAAAACAGGTTATGCCAGTATGGTGAGTGAATTTGCCGGTAAACAGGCCAAAGCACCGCTGTTATGGGGATTAATGCACGCCATCAATAAGGGGATTTCACACGGTGCGGTTTCAATCATTCCTTGCAAGCTTGATTTACGCCAAATCCGCTTTGAGGTGCAACACGAAAAAATTAATAATCCGGCACTGTTGACCGAAGTACGTCAATTTGTGCAGCAATGTTATTTGCCTGCTCGTCGTAAAGTGTTAGATAGCCAAGTGTCAATGAATGCGGCACAAGCTAGAGAAGTGAGCTGGCTTGGTGGGAAAATTTTAGTGAACAATAGCGAACTTTACCCCCGTTATCGAGCAATGCAACCGATGCAACGTTGGGCTTATGAGCCTAACCGCGATCAGGGGCTACCCAATACGGGCAGAGGCGGTTTCCCTCATTGTGATGCATGGTGGAAAGACAGCCAAGTGGGGTTAAAAGATATGCTACTTTCGGATATGCGACAAAATTTAACGGTGAGATTAGGGGAAATGTTTACTAATGCGAATATTCAAGATGAAGCATTACTTCGCACTTTATTACGCCCTGAAAATATCAATATCTCCAGAGGGAAAGTATATGAGGGGTACGGTGGAAACTTAAATCCTACGAATCTTAATCGCGTCACATCCACGGTATCAGGTCTTGGTGTTGCCGCGGGGAGCTTAGTTGCTTATCCGGGATTTGATGCAATGCGAAATTCATTACCTATGATCCAAGCAGTACTTATTATGGCGGTCATTATTTTAACACCGATTGTTATTGTGTTTAGTGGGTATTCTTTAAAAGCGATCGTGACGTTGATGTTTGTGCAGTTTGCATTAGTAACTACGTCATTTTGGTGGGAGTTGGCTAGATGGTTAGATTCGTCTCTTTATACTATCATGTACCATTCACCTAGTCATACAGATACAGATTCGTTCTGGAGTTTCCTGCGAAATGACACCGATAATATGATTATGAGTAATTGTGTTAGGAGCGATGTTTTTGATTTTACCGGGTGTTTGGATTGGGTCAATGTCTTGGGCTGGTTTTAATGTGGGAGAGTTAGCTGATAATTTTGCACAAAGCTCACGACAAGTTCAAAAAAGTGGCTCAAAAGGAATAGAGACGATAACTAAAGGAATTAAGTAAATTATTTCTAATAGAAAAATAGCAAGATCAAAATGATTTTGCTATTTTTTATCATCATTGCTTGCGTCTTATAACATCGCCCCTATAAAATCCGAATCCAGAATGACCATTGCGATAACCATCACTAGTATCTTCATCGTTATCCGTTGAGAGCAGATTCCGAATAAACTGTTGAGCCTCTTTAGGAAGATATTGAAATGCAACCCAAAGTGCGAAACAGAAGATTAATGCAAATAAGTGATAGATTACATAAAACAAACCGAAAAACAGGCTAAAAATGCCGAGAATAATAACTGCTTTAAGCCATTTAGATGCCTGCCAATGTTTAAATTTGTTGATCACACTTCCAAGGTTATAGCCAATTTTTTCTGAAAAGGTCATTGGGTCCTCCTTTCGTAAAGGTAAATTTATGACGCTTTGTCTAAAAACTCACTAACTGCTGTTACTTTAAAACTCGCATTATTCGGTAGCGAAACACCTACTTGTAAAACTCGCATTATTCGGTAGCGAAGCACCTAATTGAGTGAGAGTAATATAAGTCTTTTAACCAACGATTGCAAGCCTATAAAAATCCCTAATCTCATTAAAAATGTAGATTTTTAACTTCATTCTTACTATAATAGTCTTTCAATGTAATACTATGGAGAAAACTTATGGCACTTACAAATGCGTCTATCAGCTTTAGAACAGTTGAGCAAACTAAATCCGAAGCCTATCAGGTCATTGAACAATATGGTCTTACACCATCACAAGTATTTAATATGTTTTTGGCTCAAATTGCCAAGACTCGCTCTATCCCTGTTGATTTGAATTATCTTCGCCCAAATAAAGAAACCTTAGCAGCTATGGACGAATTAGATAGCGGTAATGCAGAGAGCTTTTTTATTGAAGCTGGAGAAAATTATTCTGTCGAAGAGTTTACAAAACGCATTCTTAACGGGTAACTAATGTCTAGTAAACAATTAAAGGTCAGTTACTCTAAACAATTTGCTAGAGATTTGACTGATTTGGCAAAACGTTACCCAAATGTGCTAGTAGGAACGAAATATATTACAGCAATGTACTGCTTGTTAAACCGCTTGCCATTGCCTGAAAGCTATCAAGATCACGCATTAGTTGGAGAATGGAAAGGTTATCGAGATTGCCATATTCAAGGGGATTTGGTGCTGATTTACCAACACGTTATACACGATGAATTTGATGAGCTGAAATTTGCTCGTTTAAACACCCACTCACAAACCGCTTTAAAATAGAATTTCTTAACAACTTTAAAAGGAAGTAAGAAGTATATCATATTTGTGCCTTATATCCACGCCCTAAAGGACGTGGTTTTACGGCACTGTCTGATAAAGAAAGGTTGGTCTACTTTTGAAAACTCTTTAACATTATTTAAAAGTCAATAGGAATAGGCAATTTACAAGGACTTTATGTAATCATTTGACATTACAAAAAATAAGGCTATACTAAAATTGTATCATAAAATGATACAAATATGTTTAAAGGAAAGACTAATGAATTCAGGAGAGGCAGTATTTTCGCTTATCGAAAGATAAACGTTTTGCCTAGCATAAATATGAGATTACAAGTAAAACAATGGGGAAACAGTAAAGCAATTCGTTTACCGAAAGACTTTGCTGAATCGATGAATTTAAATATGGGGGATTTTTTAGAGCTGGAAAAGGTAAATGACAAAACAATCAAAATTGTTATTGTGCCTAATCAGCCGAAAAAAAGAAGACTCACCTTAGCTGAACGTATTGCAATGACTTCTTCTGAACAACTCCCCGTTATTGAAGAATGGGATTCACTTACGCCAATAGGGAATGAAATTTAATGGCTAAGTACAATTTTAAAAGAGGAGATATTATTACAGTGTGCTTAAATCCTGTTGTAGGAAACGAGTTACAAGGGGAGAGTCGTCCTGCATTGGTACTAAGTGATCATACTTTTCATAATCTAGGATTTATGATGATTGCACCCATTACACAAGGTAATGCAGCACTTGCGAGAAATAATGGTTTTGCTGTAACACTAAGTGGGACAGGTTGTAAAACACAAGGTGTTATTGTGGCCTACCAATCCAGAATTATTGATTTTAAAGGGAGGAATGCAAAAAAAGTGGAATCGGTGCCTGATTATATTTTAGCTGAAACACAGGACATTATTGAAGCAATTCTTAAAGATTAAATTTTATAACTATATGATTATAAATTTTTCTTTCATCCTCAATACTCTTGTCTAATTCATCTTGTTATATCTTCTGCTTGAGTGAGTCGTTGAAGTATGTTGACAGCTTTTTTTAAAAAAAAAAAAAAAAGCTTCTTGATTTCGGCGTCTTGCATTGACGCCTTTATTGTCCACTTGACGTCTTCTAATTGCATTGGCCAATGCAGTCATATCTCCTGATTGTGCTGAGGCTTGAACACGAAAAAATTAATAATCCGGCACTGTTGACCGAAGTACGCCAATTTGTGCAACAATGTTATTTGCCTGCTCGTCGTAAAGTGTTAGATAGCCAAGTGTCAATGAATGCGGCACAAGCTAGAGAAGTGAGCTGGCTTGGCGGGAAAATTTTAGTGAACAATAGCGAACTTTACCCCCGTTATCGAGCAATGCAACCGATGCAACGTTGGGCTTATGAGCCTAACCGCGATCAGGGGCTACCCAATACGGGCAGAGGCGGTTTCCCTCATTGTGATGCATGGTGGAAAGACAGCCAAGTGGGGCTAAAAGATATGCTCCTTTCAGATATGCGACAAAATTTAACGGTGAGATTAGGGGAAATGTTTACTAATGCGAATATTCAAGATGAAGCATTACTTCGCACTTTATTACGCCCTGAAAATATCAATATCTCCAGAGGGAAAGTATATGAGGGGTACGGTGGAAACTTAAATCCTACGGTTCTTAATCGCGTCACATCCACGGTATCAGGTCTTGGTGTTGCCGCGGGGAGCTTAGTTGCTTATCCCGGATTTGATGCAATGCGAAATTCATTACCGATGATCCAAGCAGTACTTATTATGGCGGTTATTATTTTAACGCCGATTGTCATCATATTTAGTGGTTATTCTTTAAAAGCGATCGTGACGTTGATGTTTGTGCAGTTTGCATTAGTAACTACGTCATTTTGGTGGGAGTTGGCTAGATGGTTAGATTCGTCTCTTTATACTATCATGTACCATTCACCTAGTCATACAGATACAGATTCGTTCTGGAGTTTCCTGCGAAATGACACCGATAATATGATTATGAGTAATTGTGTTAGGAGCGATGTTTTTGATTTTACCGGGTGTTTGGATTGGGTCAATGTCTTGGGCTGGAGTAGGGCTAGGAAATTTGGCGAGTCATTTTGCTAATTCATCGAAACAGGTTCAAGCTAGTGGTTCTGAGGGGACAAAACTACTAAAACCTAAGACTATAATCTAAAAAAGAGCGAATTAGCTCTTTTTTAGAACCTAATAAGATAAATTTACAGATATCAATCATGGAGTTTTATGTCGTTACTATCGTAGTAACCGTAACCAGAGTGTCCCACTCTATACCCTTCATCTAGACTGTAATCAAACTCATATTTATTGCTGTTTTCTTTTGGGAGGTACTGAAATGCAACCCAAAGTGCGAAACAGAAGATTAATGCAAATAAGTGATAGATTACATAAAACAAACCGAAAAACAGGCTAAAAATGCCGAGAATAATAACTGCTTTAAGCCATTTAGATGCCTGCCAATGTTTAAATTTGTTGATCACACTTCCAAGGTTATAGCCAATTTTTTCTGAAAAGGTCATTGGGTCCTCCTTTCGTAAAGGTAAATTTATGACGCTTTGTCTAAAAACTCACTAACAGAAATAATCTCAATATCACGATAAGGACGCATACTGAGTAAATCTCGCTTATCACCGGTAACAAGATATATCACTTTTGCACTAATAGCAACCTCTAAAAACTGATTATCCTTTGGGTCTTTACAATTGTCATGCTATGGTAAGTAAAAAAGCACACAAATTATTCAAAGTTAATTATGTGCCTTTCTAGCTTAAGGTGCTATATTCTAAGGATAGTTTTTAATTGGATGATTAGAGACCTGTTCGCTGAATCTGCGTTGACGCAAAGTTTTGTTTAATTGGTTTTTTTACATTACATTCAATGGTATTGTCATATTGTCTATTCTTGTAAATGTCAACGCTCGGGTTATCAATTGTGTTAGTTCCTCTACCTTGAAGGAAACCGACACGGTAAGAAATCCCTTGCGGATAACATCACTTACCGTATTAGTATCAAGCATATATATCACAGGTTGATTCCCTCAAAGGGATCTCGAGCAGATAGTTCCTGGCGACGCTCTTCAGGAGTTAAAAAATCAACTGCATCAAGGTTATCTAAAGCTGACCACATTTTATCCCAAGAAGATTGTTGTTGTGAACGCATTGATAAAACGACATCACCATTTGCTTCTTTGCGGATATAAATTTGCTTCGCATTAAATTCAAAATCAACAGGTAATCTAACTGCTTGGCTTCGGCCATTTTTGAACAGACTTGCAATTCGTTCCATCTTTTGTCTCTACTTGGTCTAAATGTAATAGATCATAGCATAGGCTTTGTTTATTTATAAAGCAAGCCATTTCTTTAATATATTTTTTGGGAAAAGAAAGGATTTAAATAGAAATATATGGCGTATTTTATTGCTTATATTCATTTACTCCAATCAACAACTTTTAATCCCTCTACTTTTGAAAATTCTTTAACATTATTTGTTACGATAGTTAAGCCTAAACTTCTTGCATGACCTGCGATCATAGCGTCATACGGGCCAATAGGTTGTCCTTGCTTGGCTAATTCTGCCCTTATTTGCCCACTATGATATGCCGCCCTATCATCATAATTCAGAAGCGTTAATCTTGAACAAAAAGATTCAATGACAGCTAAGTTGTGAGCCACTTTTGTACTCTTTTCCGCACCATAGACGAGTTCCATCAACGCAATCGAACTCATACAAAGCATAGATTGATTTTCATTAAATAAGGGTAACATATGTACCGGTTTATTTTTTATCGTAAAAATAGCGATATTCGTATCCAGCATATATTTCAGCATTAGAATGATTCTCTTTCTTGCATTTGCGGCTGTTCTCTATCAGTCATAAAATCATCTGATATAGTATGTTCATCATAAAACCAACTATTCCAAACCTGATTGACAGGGGTGATAATACGCATATTACCTTGGATAATGATATTAACATTTTTTGTTGTTTCAGGTAATTCGGCAATTTTAGGGATTCTAATCGCTTGGTTTTTATTATTCATAAAAACAGTTGCGGTAACTATACTCATACTGAACTCCCGTTTGTATATGATTTTTATATATACTGTGCAATATGTAATGTGTTGTAAAGTAATAAAAAGCACACAATTTCAGTTATTGCGTGCTTTGATTACTAGGAGGAAGTTAATCTTTAGTTATTCATTAAATTAATTTCAAAATTGTTTGAAATCGGTTTTTTCAAGTTGCATTTTACCAGTGTTGTTGGGGCATTATTGCTGTTTGGTTCAACTCGGAAAAGCCCTGCAAAGAGTGGTTTTTCATCGCCCATTGATTCTTGGTATTGCATATAATAACTATACTTCGGATCGCTGAATTCAAGTGAATACAACACATAGCCTGAACGGCTCACGATATGAGAATTCGTTCTCTCCAATATTTGACTTATGGGGTTAGTTACTTTGAGATCTTGATAAGATAATACATAATTACTCCCCGTTTTTTCGACTAAAAGTTTTTTCCCTTGTGCGGTAGAGCAGGAAAAAATAGGTTTTGTTGCAGCTTGAACGGGCATTATCGTGAGAAATGTGACCATTGCTAATGTTGAAAAAAGTAGTTTTTTATGTCTCATATTTTTCTCCTAAAGTAGAAATGTTTTAAACGTTATACCATATTATTTGTACGGAATATAGTCTATTTGCCTAGAATGTAATCGGCTTCTTGATTTCGGCGTCTTGCATTGACGCCTTTATTGTCCACTTGACGTCTTCTAATTGCATTGGCCAATGCGGTCATATCTCCTGATTGTGCTGAGGCTTGTGCAGCACTAATGACACTTTTGGTCTTATTCAGTGTTCCGTAGTTATAAATATAAGAGGTTAATACAGCTTGAGCACGATCAGATAAACCATTCCACGTTTGTTCTGAAATCTCTCGTTTGATTTGGTTCGTGTAGAGTTGGGTTCTTCGAGCTAAATCACGCTCTGCATCTTCTCTGGTTACGGTCATTCCGGGTTGTACTTTGATCACCGTGCCGTCAGCTTTAGTAATGGTATCTGAACCGTAGCCTACACGATGTGCGTTTACATCCCAATCAGCTTTACTGATGAATCCCTCAAATTTTCGTAATAATCCTGTAGCTTGATCAAGCGAAGAACCCTTAATTGGTGCTATAGGATTATAACTTCCTGAATAAATGCCGCCTTGACTACCGGGTTTATAAGGCGGTTTATAAGGTGCAATATTACTCACAGTTGGAATATCTAGAGTAATATTTCGTCGAGGTAATGCAATATCGCTTACTTCCATATGATCTTCGGCATTTGGTGAGCCGTAAGCTAAGTCATTGACTCGTTTATCCACGTTGTCATAGCTTTCTCCATGGTTCCCCACATTGGCTTCACGGTTGAGTTTATTTTGAATCACGACAGATGCTGTATTACTGGTGAGCATTTTTTGCATATCCATTTCAAGTTTGACTTGAGAGATTTCCAAGTCAATTTTATTTAAAGCTTTTTCCAGCTCCTCCTGTGCATTTTTATCGGCTGCGACATAGGGTTCTCGCATTCCGGCAAGTATTGCTCGGCGAGCCAATAGCATTTTTTCCATGACTTTAGCTGTAGCGATTTCAGCACCCAAACGTTGGCTAAGCAGTTCTACGTCGGGATCTTCACGCAAAGCTTCAATCAGTCCCCGTGTAACAGGAATGGTATTCGAACTCAGTTCAGCCAGTATTTCTTTACTTGGCGTGTCCATATTCAGCACTTGTTCAAGTTTCTCTACGGTTCGCAGATTTTCTTCTTCAATCGCAGGAGCGAGTCCGACCCCCGCTTTTGAGCTGGTTTTCGGACCACAGTCTTCAATACAGGTAGAAATAGATTGTTCTCCAATAGTTCGGGTTAAAAAGTCGGAGAGTTTTTGTGGCGAATCGAATATTTGGCAGGTTGCCCCGGTACAAGATGGCCCTAGAAGTGGTTTTTTGTCCAAGGCGTTGCGGTTATGTAAGAGGTTGTAACCTGCTTGAGAGACATCTTCAATCAGTTTGATTTGTTCTTGTTTTTCGCCTCCACGTTTTTGGCCGCCAATCCATTCCTTGCCATTTTTCCCTTTGTTGTCTTCCGATTTTTTCTGTGCTTTTTGGGCATCGGGTTCGCTGGCTACAATGCTTTTGTAATTTTCCAAATCCGCCGATTTTGCCCAACGCCCATTTAGCGTATAGTCAGCGAGTTGTTTCGACATAGCCTCACAACTGGTTTTTAGACGATTAAAATCAAGCCGCCCCTGATACACTCCATTAGTCAAAATGTCATAAAGTTGCGGGTTAGCACGTTGAATAACCATAGCAGGAAGACTGGCTACCGCACCTTTTGCCGATTCTATCACATTGCTCATTAAATCTTTAAATCCCTCCGTGATACCGTTTAATTGATTTTTTACGGTGGTTTTAATGTCAAAATTACCGCACATTAAATTGGCTTTCCAACCAATCCCAAATTCAATGGCTTTGAGGGATTTTGCCCGTGTCGGTGGTGTCATATAGCCCGAACCGCCGCCAATTTGATAGTAAATTTGATCGGATAACACAGAGTCTGATTTGTTGAATTGAAGGTTATCTAACAGAGAAGTCTCTGCATAAATGGGCGAAATACTGAGTGCGAAAAGTATAGCAATACTCACTTTATTGAGTCGTTTCATTTTGTTTCCTTTATTCGTTATCGTTAGACCAATCAATACTGTATAAAAAGGTTTGCCCGCGACGCTTACAGCATTTATAAGGACGCCATAACGCCCAGGCATAATTGCCTTTTTCAGATAACATTGTCGGTGGCGTATCAGGGAATGCACTGCAAGATTGTTGCATCTCGGGGAAAAGTTGTTGCCATTTATGATTATTGGCATTGCCTTCTTTGACAGGCCTTAGATACCAAGTCCCCGCACCGCCTGTTCTAGCCACAGGTTGATAAATATGGACTTGCCCGGTGCGGGTAACAATGTCAGCAACACGCTGTGCAATAACGGCGGATGCCTTATAATCATCAACTTGTGTTACCGCACCACTGCGAGGAAATATATTTCCCCACATCTCCAACTCTGAACGCACCTCACGCATTCCCGGTGTGAGTGCTTCGGGGTAAAACATCTCGGGCAAATTTTGTTGCCAAGCAAAATAGTCTAAACTGCTTAAAAAATACGGCATAAATGGGGTTGTCTGAGTTTGGCAATAATAGCCTGTACTTTTTAACAAGTTGCCAATCGCCCCTTGAGGATGGCCAAGTGCGGTGGCATTTTTGAAGGTAAGTTGGCTGTAATTTTTTTGTGGGGAGCGATACTCACCGCCTTTGACCCCTTGAGTTACCACATTCATTTCCGACCACGGGTTTTGCCCATCGTGGTTATAGGCAGATACGACCATTTCCGGTAAAAAGTGGCGTACTTTGGTTGAGGTTCTAACCTTACAACCGAAATAAGTGCAAAATAACCAAAAACAGGTGCCAACCACTTTGTAGTCTAAACAACCGGTTGAAGCACTTGATGCCATAATGGTTGCCGTATTAATCTCACCTTGTACCGTTGTGGCAAAGGTCAGTGCAGTACAAAGTGCGGTCAGTTTTTGAGGGTATTTTTGTATCACCTTATTTCTCCCCTTTTTGAGATATCCATTGTTCCCAAAGTGTTATTGCCTGTTGCACATCAGTCACGCCATAAACCACCGCTTGACCGAGTTGTGGACTGTCAAATAACACAGCGGGTACTTTGCGAATGCCCATTTGCCAACCCAAAATTACACCTTGATAAGCCTGTTGTAATTCGCGAATTTTTGTTTGGCTATCGGGACGTTGAAAGAACGCTTTGGCTTGATTTTCCGCTTGTGCCGGATTGGAACTTAAAGTTTGGCTAAGCTGTTCTTCCCATTGTTCTACACTGTCGAGATGGTAAAGGCGGTGAGCTAATTGAGCATTTTGAATAGGGTAGGCTTGCGTGCTGAAAACAGTAATATTGACTTCGCTTGGAAGCTCAGCCCAAGCAGATATACTTATGCCCAAACAAAAAAGGAGCGTTCGCTTTATCATGACCTTTTACCAAATGAAAGAGAAATAGCTCAACCTTAGCGGACTTCCAAAATGAACTGAATAATTAATTCTCTTTGAAATAAAAACAATTATTCTGAAAAAAAATTGTAAAAAAGGATTTTTCATAGAGATGAATTTTGTATAATGAGTTTATTAAGTCGGCTACATCTGTAGCCCTTAAAACGTTGCAGAACGCCTGAAATAGCAACGGACTAGCCCGCTGTGGTAGTTGTGTTCATTGCCGAAATAGCCTCAGCATTCTGAAAGAGGTTTCAGTGATTACACTGTGAATGTGTTTTTTATCTCACCTGTTCAGGGAAAAATATCCCTGCCGGGTATTTCTCCTTGAACGTATTTTTAACGTCAATGGAGAATTCATTATGAATAACTCACTTCCTTTCGATCCTTTTGGGTCATCTCAACAACCTGAAAAAGCCCAAAAATCTGTTTCCTATATTGTAGGACGTGGTTTAGGCAAAGTGGTCGTTTTTGCACGAAACAAATTATCCGGCGTTAGCCAAGCAGTTCATCACAGTATTGAAGACGATGTTCAGCGACGTTTGGCCGAGCAGGAAGCCTTTCACGAAATGTTGCATCAGCAACAAGAAATTTCGTATTGTGAAGAAATTGAAAAACTTAAGCGACGTCATTTAAAAGTTGTCCTTTCAATGAGTTTAATCGGCTTATTGATGGGGGCGTTGTCCGCCGCTATCTTATTTTGGTATTACTAAACTGAGGTTTAGTTAACCTTGCTACTTCCTTTGGGGAAACACATTTTCCCCGGAAAGGAAGATTGTGTTTCCCTGATAAGTTAGAGGAGAAACACAATGAAGGTAGATATTTTACTTTCGGCAATCGGAGATTATATGCCGAAATATCAACAATCCGGGATTAAGCCACATCAAGCCTTAGCCGATGAAATTATTCAGAAGGCGAAAGTAGCATGGGTGACTCGTCAACCCGGTGAAAGTGCGGTCATATTTTTGCAAAAAATGCCGGCAAAACACGGCTTACATTTTCGTTTTTTGGAGGTAACTCAGAAAGATGAAAATACCTTGTTGGTCTCAGGAGGGCGAACAAGATGAGCATCAAAAAAAGTATCAGTAATTTACGGCCTGAAGTATTTAGTCGATTGAGCAATGATTTACGAAAGTCGGCATATTTAATGGGGGTTGGTATTGTCGGGATTGTGTTACCTTCCGATAATATCTCCTTCCTTGAGGGCTTTTTACTCTTTCTTTTTGGTTTAATTATGTGGATAATAGGGCATATCTGTGCTAATTATGCCACGATCAAGGCAAAGAATCTAAAAGGAGATACAAAATGAACTGGGCACTTTTCTTTATGTTAAGCTCATTTACACTTTTAGTTGGCACGTTTGTCGGACTTGCATACTGGGCGAGTTGGGACGAGATTAAGGCAGATTTAATGCGTGATGATAAATCGTCAAGCGTTAAAAAAGCCTCTGAATCCCATTCCTCTTCACAATAACACCTTAGCGATAACCGCTTAAGGTCTTTTCTTTTACCCCAAAGGGAAACAGAGTTCCCTTTGGGAAGCGTGTTTCCCTTTTTTATTTTGGAGAAACACAATGAACATTTTACACACTTATTTTGACAATAAATTAGTTGAAGCAGGCTTTCCAAGTGAATTAACTATTGAAAGTTCACTTTCTTATAGCCAAGGCGATGGTGTTGCTTTTTATGGTCGGCTTTATTCTGATGATTGGATTAATTTGTATCAACACATTTATCCTGAAAAAACAGAGAAAGCCTATCGCCGATTTGCATTTATTGCCGAATATATCGGGGCGAATGAGTATTTCAATGTGCTTGAGATTACGCGTAATCATTTCGGTTATCGTTATTCACATTATAATACGATGACGCTTGATGCTCGTCCGGCGGAAGAAGCGTTTTACTTTCGAGGTATTCGCAACAAAGATAAAGCCATATTCAGAGAAATCTGGGACAACTTTATTGCGGATTTAGGTGAATATATTAAAGGCACCTCAATAATGCTGGAACGTCTCGGTTATCGTTTGCTGGAGTCGATGTATATTGAACCGGAAGAAAAACGTCGCACCATTAACACCAAACAGTATCGCATTGAATTTACAGTTGAACCCGTGCCTTTTCATTATGGCTATTTTAGCTCAGAAGATTTTGGCTATGAAGATACCAATAAATTTTGCGAAGCAATCTTGAGCGGCATGAAAATCGTTGATTTAAGCGCCACGGTATATCACAAAGAACTCAATATTCAAATGGGTGAGAGTTCTTTGAGTTGGTGTACTTACTTGAGTAAGGATACCGCTTACGGGGGTAATCGACGTTATTTAATCCTTGATGCCATTCGTGAAGCGAGAACCTTTGCACAAAAGTTGACGAGTTTAACGCAATTACGTCAACCTCAATAAATTAACTTCCTTTTCAACCCAATCGGGGAACATCTCCGATTGTGGAGCGGTTCCCCTTTTTATTTAGGAGAACAGCTATGAAAAATTCAACACAGAAAAAAGATATTTACCAAGAAATTACTGATCGCATCATCAAATGCTTAGAAGAAGGGGCTACCCCATGGTTAAAACCCTGGAATAGCCCTGATTATAACCTTGCGTTGCCTAAGAATGCAGTATCCGGTCGCTTATACTCCGGCGTCAATATATTACTTCTTTGGATGGCAAGTGCTGAAAAAGGTTATAAACAGAGCAAATGGCTCACCGCACAGGCGGCAAATAAATTAGGCGGTCACGTGCGCAAGGGTGAAAAAGCTACTATTATTGTAAACTATCGCCCGGTTGATCGAGAAAAACTTGATGATGAGGGGAATACAATATTGGATGATGATGGTAACCCAGAAATGGAGCATTTTGCTCTACTTAAAAGACATGCTGTATTTAATATTGAGCAATGTGATGGACTACCAAATTCAATGTATGAAACTGAACCGGTAAAAAACTCAGATACCGGGACAGTGCAATACACCTTATTTGCTGAAATTCGGCAGATGATCAAAGGGATGGATTTGGATGTAAAAATTATACCGGGTAATCAAGCATTCTATCGTTCCTCCGAGGATAAAGTAGTTATGCCGGAAATGAAACAATTCAATTCAGAAACCGGTTTTTATGGCACATTACTTCATGAAATGACACATGCAACAGGGCATCCAAAACGCTTAAATCGTGAAGGTATTGCGTCCGGTAAAGCTAAATTTGGTAATAAAGTTTATGCTTTTGAAGAGCTTGTTGCTGAAATGGGTAGCGCATTCGTCTGTGCTCATTTAGGTTTCAATGAAGTACCACAAAATGCAGCTTATATTGGGAGCTGGATTAACGTATTAAAGGAGGATAAACGCGCAATTTTTAAAGCCTCCGGACTTGCACGTAATGCGTGTGAATACATGATGGAGGCGCTTAACGTTCAGCAACAATACGAAAAATATTTTGCTGAGGCAGCGTAATAAAAATTGAGGAATATTGCAAATTGCAACCCTCCTTTAACCCCGTGGGGATACATTTATCCCTTTGGGCATAGTGTATCCCTTTTTTTATTGAATTGGAGTACACTATGCCAATTGTTTTAACTTATAGAGGTTACAAAATATACTTTTATTCAAATGAGGGATTACCATTAGAGCCTGTTCATGTTCATATTGATAAGGCAGGTAAAACAGCAAAGGTATGGTTAAACCCAATATCCGTAGCATATGTCTATGGTTTTTCGTCAAAAGAGATAAAAGAAATATGTAACTATTTACAAAAATATGAACATTTTATCGTAGAGGTGTGGAATGACTTTTTCAACATTAGCGATAGCCACTAAAGTATCCATTAATCAGGATTCATTTCAAATTACCTTGCAAGATGGAAGAGTATTAGGTGTACCTTTTAATTGGTTTCCTAAATTACAAAATGCTTCTCAAGCGGAAAGAGAGAACTATGAGCTATCTCCAACAGGAGAAGGCATTCATTGGTGGGAGCTTGATTTGAATTTATCTATTAATGGATTGTTACAAGGAAAACGCGAGTTTAATCCTGATTGGTCAATGAAAGATTATCTTATTCGTAAGGGGCTAACGTTGCCATCAGCCTAAAACGCTATTAAAGATTAAGGAATATTGGTTGCAATATTCCTTTAACCCCAAGGGGATACATTATTCCCTTGGGCATAGTGTATCCCTATTTTAATTAAAAATAAGGAGCATTATGTTCAGGTTATTTAAACCTCCATTTGAAATTTCGACTTTGGAAGCATGGTCAAAAATGAGTGATGATATCGCAAAAGTTGCAATTCTAGCTGTTCCTGTTATGCTGTATAGCAATTACAGTTTAGGTTTTAGAATATTTAATATTGTATTGCTGAGCGTAGTTGTAATGGCATTTTTGACTGTTGGACGATACTTTCGACAAGTTATAATTCGCTTATCAGAGGAGAAATAATGTGAACCCTATTGGATTATCTGTAGGTTTAGCGATTTTAGCAATTATAGGCTGTTTAGCCGCTTATGGGGCTTCAAAACTCGAAGAATCTACTAGAAAACAGCACGATGACTTAAAAGCTAAGAAATTAGGCTCAAGTCATTAATTTAACTTAAATATACGACACTTCGGTGTCGTATATTCTTTTCACCCATGGGGTACATTTACCTTATAGGCATAAGGTATACCAACAATAAAATTATAATTTGGCAGCAACCACTTTTTTAGTCAAAGTGCAGAAATAATGGCTAAGAGAATTTACAATGACTTATTTTGCTGTTAATTCAAATTTTTTCCTTAACCAATTAATGAGGTAAAATCACAACTTCAACATCAATAACATATCATCAATTGGTGAAGGTTGAAAACCATAATTGAGATAGAATTGTTTTGCTTTATCATTTAAAGCGTGTACGAGCAAAGCTCTTACTCCAACTTGTTCTGACACAGCTCTTGCTCGTAGTACAACATCTTTAAGTAATGCAGCACCTAATTTTTTTCCTTGATGTTTTATATCTATAGCTAATCTTCCTAAAACAACAACAGGAATAGGCTCAGGCATATTACGTCTTAATGCTCCGGATACAAACCGATGCGTCACTGAACCTGCCGCTAGTGCATAGAAGCCAACAACGACATTTTCATTGCAGATCACAAATGTTCTACTTGCTCGGTTTTGCCGGTTTTTAAGTGCATGACGTTTAAGCCAAATATTTAATGACTCTTCACCACAATTAAATGCATCTAAATTGTGATGATGTGTTAATAGCTCAGGTGCTGAATACATTTTATGATTCCCAAGGTGAATGAGTTGCCATTAATTTTTCCAACCCGGCATTAGGTAAATTAGGCTGTTCAAGTACTTCAATAAAATGATTGAATTTTCCTTCATCAAGCTGAAAAACTGTTCTGTCTAAAATCACGTTTTGTGCATAAGTGCAAGCAACATCAAGCATAAAATCAGAACGTGTTTTTCCGAGTAATGAAGCGGCATAATCAATTAAGTCACGTTGCTTTGGCTGGACTCGTAGGTTAATTGCAGCGGTACGCATGAGAATCTCCATAGTTTATTAATACACAATCAATACACAAATTATAATGTATATCTATTGTATATTCAATGGTATGATATGGTTTCACCACTATTGGTGTTCAAAAATTGTTGAAGATTAAGTTTGGGCTTCTATTTTTAAATGAATATTGAGGTTTGCTAATGGAAAAAACAGTTTGTGAGCCTCATTAGAGAAAGGAATGAATCCAAATTGTTGATAAAAATCCATCGCACTTTGATCTTTGGCATCAACAATCAATGCATAAGCAGCAATATCAGAACGAATAATGCGTTTTAATGCATTACCGAGTAAAGCCTTTCCTAAACCATAGCCTTTTACTTGCTTGTCAACGGCTAAGCGTCCAAGTAAAACCGCCGGAACACTAGGATAACGGGGTAATTTTTTCTTAAGGTTCTCAGGGAGATCGACAAGAGGAATGCTTGTTGAGGCTAAAGTATAGTAGCCTAAAATACGTTTATTTTCATCAATGACAGTAAAGCAAGAAGCAATACGCCTTTTGATATCTTGTGAAACCGGTTTTTGTAAATAGAGATTCAAGGGACGTGAGCCACAATCAAATTGATCTCGTAGACAGTCTTTATCAAATGCGGTGATCCGGATAGGGGGGAGCATTATTCCCCCAATAATGATGTACTTAAATGAAGTGCTTCTTGCATTTTTTGATTTGGCGAAGGAGGGGAAATCAATGCTTCTGCAAAACACTGCTGATCAGCGATAGAAAGATGAATAAGTTCATTTTTTTCCACGGTTTTTTTCGCTGCCGACAGTGCCGCACTAATCACAAAATCACTTAAACTGCGTCCTTCAAGGGTTGCGGCACGCTTTAATAAGGATTGTATCTCAGTATTAATTCTTGCTTCAAATCTCGCTGTTGCTGGCATAACATTATCCTCTTTTTAAGGAATTGATTGTACGGTGTTTGTGTGTACTTTTCAATGGGGATTTTATAAAAATAGGTAACCATATTCAATATGTGGTAAATGATGAATCATACATAAATCACCTATTTTTTGTTGAGAAATCGGAATTAATGCTCCTTTCCATACCTCTGTTTGATATGGTTCGGCACTTATTACAATACCTTTTTCATCTACTTTCAGTTTCGTAAAATCTTGCCATTTATCTTCTAGTGTAATTTCATAGCCTTTCATAAATACTCCTTTAAAAAATCATCCCTATAATTGCAAAGATAATAACTCATAGTGTTCTCTCCTGTTCCTTATTTAAGGAAATTTCAGGCTTTTTTTCGGCTATTTCCTTTTTTTCGCAACTTCATAGGCAAGTTTAGGATAGTCCTTTTGCCACTGCGGATAGATTACCTGTAATTCACGTTCTATCGAACGTTGTACGGAATCTTTGAGTAACCGGGTAATGGATTGATAATCGCCCTTATCTGCGTTTGCTAGCGCGTTGTAATAGTTTTCCCTATCCGTCGGCTCAATAATGGCGATACTGTATCCGGCATTCATCAGTTCAAGATTCATAATTAAACGCCCGGTGCGCCCGTTGCCATCAACGAAAGGATGAATCCCAACAAAATCCGCATGGAGTTTCGCAATTCGTTCAAGTGCCGGCGTTTGGTTTTCTTTATCCAGGCGATTTTGTTCAATCAATCGTTCCATGGCGTTTTGTAACAAATAAGGCTGTGGGGGAATATGCTCCGCACCTTGAATCGTTACCGGTACACTGCGGTATTTGCCGGCATAAATTTCTTTCTCTGTGCCTTTCAGTAACAACGCATTAAATTCTTTAATATGGCGTTCGGATAGTGATTCTTTCTCTTTCACTATATCCAATAGGTAATTAATGGCTTCTCTGTGGTTGATTACATCCAGGTGATCTTTAAACGGTTTCCCCTTGGCCGTAATCCCATTTTCCAGTAATACCCGGGTTTCAATTAAAGTGAGCTGGTTGCCTTCAATCGCATTAGACGCTTGGTTATAACGCAACATAAAATCATCTTGTAAGGATTTTGCTGTAACAGGATCAAGTGGGCGCTTTGAATCCAATATTTTTTTCAACTCATCTACTGTAGTCATTTATACTCCTTGCATAAAAACATATTTATTCATAAATGCTTTTATGTAAAATTTTATTGTGTATATGTTAAAAATATTTTCTGTACTTAAATATTTTTATAGCATACCTTTATCTTGTAAATCTTGAGTAAGTAAATTATTAAAATACTCTTTAAGTTTAATATCATTGAGTAAAGCATACTTTTTAGCAGCTTTGTAAACATTCACGGGAATCATGATAGTTGTTCTTTGTTCTACTATGCTTACTTCTTCCTTTAACTGTGGCATAGCCGTTTTTTCAATGCTACCCATAGAAAGCCCGGATTTACTTAGTGTGCCTTTTGTTAATTTACTCATATTGAACTCCTAGTGCAGTTAAAATTTCATTTGTGATTTGATTAATCTCTGCTTTCGCTTCTTTAGACTGACTTTCAAAAACCGTATTACCGGAACTTAAGACTTCTGCATAGCTGACGCGTACCGCCGTACTACCCTTTAATAACGGTATTTCAAAGTTTTCGTTGATAAATTCAATAACTTCTTTAGCTAAATTTGTCTGCTTGCTTATTCGTTTGACTGATGACTAACCCGGCTTTGAGCTTATCATCAATTTGCATACGTGCTTGCACTAGCTCTATCGAATCTTTGCATGCCCAAATATCAAATTGTGATGGTTTCAGTGGGATCAGAATGTAATCGGCAAGTTTAATCGAATCGGTCATGGCTTTTTCAATACGTGGCGCACCATCAATGATTAAAAAATCCGCTTGGCGACCAAGCGCACGGATTTCTTTTTCGGAGAGCCCTTTATCACAAGCAAACACCGGGAAAAAATCATCACCGGTAAGCGCATTCTATTCACGCGCGGATGCTTGCGGATCGGTATCAATCAATGCAACATCAAAGCCTTTAAGTTGCAGACAACGAGCAATATTGATTGATAAAGTGCTTTTACCGCTTCCCCCTTTCTGACTTAGTACAGATATAACTTTCATTTGTCACCTCATAAAAACATATTTACATTTTTATGCTTATAGTAACACAATAAAAACATAAAACAATAAATATGCTTTTATTTTTTTCAATAAAAGCATAAATAAATATTTATGCTTTTATGTTAAATTTATTTCAAATTATTTAAATCACAAGTACTACGTCTAAAAAGATGTTTTTTAGTCTCGCATTTTACCGATAGGGCATTATTGATTGAGCTATCATTTGAATCAGGACAAAGTTTTAAGAAATTTTTCCGTTTCTTTAATGTGTCTTTCCATTTTTTAGCTTTGATAGAATAAAACTTTTTAAGTGGAGGATGACATTCTGGTGTTTTCGCCGCATCCTTTGGTGAGGATAAGCAGAGTAGAACTTCACAGGCGGTTTTAGTATCACCAGTTAATTCATCTACAGCATAACTTATCTGACTTATACTGCATAATGCAAGACAAATATTAGATGGGGTTCGTCTATCTAAATTACATATCGTTTTTAATGAAGACACCGGCTATGTCTATATAATTCAAGAGTTTGATAAAGAGAACTTGTGTTATGTTTATTTATCTTCCAGTTTTTATTTAAAAGGAGAGTATGGTTCTAGCGGATTGGATAATGCGGCTAGGTTTGTTTTATTTTTGTTAGCATTAGATAAAATAGAGTCAAATGTTATCATTAAGGGGTATACGATAAAAAATAACGTGCCAGCTAATCAACGATTGCTATCTTCTCAGTCCCTAAGTCTTCCCAAGTTGCAGTAGAGCTTGCGAATAAGCTAAAAGGTCAAATGTCTTTGATTTCGTTTTTTTTACATGCTAAAATGTCAGAAATTATATTTGTTTTTATGACTAAAGGACTAAATAATATGACTACCACTCAACAAATTAAGAAAAAAATTAATCATTTTAAGCAAGGAGAAATTTTTTCATCTAGAGACTTTCTAGAGTTTGGAAATAGAAGCGTAATAGATAAAACACTTTCTCGAATGGTTCAAAAAGGTGAAATTGAACGAGCTGCTAGAGGACTTTTTTTCCGCCCTATAAAAAACAGATTTGTCGGTAATGTTCCAATTAATATTGAAGCAGTAATAGAAGTTATTTCTCAACAAAATAGTGAAACGATACAAGTTCATGGTGCAGAAGCTGCAAGACAGTTTAACCTTAGTACACAAATGCCAACAAAAACTATTTTTTATACTAATGGTGCAACCCGAAAAATTAAGGTTGGTAATAAAGAAGTGCAGATGATACATACCTCCAATCAAAGAAAACTTCAATATGCCGGAACCAAAATAGGATTGGCAATATCCGCATTATGGTATCTTGGACGTAATCTAGTTACTCCTTCAGTGATTTCTACGTTAAAATCGTATCTTAGTACTGAAGAGTTTACTACGTTAAGAAATGCGAATTTAACAAATTGGATGTACAATGTTATTAGTGAAACAGAATTACAAGTATAGATAATTATGGGAAAAGAATCATATTTTGATATATCAACTAATGAACAGAGAGAAATTCTCCAATACTATAGTGATAAATTATCTATGCGTGATATTGTCCTTGAAAAGGATATTTGGTTATGTTGGGTTTTAGATATTATTTTCAATATTCCAAATAGACACCCTATGGCTTTCAAAGGAGACACTTCATTATCTAAAGTATTTGGAGCAATTAATCGATTTTCAGAAGATGTTGATATTACTCTAGATTATCGTTTTTTTGATATTCCCGGTTCATTCTCTCCTAACATGAGCAAAACTAAGGCTAAATTATTTAGTGAAAAACTTAAAGAGGCTGTTAAAGAATATCGAAATGGCGTGGTTGTTCCGGCGTTAAAATCTGCTCTAAAAGAATTACCACAGGCTTGTTATTTAAATACTGATGATTCAGGTGAGAAAATTTGGATAGGTTATCCTTCTGTATTGTCAACAAGCCAGTCTAACCAATATGTGAAGGAAGATGTTTTGATTGAGTTAGGCGGACGTAATGTCATCAATCCCAATGAGACCCATGTCGTTAGACCTTATATTGCGACAGAAAATCAACTTGTTCATTTTCCAAAACCCAATGTTGTCGTTTTATCTCCACAGAGAACTTTTTGGGAAAAGGCCACACTAATTCATGTAGAATGTCGCCGAGGAATAAGACAAAATGCGGAACGTTTATCAAGACATTGGTACGATTTAGTCAAATTATATGAACAAGATATAGGTAAGTTAGCTATTGATAATTATGATTTACTAAAAGATGTTGTAGACCACAAGTCTATTTTTTTCAATTCTAGTTATGCGAATTACGATGATTGCTTAAATAATAAGTTTATATTAATCCCAAATGAAAATAATCTATTAGAGTTACAAAAAGATTATAATGAAATGCATAATGCGGGAATGATCTATGATAGTAATACATTCACTTTTGAATACGTCATTGATAGAATGAAAGAGATTGAAATGAAAATAAACTCATATAAAAATTAATTCAATAAATTTTTGTCTTTTGACAAGGTAAATGCCTTTCGGTCGTAAAATAAGGATAGGATTCGAAGAAGCAAACTAAGGTCAACTTATAATAAGTAATATTTCAAGCATTCATTAAAAACAACATTCTTACCATACATTACATATTTTTGAAAAGCTGTTACAGGCGTATGAGAAAAATTTGAAGACGGCCGGATCTGTAATTATTGGCAAGTTTTAGCAGAAGATGAATGGGAAGAGATGATTATAGAAAAAGATAACATTGAAGCAGAAGAATAAAAATAAACCCCAATCGCTTAAATTGGGGTTATCGCTTTCGCAAAGGGGCCAGCTAATCAACGATTGCTATCTTCTCAGTCCCTAAGTCTTCCTATATACTAATCAGTGTTGGATCTTCTGATATAGTCTATCCCAGCTTTGCATATCTTTATCACTTGAAATAAATTTTAGATTATGAATTTTAGCCGTTGAAAAAATGGATTATATCAAAATTGTGTTTATCAATTTTCTTAGTCTCTTGACCATGTTGATTACGTTCATATTTTTCAAATCGAAACAGTTCACTTGCTAAATTCGTAATTTTATGATCAATATTAAGTGATGAAAATGAAGCAATGATTGTTTTTACCTTTTGATAAGTTTCTTTATCTTCCCAAGAAAGACCACGTAATACTTCATAGCTAATTAAGGGAGTAATGAAAACGACGGCATTTTCATCTTCCATTAGCATTCTTAATTTTCTAGCTTACTCACTGCCTTTATCATTTAAGGCATCAATAAGAATATTTGCATCGAGTAAAACGCCACTCATTTTATGCTCCTAATAAATCTAAGATTGCTTTTTTAGCACGTTCTTGATGTTTAGCTGTTGTTGAACTAATTTTGATTTGATTCAGATCGATATCAAAAGCCTCTTGTAGGAGATCAATTAGAGCAAAATTACTTGCATTAGGAATATCTTCATTAATAATCTTACTACCTTCATGCACTAGGCGAGACGCAGAACCGGTATATAGCTGAGAGAGAATTAAAGAAGAATGTGTTGTTATGATAAAACGAGTGTAAGGAAATACTTCAGATAGAATAGGCAAAATTTTCGTTTGCCATTCTAAATGTAGGTGACTCTCTATTTCATCAATTAATACATATCCTTCGACATTTTCTATCTGTCGGCTATTTGTGAAAAATGAATAACCTGCAATAATAGATTGGATTATTTTTATCAGTGATGCAAAGCCACTACTGAGAGCACTTAGTTTTGTTTTTTTTCCATCAACTAGAATGGAGACTTGATTATCTCCTGATATTTTTAACGTTGATTTATCACAACTAATTCGCTCATCAATTTTATTTAAAATCTTCAATAACGATATTAATTCTAACTCTCTATTATCTTCTTCATCTTGATAACTTGTTGACGAATTTGCACGTTGAATAATCCATTCTTCAATAGGCATATCCATATTGAGAGATGAAAAATCATTTTCCATAGAACGAATAATATGTCTGAAATAGTTATATGCACGTGTATCAGCATTTCCTAAAGGTGAAATACTATTACTGTTTTCACTCTTTATTTTTCCTCGATTTTGTGCAGCAATAAATATAACAGGATAGGAGTGGGAGAGTTTATTGTTAGTGAAAAATTGATTAATACAAGTATAACTTTCAGTATTATCTATACGAATCACCTGCTCATTAGCAATCAAGCATTCATTAAAAACAACATCCTTACCATACATTGCATATTTTTGAAAGGCTGTGTTTGTAAAGATTAATAATGTATAGAGTGCTTCAAGTGCTTTTGTCTTCCCGATACCGTTTGTACCTATCAATACGTTAATTGGATTGTCTGATAATGTTAATTCAAGTTCGTTTATACCCTTAACACCTTTGAAGTTGATATTCTTTAAGGAAAGCATTATTTATCCTATCTTAAATCTGTTAGTGATATGCTTATACTACGCCATTTAAAAAGTTTGTAAAGGCTGGATCCTCATATTTCATAAGGGATTATTAGGCTTTTTTGTTTACAATACAAAGATAATTGAGGATTGTTACTTACATAAATTTAGAGTAAGTATTTTCCCCAAAAGGGAAAAGGCTTAAGGGAAATCCCCTAAGGGATTTAAGGGTAACCTTTCCAAGGGGAAAGGTCTTACCCGAAAAGGCCAAAGGGCTAAATGGCCTTTTCTTGCGTTATTTATTTTTTATGAGATATTTGAATGTTCAAATCGCTGATACAATTTTTTAAATCAAAGTCAAATACGTCTAACATTAAGAAAGAAAATGCAGTACAGAGGCAAGAAAGACAAGATATAGAGGGTTGGATTACGCCTTATTCTGCCCAAGAATTACTTAATACGGAATTACGACAGCACTATCTTGGGTTGCTCTGGCAACAAGTCTCAATGACAAGAGAAATGTTTGAGCATTTGTATCAAAAACCCATTGAACGTTATGCCGAAATGGTTCAACTATTACCTGCCTCAGAGTCACATCATCACGCCCATTTAGGTGGTATGTTAGATCACGGTTTAGAAGTGATTTCGTTTGCGGCTAAGTTACGTGAAAACTATGTTTTACCATTAAATGCCGCACCGGAAGAGCAAGCAAAACAAAAAGATGCTTGGACTGCGGCAGTGATTTATTCAGCCTTGGTTCACGATATAGGGAAATCCATCGTGGATATTGAAATACAGCTACAAGATGGAAAACGTTGGTTTACTTGGAATGGCATACCAACATTGCCTTACAAATTTAGATACATTAAGCAGAGAGATTATGAACTCCACCCTGTATTAGGGGGATTTGTTGCTAATCAGCTAATCTCTAAAGAAATCTTCGATTGGGTGGCAACCTACCCGGAGGTATTTTCAGCATTAATGTACGCCATGGCAGGACATTATGATAAAGCCAACGTATTGGCTGAAATTGTACAAAAAGCTGATCAAAATAGTGTAGCATTGGCTTTAGGTGGCGATATTACTAAATTGGTTCAGAAACCCGTCATTTCCTTTGCGAAACAACTTATTTTGGCTTTACGCTATTTAGTTTCACAAAAATTCAAAATTAGCTCTAAAGGTCCGGGAGATGGTTGGCTTACGGAAGAGGGATTGTGGCTAATGAGTAAAACCACCGCTGATCAAATTCGAGCTTATTTGATGGGGCAGGGGATTAGTGTGCCAGGTGATAATCGCAAGTTGTTTGATGAAATGCAGGCTCATCAAGTCATTGAAAGTACATCAGAGGGGACTGCGATTTGGTATTGTCAACTACGTGCAGACGCAGGTTGGAAGCCTAAAGACAAGTTCAGTTTATTACGCATTAAACCCGAGGTAATTTGGGATAACATTGATGATCGTCCTGAATTATTTGCCGGAACAATTTGTGTTGTAGAAAAAGAAAATGAAGCGGAGGAAAAAATATCAAATACAGTAAATGAAGTACAGGATACTGTGCCAATAAATAGAAAAGAGAATATAGAACTTACTTCAAATTTACAAGAAAAAAATACCGCACTTCAATCGTTGAATCCATCTCAAAATCCTGAAGCAGTTGTAGAAAATTGTGATAATAACAGTGTTGATTTTTTACTAAATATGTTCAGCGATAACAACGAGCAACAAGTGATGAATATCCCCTCTGCTGACGCTGAAGCTGGAACAACAATGATATTAAAATCTGAGCCGGAGAATTTGAATACGCATATCGAAGTCGAAGCAAATGCTATTCCAAAGCTTCCAACAAATGACGACACACATTTAAAATCCGAAGGGCAGAAATTTGTAGATTGGTTAAAAGATAAACTGTTTAAAAAACAACTCACATTTAATGATCGCACAGCAAAAGTTCATATTGTTAATGATTGCTTGTTTATTGTTAGTCCAAGTTCCTTTGAACTATATTTACAAGAAAAAGGGGAATCTTATGATGAAGAGTGTATAAATAATTTACAATATGAATTTCAAGCACTCGGCTTGCATAGAAAGCGAATTATCAAAAATGACACCATAAACTTTTGGCGTTGTAAGGTGATAGGTCCAAAAAAAGAATCCTTCTTAGTGGGCTATCTTGTTCCAAATACCAGATTATTTTTTGGTGATAAGATTTTAATCAATAATAGACATCTATTACTAGAGGAGTAAAGCTATGCAAAATACCTGCACAACATTTGAGTTATTATTACAACAATTTTTTTTCACAAGTATTTACGCCTAGATACGAAGAAAAGCTATGAAAAAGCAATACGGCAATTATGTAAACATTGTGATGTGATTTATCCGAATGAAATTACGCGTACTCATTTGCTTAATTGGCGCAATAACGTTGTAGGTGAAGGAATTAAGCCGATTACTTGGAATAGTTATTTACGACATTTGAAGTGTCTTTATAAATTTGGGATTGAGAATGATTTGCTCCTTTATAAGGAAAATCCTTGTAATAATTTATTTTTAAGAGTAGGGAAACCAAAAAGAAAAATTCTTATTGAACGACAGTTAATAAAATTAGACTTTTTTCTTAGTGGTGAAGAAAATTTACCAAAAGTATTGAAGCCCCAGTGGTTTATCCAAGCGTTAGTTAATACATTTCGTTTTACTGGAATTCGCCGAGCCCAATTACTTCGGTTGAAAATAGGTGATGTTGATTTATATCAGAAAGTTATTCATATTTCTCCAGAGATTAATAAAAATCATGAATATCATTGTATTCCTATTTCAGATAGATTATTCCCTTATATTGAAAGATTAGTTATTGAACTAAGAAAATATAAACAGTCTTCTGATTCTCAGTTATTTAATATTAATATATTTCGCAAAACTCGATATAAAGGTCAAATTACAACAGAATATCAAATAAGTCACCTTTTTAGAGTAATTTCAAATAAGTTAGGCTTTCAAGTTTCTCCTCATCGTTTCAGACATACTGTAGCAACCAATCTGATGAAAAATCCAGATAATCTTTATGTTGCAAAACAATTACTTGGACATAAAGATGTAAGAGTTACATTAACTTATATCGAAAGTGATGTTGAAATGCTTAGAGAAAAAGTGAACTCAGATTTATTATAAAATATTACTATCCAGCCTTTACAAACTCTAGATTTTGTGTAAGATCGGAAAAATATTGATATGCTACAGGGCTAATCAGTCACGTGTATCGGCTGGGTATTTATAGTGAAAGTCCTGTAGCATTACTTGTAGCGGTTTTTTCTGTAGAGGTTTTACACAAAGGATTGAAAATCCCTTTTTATTTTTAACTCATGAAACAAGTAACCTTTCGTATGGGTTACCACTGTAGTAAGGATCTAACATGCCTATTATTACTTTACCCGACGGTTCACAACGTCAATTTGATCATCCGGTTTCCGTATTGGAAGTTGCACAAAATATTGGTGCAGGTCTTGCAAAAGCAACTATTGCGGGACGGGTGGACGGTGAACGTCGCGACGCCTGTGATTTGATCGAAGAAGATGCTAGTCTGGAAATTATTACCGCAAAAGATGAAGACGGTTTGGAAATTATCCGCCATTCTTGCGCCCATTTATTGGGTCACGCCATTAAACAACTTTTCCCGGATGTGAAAATGGCAATCGGACCGACTATCGACAACGGTTTTTATTATGACGTGGATTTAGACCGCTCTTTGACGCAAGAAGACTTGGATAAATTAGAAAAACGCATGTTGGAATTGGCGAAAACCAATTATGACGTAGTCAAAAAACCGGTCAGCTGGCAAGAAGCACGCGATACGTTTGAAAAACGTGGCGAACCGTATAAAATGGTGATTTTAGACGAAAATATCAGCAAAGACGCCCGTCCGGCATTGTATCATCACCAAGAATATATTGATATGTGTCGCGGTCCGCACGTGCCGAATATGCGTTTTTGTCATCATTTTAAACTACAAAAAGTGGCAGGTGCGTACTGGCGTGGCGACAGCAAAAATAAAATGCTACAACGAATTTATGGAACAGCATGGGCGGATAAAAAACAACTTGCCGATTATTTGCACCGTTTAGAAGAAGCGGCAAAACGTGACCACCGCAAAATCGGCAAAGCGTTGGATTTATATCATATGCAAGAAGAAGCACCGGGTATGGTGTTCTGGCATAACGACGGTTGGACTATTTTCCGCGAGCTTGAAACTTTTGTGCGTACCAAATTAAAAGAATATGATTATCAAGAAGTGAAAGGTCCGTTTATGATGGATCGCGTGCTTTGGGAACGTACCGGTCACTGGCAGAATTATGGCGATTTGATGTTCACCACGCAATCGGAAAACCGCGAATATGCTATTAAACCGATGAACTGTCCGGGACACGTTCAGATTTTCAATCAAGGCTTAAAATCATACCGCGATTTACCAATTCGTATGGCGGAATTTGGCTCCTGTCATCGTAACGAACCTTCCGGTTCATTACACGGTTTAATGCGCGTGCGCGGCTTTACCCAGGATGACGCCCATATTTTCTGTACCGAAGAACAAATTGAAAGCGAAGTCACCAGCTGTATTAAAATGGTTTACGATATCTACAGCACTTTCGGTTTTGAAAATATTGCGGTCAAACTGTCCACTCGTCCGGAAAACCGTATCGGCGACGACGCGATGTGGGATCGCGCTGAAGAAGGTCTTGCCAATGCGTTACGCAACAACGGGTTGGAATATGAAATTCAAGAAGGCGAGGGCGCATTCTACGGCCCGAAAATTGAATTTGCCTTACGAGACTGTCTTGATCGCGAATGGCAATGCGGTACCGTACAATTAGACTTTGCGTTGCCGAAACGTTTGGATGCCTCCTATGTCGCTGAAGATAACGGTCGTCGCATACCGGTGATGATCCATCGTGCAATTTTAGGGTCAATCGAGCGTTTTATCGGGATTATCACCGAAGAATACGCCGGTTTCTTCCCAGCATGGTTAGCACCGGTGCAAGCCGTGGTGATGAATATTACTGACAGCCAAGCGGAATATGTTCAAAGCGTAGTGAAAGCCTTGTCCAATGCCGGATTACGAGTGAAATCCGATTTGCGCAACGAAAAAATCGGTTTCAAAATCCGCGAACACACCTTACGTCGCGTGCCTTATATGCTGGTTTGCGGTGACAAAGAAATCGCCGAAGGCAAAGTCGCGGTGCGTACTCGTAAAGGTGCCGATCTTGGTGCTTTCAGCGTAGAAGAATTTGTTGAAATTCTGAAAAAACAAGTACGCGGACGCGAATTGAAAATCTTAGGCGAAGAAGCATAATTGCGCTGTTTTGCCGAGTTCATTGATAATATAAAAGTGCGGTTAAAATCTTAAAATTTTGACCGCACTTTTGTTTATGGCTGGATATTATTACAACAACGGGCTAAACAGGAAAAATAAGCGTTCGATAATCCGTTGGTAAACGGGGCGGTTTTTCCAGTCGGGGCAGTGCAACGGGACGGAATTATTGATGTAATTTTCTTGTAGCAAGGAGACTTCGTTGGCAAAGGCGCGATCTTCCACGACGATAGTGACTTCAAAATTGAGTAAAAAACTGCGTAAATCCATATTGACTGTGCCGACTAAGGAGAGGTGGTTGTCAATTAAAATACTTTTAGTGTGAAGTAATCCGCCATAAAATTGGTGAATTTTCACCCCTGCCATTAATAAATCTTCAAAAAAGGTGCGACTTGCCCAGCCGACCATTAAGGAATCATTTTTTTTCGGCAAAATAATATTGACTTCAACACCGCGTAATGCCGCAATGCGTAAGGCTTCGGCGATAGTGTGGCTCGGGACAAAATAGGGGGAGGTGATGGTGATATTTTCTTGTGCGGAAAAAATGGCAAGCAGTAAGGATTGCACCATTAAATCATCCGGAAATCCGGGACCGGTGGCAATGACTTGTACTGCATGGGAGTTATTATTTTCAATCGGTAATAGCGGGCAAGTAGGCAATTCCAGCGCTAAACTATGATTAGTTTCAATTTCCCAATCCCAAGCGTGTAAACTGTTTAAAATCGGGGAAACCGGTCCGTTAATACGTACCATAATATCCACCCATTTTCCGACTTGACTGCTTTGTTTGAATATATTCGGATCGACCATATTCATGCTGCCGGTGTAGGCAATTTGATTATCGATCACAATAATTTTGCGATGCTGGCGCAAGTCAATGCGGCTAAGAAATAGGCGAACTAAATTGACGTGTAGGGTTTCGGTAATTTCAATTCCGGCTTGAGTTAGTTTTTTACAATCTTTGCTTTTTAAAAAACGTCGGCTGCCGACACTGTCTAATAATATTTTGATGTTGACGCCGCGTTGTTTCGCCTCCAGCAACGCGGCATGAACCTGTTCGACTAAGCCGCCGGAAGACCAAATATAAAATACCATATTGATGGAGTAGCGCGCATTTTGAATATCTTGGATGATATTTTTGATTATATTATCATCTGCATTATCAAGAATATGCAATTCATTACCTAAAACGCAGGGAATGTTTAATTGTTTTTGAGTCAGTTCAAATAATGCACGATATTTCAGTTCATTTTGCGATTGAATTAGGTTGGTGCAGCGTGAAAAGTCATTAAACCATTGGGAAAATTTAGGCTGAAGTCGGCGAAAGGAGGCGGCACGGCGACTACCTAATTTGACTTCGCCAAAAATCAAATAGGCAAGAATTCCGACAACCGGAACTAAATAAATGATCATCAACCAAGATAAGGTGGTCGAAACAGATAGTCGGCGTACCGCAATCCGCAAGGTAATGGAGATGGTTAAAATCCACATTAAGACGGGGAGGATATATGGTACAATTTGCTCAAGATGATAGATCATAAAAAATTTAACCGCACTTTTTATTATGTTGGTTGACATTATATATAAACACGCCGATTTTATCATTATCGATAAACCTTGCGATATTAGTGTACATAAAGATGAATAGGCAATTGGACTGACCAGCCTCGTGGTGCAGCAATTACAAGCCGCGGATGCGGTCGGTGCATCCGGCGGAAATCGAGGTGAAATGTTTGCCAAAGTGCGGTGTATTTTTTCAACGAAATTCCGTATTGGAAACAATAAAGCAACCAAATCCGTCATTTTGTCGTTAAAATTGTTCGATTAATGCGATATTGCGTAAATTCTTATAATAAAAACGTGATTTTTTAAACAGTTAGTATTATGATTAAAATATTTTTACGCAGTAATGAAATTATTTAAGAACAGGGGATAGGTATGCAAAACCTGAAAGAGATTACGGAACAGGCGAAAAAGGCAATTGACGATCTGCATGATAAAAGTCTTGAAGCGTTGGATGCAATTCGTGTGGAATATTTCGGTAAAAAAGGACATTTTACTCAATTAATGCAAGGGTTACGTAATGTGGCGGCGGAAGAACGTCCGGCGATCGGTGCAAAAATCAATGAAGCTAAACAAGCGGTATTGGATGTATTAAATGAGAAAAAAGCGCAGTGGGAACAAGAAGCGTTAAATGCGCAATTGGCGAAAGAGAGTATTGACGTTAGTTTGCCGGGACGTAAAACCGAGTTAGGTGGATTGCATCCGGTTTCAGTGACTATTGGGCGTGTGGTGCAATTTTTCTCAAATTTAGGGTTTTCCGTGGAAGTGGGGCCGGAAATTGAAAGCGATTATTATAACTTTGATGCACTTAATATTCCGGCACACCATCCGGCGCGTGCCGATCATGATACTTTCTGGTTTGATGCTCGGCGTTTGTTAAGAACGCAAACCTCCGGCGTACAAATTCGTACCATGGAAAAAATGCGTCCGCCAATTCGGATTATTGCTCCGGGTCGTGTTTATCGTAATGACTATGACCAAACTCATACGCCAATGTTCCATCAAATTGAATTACTGTATGTGGATAAACACGCGAACTTCACCGAATTAAAAGGATTGTTACATGACTTCTTGCGTGCTTTCTTTGAGGAAGATTTACAAGTTCGTTTTCGTCCGTCTTATTTCCCGTTCACGGAACCTTCCGCAGAAGTAGATGTGATGCGTAAAAATGGAAAATGGTTGGAAGTATTGGGCTGCGGTATGGTACATCCAAATGTATTGCGTAACGTAGGAATTGATCCTGAAGAATATTCCGGTTTTGCGGTTGGTATGGGGGTCGAACGCTTGACCATGCTTCGTTACAACGTCACTGATTTGCGTTCTTTCTTTGAAAATGACTTACGTTTTTTAAAACAATTTAAATAATCGCAATAGCGATAAAAAAGTCATCAAAAATCAGTTGTCAACCTGTTAAGCAAACGAATTAAGAGTAGAGAAATATATGAAATTTAGTGAATTATGGGTACGTGAATGGGTCAATCCGGCTATTAGTACGGAACAATTATGTGATCAAATCACGATGTTGGGGTTGGAAGTGGATGCGGTCGAGCCGGTCGCCGGTGAATTTAATGGCGTTGTTGTGGGCGAAGTCGTGGAATGCGCTCAGCATCCTGATGCCGATAAATTGCGCGTAACCAAAGTGGATGTCGGTGGTGAGCGTTTATTGGATATCGTCTGTGGCGCGCCGAATTGTCGTCAAGGGCTGAAAGTGGCTTGTGCGACTGAGGGCGCAATTTTACCGGGTGATTTTAAAATCAAGAAAACCAAATTACGTGGTCAACCTTCCGAGGGAATGTTATGTTCTTACCGCGAATTAGGCATTTCCGAAGACCACGGCGGGATTATCGAATTGCCACCGGATGCGCCAATCGGTACGGATTTACGTGAGTATCTTAAATTAGCCGATAAAAGCATTGAAATTAGCTTAACGCCAAATCGTGCCGATTGTTTGAGTATCTCGGGTATTGCACGTGAATTGAGCGTGATCAATAAAATAACGTTAAACTCACCGCACTTTGCTCCGGTGATTCCGTCATTCTCTGAAAAAATTGAGATTGATGTGAGCGCCCCGGAAGCCTGTCCGCGTTATTTATTGCGTTCAGTGAAAAATGTAAATGTTAAGGCGAAAACGCCGGTGTGGATGCAAGAGAAATTACGTCGTTGCGATATTCGTTCTATTGATCCGATTGTGGATATTACTAACTACATTTTGCTTGAATTAGGGCAGCCAATGCACGCTTTTGACGCGGCGAAAGTGGCGCAGCCGGTACAAGTGAGAATGGCAAATGAGGGTGAAACCTTAGTTTTATTAGACGGTACGGAAGCAAAATTACAAGCGAATACCTTAGTGATTGCAGATAAAAATGGTCCGTTAGCCATAGCGGGGATTTTTGGTGGTGCGGCAAGTGGTGTGAGTGAGCAAACCAAAGATATTATTTTGGAAGCGGCATTCTTTGCGCCATTGGCGATTACGGGTCGTGCTAGACAATATGGTTTACATACCGACAGTTCGCACCGTTTTGAACGTGGTGTTGATTTTGATTTGCAATATAAAGCTATGGAAAGAGCTACCGCATTGGTATTAGAAATTTGTGGCGGCGAAGCGGGTGAGATTTGTGAGGCAGTGAGTATTAACAACTTACCGAAAGTGAAACAAGTTAAGTTACGTCGTCACAAATTAGATGCGTTATTGGGGCATTATGTTGAAACTGAAACGATAACCGATATTCTACGACGCTTAGGATTTGAAGTGCATTACAGCAATGATGTTTGGAATGTGATTTCGACCAGCTGGCGTTTTGATATTGAAATTGAAGAAGATTTGATTGAAGAAGTAGCGCGTATCTATGGCTATAACACGATTCCAAATAATGCACCACTCGCGCATTTGAAAATGAAATCCTTGCCGGAAAATATTCTAGACATGCTGCGTGTCAGAACTGCATTTGTGGACAGTGATTATCAAGAAATTGTGTCTTACAGCTTTGTTGATCCTGATGTACAACAACTATTGCATCCACAACAAGACGCCTTGATTTTACCAAACCCAATTTCTCGTGAAATGTCGGTGATGCGCGTTTCTTTATTATCCGGATTATTAACCACCGTAGCATATAACCAAAATCGTCAACAAAATCGTGTGCGCTTATTTGAAAGCGGCTTGCGTTTTATTCCGGATGCCAATGCTGAGTTTGGTGTGCGTCAAGAATATGTGATCGGTGCAGTTATCGTTGGCGATAAGCGTCCGGTACATTGGGAAAATAAAGGCGAAAATGTAGACTTTTTTGATCTAAAAGGTGATTTAGAGCGTATTTTATCGTTAACAAAAGTTGAAAATCGTTTACGTTTTGTTGCAAAATCCTATCCGGCGTTGCATCCGGGACAATCCGCTGCGATTATTTTGGATGATAAGGAAATTGGATTTATCGGTACGGTTCACCCCAAAGTCGTTCAACAATTAGGATTGTCCGGAAAACCTGTAGCATTTGAAATTGAATGGGCGGCAATTGAAGAACGTAATGTACCGAGTGCTAAGGAAATTTCTCGCTTCCCGTCAAATAAACGTGACATTGCTATTGTATTGGATGTTACCATTCCTGCCGGGGATGTATTAAATGCTTGTCGTCAGGTTGGTGGCAAACAATTGGTCAATGTCACCTTATTTGATGTTTACCAAGGTGCGAATTTGCCGGAAGGTAAAAAAAGTTTAGCGCTCAGTTTAACTATTCAAGATACTGAAAAAACGCTTGAAGAAAAAGATATTAATGCAGTAATTTCCGTTGTATTATCCGAATTAGAACAACGTTTTAATGCTTACTTAAGAGATTAAATTATGACATTGACCAAAATTGAACTCGCAGATAGCTTAATCGAAAAATATCATTTGAGTAAACATGATGCCAAGAAGTTAGTGGAAAGTTTTTTTGAAGAAATTCGATTGGCCTTAGAAAATGGACAAGATGTGAAATTATCCGGGTTTGGTAACTTTGAATTGCGCGATAAATCTTCGCGCCCCGGGCGAAATCCCAAAACGGGAGAAAGTGTTCCAGTTTCGGCAAGACGGGTTGTCGTATTTAAGCCGGGACAAAAATTGCGTACCCGTGTAGAAAAATCCAGACCTAAAAGTTAATATTCTTTTAATCTAGAGCCATTTTTGACCAAAATGGCTTTGTTTATTTCAAGGAAAAAACAATGAAATTGATTAGAAGCATTTTAATTGCAAGCAGTATAGCGACTTTGGTGGCATGCTCTTCGTCGCAATATTCCCGTATCAATTATCAAGGTCAGTTAAATGATCCGATTATAGCGATTACCTTATTGAGCGAACAGCAGCGGGAATGGGCGGGAACGCCTTATCGTATTGGCGGGATGAGTATGAATGGAGTAGATTGCTCAGGGTTTGTGCAATTGACCTTTAAAGATCGTTTTGGGATTAAATTGCCCAGAACGACAACTGAGCAAGCTATTTATGGGCAAAAAATCGGCAAAGACAGTATCCAAACCGGAGATTTAGTTTTTTTTAAAACCGAGCTCGGACCCAATGGTTATCATGTGGGGATTTATGTCAAAGACGGACAATTTTTACACGCTTCGACGAAAGGCGGTGTGATTTATTCTTCGCTGGATAATCCTTATTGGAAAAAAGCCTATTGGCAAACAAGACGAGTATAAAAACAATATACAAAAAAGTGCGGTTATTTTTCACCACACTTTTTTGATATGAGATTAATTAATTTCTTTAAATCGGATTATTTCGTTTTCAGCAAAAGGCGAGATCTCATCATCTTCGCTAAATACCACCGTAGGTAAATCCGGCTTATCAAATGCAGTATCACCCTCAATACCCTCCAGGCTTTTTCCATGTTGAATGCCTTTAAAATCAAATAAATGACTATCACATAAATGCGACGGAACAATATTTTGTATCGCACTAAACATGGTTTCAATTCGCCCCGGATATTGTCTATCCCATTTTTGTAGCATTTCTTTGACTACTTGGCGCTGTAAATTTGGTTGTGAACCGCAAAGATTACACGGAATAATCGGAAATTGTTTCGCAGCAGCATATTTTTCAATATCTTTTTCCCGGCAATGGGCCAGTGGGCGTATGACGATATGTTTACCGTCATCACTCATTAATTTCGGCGGCATGGCTTTTAATTTTCCGCCATAAAACATATTTAAAAATAACGTCTCTAACATATCGTCGCGATGATGACCTAATGCGATTTTGGTAGCACCTAATTCACTTGCTGTACGATATAAAATTCCGCGACGTAAACGAGAGCAGAGTGAACAAGTGGTTTTCCCTTCCGGAATTTTTTCTTTTACGACACCATAGGTATTTTCTTCTACGATTTTATATTCCACCCCGATTTTTTCTAAATATTCAGGTAACACTTCTTCCGGAAAGCCCGGTTGTTTTTGATCTAAATTAACTGCCACAATATCAAAATGCACCGGTGCATTAAGACGTAAATTCAGCAAAATATCCAATAAAGTATAACTGTCTTTGCCGCCAGATAAACAAACCATCACTTTATCCCCGTCCTCAATCATATTAAAATCAGCAATGGCATTACCGACGTTTCGACGTAAGCGTTTTTGGAGCTTATTTAGGTTGTAGATCTGTTTTTTTCTTTTTCAACGGAATTTAGGGCTTGTTCACTCATAATGCATTATCAATAGGGTTGAATTAGCGTTTAAAGTAAAAATCCCTTGCCTAATAAGACAAGGGATCAATACGAAATAAGATGGTGCGACTAGCTGGACTCGAACCAGTGACCCCCACCATGTCAAGGTGGTGCTCTAACCAACTGAGCTATAGTCGCGCAATTGGCGGTTAATATATAAGGATTTTTATGCCAATACAAGAGATTTTTTGTTTTTGCTGATTGAATGAGAAAAAATTAACCAATTTTATTGTCTGTAAAACAAAAAACAGATTATCAAGCCTTTTTAAAATTTTTGTAGTTTGTGATCTCGATCTGATTTTGTTTTCAGCGTATAATACGTCGCAGTTTTTTGACTATAGATAAATGAAAGCATTTGTATCTGTAATCTATAAATAAAAATTTAGTAAATCGTAATTAATGACGGAGTAAAGAATGTCTAGAAGACTAAGAAGAACAAAAATTGTATGTACAATGGGACCATCTACAGATCGTGGTAATAATTTAGAAAAAATTATTGCTGCCGGTGCGAACGTTGTACGTATGAATTTTTCTCACGGTACACCGGAAGACCATATCGGTCGTGCGCAACGTGTTCGAGAAATTGCGAAAAAATTAGGCAAAACTGTTGCTATTTTAGGAGACTTGCAAGGCCCTAAAATTCGTGTATCTACGTTTAAAGACGGTAAAATTTTCTTAAATATTGGTGATAAATTTGTTTTAGATGCAGAATTGCCAAAAGGTGAAGGTAATCAAGAATCTGTTGGTTTAGACTATAAAACATTACCGCAGGATGTAGTGCCGGGAGATATTTTATTATTAGATGACGGTCGCGTACAATTAAAAGTGTTGTCTACTGAAGGCACGAAAGTCTTCACTGAAGTCACTGTTGGCGGTCCGTTGTCAAATAATAAAGGGATCAACAAATTAGGTGGCGGTTTATCTGCAGATGCATTAACTGAAAAAGATAAAGCGGATATTATCACGGCAGCACGTATTGGTGTAGATTATTTGGCAGTGTCTTTCCCGCGATCGAGTGCCGATTTACATTATGCACGTAAATTAGCTACAGAAGCGGGTTTAAACGCGAAAATTGTTGCAAAAGTAGAACGTGCGGAAACCGTAATTGATGATGCGGCAATGGACGATATTATTTTAGCCTCTGATGTGATTATGGTAGCACGCGGTGACTTAGGAGTAGAAATTGGTGATCCTGAGTTAGTCGGTGTACAGAAAAAATTAATCCGTCGTTCACGTAAATTAAATCGCGTAGTCATTACTGCAACCCAAATGATGGAATCCATGATCAGCAACCCAATGCCAACTCGTGCGGAAGTCATGGATGTGGCAAATGCGGTGCTTGACGGTACCGATGCGGTAATGCTTTCTGCAGAAACTGCAGCGGGACAATATCCGGCTGAGACCGTTGCGGCAATGGCGAAAGTTTGTTTAGGTGCAGAAAAAATGCCAAGCATTAACGTTTCTCGCCACCGTATGGACGTGGAATTTGATGATATTGAAGAAGCGGTAGCAATGTCTGCGATGTTTGCCGCAAACCATATGAAAGGAGTTGCTGCAATTATTTCTATGACACATAGCGGACGTACGCCGTTGTTAATGTCTCGTATCAGTTCCGGCTTGCCGATTTTTGCGTTATCGCGTATACAAGAAACCTTAAATTTATGTTCGTTATATCGTGGTGTAACGCCGGTCTTTTGTGATGAAGCTAGTCGTACGGTTGAGGGTGCTAAATTAGCTATTCAGCTGTTAAAAGACAAAGGTTTTTTGGTTTCCGGCGATTTAGTGTTATTAACTCAAGGCGACGAGTTAATCCAAGGCGGTACGAATACTTGCCGTACCTTAGTGGTTGACTAATCTCATCCGGGAAAAAGATAAAAGCGGAAGTGCAATCATTTTCGCTTTTTTATGGCTTATTGTTCATAAGTGTTGTTATCATGTAATCGCCATTTTTTGACCGCACTTTGCACTTTGATAAACCAACTCAATTAATTGGAGAACAGTAATGGCTTGTTGCGGTGTGATGATTAAATCTTGGTTTTCACATAATACCTGATAAATATTGTCATAATAGGCTTGATAATTGCCGCGTACACTTTCCAGTTTGTGGCGCACGATTTCACCGTTGATTTCCGTATGTAAGGTTCCCCATTGATTTTCCGGTTCCTGATTCCAATTATCACAAGGGCGGATGCCGGCAAGCAATAAACTTTCTTGATTGTCTAAAGTGAGTTTAATATAAGAACCTAATTTGCCTTGTAAAATAATGTGCGGCGCAGATTCCCGCGCATATTTTGTGGCAGACATCACAACATTCTTATCGGTATAATAGAAGGTAATTCTAAAATTATCATCCGCTTTCCCACCTTCATGTTGGCAACGTAAATCCGCATAAAGTGCGGTCGGAATTCCGAATAAATCCACAACATGATAGATTAAATGCACTCCCAAATCGTAAACCAATCCGGTACCGAATTCGCCGGTCTCTTTCCATTGTTTACGATTTAAGCTTTGGTTAAAACGTTCATAACGAATTTCATAATCTACAATATCCCGAGGGGTTGATTTTTTACCAATTATTTCACTGTTAAGGCGCCATTATCCCAACGTCGATTTTGAAAAACGGATAACATCACATTTTTTTCTTTGGCTAATAAGGCAAGCTCAGATGCTTCTTGGGCATAAATCGTTAACGGTTTTTCAACAATCACATTTTTCCGGCTAAAATAGCTCGCTTGCAAAAATCATAATGGGTTTGATTTAGCGTGGTAATCACGACTAAATCAATTTCGTCGGTTAATAATGCCTCAAATTCATGTACGGAGGTTGTTTCGGGAAATTGCTGCTCGGCATGATTGCTTTTTTGGCGTTCAAAGATTTTTTTAACTTGAAAGCGTGGATCGAGGGTTAAAAATGGTAGATGAAAGGTTTTTGCCGACATACCAAAGCCGGCAATTCCAATATTTACTCTTTTTTCATGAATCATTTTAATTTTTCCAGTTTAAGCAATAATTGTTGATCAGACAGGGATTGAATTTTACGCATGCGTTGCAACAATAAAACTGCCGCAATAGTAAGGCTGATTACAAAGCCAATCCAAAATCCTGAAGCCCCTAAATGAGGTACAATAAGATCCGTTCTGGATAGTGTATATCCAATCGGCATTCCGATAACCCAATAACAGAATAGCGTAATATAGAGAATGGCTTTTGTGTCTTTATAGCCACGTAACGCCCCACCTGAAACCACTTGAACCGTATCAGAAAATTGATAAAGTGCGGCGATTAACAGTAGGCTGCCCGCCATGGCAATCACAGTTTGATCATTAACAAAAATAGAAGCGATCTGATGACGAAAAGTCACTGTGATGAAAGTGGTGATTGCTGCAATAGATAAACCAACAGCAAGTGCGGCGCGAGAAACCTGTTTAGCATTAAACGGAGATCCCTCTCCTAATCTTTGCCCTACCAGAATGGTAGTTGCCATACCTAAGGACATTGGCAGCATAAAAATAAATGAACTGGTATTTAATGCAATCTGATGGCTGGCAACGACATCCGTTCCCAATGGAGAAAGTAACATAGCTGTCAATGCAAATAAAGCAACTTCACAAAATAGTGCAATAGCAATAGGTAACCCTAAACGTAATAATTTAGTTAATGTGATCATGTTCGGCTTTTCTATGACAGGGGTGAAAATATGTAAATCCCGTTGGTTCTTAGCTTTAGTACAATAAAAGATCATCATAAAGCACATTACCCAGTTGACAATAGCAGTGGCAATCCCGCAGCCCACAGCGCCAAATGCCGGTAGACCGAATTTTCCGTAAATAAAACTGTAATTGAGCGGAATATTTAACAATAAGCCTAAGAACGCGATAATCATTGCCGGCTTGGTTTTTGCAATTCCATCATTTAAGCAACGATAATTAATCATTAACAAATAACCGGGTAAACCCCATAACATTGCATGCAAATAACCGATGGTAATATTTGCCAATTTGTCTTCCATTTGCATTAACGAAAGTATTTTATCACTATGATAAATAAGTAATCCTAACGGAATGCAGATCATCACAACAATCCATATTCCTTGACGAATTTGATGAGCAATTTTATGTCGTTGGGCAGAACCATTTAAATAAGAAATCGACGGTGGAAGTGCTAATAAAAGCCCTTGACCGAATAATACCAAGGGTAACCAAATAGACGCGCCGACAGAAATTGCTGCCATATCTGTTGCGCTGACTCGCCCTGACATGATTGTATCAACCAATCCCATTGAGGTTTGAGCAATTTGCGCCAATAAAATAGGAATTGCAATAGTAATTAATTTTTTTATTTCCGCATGATATTCTTTGATAAGTGTTAATTTCATAAAAGATCCGAATTTGTTATACTGATTTCGTTTTTCTTTTCATTAGTTGTGCGGTAATATTGAAACTTTACCGCCACTCAATATATAAAGAGAATACATTATGTTTACAGGAATTGTTCAAGGAACAGCTCAAATTCATTCTATTGATGGAAAGGACAATTTTAGAACACAGATTGTCAAAATGCCACAAGAATTGTTAATTGATTTGAAAATTGGTGCATCTGTCGCCAATAACGGTGTTTGTTTAACCGTTACGAATATTAATCAGGATTTAGTAAGTTTTGATTTGATGCAAGAAACATTAAAAATTACCAATTTAGGGCAATTGAAAGTAGGGGATTTTGTTAATATTGAACGTGCGATGAGAATGGGGGATGAAATCGGTGGGCATATTTTATCTGGTCATGTGTATTGTACTGCAAAAGTAACAAGACGTATTCCCTCGGCAAATAATTTACAGCTTTGGTTTGAATTACCAAACACCGACGTAATGAAATATATTTTAACAAAAGGGTTCATTGCTATTGACGGTATTAGTTTGACGATTGGTGAGGTGGATACACAAGCATTTTGCGTAAACTTAATCCCGGAAACACTACATCGGACTTTGATAGGAAAACGTGAAATAGGGGATTGGGTGAATATTGAAATTGATCCGCAAACCCAAGCGATTGTAGATACAGTTGATCGTTATATGGCGGTTAGAAAATAAAAAGTGCGGTTAAAAATTATGTAGATATTGACCGCACTTCGTTGCGTTTTATACAGAAGTTTTTTGCATTTATGCAGTGAATTCATTATAATTTGCCTCTCTATTGAGGCGATAACAATTAGGAACAAGTTTATATGAAAAAATATCTTTCTTTGATTATGACATTGTTAGCCACGAATGCTATGGCTGAAACCGTCATGCCAGTGGCGCCATCTATGCCAACACTTTATTTAAGTACGGTTGACACAGGAGGGCGTGTATTAAAATCGCTCAATACGACGACCTATTCTGTAAGTAATGCAAAATTAGCTTTATGTTGGGAAGTGGTGGGTGTACCACTTTTAGCTCAAAATAATGTGGTTGAAGTGATAACCGGTCCGGAGCGTTTTACGGTGAACGGTGATAATAATTCTGTGATAAATACCGATAAAAGTGGCAAAGTCTATACGATTAAACACGTGGCAACACCGGCAATTAATAATGAATTTATTCGTCGTTGTTGGAAATTTGATAAAAAGGATCCTTTAGGGGAATATAAATTGGATGTGACCGTCAATGATGTCTCATTCCCAACGAGAACATTTACGTTGATTAAGTAACAAAACATGAAAAAAACGGAATTGATTTCCGGTTTTTATCTGTGATTTTTATTTATTGCCGGGTTTAATTGCCAATAAATTGCAATTTAATTTGCTGATGACATGTTCCGCGGTATTACCAAGGAACGCGGCAGATAAGCCGGTACGTCCAATCGTACCTAAAACCACCAACTCCGCCCCCAATTCATCGGCAACTTGAGGGATGACATCTTCCGGAAAACCTTCTCTCACATGTGTATGATCTTCATCAATACTGAATTTTTGGCGTAATGCTTTCATGTTCAATAAATGTTGTCCGCGTATGCTATTGTTGTATTCAGTCGTATTAAATTCCGGCAAATCAATTGCCATATTAATTGGTGTTGGCGGGTAGGCGGTGACTAAATGTACATTGCCACGTTCCAAACTATCTGCTAAATCAATACCGAGCGACACTAATTCTTGATTAAAACTGTCATGATGCTCTTCCTCATCTGACACATTTACTGCTACCAGAATACGGCGTTGATGTTTCCAATCGGAATCTTTTACGATCATAATCGGTACCGGACATTTGCGTAATAATTGCCAATCCATCGGTGTAAACAATAATGCAGCAAGACTTTCTTCCGCTTGGGTATATTTGACCACCAAATCATAATGTGTTTTTTCGACTTCAGCGGCAATAGCTTCCGCTTCATTGCTGTTCCAAACGACAATTGAATCAAATTCAATACTCGGATCGTAATATTTTGTCAAATAAGGTTGAATTGCCTTTTGACGTTGTTCAATTACCCCTTGATGCATATTTCCCCTTTCTTCAGAGGACAAAATTGCCGACATTTCATAAGACAAATCATACACTGACATAAAAGTAGTAATTTTCACATTAATATCGCTTTTTTGCTCTTTAACCAAACGGACTGCACGAGCCAGTGCATATTGTTTTTCATTCTCAGGATTGAGCACCACGAGTATGTTGGTAAACTTCATAACAATCTCCTTAATTTAACGGTTGTTATTGCGTTAATAGCATAGTGAAGATTGACAAAAATAACAAGAATTTTCCTACAGATTAGGAAAAGAAGATAACATCACACAAAGAAGGGGAGGGTAAAATCCATAATTTTTCAGTGAAAAAGCCACCTAAAAAAGGATTATCCAACTGGTTTAATCCCTATTTTTAGCGGTGCCGGCAATATCAGATAAACCTTGCATATCGTTGATAGTAATATATTTTCCTTGTACGGATAAAAGTCCGATTTTTTGGAAACGACCTAATAAACGACTGATGGTTTCAACGGTTAAGCCTAAATAATTACCGATATCACTACGGGTCATCGTGAGACGGAATTCTCTGGCGGAAAATCCGCGAGCAGAGTAGCGACGGGACAGATTTTGGATAAATGCCGCTAAACGCTCTTCGGCATTCATTTTGGATAACAACAAAATCATTTCCTGATCCGTTTTAATTTCATTACTCATTAAACGCATAATTTGCTGGCGTAATTTAGGCATTTTGCCGGACAGATCATCTAAAATATCGAAAGGAATTTCACATACCATAGCAGTTTCTAAAGCTTGGGCAAAACTTGGATGTTGCATATTCATAATAGCATCAAACCCTACCAAATCACCGGGTAAATGAAAAGAGGTAATTTGTTCTTCACCGGTTTCACTAATGGTATAGGATTTTATCGTACCGGAACGAATAGCATAAATTGAATTTAAGGTATCACCGGCTTTAAATAAGACTTGGGATTTTTGAATAGGTTTTTTACGTTCAATAATATTATCGAGTTGATCTAATTCATGTTCGTTCAATGTAAATGGAATACAAAGCTGACTAATACTACAATCTTGGCAGTGAATTGCGCAACCTCCGGACTGTACTCGGCGACCAACACGAGTTTCACACGTTAAAATATTCATCCTATCCTCAAATAACATGGTAAAATCGGAAAACAATCAGGTAAAATTGATCTATCTCAATAAATCATATCATTAAATCTAAAATTTAAGAAGATTTAATTTGCAAAAGGAACAACATGGCAACAGAAAAATTAACCCCAAAACGCGTACTTCAAATTCTGCTGATGCTCATCATTCTCATAAGTGCATTTTTCTATAAAACTTATCAACATAATGTATCCACAGATAGCCAAAGCGCGGTCGAAAATACGGAAGTTTCTGAAAAATAGCAGATTTTAGTGACGTTGTCACATAAATAAAACTGCATAAAATCACTCTTATGCAGTTTTGTTATTGAGACTATTGTGCGGTATCTGTATTTACATTGGCAAGCTCGCCTAAATCTTTATCTACTAAGAATAAGCCTTTACCATCATCACCAAGTAAGTTAAGTTTATCAATAATACCGCTAAATAATTTTTCTTCTTCATGCTGTTCAGCGACATACCATTGCAAGAAGTTAAAGGCAGAATAGTCTTTTTCTTCAAAGGTTTTGCCAACTAATTCATTGATTTTGCTTGTGATCAATTTTTCATGTTCATAAGTTAATTCAATCACTTGTTTTAAAGATGAAAACTCATGAGGAGGCGCCTCAATCTCACTGATTACCGCCAAAGCACCGGTTTCATTTAAATAGGTGAACAATTTACGCATATGTTGCATTTCTTCTGCAGCATGTTCCGCCAAGAATCTTGCAGCTCCTTTAAAACCATTTTGCTCACACCAAGCGCTCATTTGTAGGTAAAGGTTGGAAGAGTAAAATTCTAGATTCATTTGATCGTTTAAAAGTTTAATAACATTTTGTGATAACATTTTAATTCTCCTCATCCACTATAATGTCGCTAAATCGCGATCGATAAAATAAAGCCCACTGCCTTCTGCACCCAATAAATTGAATTTATCCAAAATACTATTAAACAATTTTTCTTCTTCATGTTGTTCGGCAACATACCATTGTAAGAAGTTACAAGTAGAGTGATCTTTGTGAGCAAATGTAACCTCAACCAACTCATTGATTTTTGAGGTAACATATTTTTCATGTTCTAATGTGATTTCAAACACTTCTTTTAATGAAGCATAGTTATGTTTAGGTGCTTCAATTTTACCGAGTAATGGCATACCGCCAGTTTCGTTAATATAAGCGAATAATTTTTGCATATGTGCCATCTCTTCATCTGCATGACGTAAGAGAAAAGCAGCTGCACCTTCAAATCCTTTATTGGCACACCAAGCGCTCATTTGTAAATACACATTGGAAGAATAAAATTCCAAATTAATCTGTTCGTTTAGCTTTTTCATAATCGCTTCATTTAGCATAACTTACTCCTTTCCGTTTAAATAGTTCTAATATCATAAATCCCAAAGGGTAGTTTAACGACTTTTTTATTCTATGCAAGTAAAATTTATCTTAACTTATTAATTTAAAAGCAATTTTAATAATAATTATTCTTGTTAAGGAAAGATGAAATCATAAATTTTTCGAATAAAAATGACTGAAAATTGTTTTAATTTCGGGCATTCATGTTTATTGAAATCAATACGTTATACCTTTTGACAGTTACTACCTACCCGAGAGGAAACCAAATTAACGCGCTTAAATTGCTTAATTATATCAAAATAGCAAAAGTATTTTAAATTTAGCCTATTTATCAATTATTTAATTGTATAATGAACTTACTTTACAAATGGCTTGTTTTGCATCAGAAACCCTAATCATACATCAGTTGAATTTTTGCCGGATTTTTCACGGTGCGTTACTTAAATAAGGAACTTCATAAAAATTCACCGCACTTTTTATTATTTATTTTTCGTGCTTATTACCTAACACAATCTTAATTCTCGTCACTTTGTAAATCAGCCTAAAGTATTTTTTGTTTTTTCATATCAAATCGAGTAATAGAGTAATATTGACTATTTTTGCCATTTACCTTGTGACAACTTATTTTTTGTTATTTAACATAATATACATTATGCGAAATTAGTTGTCGGGTTAGGGAATACTACGGGTTAAATAAATCACAAAGTTATACACAGGTCGCTTTTATCAGTCTTGCAAGACAATCAAGACATCTTTAAGCATGGTAACGTGTTATTATTGAGTTTTATTAAATGGTTAATGCGATTTATCTAATCGTGCCGTAAAACCACGTCCTTTAGGGCGTGGATATAAGGTATAAACGGCAAAGCCGTTTCAAATTTCTAACTAATCAGGTGTTTGTTGTTGCTCGATATATTGGCGAATAATCGATATTGGTGCACCACCACAACTACCAGCAAAGTAAGACGGTGACCAAAGTTGATTTCTCCATAATTTTTTGCGGATGCTCGGATAGTTTTTCTTTCTAATCATTCGGCTCGAAACGCCTTTTAAACTGTTTACAAGATGAGAAATAGCGACTTTAGGCGGATATTCCACAAGTAGATGAACGTGATCATCTTCACCATCAAATTCCACTAATGTGGCTTCAAAATCAGCACAAATCGTTGCAAAAATTGAGCGTAAGTCGTTCAAAATTGCTTGAGTAAAAACTTCCCTGCGATATTTAGTCACGAAAACTAAATGAACGTGTAAGTTAAAAACAACGTGGCGACCACGTCTAATCTCTGTTTCTTTTTTCATAGGCCAAGTGTAGAATAAGCACAATTTTTGTATTCTAATTCGTGCAATGTTACTACGTAAAGCCTTTAAATTTGAAATCAGACCAAATGGGGAACAAGTTCGCAAAATGAAGCAGTTTTGCGGCTGTTCTCGCTTTGTGTTTAACAAGGCATTGGCGTGGCAAAATGAGCAGTACGAACAAGATAACCATCACAAATTCAGTTATACCAAGCTCGCCAACTTGCTTCCGCAATGGAAAAAAGAATTGGTATGGCTTAAAGATTGCCATTCACAAGTGCTTCAACAGTCGTTAAAAGACCTTGAAAGTGCGTTTAAAAACTTCTTTCAAAAGCGTGCGGATTTGCCCAAATTCAAGAAAAAAGGTATAAAAGAGAGTTTCCGTTTTCCGCAAGGTTGCAAAATCGAGCAGAAAAACGACCGCTTGTATCTGCCGAAAATCGGTTGGGTACGTTATCGCAACAGTCGTGAAATTGTTGGGGAAGTAAAAAATGTCACCGTTTCAATGAAATGCAGATGCTTTTTTGTGAGCATTCAAACGGAATTTGAACAGGAAATTCCCACGCATAAAGGCGGAGAAATCGGCATTGATATGGGCATTGCTCGTTTTGCAACCCTTTCCAATGGCGAATTTTTTGAGCCGTTAAATGCGTTTAAAACCCACAAAGGAAAATTGGCAAAACTGCAAAAACAGCTAAAAAATAAAGTGAAGTTCAGTAAAAACTGGCAAAAACTGAAAGATAAAATCGGCAAGTTACATCACAAAATCGCCAACTGCCGAAAAGATTTCCTGCATAAAATCTCAACGCAAATCAGCAAAAACCACGCGATGATCTATGTTGAAGATTTGCAAGTGGCGAATATGTCCAAATCAGCCAAAGGCACAGCGGAAGTACACGGCAAAAATGTGAAACAGAAATCAGGCTTAAACCGAGTGATATTAGACCAGTCTTGGTTTGAATTTAGACGACAACTGGACTACAAAACGCAATGGTTAGGCGGATTTTTGCTAGCAGTTCCTCCACAAAATACCAGTCGTACTTGCCCTTGTTGCAACCATACAGCAAAAGAAAATCGCCAAACACAGGAAAATTTTGAATGCGTAGAATGTGGCTATACGGAAAATGCCGATGTAGTGGGAGCAATGAATGTTCTTACACGTGGGCAAGCAATAGTCCAAGCATAATAAATATCAGGGTAGGACATACCCGAAGCGTCTATGAAGTGAATCTCAATAGAGATCAGCAGTAGAAACCCACCGAGAGTAGCCCACAGCTTGCTGTGGGAGCTAGTAGGAATCCCCTGCCTTTAGGCAGGGGAGGATGTCAAAGGGTATTCAAACTTAATACGTCGGTCATATCAAATAATCCTTGCGGTTTTTGCACCAACCATTTTGCCGCGCGCACCGCACCGTTCGCAAAAGTCATGCGACTTGAGGCTTTGTGTGAAATTTCGACCCGTTCACCTATATCGGCAAACCATACCGTATGCTCGCCCACTACGTCGCCGGCACGGATCGTGGCAAAACCGATTTCATCCCGTTTGCGCTCGCCGGTTATTCCATCGCGACAAAAGACCCCATGAGTTTTCAAATCTCGTCCGAGGGTTTTGGCAATATGTTCTCCCATGGATAACGCCGTCCCTGAAGGAGCATCTACTTTATGGCGGTGGTGCGCTTCGACAATTTCGATATCGCAATAATCGCCCATTACTTTCGCTGCTTTTTCCAACAATTTAAATACTAAATTGACGCCGACGCTGAAATTCGAGGCAAAGACAATGGCGATTTTTTCTGCCGCACGTTGAATCGCCGCTTTGCCGGCATCATCAAAACCGGTAGTACCTATGATCATTTTTTTACCGTGGGCAACACAAAAATTAAGATGCGCTAAAGTACCTTCCGGGCGGGTAAAATCGATCAACACATCAAATTGATCTTTTTGTGCTTCTAAATTATCCGAAACCGCTACATCTAATCGCCCGACGCCCGCTAATTCGCCGGCATCCGCACCGATCAAAGATGAACCCCGACGTTCAAAAGCGGCGCCAAGTATTACGCCCTCCGCTGCCTGTATCGCTTGAATTAATTGACGCCCCATGCGACCGCCGGCGCCGGCTACTGCAATTTTTAATGTCATGTTCTTCCCTCTTTTATGGTTATTTATTCAGTCAATCCGCTCAAAGCGCGTGATTGCCCATTTTCAGCAAAGTGCCGCTGTACATTAGATATACGCCGAATAATACAAAAATTACGCCGGATAGGTTATCAATGTAACGACTGTAACGTCCGTAAAAGCCTTTTGCTACCTTATGTGAAAAAATAACGGAGATGAAATAAAAATAGAAAAAGGTTTCAAAAAGAATGATCAAAAGTGCGGTTAATATTTGCCAAGTTTCAGTTAAATTCACCAAAACAAAGGACATGACGCTGCTGAAATAGATAATCGCTTTGGCATTTGATAAATTCACTAACAATCCTTTGCGAATTTCTTTGCCGATGGTGGTAGCTTGATTGAGCTGTCTATCTGTATTTTCATCAAATACGACATTTTCGCGTACACGCAACATCAATACGCCCAAATAGGCTAAATATCCGCCACCTAAGACCATGATGACGCCTTGTAGGGCGGGATAGGTTGTGAATAATACTGCTAAGCCTAAAATAGCGGAGGTCGCCCAAAATAATACACCAAGGGTAATGCCGAAAATTCCACAAAGGACGTTGCGCCGTGTGTTACTTGCCGCCATTCGACTGACATAAAAAAAATCCGGCCCCGGCGTTAATAAACCGAAAAAATGAACAAGCATTAAATTTAACATATTGACCTATTTTCTATATAAAGTAATTTAATAAAACAATACATAACAGCGCATAAGCTGCCGCCAACACATCATCCAGCATTATTCCAAAGCCGGTTGTTAATTTTTGGTCAAAATAACGAATGGGATACGGCTTGAGAATGTCAAAAAAGCGAAATAGGATAAAGGCGATCAGACACCACGCCCACGTCAGTGCCGGCACAGCAAGTAATACAATAAATATGCCGATAATTTCGTCCCAGACAATGGCGCCATGATCATGCACGCCCATATCATGGGCGGTTTTTTTGGCAAAGATAACAACCAAGCCAAAAACCGGCGATAATTAACAGCGCAAAAATGCCACTGCCAAGCCATGCTAATAGCCCCCATCCTAATAATACGCCAACCAAAGAACCCCATGTCCCCGGTGCTTTAGCGCATAATCCTGCGCCAAACCCAAGGGCGAGAAAATGAACAGGGTTGGTTAAGGTAAGACGAGATAATGGATTTTGTTGCAACGCTGTCATGCTTCCCTCTATTTAAAATGATCAAATCCGCCAATAGCTTCAAATTCGACCACTTGCCCGTGGCGTTGAAACACCACCGGTTTTTTATGTTCCGCCCGCGCTGCGCTAATACGTCCGACACAGGTATAAGGCACGCCGATATGGGCTAAAGTGCGGTCTAATTTTGCTTTGTTTTGATCGGATACGGTAAAACAAAGTTCGTAATCTTCGCCGCCGGTCAGCGCTAACTGTTCCGCTTTTTGTTTACCGACCATTTTTAATAACGCGGCAGACAAGGGCAATTTGTCTAAATCAATCACCGCACTGCATTGGCTGCACTGCAAAATATGCCCTAAATCGGCGACAAAGCCATCAGAAATATCAATCGCCGCATTCGCCAACATTCCAACCGATAATTCAAAGCCCAGCAATACGCGAGGCGTCGGGCGCAAATGGCGCTGAATTAAAAATTCTTGATCAGAATTGACCGCACTTTTGGCTTTGCCTTGCTGTAATAGCGCAAGTCCTGCGGCGCTGTCGCCGAGGGTTCCGGAAACATAAATCCAATCACCCACTTTTGCGCTATGCCGACATAAAGCTTTGCCTTTGGGGACAATGCCTTGCGCGGTGATGGTTACGACGTGTAGGGCGCCTTTGGTAGTATCGCCACCGATTAAATCGACATTGTAATGATCCAATACTGCAAAAAAGCTGTCACTAAATTCGCTCAACCATTGATGATCCACATGCGGTAAGGTTAAAGCTAAGGAAAACCACGCGGGCTCCGCGCCCATGGCGGCGAGATCACTTAAGTTAGTTGCCGCAGCTTTATAAGCAATATCTGCGGCATTGACGGAGGGTAAAAAATGCACATTTTCTACCATGGTATCTGTCGTAATCGCAATGCGCTGATTTTGGCGGTGTTCCGTAATGGCGCAATCATCCCCGACGGAAAGGATGACATCCTTGCGGGGTGGGCGTTTTGACGCAGTAAAATAACGTTGAATAATGTCAAATTCGCCATTACTCATTAGCACGCATCCTTCTAAAGCACTTATTTACGAGACAACGACGGAGCCACTTTATCCAATACACCATTAATATATTTATGGCTGTCTTCCGCACCAAATACTTTTGCCACCTCAATGGCTTCGTTAATGACAACTTTATAGGGCACATCAGGCTCAAATTGCAATTCATACACCGCTAAGCGCAACACTGCTTTTTCTATCGGATCTAACTCCGTTAAATCACGATCCAAAAATGGCGTCAACGTGCTGTCTATTGCTTCGATATTGGCGACGGTTTCACGAAATAATTTACGGAAATAAAGCTTATCTGCCCCTTTCAGTTCTTCTTCCTGATCCAAAAAAAACGCCAATTCCACTTCTTCAGCCGAATTTTGCGACACATACCAAGAATATAACGCTTGAATCGCACATTCTCTCGCCCGACGGCGAGGAGAAATTTTTTTTATTCGTTCACCCATTGTTTTATGCCACTTTAATTTGCGCTAATAAATTGACCATTTCTAAAGCGACCAAGGCAGCTTCCGCTCCTTTATTTCCCGCTTTAGTCCCCGCACGCTCAATCGCTTGCTCGATATTTTCCGTGGTCAATACGCCAAAGGCGACCGGAATTTCCGCTTGCATTGCGACTTGTCCTAAACCGCTGCTCGCTTCGCCTGCGACATATTCAAAATGCGCTGTACCACCGCGAATAACCGTACCTAAGGCAACGATTGCATCATATTTTTTGCTTTCAGCCAAACGACGTGCCACCAAGGGCAATTCATAGGCACCCGGCGCGCGCACTAGCGTAATATTTTCTTCTTTCACTTGACCGATACGTTTTAGCGCATCCACTGCACCTTCTAATAAACTCTCGTTAATAAAACTGTTAAAACGCGCGATAACTACCGCAATTTTCGCCTCAGGTGCAGCAACTGCACCTTCTAATACTTTCATTCTGTGTCCTACTTTTGGTTTGAAAAAATCAATCGGTGTCGGATTTTAACACAAAACAGAAAAAAATGTAAAAACTCTCTTGCCTCGCTCTTGGACAAAATCTGATGATTTAAACCACATATTCTCACACCGCCAATCAGCGAAGGTTCATTATCAACTATAAAACAGATTTTTCTTTCAATGAGGAATTTTCAGAAAAAACAGAGCAAAAAACTTATGGTATTTTAGTTAATGGAGTACCGTTCCATCTCCCTATCTGGTCAACGCTACTGATATTTTAGGATTGGTCAGCGGTTTATTTTTAATTTTAATCTTTATATTATTTACTCGCATTACTTTCTTTTTACTATCCAATCAAGTGATGGCTACCTATTTACAACGCCATGATATTTTTCCCAACCGCGAATATACGTTTGCTCTGCTTTAGGTAATCCCCCTAAAAAAAGTTAATACGCCATAACGGAAAACCTTATATAAAGGTTAGAATATGACATTACCGTAAAAACAACACCGGATTTTCATCCCTATAATGCACTCTTACGCGTGTACCAACATTAAAAGGTTGGATATGTTGAGCTTTAAGTAAAGTGCGGTCGATTTCCACTTGATATTGGTAAAATTGTCCTAAAAATAAGCCACTTTTAATCACCCCGTTGCCTTGTGCATCCGGTTGCATTTGGATATGCTGCGGGCGAATAAGCCAATGTAGCACTTGTTGCCTTGGCGCCAATTGTCCATCGGCAAGCTTTAAAGAGGCATTTACCGCCTGCTGACCAAAAACGGAAAAGATCTGTTGTTGATCAATTCGGCATTCTACATAATTGCAATTGCCCAAAAACTCCGCGACAAAACGGCTATTTGGACGTTGATATAAACTTGAGGCTTCGCCAATTTGCACGATTTTTCCCTGATCCATTACCGCCAATTTATCCGCAAAAGCAAAGGCCTCTTCTTTACTATGGGTCACGAAAATTGCGGAAATTTTGGCCTGTTTTAAAATCAGCTTAATTTCTTCGATCATTTGGTAACGCACTTGGCTGTCGATATTGGAAAAAGGTTCGTCCAGCAACAATAAACGCGGGTTACAAGCCAGTGCACGTGCAATCGCAACACGCTGTTGCTGCCCGCCGGAAAGTTCGTGTGGATAACGTTTTTGCAATCCCTCCAAATGGACAAGTACGGTCATTTTTTGCAAAATTTCCTTTTTTTCCACCGCACTTTTTTGCCGCAAACCGAAACAAATATTTTCTTTCACCGTCAAATGCGGAAATAATGCATAATCTTGGAAAATCAACCCAATTTGACGGGATTCCACCGGGCAATCAGTGAGATCTTGTTGATGCAATAAAACTCTACCTTGCGAAATCGGTTGCAAACCGGCAATCGCTTTTAATAGCGTAGTTTTGCCACAGCCGCTGGCACCGAGCAAACAAAGAATTTCGTTGTCGTTGATGGTTAAATTCAGCCCGTTTAAAATGGCTTCATGACGATATTTTGTGGTGAGATTTTCTACAGTTAATACGCTCATAATGATGTTTGTTTTGCGGTGGAAGTAAGAGATCGGGTAAGCCAAATCACAGGAATTAGCCCAACTAAAATTAAGAAAATTGCCGGCAACGCCGCTTGTTCCAATTGTTCATCGGAAGTAAAGGTGAATACGTAGGTCGCTAAAGTGTCAAAATTAAAGGGTCTTAATAATAAAGAGGCATTTAATTCTTTCATACATTCAATAAATACCAATAAAAGTGCGGTCAAAATTCCCTTGGAAAGCAGCGGAATATGTACTTTTCTAAACATTTTAATACCATTAAATCCAAGTGTTCTGCTTGCCATGTCCAATGACGGCGAGATTTTATTCATCGACGTTTCAATTCCACCAATTGCCATCGCGGAAAGACGAAACACGTAAGCGGAAATTAAAGCAACAATGGTACCTGAAAAGAGTAAGCCAACACTTGGCAATCCAAGCCATTTCAAGATGTTATTAAATATATGATCAAAGGCGGTATAAGGAATTAATATACCGATCGCCAATACGGTACCGGGAATAGCGTAACCGAGGCTGGAAATTTGTAGACTGTAACGTGCCGGAGTGTTAAATCGCGGCGAATATTGCGGTGCCATGCGTTGTAAATAATGCAAGACCAAACCGATTACAACACAAATGAGTGCCGCAATCACTGAAACGCTCAAGCTGTTGTACGCATACTGCCAAAAGCGCTCCAGTTGTGCTTGTGCAAAATAATGCCATGCCCAATAAGCTAATTTGCCAAGAGGAAGAAAAAATGCCAATGCCAACAAGCCCCAGCAGTAAACTTGTGCTAAGATCAAACTTATTCCGCTTAATTTTTTGCTCGCCACATTTTTTTCATAACCACGTTGGTAAGTTTTTTGCTTACGACGGCTATAACGTTCCAGCATCAATAAAACGAAGATCATCAGCAACATAAAAATCGCAATTTGGCTCGCCGCACCTAAATCGCCATAGCCAAGCCAAGTGTCGTAAATCGCAGTCGTTAACGTCGGAACTGCAAAATAAGATACCGCACCAAAATCGCCCAACGTTTCCATCGCAACTAACGCTGCACCAACCGCAATTGCCGGTCGGATTAAGGGAAAAACCACTTGGCATAACAGTTGTTTTTTGCCGGCTCCCAACATTTTGGCACTTTGCATTAAATTTTCCGATTGCTCCATTAATGCCACGCGAACCAGTAAAAAAATATAAGGATACAATACTAATGCCAACACAAAACAAGCACCGCCGAGGGTACGAATTGACGGAAACCAATAATCTTGTGCACTTTCCCAACCGAAAAGATCACGCAAAAAGGTTTGTAATGGACCGGCATAATCCAATAAATCAGTATATAAATACCCCACTAAATACGCTGGCATCGCTAAAGGCAAACAAAGCAGCCATTGCAATATTCGCTGCCCGAAAAATTGATAATGCGAAACGATCCAAGTGCAAGGCAGGGCAAAAATCAAACTAAGCGTCACCGTTCCCAACACCAATAACAGCGAATTGATCACATAATCCGCCAATACGGTTTGCCAAAGGTGCGACAAATTTTGCCAATCTGCCGAGGCAGACTCGTATAAAATCGCCAAGATGGGCAAAATAAAAAATAAAGTCATTAAAAGCGTGGTCAAAAACCAGCTGATTTTATGCAATTTTGATGTTATTTTACGCATTTTCTAAGATTGCCAAAGGGCGACCTAAGCCGCCCTCAGTAAGTTTATGCAATGATCTATTACAGATCGAATTTGACTTCATCCACTAATTTCAGGGCTTTATCATAATTTTCTGCCACTTTTTCCAATGGCAATTTATCCGCAGTAAAGCTACCCCAAGATTGTACTAGCTTAGAACTCGCCACCCCCGGTTTTACCGGATATTCGTGGTTTAATTCCGCATACATCTGCTGTGCACGATCACCGCTCAAATATTCGATCAATTTCACCGCATTTTCTTTATTCGGTGCATATTTGGCAAGAACAACGCCGCTAATATTTACGTGCGTGCCTTGGGCTTTTTGATTTGGAAAGTTGATATATACCGCTTGTGCCCATTCGCGTTGTTTTTCATCGTCAAGCATTTTGCCGAAATAATAGCTATTGCCCAAGGCGTAATCACAAACCTCTTCTTTGATCGCTTTCACCTGATCACGATCGCCGCCTTGCGGTTTTCGAGCTAAATTTCCTTTCAAATCTTGTAAAAATTGTTTCACTTTAGCTTCGCCATCATGTGCAATCATAGAAGCAAAAAGCGAAACATTGTAGGAATTTTTCCCCGAACGTACGCAAACTTTGCCTTTATATTCCGGCTTAGCCAAATCGTAATAAGTGAAATCTTCCGGTAATTTGCCAACACGATCTTTTGACGTATAGATCGCACGTGCACGCGTAGTCAAGGCAAACCATTCATTTTTACTGTCACGATATTGTGCCGGAATATTGGATTTTAATACATCGCTTTCGATAGGTTGTGCCAAACCGGCATTCACCACTTCCATCACACGGCTAATATCCACGGTTAATAACACGTCTGCCGGGCTTAGTTCTCCTTCTCGTTTAACACGTTCAACCAACCCTTTATCCGCAAAAATCACATTCACTTTTATTCCGGTATCTTTCTCAAAAGCTTTTAACATCGGCTCAATTAAATAGGGCTGACGGTAAGAATAAATATTCACTTCTTCCGAAGCAATCGCACTCGTAGAAACAGCTGCAAAAAGACTTAATGCTAAAGTGGAAAGGCGTTTTTTCATCATTAAAACCTCATTAATTCGTAAAATAACAGAACAGGTGATTATTAATACGTGAAAATCCCTCTTTAGTCAATAAAAATTATTCTCATTTATAAAAATTGCATAAATAAGAGTACATTTTTCAGTCATTTCCGCCATTTTTCTTGTTTTCTAAACTTTCCCAACGCAAAAAAGCTTCTTCCAAAGTTTGCTCGGTATCCGCTAATAATTGCAATTTTGCCGACGTATAGTCATGGGACTGTTGGAAAAAGTTTACATCGCCGATTTCCCTTTGAAGGGCGGTGATTTTTTCTTCCAATTCTTCCAATAAATTCGGCAATTGCTCTAATTCACGCTGCTCTTTGTAGGATAATTTCACCGGACGCGGTTTAGACGTTTTTGATAAAATCTCTGATTTTTGCACCGCACTTTCTTCCTGCAAAACGACGTTTTTTACCTTGACGAGCAGCCTGTTCAGCTGCTTTGGCGGCAAAATAATTGGCTTGTTGCTGTTTGGCATCGCAGAACCCGCCTACATATTTGTTCAAGACTCCGTCTCCCTCAAAAATATAACATTCCATGGCGGTGTTATCGATAAATTGACGATCGTGGCTCACAATTAATAAGGTTCCTTGATACTCGGTCAAAATATCCTCCAATAATTCTAAGGTTTCCACATCCAAATCATTAGTTGGCTCATCCAGAATTAATAAATTATTCGGTTTTAGCAACAATTTTGCCAACAACAAACGATTGCGCTCGCCTCCGGATAAGGCTTTCACTGGCGTCATGGCGCGTTTCGGCGGAAATAAAAAGTCTTGTAAATATCCCAGTACATGACGTTTTACGCCATTAACTTCGATATCTTGTTTTCCGTCCGCAACGTTATCCATCACGGTTTTCTCCGGATCTAAATCCGCTCGATATTGATCAAAATAAGCAATATCCAGCTTGGTGCCACAACGAATATTGCCCGACGTCGGTTGTAATTCGCCTAAAAGCAATTTAATAAATGTCGTTTTACCACAACCATTTGGCCCAACCAAAGCAATTTTATCGCCGCGTAAAATAGTTGTACTAAAATGGTTCAACAGGGTTTTATCGCCAATAGCATAACTTACATCCTCTAATTCAAACACGATTTTTCCCGAACGACTGGAGGTGTCTAATTGCAATTTAGCGCTTCCTAACGTTTCGCGCCGACGACGACGTTCTTCTCGCAACGCTTTTAGGGCGCGAACTCGCCCTTCGTTACGAGTTCGTCTGGCTTTGATCCCTTGGCGGATCCAAATTTCTTCTTGTGCCAATTTTTTATCAAATAACTCATTTTGCAACGCTTCCACACGCAAATTTTCTTCCTTGGCGGTTAAATATAAATCGTAATCCCCCGGATAAGAAACCAATTTACCGCGATCCAAATCCACAATACGCGTCGCCATTTTGCGAATAAAAGAACGGTCATGGGAAATAAACACAATGCTTCCGCTAAATCCAAGTAAAAATTCTTCCAACCATTCAATAGCTTCTACATCCAAGTGGTTAGTCGGTTCATCCAACAGCAACACATCCGGCGCACAAACAAGCGCTCTTGCCAATGCCGCTTTACGCAACCAGCCGCCGGATAAATCCGCAAGGCACATATTCGGATCCAACGCCAATTTTGCCAACACTTCTTTGATCCGCGTTTCAAACTGCCAACCGCCTGCATGTTCCAATTGGGCTTGTACCTGCGCTAATTGATTAAGCAAACTGTCTTCATAGGCATTTTCCAATAACCACGAAATGCGGTGATATTCTTTGAGTAAATCGGCTAAATGCCCAACGCCTTCGGCAACATAATCAAACACATTGCCCTCTGCATGGCGTGGCGGATCTTGTTCCAAACGGGAAACAACCAAATCGCGTTCAAATTGCAAGCGTCCGTCGTCCATCACGACCTCTCCTGCCAAAATTTTCATTAATGTCGATTTGCCCGCACCATTGCGCCCAACTAAACACACCCGCTCACCGGCTTCAATATGTAATTCGGTATAATCCAATAACGGATGATCACTAAAAGAAAGGTATCCATTGGTTAAGCTGATTAATGCCACAATAACCTCTTATCTGCTAAAAAAGATAAAAATTGTCGCCGATTTTAACAGAGTTAAAGGCATTTGTAGAGGTTAAAAACGTTTCAAAATGCAGTGCACTTTGCTACAATTTTGCCACTTCAAGCAAGGAAAAAGGAAACACCATGAAAACTCATGTTATTGAAATTAATGAGCAAAACTTAACGGAAACATTGCAAAACGCGCAGCATACGCCAATGGCGATTGTTTTTTATGCGCCCAGCCATCAAACTTCTGTAGAATTTACCGCACTTTTATCCCGTTATGCGGAAAAATATCAAGGACAATTTATTTTAGGCAAAGTCGATTGCGAAACGGAACAAATGGTTGCCGCGCAATTTCGTCTCCAAGCCTTGCCGACCACTTATTTATTTAAAAACGGTCAGGCGCTAGATGCGTTCCAAGGAGCGTTAGAGGAAGAAACCTTGCAACAACGTTTAAGCGCGATTTTACCAAAAGAAGACGAAATCAAATTCAATCAAGCCTTAGAATTATTGTCCGGCGAACATTACGACGACGCCTTACCGTTGTTAAAAGAAGCGTGGGAGTTATCCGATAAGAAAAACAGCGATATTGCGTTGTTGTATGCAGAAACCTATATCGCCATGAAACGTACGGAACCGGCGCAAGATATTTTAAAACAAATTCCGCTGCAAGATCGCGATAGCCGCTGGCACGGGTTGCAAGCGCAAATTGATTTGTTAATTAAAGCGGCAGATACGCCGGAAATCCAACAATTACAAGCCGATTTTGCTAAAAATCCAAGTGCGGAAATTGCGCTAAAATTAGCATTACAATTGCACCAAGCTAATCGCAACGAAGAAGCGCTGGAACTGTTATTCAGCCTATTAAAACAAGACTTAGCAGTAGAACATGGTGAAGTAAAAAAACAATTTTTGGAAATTTTAGCCGCCATCGGCAACCATGACCCGATTACCAATAAATATCGCCGATTATTGTATGCATTACTCTATTGATGGATTTACTTATTGAAAACACTGTAATAGACTTAAGCAACTTAACAACTTAAGTTTGATAAAATGCAAGGAATTTTTATGTCAGAAATTAAACACAGCAAATTGCTTATTTTAGGCTCAGGCCCTGCCGGTTATACTGCGGCGATTTATGCCGCACGCGCCAACCTTAAGCCCGTGTTAGTCACCGGATTACAACAAGGCGGTCAATTAACTACGACCACAGAAATTGAAAACTGGCCGGGCGATTTTGGCGATACTACAGGCCCGGAATTAATGCAAAGAATGTTACAACACGCGGAAAAATTTGATACTGAAATTATTTTTGACCATATCAATCGCGTGGATTTGTCCTCTCGCCCGTTCAAGCTTTATGGCGATATGCAAACATTTAGTTGCGATGCATTAATTATCGCTACCGGCGCCTCAGCCCGTTATTTGGGGTTACCTTCCGAAGAAGCCTACAAAGGACGAGGCGTTTCCGCTTGTGCGACTTGTGACGGTTTTTTCTATCGCAATAAACCGGTCGCTGTCGTCGGCGGCGGCAATACCGCGGTGGAAGAAGCGCTTTATTTAGCCAATATCGCCTCCGAGGTGCATTTAATTCACCGTCGAGACAGTTTCCGCGCCGAAAAAATCCTGCTTGACCGTTTAAACAAAAAAGTGGAAGAAAGCAAAATCGTACTCCATACGCACCGCACTTTGGATGAAGTCTTGGGGGATGATATGGGCGTAACCGGATTGCGTTTAAAAGATACCCAGTCCGAGACTTGCGAAGAAATCAAGGTAGAAGGTGCATTTATCGCTATTGGTCATGCCCCAAATACGGATATTTTTGCCGGTCAACTGGAATTAAATAACGGTTATATTGTGGTAAAATCCGGTTTAAACGGTAATGCAACTGCCACGTCCGTAGAAGGCGTATTTGCTGCGGGAGATGTGATGGATCATAACTATCGTCAAGCGATTACCTCTGCCGGGACCGGTTGTATGGCAGCGTTAGATGCTGAACGTTATCTTGAGGCTCAAGAATAACTTTATTTAAACGATAACGGACGCGTTAATCGCGTCCTTCCTTTTTAATTGCGAAAATCATTCGAAAGCACCTGTAAATATGAATAAAGCCCGCCAAAAATATCTGTTTAAATGGCTAAGAAACCAACAAAACATCATTAAAAAACCATTAGCGTTGACCATTATCCTTGCCACGTTTTCTTCTTTAATTTTGGTAGCACAAACTTGGTTGTTGGCAATAGTGTTGCAACGATTGATTATGGAAAATACCGATCGCAGTCAATTATTACCGCACTTTGTCGCCTTAATTTTGTGTTTCGCTTTGCGTGCGTTGATGTTATGGAGCAGAGAAAAAATCGGCTTTCAAAGCGGGCAACAATTACGTCGCCATATTCGCCAACAAATTTTAAATAAAATCCACCAAGTGGGACCGGCAACGATTAATCATAAACCCGCGGGCAGTTGGGCAAGTATTATGTTGGAGCAAGTAGAAAATCTGCATAATTTTTATGCACGCTATTTGCCACAACAAGTCTTATCCGTGATTGTACCGGCGATCATTTTAATTGCTGTATTTCCACTAAACTGGGCGGCCGGACTCATTTTATTATTCACTGCACCGCTTATTCCTGTTTTTATGATTTTAGTAGGTATTGCCGCCGCGGACAGTAGCCAACGCAATATGGAAACCCTCTCCCGTTTAAGCGCACAATTTTTAGATCGCTTGCAAGGGCTTGAAACCTTAAGGATTTTTAACCGCACTTCGGAGCAAACCCGACATATTGAAGAAAGTACGGAAGCCTTCCGTGAAACCACCATGGATGTATTAAAACTGGCGTTTTTATCCTCGGCGGTATTGGAGTTTTTCACTTCGATTTCGATTGCTTTAATGGCGGTTTATTTTGGTTTTAGTTATTTAGGTGAACTGGATTTCGGCACCTATGGCACCTCGCTAAGCCTCTTTGTCGGCTTTTTCTGCTTAATCCTTGCGCCGGAGTTTTATCAACCGCTGCGAGATCTCGGTACCTATTATCACGATCGTTCCGCCGGTATCGGTGCTGCGGATGTGATTGTGGATTTTTTAGAACAAGATTATATTACGACCCAATCTAAATCCGCCCGCCTACAACTTGATGCACAAAGTGCGGTAGAAATTTGTGCAGAAAATTTCATTGTACTGTCGCCACAAGGTCAACCGTTAACACAAGCCTTAAACTTTCATCTAGCGCCGAACAGCCACACTGCCTTAGTGGGACAAAGTGGCGCGGGAAAAACCTCCTTGATCAATGTGCTATTAGGCTTTTTAGCTTATCAAGGCAGCTTAAAAATCAATGGGATCGAGTTTCGGGAGTTGGATTTAACCCAATGGCGCAAACAAGTAGCTTGGGTAGGACAAAATCCGCTACTGTTACAAGGCAGCATCCGCGAAAATCTGCTACTGGGCGATATTCAAGCCTCAAAGCAACAAATCGAACAAGCACTCACGCAGGCACAAGCCAAAGAATTTACCGATAAGTTAAGTTTAGATCATGAAATTAAAGAAGGTGGTATCGGACTTTCCGTCGGTCAAGCACAGCGTTTAGCAGTGGCTCGCGCCTTGCTGCGTCAAGGCAAATTATTGGTGTTAGACGAACCGACCGCCAGTTTAGATGCACAATCGGAAAATTTAGTCTTGCAAGCCTTACAACAAATCAGCGACCAGCAAACTACCTTAATGATCACTCACCGCATTGAAGATCTTAAACAATGCGACCAAATTTTGGTGATGCAACAAGGGCAAATCATCCAACAAGGCACTTTCGCCCAATTACAAGATCATGGCTATTTTGCTGAACTTTTGGCTCAACGAAAACAGGATATTCACTAATGCGCGCTCTTTTTCCGTTTTTACGTTTATTTCGTCACGCTAAATTCACCTTGATTATCGGTGTGATTTTAATGATTGTCGGGCTGGCATCCAGCGTCGGGTTATTAACCGTTTCCGGCTGGTTTTTAGCCGCCACCGCGATTGCAGGTGTTGGTACGCTATTTAATTTCTTTTATCCCTCCGCCAGCGTGCGTGGCTTGGCGGTAGGGCGTACTGCCGCGCGTTATTTCGAAAAAATCGTCACCCACGACGCCACGTTTCGCACTCTTGCTAAATTACGTGTACAGGTTTTCAGCAAAATTATTCCGCTCAGCCCTGCGGTACTAAACCGCTATCGCAATAGCGATTTGCTTAATCGTTTGGTTGCAGATGTTGATACCTTAGACAGCCTCTATTTGCGCCTACTGGCACCTTTTATCAGCGCCATTACGGTGATTGTTTTTTTAACCGTTGGGTTAAGTTTATTTAATCTGCCGGTTGCGCTTTTTATTGGCACCAGCCTGCTGATTTTATTGTTCATTGTACCACCCCTGTTTTATCATCTTGGCAAAACTTTCGGCAAAAAATTAACGGTTTCTCGCGCCACTTATCGCACCCGATTTGTAGAATTTATTCAATCGCAAGCTGAATTATTGCTGTTTAACGCCGAGCAGCTGATTAAACACAAGCTCGCGGAAACAGAACAAGAATGGCAATCTTATCAACAAAAAGAAGCCAATTTAGCCGGATTATCCACCGCACTTTTCTTGTTTGCCAATGGAATGTTATTGGTAGCGACCCTGTGGTTTACAGCTCATGCTGATTTTGGTAGCGATCAATATCGCCATGCTTTAATCGGATTATTTGCGTTAGCCGTCCTTGCCGCCTTTGAAATTTTGATGCCTTTGGGCGCGGCTTTTTTGCACATTGGGCAGATTATCGCTTCCGCCGAACGAATCACGGAAATCACCGAACAAGAACCCTTGGTACATTTTGATGGCAATGCCACAATTGCAACAAATTTAGCGCCGAACATGCCATTAATCGAAGCAAAAAATCTGTATTTTCATTATCCGGATCGTCCACAAGCGGCGTTAAGCGATCTCAATCTTCGTCTGTATCAAGGGCAAAAAGTAGCGATTTTGGGCAAAACCGGCAGCGGAAAATCCACCTTATTGCAATTACTCGTACGCCATTATGCCGCCCAACAAGGGCAATTATCCTTATCCGGCAATCCCATTGAAGATTATGCGGAAAGCGCTTTACGTGAACACATTTGTTTTTTAACTCAACGTATTCACGTATTTAGCGACAGCCTACGTAATAACTTACAAATTGCCACCCAACAGCCTATTAGTGATGAAAAAATGCGCGAAGTATTAAGTGCGGTCGGTTTAAATACATTATTGCAACAAGAACAAGAATTAGATATTTGGTTAGGCAATGGCGGACGCCAACTTTCCGGCGGCGAACAACGTCGTTTAGGGTTGGCACGGGTGTTACTGAATAATGCCCCTATTGTGCTATTAGATGAACCAACCGAAAGTTTGGATCGCGAAACCGAACGCCAAATTTTAGCCTTAATTTTGGCACATTGTCGGCATAAAACCTTGCTGATGGTTACACACCGTTTAACCGCTATTGAGCAATTTGACCGGATTTGTATCATTGATGATGCACGCCTTATCGAACAAGGCAGTTATACGGAACTCATGCAAAAATCACAAGGTTTTTTTAAACAATTAACAGAAAGATTATAAAACAGAGGGGGAAGGCTTAAAGGGTGGAAACCTCCCCAGCTTGATCTCGGCACACGGAAATTCTGACTCTGGCTGCTTTCTTCCGAACCTGACCGGGTAAACCAGACACCATTGCGAGGAACCGAGGAGGTTTCCATTGAATTAACGTTAAACGTTAAGGTCTCGTATTATGCAATAAGCAATTTCCGATTGCAAATATTTATCGAGTTATTATACTTAACCGCTTAAATATCGCCCTATTCAGACAAGGAGAATCAATGTCTAATATACTCAATCAATTAATTCAATTATTAGAATTAGAACAACTTGACGATCTTCTTTTTCGCGGCGACAGTGAAGATCTCGGATTGCGCCAAGTATTTGGCGGTCAAGTAATCGCTCAAGCACTTTATGCCGCCATGCAAGCAGCACCTAAAGATCGAATATTACACTCCTGCCATGCTTATTTTCTCGCTCCCGGTGACTGCCAATTACCGATTATTTATGATGTCGAGACGCTGCGTACCGGACGTAATTTTAGTGCCTTACGCGTTAAAGCAATTCAACATAACGAACCCATTTGCCACATCACCGCCTCTTTCCAAATCAAAGAAAAAGGCTTTGAACACCAAAGTGTTATGCCGCCAGTCGGCAAACCGGAAAGTTTTTATTCCGAAAGCGAGATAATGCAAAAAATGGCAGCCTATTTGCCGGAAGCGGTGCGCGATAAATTTACCGCGGAACGCCCGTTTGACATTCGCAGCAAATATATCAACAATCCGTTTAACGGTACCGAATTACCGCCAGAGCAATTTGCGTGGGTAAAAGCCAATGGCAGCGTGCCGCATGATCGCCAAATTCAGCAATGTTTACTTGCTTATTTTTCCGATTTTCACACTTTATTGACCGCACTTCATCCACATAAAAAAGGCTTTTTGCAAAGTGGTATGAAAGTCGCCACTATCGACCATGCCATTTGGTTCCATCGTCCTTTTGATCTCAACGATTGGCTACTTTATGCAGTAAAAAGCAATAATGCTTATGGCGGGCGTGGTTTAGGTAGCGGACAAATTTTTGATCGCCAAGGTCGCTTAATCGCGACCACACAACAAGAAGGTCTAATTCGTTATTCAGCAGAACAAAAATAAGGAAAAAAATGACAGCACTTTCCGCTGCACAATTTTGGCAATTAGTGACAGAGGCCTTACAAGAGCCACAACCAGAGAAAAAATGCGCCTTGGTCAATGCGCTTTATGATCAGAGTTTGTCACAAGTTCATTTCACCGAATTGGCGGATTTTCCAACCATCAATGTCGAACAAGAAATAGTCGGCATTCCGTCCAAACCACGTTTAGTGGCGCCAAAAGATGTGCCGAAACGATCTTTTGCCACCGACGAAGGTTACGCCGCCACTTTGCACGCCATTGCCCATATTGAATTTAATGCTATTAATTTAGGGCTGGACGCTGCTTGGCGTTTTGGTCGCCACGCACAGCAAGAATTGCATCAAGGCATGGCTTTTGTGCAAGATTGGTTACGCGTCGCTCGCGAAGAAAGCACACATTTTACTCTGATAAATCAACATCTTAAAACATTAGGATATCAATATGGCGATTTTGAAGGTCATGCCGGATTATGGGAAATGGCGCAGGCTACCGCCCATGATATTTGGGAGCGCATGGCACTGGTTCCGCGCGTTTTGGAAGCACGTGGGCTCGATGCCACACCGGTATTGCAAGAAAAAATCGCTCAACGCAAAGATTTCGCCGCGGTCAATATTCTGGATATTATTTTGCGCGACGAAATCGGTCATGTTGCGATCGGCAATCATTGGTATCACGCCCTTTCGGAAAAACGCGGCTTAGATGCCATGTCATGTTTCTCCGAATTATTACGCAAATACCGCATCGTTATTTTCAAAGGCGCCATCAACACCGACGCCAGAATTCAAGCGGGCTTTACTCAATTCGAATTAGATTGGATTTACGAAATTGAACAAACACTAAAAGCACATTTAAAAAGCGTTACGCATTGATCAAATGCCCTCATTTCGAGGGCATATCGAGGGCATATTTCATCCGTTTACTCGAAACTGTTCATGCAATTGATGTAATTGATCGCGGATAGTCGCCGCTTTTTCAAACTCCAATGCTTGGGCGTGTTGGTACATTTGTTGTTCCAGTTTTTTCACCTGTTGCTGATATTCTTTTATGGTTTTCGGTAGATGATAAAGTGCGGTGGTTTCTGCCACAGTTTGGGCGCGCGATTTCGTTTTATTTTTATATGCCACCCCTTGACCAATATCCAATAACTCTCCGACCTTTTTGTTTAAGGCCTGCGGAACAATACCGCGATCTTGGTTATACTTCATTTGCTTTTCACGGCGTCGATTGGTTTCAGTTATCGCTTTTTCCATGGATTTGGTGATACTGTCCGCGTATAAAATCGCTTTACCTTTCAGGTTACGTGCAGCTCGCCCAATCGTTTGAATTAACGATCGTTCGGAACGTAAAAATCCTTCTTTATCCGCATCTAAAATCGCTACCAGCGATACTTCCGGAATATCCAATCCTTCGCGCAGCAAGTTGATGCCCACCAATACGTCAAACTCGCCTAAACGCAGATCGCGAATAATTTCCACCCGTTCGACAGTGTCGATATCCGAGTGTAGATAACGCACGCGTACGCCATGTTCTTCCAAATAATCGGTTAAATCTTCCGCCATGCGTTTGGTTAAGGTGGTCACTAAAACACGCTCATTTTCAACCGCTCTTTTGCGCGCCTCGGACAGCAAATCATCCACTTGGATCGTCACCGGTCGAATTTCAATCTCCGGATCCAATAATCCCGTCGGACGCACCACTTGGTCGATAATCTCTTGCCCTGATTTTTCCAGTTCATAAGGTCCCGGTGTTGCCGAAACATAGATAGTTTGAGGCGCTAAACGTTCAAATTCTTCAAAACGCAACGGGCGGTTATCCAAGGCGGAAGGCAAGCGAAAACCATACTCTACCAAGGTTTCCTTGCGTGAACGGTCGCCACGATACATTCCGCCGATTTGCGGAACGGTCACGTGAGACTCGTCTATGATCAATAACGCATCAGAAGGCATATAATCAAATAAGGTCGGTGGCGGTTCCCCTTCGTTTCTGCCGGATAAATAGCGCGAATAATTTTCAATGCCGGAACAATATCCCAGCTCATTCATCATCTCGATATCAAACAAGGTACGTTGTGTTAAGCGCTGTTCTTCCAATAATTTATTATTCTCCAATAGCATCTGGCGACGCTGTGCCAACTCTTGTTTAATCCGTTCGATAGCAGCTAGAATTTTTTCACGCGGCGTTACATAGTGCGTTTTTGGATACACCGTATAACGCGGTACCGTACCGAAACTTTTGGAGGTCAGCGGATCAAACAAGGTTAAACGTTCAATTTCATCATCAAATAACTCGATCCGAATGGCTTTATCATCAGATTCCGCCGGAAAAATATCAATAACCTCGCCCCTAACACGAAAAGTACCGCGCTGAAACGCCTGATCATTGCGAGTATATTGCAACTCGGCTAATTGCGCTAAAATTTGGCGTTGATTAATGATGGCACCGGTTTGCAAATGTAACATCATTTTCAAATAGCTGTCCGGATCGCCCAATCCGTAAATGGCAGAAACGGAAGCAACCACAATGGTATCGCGACGCTCTAAAAAGGATTTGGTTGCAGATAAACGCATTTGTTCAATTTGATCATTAATCGAGGCATCTTTTTCAATAAAGGTATCACTGCTCGGCACATAGGCTTCCGGTTGATAATAATCATAGTAAGAAACGAAATATTCCACGGCATTTTCCGGAAAAAAAGCCTTCATTTCCGCATAAAGCTGGGCTGCCAAGGTTTTATTCGGCGCCAGCAACATTGCCGGTCGATTTAATTGCGCGATTACGTTAGCAATAGTAAAGGTTTTTCCCGAACCGGTTACACCAAGTAAGGTTTGATGGGCTAAACCGTCGTTGAGATTTTCGGTTAAACGCGCAATGGCTTGCGGTTGATCGCCGGAAGGGGAAAAATCGGAATGCAGAATAAAGGGTTTAGTATTTATTTTCGCGTTCATAGAAGATTGGCTTTATCAAAAATACGACAATAATGCAGGGTTTATTTATCCTTAAAGTGCGGTCGATTTTATCACAATTTTCGATCAATTTTTTAAATTAAATTTCTAAGTTTTACACAGACTTATATTTGTCAAGTTAGAAACTTCAAAAAAACGTAAAGTTTTTTTTTAAAATTTTGTGGAAATTTACTAACCTATTGAAATAAAAAAGAAAATGTCATTTTTTACAAACCAAATCAAAAAAAAAAAAAAAACCTATTGAAATAAAAGAAATGTCATTTTACAACCAATCTTACATTCAGTGTTAAAAGTGCTATATTTCATGAGGGTTTGCGCTACTTTTCAAATAATAACTCACAGAGTTATCCACAACCACTGTGGATATAAAATTAGTGAGTAAAAAATATAAAAATCGGGGAATATCCGAGATAACCGGATCACACCGATTAACCAATTGTTTTAAAATAGAAATTTTGGTTTTACCACAATAATTAAAACATCATTCACAATCCTTTAAATTGCGTTCAAACCGAGTTTTGGAGATGTTATTAAACTTGCCTACATGGTGCTTTGCTTGATAAATCTAAGTGGCGGTATGCCAATAGAAAATCGTCCTTTCATTGGAACTTTTATCTTTTCCAGCCCCCAATTTACCCTTACAAAATAGAAAACCGCTATTTATACACGAAATTTTGCGTAAGGTCATATTTTTAAAGCTAAAATGGCATTATACTTATTATATTACCTTTAATATAAGGAACCATTCTATGTTCAAACAACTTCAACAGATCGGTAAAGCATTTATGCTCCCAATCGCCATATTACCTGCTGCAGGTTTACTTTTGGGGATTGGCGGTGCGTTATCTAATAAGGCTACAATTCAAGCCTACCCTATTTTAGATAATACTTTTCTTCAAGGTATTTTCCAGATTATGGCGGCAGCAGGGAGCGTGGTTTTTGCCAATCTTGCCCTTTTGCTTTGTATTGGTTTAGGAATTGGTTTGGCAAAACGAGATAAAGGCGTAGCAGCATTATCAGCTGTTGTCGGTTATCTTGTGATGACAGGAACAATTTCCGCACTCCTTCCCATTTTTTCTCCGGAAACCAAAGGGATTGACACAGGGGTTATTGGTTCATTGGTTATGGGGTTAATCACCGTCAAACTACATAACAAATACAATAATATCCGGTTGCCACAGATTCTAGGATTCTTTGGCGGTTCTCGTTTTGTGCCGATTGTAACCTCTTTTGCAGCTATTTTCATTGGAGCTATTTTCTTCTTAATTTGGCCGACATTTCAACATTGGTTGATTTCTGCAGGAAAAGAGATTGCATCAATGGAGGAAGCGGGTACTTTCTTCTATGGTTTCTTAATGCGTTTAAGTGGTGCTGTTGGTTTACATCATATGATTTATCCGCTTTTTTGGTATACAGAGTTAGGTGGAACCGAAGTAGTGAATGGCGAAACTGTTATCGGTGCTCAAAAAATATTCTTTGCCCAATTAGCCGATCCCAATCATCATGGTCTATTTACTGAAGGAACACGTTTCTTTGCCGGTCGTTTTGATACCATGATGTTTGGCTTGCCTGCCGCTTGTTTAGCAATGTATCACACTGTGCCTAAAGCGCGTAGAAAAGCAATCGGTGGTTTATTTTTAGGTGCGGCATTAACATCATTTATTACAGGAATCACGGAGCCAATTGAGTTTATGTTCTTATTTGTTGCACCGTGGCTTTATGTATTCCATGCCTTCTTAGATGGAGTTTCATTCTATCTTGCGGATTTCTTAAACATTTCAATTGGTAACACTTTCTCTGGCGGTTTCATTGATTTCTTGCTTTTCGGTATTTTACAAGGCAACGAAAATACTAATTGGGTTCGCGTTGTGACGGTTGGTCTGCCTTGGGCTGCACTTTACTATTTTTCTTTCTTATTCCTTATTCGTAAATTTAATGTGATGACCCTAGGAAGAGCGGATGATCAAGGAGAGATTATTGAGCAAAGCACAACATCATTGAATGAAAATGCACATGCTATTATTAAGGCATTAGGTAAAGCGGAGAATATTGAAAATGTTGATGCTTGTATTACTCGCTTACGTGTTGCAGTAAAAGATGTCAAAGCTGTCAATAGAGGTAAACTAAAAGCGCTGGGCGCGATTGACGTGCTTGAAGTTGGCGGCGGTATCCAAGCGGTATTTGGAGCAAAAGCTATACTCTATAAAACTGAAGTTAATCAAATTCTAGGCAAAGAAGATTAGTATCACTCCGGCTGGAAATTGGAAAAGATGATTGCTTGTACTAAATTTGTTACAAAACGTAATGGAAAGATTAATAGAGCAAAATCGCGTGGATAAATACAGCCAATTACCAGCACTTACACAAATAGCAAAACTACAGGCTAAGTTAGTTATCTAAAACAACCTTAAATTTTTTTATTTTAACAGTTGACAAGGTATAACAAGATCATTATTATGTGCGTCCGTTCCTTGTGATACAGAATTATTCCTCCTTAGTTCAGTCGGTAGAACGGTGGACTGTTAATCCATATGTCGCTGGTTCAAGTCCAGCAGGAGGAGCCAATTTTTCTTTTGGTTAGTTTTTATTTGTCTCCTTTTATAGAAACTAATTTTCACAAAAGACTTTTAGCCCATCACTGTATGGGCTTTATTTTTTTATTTCAAATAAATTCTACATCTATTATACTTCTCTTTTTTACGACATAATGTTAGGACGTTCACACTATGTTATATCCTTTATTGGCAATTTTAATCGGTTTAATTATTTTAGTTTGGAGTGCGGATCGTTTTATCGATGGCGCAGCCTCATTTGCGCGCCATTTAGGAATGTCACCACTGCTTATCGGTATTATCATTATTGGATTTGGCACTTCCGCACCAGAGATGATTGTATCGGCACTTTCCGCCTTAAATAACAGTCCGGGGATTGCGCTGGGTAACGCTTATGGTTCAAATATTACCAATATTGCCTTGATTTTAGGGGCAACTGCACTGATAAAACCGGTAACGGTAAACTCTTCTATCTTAAAACAAGAATTACCGATTTTGTCTTTGGTGACGCTGATTTCCGCCTATTTGATTTATGATGCACAAATTTCCCATCTTGATGCACTGATTTTATTGGTGATTTTTGCTATTTATATGAGCTGGATCATTTGGCAAGGACGGAAAAATAAACAAGATCCAATGAGCCGAAATGTGGAAGAAGAATTAGCAGAACATCCCTTGATGTCTATGCCTAAGGCAATTATGTGGATGATCGTATGCTTAGTGTTATTAATTACCAGTTCTCAATTATTAGTTTGGGGAGCGGTGAAAGCGGCATCATTTTTGGGCGTAAGCGATTTGATTATCGGCTTAACGATCGTTGCGGTGGGCACCTCCTTGCCGGAACTTGCCGCTTCAATCATGGCAGCAAGAAAAGGCGAATCGGATTTAGCAGTAGGAAATATTATTGGCTCTAACTTATTTAATACCTTAGCAGTTGTCGGGATTGCAGGCTCCATTACGCCAATTCAAGTCGGCAATGAAATTTTCTCACGTGATATGTTAATGATGACGATTTTAACCTTCTCGCTGTTTATTTTTGGTTATGGTGTCAAAAAACAAGGAACCATCAATCGTTTTAAAGGCTTGTTATTACTTGCCGGTTATGTGGCTTATACCGCTTATTTAATTAAAACAGCGATTTAAGCACTATTCGGTTTGTTACTTTCTCATCTCGTAGCAGTGAGAAAGTAACAAACCACTCTCAATTCCTATACAAAATTATCCAATCCAAATTGATATAACGCATTTTTCTTATATCCGTACAATTCCGCCACGATCGCTGAGGCTTTTTTTAGCGGCAATTCTTGGGTAATTAGTTGAAGCGCTTTAATGGCTTGTGGGCTAAATTCAGCATTTGGCTCCGCACTTTTACCTTCGATTATCAAAACCATCTCGCCTTTGGTACGATTAGGATCCTCTGCAAGCCATATACGCAACCGCCCCACTTCATCACCAATGATGGTTTCCCAAGTTTTAGTGATTTCCCTTGCCAACACCACATAGCGCTCGGTGCCTAATACCGTTTCAATATCTGCCAAACTGTCTAAAATACGGTGGGTAGATTCATAAAAAATTAAGGTACGCGCTTCATCAGCAAGTTCCGTTAATTTATCTCGTCTCGCTTTACTTTTTGCCGGCAAAAAGCCTTCAAAACAAAAACGATCCGAAGCAATACCGGAGGCGCATAACGCGGTAATCGCCGCACAAGCTCCGGGCAGCGGCACAACACGAATGCCCGCTTGACGACATTTTCTGACCACATGAAATCCCGGATCACTGATAAGCGGCGTTCCTGCATCAGAAATCAAGGCAATATGGTTGCCTTGACGCAATTTTTCCACCAACAAATCCGCTTTTTGTTGCTCGTTGTGATCATGTAGCGCAAAAAATGGTTTTTTAATGCCATAATGATTTAACAACAATCCGCTGTGACGGGTATCTTCCGCCGCAATAAGATCCACTTGGTTAAAAATATCCAGCGCGCGTGCGGTCATATCCTGTAAGTTTCCGATCGGCGTGGCAACAATATATAAAATTCCACTTAAATTATTCATTTTTTGACTTCTTTTATTTGATTTTACGCATTGAGATAAGTAAGATCACGCTGTTGTTTTAATAACAAGGAGTGATTATGTCTATTCTATTACAATGTATTCATTTAAAAAAACGATTAATACCGTTTTTCTTTGCTTTAGTATTAGCCGGTTGTGCGAATATTTTTAGCAACAGTTTCACCGATACATTAAAAAATGACGCTAATGCCAATTCCGATTTTTATATTAATCGAATTGCACAAACCAAAAGCGTTGAAGATCAACAAACTTATAAATTACTTGCTGCACGTGTACTTGTCACTGAAAATAAAGTTGCCGGCGCAGAAGCCTTTCTTTCTGAGTTAAAAGATCTGACCGAACCGCAATTATTAGACAAATCCATTGTTGACGCCCATGTTTCTGCGGCGAAAAAAAATAATCAATTAGCCAAAAGTCAATTGGCAGTAATTAATTTAGCATTATTAAGCCCCTCTCAAAAAGCACGTTATTATGAAGTAGCGGCGCGTATCGCAGAAAATCAAAACGACACGATTGAAGCGGTAAAAGCACGTATTCAAATTGATAATTTCCTGACTGATACGCAAAGAAAACAAGAAAATAATGACCGCACTTGGGCATTATTGCGTAATACTAATCGCGGTGTAATTAATAATACGATCGTGGAAGGCAGCCCCGCATTGGCGGGATGGATTGCGTTGGCAAAAGCGTATAATGACAACATCAATACTCCGGCGCAATTAAGTCAATCGCTACAAAATTGGCGATTATCTTATCCAAGTCATAGCGCTACTTATTTATTCCCGACCGAATTGCGCGGTTTATTTAATTTCCAAGGTACAAATTTAAGTCAAATTGCCTTGTTATTACCGCTTAGCGACAATGCGCAATTAATTGGTAATACAATTAAAAAAGGGTTTGATGATGCTAGAGGCGATTCAGCAATTCAAGTCGCCGTATTTGATACCATGACACAATCGATCGAAAGCATTATTGAACAAGCCAAACAGCAAGGCATTACTACCCTTGTCGGTCCGTTGTTAAAACAAAATGTCGATACACTTTTAAATAACCCAACCCACATTCAAGGATTGAGTGTGCTTGCACTAAATTCAACACCAAATGCACGTGCTATCGGGCAACTTTGTTATTATGGTTTATCGCCGGAAGATGAAGCGGAATCCGCAGCGAATAAAATGTGGAATGATGGTATTCGCAATCCGCTAGTGCTTGTTCCACAAGCAGATGTCGGTCAACGCACAGCGTCAGCGTTTAACGTACGTTGGCAACAATTAGCTGCGACAGATGCCAATATTCGTTTTTACAACAATCCTGACGATATTAACTTTGCCTTACAAGGAGGTTTAAGCCAAAATGCGGAAGCCTTATATATTGTCGCAACCAGCGAGCAATTAGCTGAAATTAAAACTTCAGTGGATAATACCAATCGTAACTTAAAATTATATGCAAGTTCCCGCAGTAATTCACCGAATAACGGTCCGGAATATCGTTTATTAATGAACGGATTACAATTCAGCGATATCCCATTCTTTAAAGAGACAAGTTCAGCGCAATATCGCCAAATTGAACAAATAACCAATGGCGATTATTCGTTGATACGTTTATACGCAATGGGAGCGGATGCATGGTTGTTAATCAACCAATTTAATGAATTACGCCAAGTTCCCGGATTTAGTATTAACGGTTTAACCGGAAAATTGAGTGCCGGAACAAATTGTAACATTGAACGTGATATGACGTGGTTTGTGTATCAAAATGCCGACGTCGTTGCAATTAATTAAGCATTAAATCCATGTTTTTTTCAAAACGTCAACAAGGGGCGAGCTTTGAGCAGGAAGCTCGCCTTTTCTTAGAACACAAAGGGTTGGTATTTATTGCCGCCAATCAATCGTTTAAATGCGGTGAACTGGATCTTATTATGCGTGATCAAGATACTATCGTCTTTGTGGAAGTACGCCAACGTTCCAATAACCGTTTCGGCTCTGCCATAGACAGTGTTGATTGGCGCAAACAGCAAAAATGGCTGGATGCAGCAAGTTTATGGTTAGCAAAACAAAATTGTAGTCTAGAAGATACCGATTGCCGTTTTGATTTAATTGCTTTTGGTAAAAGCGAAGAAGACATACAATGGATCCCCAATTTTCTCGATTAAATCCTATGTTAGATAAAATAAAAGATCTCTATACGGAAAATATTCAAACCCAAATTTCCTCCTCCAGTTTGCTGCCGCCGGTGATTGTACAAGCAGCACAAAATATAGTGAATTGCTTATTACGCGGAAATAAAATTATCGTTTGTGGTCATGGACGTTCTTATGCCAATGCACAATTTTTAGTTGCCAACCTTTTGCATCGTTATGAATTAGAAAGACCCAGTTTTCCCTCTATCTTATTAAGTATGGATAGTGCGGTCGGTTGTGCAATTATTTCTGACAATAATCCATCCAATCTCTATCAACGCCAATTTAATGCAGTGGCACAACAAGGTGATCTACTGGTGGTCTTTTCCCCAAGCGGAAATGAAGAAACCATCTTAGATCTTATTCATTGTGCCTTAACCAAAGAGATTAATATTATTGCCTTAACTGGCGCCAATTGTGACCATCTGCGCGGTTTTTTAACGGAAAACGATTTAGAAATTGCTATTCCGCATAATAAAGAAAGTCGCATTATGGAGAACCATCTCTTCATCATCAATGCGATTTGTGAATTAATTGATTTTTCACTTTTTTCGCATTCATAACTTGACAGAAAAAGTAATTTTAAGCCACACTTAAGAAGCCTAAAGGAGGTAAAAATGAATCTAACGCAGTTAAAAAAACTTAGCATGATTATCGGCGGAGCTATTTTATTACAAGGTTGTGTCACTGCAACCGTAGCGGGAATTACCAGCATTGGTGCAGTCGCAGCCAAGGTAGCCACAGATCCTCGCACCATAGGTACACAGGTTGATGATGAAACATTGGAAGAAAAAGTGTTATCCGCAATTCGCAGCGATGAACAAATAAAATCAGAAGCCCGTATCAATGTCGTATCATACAGTGGGCGAGTATTACTAATAGGTCAAGTACCCAATGGAAATTTAAAAGAAATTGCGACCAGCTTAGCCAAAGGCGTTGAAGGCGTTAATGTCGTATATAATGAAATTCGCATTACCCAACCACTTACTATCGCTCAAATTAGTAAAGATAGCTGGATTACTACACAAATAAAATCAAAAATGTTGGTGGATTCCGCAGTAAAAGCTACCGATGTAAAAGTAATTACTGAAGACGGGGAAGTTTTTCTGATGGGAAATTTAACCCAAAATCAAGGCAATGCAGCCGCAGAAATTGCACGCAATGTTGCCGGAGTTAAAAAAGTGGTTAAAGTCTTTAATTACTTAAACTAAGCAATGGTTACTCCAAAAAAGAGCACCAAAGGCGCTCTTTTTTATGTTGATATTAATCCGGATACTTAATTTCCACCACATTTCCACGCGAGCTTCCCTTCTCCCAATTGAGCGCAACTAGCGTTGCAGGATAAAAACTGACCGGATTTACACCACAAATTTCGCTGACGATTTCGCCTACTAACGGAAGATGTGAAACCAGCAAAACTTGCTGCACACCTTGATCTGCCAATAGGGATAAATAAGAGGCTACATTTGTCGCATTGCCATAAGGTGTAATTTCGTCCCAAAATTCATATTTCTGCGCAAATTCCCCCTTATAAACCTGATCGATTAATCCCGCAGTTTCTTGAGTACGTACATAAGGGCTCACCAATATTTTATCAAATGTGCCAAGTGCGGTCTTTTTTAGCCAAATTCCTTGTGCGCCGGCTTGCGCTCTACCACGTGCATTCAGATGGCGATCTTTATCCGATTTCGCCATCACCTCCGCTTCACCGTGTCGCATTATCCATATTTTCATGCTTACTCCAATATCCGCTTGCCAACTTAGTTTGCTTTGACTGCGTCGGCAATTTGCTCGGCACATTGTTGTGCCAGATCACCATCCTCACATTCCACCATCACGCGAATTAAGGGTTCAGTACCGGATTTGCGCAATAAAATGCGCCCTTTCCCGCTCAAGCGCTGTTCAGTTGCCGCCGCCGCTGCTTTTACCGCTTCGCTTTCCAACGGATTTGTACCGTTAGCAAAACGCACATTAATTAACACTTGAGGGAATAATTTAACCGCACTGGCTAACTCATTTAAAGAAAGACCATGTTGTACTATTGCTGCCAATACCGCAAGGGAAGCAATAATACCGTCTCCGGTGGTATTTTTATCGGCAATAATAATATGCCCGGAGTTTTCGCCCCCTAATGTCCAACCGTTTTCTTGCATTTTTTCCAATACATAACGATCGCCTACATTGGCACGAATAAACGGAATTGCCAATTGCTTCAAGGCAATTTCAAGGCTCATATTGCTCATCAAGGTTCCCACAACACCGCCTTTCAAATTACCGGCGCGTAAAGCCTCGCGTGCAATAATAAACAGAATTTGGTCACCATCCACTTTATTACCTAAGTGATCCACCATAATCAAACGGTCACCATCACCATCATAAGCTAAACCAACGTCCGCCTTGGTTTCTAATACCTTATCTTGCAACGCTTTAATATCCGTTGCGCCGCATTTTTCATTAATATTGATACCGTTCGGATCACAACCAATTTCGATCACCTCCGCCCCTAATTCGCGCATCACATTCGGCGCAATATGATAAGTCGCTCCATTGGCACAATCCACCACAATTTTATAATTTTCCAAACTCAAGTTTGATGGAAATGTACTTTTACAAAACTCGATATAACGCCCTGCCGCATCATTAATTCGGCTAGCGCGTCCTAATTGAGCTGACTCAACGCAATCCATTGATTGATCCATCATGGCTTCTATAGCTTCTTCCACATCATCCGGCAATTTAGTCCCTTGCGTAGAGAAAAATTTAATCCCGTTATCATAATACGGGTTATGTGACGCTGAAATTACAATACCCGCTTCGGCACGAAAGGTTCTTGTCAAATAAGCGATCGCCGGTGTCGGCATTGGTCCGGTAAATGCCGCGGATAACCCCGCTGCTGCAAGACCGGCTTCCAAGGCTGACTCCAACATATAGCCTGAAATTCGCGTATCTTTGCCGATTAATACAGTACGCGATCCTTGAGTCGCCAATACTTTACCTGCAGCCCATCCCAGTTTTAATACAAAATCCGGCGTAATTGGAGATGTTCCAACTTTACCGCGTACACCATCAGTTCCAAAATATTTACGTTCCGCCATAATGATTGCCCTTTTATGTTTATTTTGTATTATGCATTAATCGTGGCTTGCCAAATTTTTAGCACATCCTGCGTTTGTGCTACATCATGTACGCGCACGATAGCTGCCCCGTTGATCACTGCGATTAATGCCGCCGCCGCACTGCCCACCGCACGCTGATCTACCGGTTTATCCAACGCCATACCGATCATTCTTTTGCGCGACAATCCTGCCAATACAGGATAACCGTCCTGACAAAATTGATTAAGCTGTTGTAATAATTTGTAATTATGTTGCTCGGTTTTCCCAAAACCAAATCCCATATCCCAAATTAAATGTTCTTTTTTCATCCCGGCTTGCAAACAAAGTGCGGTGCGTTTTTGTAAAAAATCCAACACTTCACTGACCACATCTTCATATTGTGGATTTTCTTGCATTGTACGTGGCTGACCTTGCATATGCATAATACACGTAGGCAAATCCAACTGAATTGCCGTTTCCAACGCCCCGGGTTCTTGCAAAGCACGAATATCATTGATTATATCCATACCGACTTTAGCACTTTCCAACATTACTTCAGCTTTAGAGGTATCTACTGAAATCCAACAATCAAAACGTTTTCTTACAGCTTCAACTAAAGGCACAACACGATCCAATTCTTGCTCCAAACTTACTTCTGCCGCATTAGGACGAGTGGATTCACCACCAATATCAATAATTGAAGCACCAGCTTTCAGCATTTTTTCAGCTTGGATAAGTGCTTTATCCAGCTGAAAAAATTGTCCGCTATCAGAAAATGAATCAGGGGTAAAATTTAAAATTCCCATGATTTTAGGTAAAGTAAGATCCAAAGTTTTATTGTTTGCTTGTAATTTCATTTGCTCTGCTACGCAATCAAGTTAAAAGTGCGGTCAATTATAGCGGAATATTGGAATGAACAAAAATAAAAAAATTTTTGAGAATAAATACAAAAATAATGAATAAAACACTGAAAAACGCCCAAAAAAGTAGCTTACCTTTGAACTCTATATTGAATGTTTATGCAATTCATATTCTTTTTTATTCTCTCGGATAAAAATCTTTACATTAAAATGATAATTAGTTATATTCCCAATTATTTACATTAATTACGATAATCATGTGTAATAAATTTGTTAAATTCCCCCCTTCATACATCATCACTATATTGCTTTCATCTGCATTTTATACAAGCAAATTAGTCGCTCAACAATACGACAATCTTCCTGTCATCTTAGTTCAAGATGAACAGCATGATATCGGACGTTCAACACTATTAACAAAAAATATTGACCGACAGCAAGCTGACAATGCCGCAGCCTTAGTTAATGTTTTGCCTGGTGTCAATATGTCCGGTTCACCTAGACCGGGAGGTCAAAATATCAATATTTGGGGGTTTGGTGATAGTGAAGATGTCCGTATTGAATTAGACGGGATACAAAAAAACTTTGAAAGATATCGTCAAGGATCTGTATTTATAGAACCGGAATTACTGCGTCGGGTGGAAGTAGATAAAGGCAGCTTTTCTGCAAAATATGGGAATGGCGGATTTGGCGGAACCTTAAAATTTATGACTAAAAATCCGAGCGACTTTCTCAATGAAAATCAAAATGTTGGTGGATTTGCTAAATATAGTTACCATACGAATGATAAACAGAATATTTGGAGCGGTGCAATTTTTCTACGCAATCAAGAAAAAAATCTAGAGGGCTTATTTTACACAACCGTTCGTAATAGCCAGAACATAAAACGCCCCGATGGTTCTCGTTTCTTATACTCTGAAAATGACAATAAGAGCTATCTATTAAAAGTCAATTTTTATCCTTCAGATAAGCAACAATTGATGCTTTCAGCTGTACGCTCCAATAACTCTGGTTGGACACCATTTGCCGCTATGCGTGATAATTTACCCTCACCAAGTATATCCGACATACAAAAATGGGGAGAAGATATTGCTTGGAAAAGGAAACTGGTATACCGCAAACTAACTGATGAAAGTATTGCTCTAGACTGGACTTACATATCAGATCATCCTTTAATTAATCTAGAAGCAAAAATTGGATGGGCAAGAACAAAACAAGCGGATAAACGTCATAAAGAAGCTGCCAAGTTCTTTGTTGCCAGTATGGGAAATGCAAGCAACACAGTATATCAAGATACTCAATTTGAATTAAATAATACGTCACAGTTTGCCACCGGTATTATGCTACATACCTTACAGACAGGAATACAATATCATCGGGGTAAACGAGATATCATGATGTGGGATCCCTCAAAATCGACACGTGCAGAGTATAATTTTGGTTGGTATCAGCCTTATTATATGCCATCTGGAGTACAATATAGACGCAGTATATTTATTGAAGATAACATGGAATTAAATAATTTCATCATCAAATTAGGACTGCGTTATGACCATGTTCGTAATGTGGGTAAAGAAAATATTGCTCCAATATATAATAATTTACTGGCAGGGCACGATTATACAGCAAAAACCTATACCGGATGGTCGCCGTATATAGGTTTGCAATGGAAAATTTCAGATCATTTGCATTTCTTCGGTGATTTTAGCCGCTCATGGCGTACTCCTGTAATTGATGAACAATATGAAGTACAATATGCCAAAGCAAAAATTACTGGTACAAGCCGTAATTTAGATAAAGAAAAATTAAATGCCTTAAGGTTTGGAGCCATCCTGAATTTTACAAATCTACTAATTGACAATGACTATTTACAGTTTAGAACCACAGCATTTAATAATCATGGTCAAAACGAAATATTCAAGACAAGAGGTGTGGTTCATGATACCAAACCTATCAGTAATTATCGTAATTTACCCGGTTATGACATTTATGGTTTAGATTTAGAAGCTTACTATGAGTCTAAATATTTTTTTGGTAGCATGGCTTATTCGTACATTAAAGGTAAACGAGAGGCATCTCCTAGAGATCCCAATTTTGCCAGCAAAACTTGGATAGCAGAGAGCCCTCCTCGTAAGGCAATAATTACATTAGGTACAAACTTACCCCAATGGAGTATGTCAATCGGTTGGCAAGGTGAGTTTTTTCGTCGCCAAGATAGATCACCTATCGATAACGATCCTGAAGCAGGGTATTGGTCACTTCCTAAATCCAGCGGCTACTCATTACATCATCTATTTGCCATATGGGAACCTAAGAAAATACACGGAATGAAGCTTTCTCTAAGCATAGACAATATCTTTAATCGCAAGTACAACCCTTATCTAAGTGAAAAAGTTTCAGGTGTTGGACGTAATGTTAAGATGAGTATTTCAATGAAATTTTAATAATAGGAAACATGACCAATTTTACTAGCTATACCTAAAAATCGGGCTAAAATCTAATGGACGAAGGTGATACTTTTTCAATTAACTAAAAAATGTATCGCCCCACTAAACTTTTAATAACATTACATATTCAATTTCAGATCTACATTATCTTAAAACAACAATTACAGAAATTTACTACAAATATATTTGAATCAAACTAAAAGGACTGGGTCTGTTAAAACCCAGTCCTTTAATCAATCTAATAGGCGAACTCCGATTACAACCTTTTGTTTCTCTAAGTGCCTTTCTTATTTAATGATCTTTTACCGAAAGAACTATTCAATTCCGGCGAATTTTCTACCGCACTTTACGTGCTTGGTGATGCATCCGGTGTCACGCTTGGTTCTGTCGGCGCATCAGATTTTGGTGTATCATCTGATTGCCCGTGCTCATCCCAACCGGACGGAGGCGTGACCGGCTCACGATTCATCAATTGCTTAATTTGAAGTTCTTCAATAGTTTCATATTTAACCAAGGCATCTTTCATTGCATGCAAAATATCCATATTATCCACTAACAATTGTCTTGCCCGCGCATAGTTACGGTTGACAATAGCACGCACTTCTTCATCAATAGTATGAGCGGTTTCATCCGACATATGTTTAGCTTTCGCCATAGAACGCCCTAAGAAAACTTCGCCCTCATCTTCGGAATATAAAATCGGCCCTAATTTATCGGAGAAACCCCATTGGGTCACCATATTACGCGCAATATTGGTCGCCACTTTAATATCATTCGACGCACCGGTAGAAATATTTTCTTCGCCATAAATCAAATCTTCCGCCAAACGTCCTGCATATAGCGTGGAAAGCTTGCTTTCCAATTGCTTTTGACTAATACTGATTTGATCTCCTTCCGGTAAAAAGAACGTTACACCCAACGCACGTCCGCGCGGAATAATTGTCACTTTATGCACCGGATCATGTTCCGGCACTAAGTAGCCCACGATCGCATGACCCGCTTCATGATACGCAGTGGATTCTTTTTGCTTATCGGTCATGATCATCGTGCGACGTTCCGGTCCCATATTGATCTTATCTTTCGCTTTTTCAAACTCCAACATAGTCACTAAACGTTTATTGGTTCGCGCTGCAAATAAGGCGGCTTCGTTTACCAAATTCGCCAAATCCGCACCGGAATACCCCGGTGTACCGCGCGCAAGCGTCATGGCATCCACATCTGGCGCCACAGGCACTTTACGCATATGTACTTTCAAAATTTGCTCGCGTCCGCGTACATCCGGCAATCCGACCACTACTTGACGATCAAAACGCCCCGGACGAGTTAATGCAGGATCCAATACATCCGGACGATTTGTCGCCGCAATCACAATCACCCCTTCGTTACCCTCAAAACCGTCCATTTCCACCAACATCTGGTTTAAGGTTTGTTCACGTTCATCATGACCGCCACCAAGACCGGCACCACGTTGACGACCGACCGCATCAATTTCATCAATAAAAATCAAACAAGGTGCATTTTTCTTCGCTTGTTCAAACATATCGCGCACACGAGATGCTCCAACACCAACGAACATTTCCACGAAATCCGAACCGGAAATCGTAAAGAAAGGCACTTTCGCTTCACCGGCAATAGCTTTCGCCAATAAAGTTTTACCTGTTCCCGGAGGTCCGACCATCAAAATTCCTTTTGGAATTTTACCGCCTAACTTTTGGAATTTACTCGGATCGCGTAAGAAATCAACAATCTCCCCTACTTCTTCTTTCGCCTCATCACAACCAGCAACATCAGCAAAAGTCGTTTTAATTTGTTCTTTCGTTAGCATTTTAGCGCGGCTTTTACCAAAGCTCATTGCCTTGCCGCCACCGCCTTGCATCTGGCGCATAAAGAAAAACCATACGCCGATTAACAGCAACATCGGGAACCACGAAATAAAAATTTGTGATAAGAAACTGCGTTGTTCCGGCAAGGCACCGTCAATTTTGACTTTTGCATTAAGCAAATCATCTAATAATTTACGATCTTCTAACGGTGTAGGTAATACCGTTGTATATTTAGAACCGTCTTTTTTGGTGACCGTAATTTCGCCCACTTCATTAAATTTGGTTGCAGCAACCTGATTGTTGCCCACATCACTGATAAACGTGGTATAGTCCACCGCATTACCGGAGGAACTGCCACTAAATCCTTGGTACGCAGTCATCATCACTACCGCTACCACAATCCAAAGGACTAAATTTTTTACCATATCGTTCAAGGTCTGACCCCACCTTTTGTTAAATTAATGATTTTGTACAAGTTTACTACAGTCCACATTAAATTTGAAGTTATCAAATCAATAGCTAATATCTGTAACCCGTTGCAACAATATACACCTCACGGGAACGATCTCTTGAGGCTTCCGGTTTACGTACTTTCACCACATTAAACAGAGAACGAATTTCACGCAAATAATCATCAAAACCTTCTCCCTGAAACACTTTGACCACAAAACTGCCTTTATTCGCCAACACCTGCTTACACATATCCAATGCCAGCTCAACCAAATACATTGCGCGCGGAATATCAACGGACGGCATTCCACTAAAATTCGGCGCCATATCCGACATCACCACATCAACCTTGCCCTCGCCGACACGCTCCAACAAGGTATTTAAAACCTTTTCATCACGAAAATCGCCTTGCAAAAAATCCACGCCAACAATTGGATCCATCTCCAAAAGATCACAAGCAATCACGCGCCCGTTGCCACCAATTTGGCTCACCGCATATTGCGACCAACCGCCCGGCGCAGCGCCCAAATCGACCACCGTCATTCCTTGTTTAAACAAACGATCCGATTGTTGAATTTCATCTAATTTAAAATACGCACGCGAACGCAATTTTTGTTTATGCGCTTTTTGCACAAAAGGATCTTTAAAATGCTCATTCAACCAACGCGTCGAACTTGCTGAACGTTTCTTTTTTCCCATAATTTCTTTATTTTCCCAACAATATTACCAATATGTGGATAGAATATTTTTTTTCAAGCGTCGTATCGATAAATATGGCTCGTCATTTTACAATTTATTACAAAATAAACCACCATTTCTCACACAAATACACAATACCTCTTTCTATCTCACGCATTTCAGAGTAAAATTCGCCAATTCAAGTCAATAAATGTTCAAATTATTGACCGCACTTTTATAGGATTAAAACGAATGACATTATCAACCAAACAAAAACAATTTCTCAAAAGCTTGGCGCATCATCTCAACCCTGTTGTGATGCTAGGTGGAAACGGATTAACCGAAGGTGTGTTGGCGGAAATTGAAATGGCGCTCAATCATCACGAGCTAATTAAAGTGAAAATCACCGGCGCCGATCGTGAAACCAAACAATTAATTATTGATGCCATTGTACGCGAAACTCACGCGGAAGCGGTGCAAACCATTGGACATATTTTGGTGTTATACCGTCCAAGTGAAGAACAAAAAATCCAATTACCGCGCAAATAAGTCGATCTTTAAGGTGCGCCGAACGCACCTTAAAATCGCGCAAAAAACGATCGCACTTTATTCACCATGTTAAAACCTCCTACCAGCCAAAAATACCAAGATTTTTTATGCAAAAACGCATACAATGCATTTCAATTTGCGCCTTGCCGAAAATCTTGCTAAAGTGCGGTACAATTTGGTGCGAATTTAAATTAGGAAGAAAAAATGAGCCAAGAATACTTAGATTTTGAATTACCTATTGCAGAACTGGAAGCCAAAATTGAATCACTGCGTTCCGTTACCGAACAAGACGACAAAATTAATCTTGATGATGAAATTGCGCGCTTGCAAAAGAAAAGTGTGGAATTAACGCAAAAAACCTTTGCTAATTTAGACGCTTGGCAAGTCTCTCGCATGGCGCGCCATCCAAACCGCCCTTATACTCTAGATTACATTGAACATATTTTCACCGATTTCGACGAACTTGCCGGCGATCGAGCCTTTGCTGATGATAAAGCGATTGTGGGGGGATTGGCACGTTTAGACGGAAAACCGGTGATGATTATCGGACATCAAAAAGGACGTTCGGTGAAAGAAAAGGTAAAACGCAATTTTGGGATGCCGGCACCGGAAGGTTATCGTAAAGCATTGCGTTTAATGCAAATGGCTGAACGTTTTAAATTACCGATTATTACCTTTATCGACACCCCGGGGGCTTATCCGGGCGTGGGGGCTGAAGAACGCGGCCAATCGGAAGCCATTGCGCGTAATCTACGCGAAATGTCCACCTTAAAAGTTCCTGTGATTTGTACGGTTATCGGCGAAGGTGGCTCCGGTGGCGCGTTAGCCATTGGTGTGGGCGATAAGGTTAATATGTTGCAATACAGCACTTATTCCGTTATTTCGCCGGAAGGTTGTGCCTCCATTTTATGGAAAAGCGCGGACAAAGCCTCTACTGCCGCTGAAGTCATGGGCTTAACCGCTAACCGTTTACACGAATTGAAATTAATTGACAATATCGTGCCGGAACCCTTGGGTGGCGCGCACCGTAATTATGCCGAAATGGCAGCCCATTTAAAACAGCGCTTATTGGACGATTTAGCCGATCTTGAAGTGCTTGATCAAGAAACCTTATTAGATCGTCGCTACCAACGTTTGATGAGCTACGGTTATTGTTAATCAAATTATTTACGAAAAAAAGCGGTTATTTTAACCGCTCTTTTGATGTTATAAAAAAGAAGATATTTATCGTTATAAGGAGTTCATATGAAAAACCTGATTTCTATTCAATCTCACGTCGTATATGGTTACGCGGGCAATAAATCCGCGACCTTTCCAATGCAACTGCTCGGGGTGGATGTATGGGCTTTGAATACCGTTCAATTCTCCAACCATACGCAATACGCTAAATGGACCGGTATGGTACTACCAAAAGAACAAATCGGTGAAATCGTACGTGGTATTGATGAAATTGGCGAACTGCACCGCTGTGACGCAATCATTTCCGGCTATATCGGTTCCGCTGAACAAGTCGAAGAAATTGTCAACGCTGTTAACTATGTTAAACAACGTAATCCTCACGCAGTTTATCTTTGCGATCCCGTCATGGGGCATCCCGATAAAGGTTGTATCGTAGCAGATGGCGTAAAAGAAGGTTTAGTCAATATCGCCATGAAAGCAGCGGATATTATCACGCCGAACCTCGTGGAATTACGCGAATTAAGCGGTTTATGTGTGGAAAATTTTGCGCACGCTATTAATGCGGTCAAAGCTATTTTAGCGCAAGGTCCAAAAAAAGTGTTAGTCAAACATCTAAGCAAAGTCGGACAAGATCCCAACCGATTTGAAATGTTACTTGCTAACCAAGAAGGTATTTGGCACATCAGCCGCCCATTGCATACCTTTGCCAAAGATCCCGTTGGCGTAGGCGATTTAACCGCCGGATTGTTTATGGCGAATTTGTTAAACGGAAAATCCGATATTGAAGCCTTTGAACATACTGCCAATGCGGTGAATGAAGTCATGCAAATGACGCATGATTCTGGGTTTTATGAACTACAAATTATCGCGGCGAGAGAATTTATCATTAATCCTCGCAGCCATTATCAAGCAGTAAAAATTGCTTAATTTAGTATGGATATTTTTGCAAAATTTGAGCATATCGTTAACCAACATCAACCGACACAAACACATTTTCTCGTCGGTTTTAGCGGTGGACTTGATTCCACCGCACTACTCTCGTTATTGACAAAATTCTGTCAAAAACGACCGCACTTTTCCCTTAGTGCCATCCATATTCATCACGGTTTAAGGCCAAATGCTGATCATTGGGCGACACATTGCCAACACCTTTGTCGCCAATTATCCGTTCCGCTGATCGTAGAAAAAGTCCAAGTCGATCGACGTTTAGGCATTGAAGCAGGCGCCCGCGAAGCGCGTTACCAAGCTATTCGGCGCTATATAAGCGCGGATCATATTTTGACGACCGCCCACCATCAACAAGATCAAACAGAAACCTTTTTCCTTGCGCTAAAACGTGGTAGCGGCGTACAAGGCTTGTCCGCTATGCCATTACAAAGTGCGGTCTTTTCTGTGCCGATTTTTCGCCCGCTGCTCCACTTCACGCGTGCCGAGCTGGAAGAATATGTTCATAGCGAAAATTTGCCTTGGATTGAAGATGAAAGCAATCAAGATAACCGCTATGACCGCAACTTCTTGCGCCATAAAATTTTGCCCCTCTTGCGACAACGCTGGGCACATTTTGACCAAGCTGTCCAACGCAGCGCACAACATTGCTTAGAACAACAGCAATTGTTAAATGAATTACTGGCACAAGAATTACAAAAGTATCAAAAAAATAACCGCACTTTTGACATTAGCCAATTTGCGCATTTTTCTGTACCAAAACAAAAAGCATTACTGCGTTTGTGGCTAGCCAATTGCCATTTGCCCATGCCCTCCAGCAAACAATTGGCGCAAATTATTCAAGATGTGATTTTCGCCCAAGCAGATCGTTATCCGGAATTTAAACTGACCGACAAGCTGATTCGTCGCTATCGCCAACACTTACACATCACGCCAATTTATCAAGATGTCAGCCCGCTTATGTTGCCGGTAATATTAAACCAACCTATTGATTTACCGGATAATTTAGGTAAATTTATTATTAAAGCGCAACCTAATGAATGGATTGCACAATGGCAAGATCACATGATGCTCCTTCCGCCAACACAAAAACCTATCCATCTTGCTTTTCATTATTCGGGAACTGTTCGCCACCATGGTATTCATCAAGATATTAAAAAGCTATGGCAACAACATAACATCCCTTATTGGTTACGCCAGCGCACGCCTTTAATTTTTTATGGCGATCAACTTCAATGTGCCATGGGAGTGTTTCGTATCCAACAGTAAATCTTGGCATGGTCTATGACATAAAAAAGAGTTGGTTTTATCTAAACCAACTCTTTGTTCTATAGATTATTATATTACAACGCTTCAATCACCCGATATTGCACTTTTAATTTCTCAAGTCCATCTTGATACGCTTGCATTTTCTCACGCTCTTTAGCAATCACTGCTTCCGGTGCTTTTGCCACAAAGGCTTCGTTGCTGAGTTTGCCTTCAATACGTTTGATTTCATTGATCATTTTTTCAATCTCTTTATTCAAACGAGCAAGTTCAGTTTCTTTATTGATAAAACCTGCCATTGGCACTAACACTTCCACGTTGCCGACCAATTTCGCTACTGAAAACGGAGCTTCTTCGCCTTGAGCTAATACTTGCACGCTGTCAAGTTTTGCCATGGCTTTTAGCAAACGGTTATTTTCCGCAAGAATGTAACGCTGTTCATCTGAAACGTTACGCACTAAGAAATCCAAGTCTTTGCTTGGAGCAATGTTACTTTCTGCACGAATGTTACGCACCGCTACGATCAGCTCTTTTAACCAGTTGATCTGTATTTCTGCCGCTTCGTCAATTTGGCTTGTTTCAACGGTTGGGAACGGTTGTAGCATAATCGTATCGCCTGAAATATTTACGAAGCCTTTCACTTTCTGCCAAATTTCTTCCGTGATAAACGGAATAATCGGGTGAGCTAAACGTAATAGTTTTTCCAACACACGCACAAGGGTTTGGCTTGCACCACGTTTTTGAGCGTCGGTACCGTTGGCAAACACAGGTTTTGTAAGTTCTAAGTACCAGTCACAGAATTGATTCCAAGTGAACTCATAAATCGTATTTGCCGCCAAGTCAAAACGGTATTGACTTAATGCGTCACGGAACTCACCAACGGTACGGTTGAAGCTCGATTGGATCCAGCGATCGGCAAGGCTATATTCTACCTCGCCTGCGGATAAATCTAATTTCTCGTTAGTTAAAACGAAACGACTTGCATTCCATAATTTATTACAGAAATTGCGGTAGCCCTCCAAACGTTTCATATCCCAATTGATATCACGTCCATTGCTCGCTAACGCCGCAAGGGTAAAGCGTAACGCATCCGTTCCATGTGCAGAAATGCCATGTTCAAATTCTTTACGAGTTGCTTTAGCAATTTTTTCCGCCAATTGTGGTTGCATCATATTGCCGGTGCGTTTTTCAAGCAAATCCTCAAGACTGATACCATCAATCATATCAATCGGGTCTAACACGTTCCCTTTTGATTTCGACATTTTTTGTCCTTGTTCATCACGGATTAAACCTGTCACATACACGGTTTTGAACGGCACTTGCGGTTTGCCGTTTTCATCTTTGATGAAGTGCATCGTGAACATAATCATACGAGCGACCCAGAAGAAAATGATGTCAAAACCCGTGATTAACACATCAGTCGAGTGAAACATTTTCAGCTCTTTTGTTTGTTCCGGCCAACCTAAGGTTGAGAACGTCCACAAGCCTGATGAGAACCACGTATCCAACACATCTTCATCTTGTTTTAACACAACATCAGAGTTTAACTGATATTTTGACCGCACTTCCGCTTCATCTCGAGCAACATAGACATTGCCTTGTTCATCATACCAAGCCGGAATACGATGTCCCCACCAAAGCTGACGAGAAATACACCAATCTTGAATATCACGCATCCAAGAGAAGTAAAGATTTTCATACTGTTTAGGTACGAATTGGATTTCGCCGTTTTCCACCGCTTTGGTGGCGACTTCCGCTAAAGGCTTAACCGAAACGTACCATTGATCGGTCAGCATTGGCTCAATCGGCACGCCACCACGGTCACCGTAAGGGACTTTTAAGTCGTGCGGTTTGATTTGGTCTAATAAGCCGAGAGCCTCAAAATCAGCCACGATTTTCTTACGAGCGACAAAACGCTCTAAGCCTTGATAGTCGGCTGGAATTGGTGCAGCGTAGCCGGCAAGCGGTTTGCCGTCCGTGCCGATAATTTCTGCTTCCGCACGAATATCGGCATTGAGCGTCATCACATTTACCATCGGCAAGCCGTGGCGTTTGCCCACTTCGTAGTCGTTGAAATCATGGGCAGGGGTAATTTTTACCACGCCGGTACCAAATTCACGCTCCACATATTCATCAGCAATAATCGGAATTTCACGGTTGGCAAGTGGTAGCACGACCGTTTTGCCAATCAGAGATTGATAACGTTCATCTTCGGGGTGAACCGCAACCGCTGTATCGCCCAACATAGTTTCAGGACGGGTCGTTGCCACCACCAAGTAATCCAAGCCGTCAGCGGTTTTCGCACCGTTGGCGAGCGGATAGCGGAAATGCCAGAGCGAGCCTTTGCTCTCTTTGTTTTCCACTTCCAAATCAGAAATGGCTGTGTGCAGTTTTGGATCCCAATTCACCAAGCGTTTGCCACGGTAAATCAAGCCTTCTTCGTGCAAACGCACAAAGACCTCTTTCACCGCATTAGACAAGCCTTCGTCCATCGTAAAACGCTCACGCTCCCAGTCAATCGAGTTGCCCAAGCGACGCATTTGCTGACTGATCGTACCGCCAGAATAGGCTTTCCAATCCCAAATTTTGTTGATAAATGCCTCACGACCATAATCGTGGCGAGTTTTGCCCTCTTCCGCTGCGATTTTACGCTCCACCACCATTTGGGTCGCAATCCCGGCGTGGTCGGTGCCCGCCTGCCAAAGGGTGTTGTTGCCCTCCATACGGTTGAAGCGGATTAAAGTATCCATCAAGGTTTGCTGGAAAGCGTGCCCCATATGTAGCGAACCGGTCACATTCGGCGGCGGAATCGCAATACAGTAGCTTGGTGCATTAACATCTTCGCTTGGCTTAAAATAGCCTTGCGATTCCCAGTGTTGGTAGAGTGCTTGCTCTACAGCGGAAGGGTTAAAACGGTCTTCCATTGTGAATTGTTTTGTCATTGGTTTTCTCGTTGTTTTTAAAATTTAGCAATTTGCTTTAATAGATTGAATTAGATAATAGCCATTTCTATTTACTACATTAACAGTTGCTATACCTTTGCACTGTGTTTTTGTTGCTGTAAATGTATAATTAACTGTAAATTGATTATTACTTATTTGTGTAATGCTTTGTACTTCTAATGGAATCTGTAATGATGAATAAAATTTAAATATATTTTTTTGATTAAATGGACCAACGCCACGTTTCTCAGGAATAACATAAGCTGCCGCTAAATCACCATCGGCAACAGATAAGGCATTATAAAAACCTGCTACTGTGTCATAAGCTGTTTGTTCGTAGTGTGTATGATTAGAATTGCCTTTTGAGAAATCTAATTCATTATAATTTATCCCATATCTAGCAGCATTATTTTTAGTTAAATAATTAAATTCTTTTGGTCTCGCAAAAGTCATAAATTCAATTGCTCGATCTGAATATCCCCAACGACTCAAAACCGCACCTAATTTTGCATTAGCATAACCAGTTTGCTCTCCAGTATAACCATTATATATAGCGTGATAACCAATAATGGAATAAGGTAAGTTAGCTACTTTATTATGGCTAGATGACCAAATAATTGCACAAGCTGAATAACACTCATCATAGGGGGCTACAACTAGTAACAAAACTAGTTTTATTTTATTATATTACTTCCACTATTAAAAAAAAAAAAAAAAAAAAAACAACTGCTTTTCCATCAATAATTTTTCTAGCTATTTCTTTAAATTTTCTTGCATCACCACTTATAATCGGACCAGCAATAACAATAACGTTCATTCCATCATAGTTTATATAGGATATTTCTGCTGAATGAACTGCTTGTGTAGTAATCAATCCCCAAAGTAAAAATAATAATTTTTTCATTTTCATATCTTCCCCATTCAACCCCGATGGCACCCGTCGGAAACGGGCGCTATCGTTTGGTATTTTACAAGCGGTCTGTTTTGATAAGTTTTTTGCAAAAAAATTTTTAAATCTAACCGCTCTTTTACCCCACACGAGCCGTGTGGGGTTAAGCATAGCCGAGCCACGCTGTGGCTCTGATTCTTTTCTAAATTACAGCTCCAGATGAGCTGGGATTATCGAGCCTAGCACGGCTCGTGCTAGGTAGTCTTAAATCCTAATTCCACTAATTCATCACAAAGCTGATTGCACCAATTCGGTATTTTTTCTGAAATTTTTATCACTTTCTTATCTGCAATTTGCAAAATCAAATTCGGCTTGGTTTCTGAATTATCATAAATCAGCGTTTCATCATTGATAAAGATGGCATCAATTAAATTTTTACTGCTGATGTCATAACGTTTTCTAATCGTTTCCTCATCAATAAAATGCCCACCAGCTTTCACTCTTGCTTTTACCCGTTCAACGTTAATATCAGGGTCATCAACACCAATATAATTTAATCGAGTTTTGAAATTATTTTCTTTTGCAAATTCCATTCTTTTCAGAATGGATCTTCCCGAAAGGGTAGATTCCATTGAAAACGAAATCTGATTTTTTACTGCAAACTGAAATAGCTCAATTGCTTTTCTTCCTGCTTCTAAATCTGCCAATCTTGGATTGTGTGGGCTAATCTGCATTGCGATGTTATCCGAATCAATCACAATCTCGACTTTATCTTGATTGAAAGATCGCAAGGTAGATTTACCGGCTCCGTTTGTGCCACAGTAAAAAATCGCTAGGCTATTGAGCATATTTAATCACTTTCTCTGTACCGTCCGGATAATGCTGGATTAAATCTCCATTTTCTCGGCGATACGTCAGCACTTCGTGCTTTTTCTTTTCTTCAAACCAAGCGGTAAAAAGAATATCCAGCTCACGTTGTTTTTTGAGTAATTCTTCACGACTTGTCATTTTATGTCCTATGTTCCAAAATCGCCAAATATCTTTCTAATTCAGCCAATTCATACTGACTAATCAACTCAACCAAACTGCTAATATCCTGCTGGTTTTTATGGAAATCATCAAAACATTGGTAATAGTTTGCTCGATGAGTAAATTTAATATCAACAGGTAAATAGCCGTGTTTTAATAATTCAAAATTAATCAGTAATCGCCCGGTGCGTCCGTTGCCGTCAATAAAAGGGTGAATACTTTTAAAAGCTAAATGTAACCAACTAATTGCTTCTATGGGATGAAGAGCGGTCAGTTTTTGTTGATATTTTTCAATTAACGACTGTATTTCTTCGGCAATTAAATAAGGGGCTGTCGGTTCGTTTTCCGCCCCTAAAATACGCACCGGAATTTTACGATAAACCCCTCGACTTTCAGCATTATTCATTAACACCAACGAATGAATATCTTTAATCGTACGCTCGCTTAATGTTTCATTATTGGCGACTAATTCATAAATATAATTAAAGGCATCTTTAAAACCGATAATATCCAAATGTTCTCGCAGCGGCTTTTCTGCAATCGTCATTCCCTCTTTTAAGATCAGCACGGTTTCACGCAAAGTAATGGTATTGCCTTCAATCGCATTAGAATTATAACTACTCTCAATAATAAACTCTTCTCGCAAGCGTTGCACTTCCGCCAGGAAAAGCGGACGATATTGCGCAATCTTGTGTTTTAACTTATCTATACGAGAGAATTTATCCATTACGCTTTCTCCGTATTCAACTGCCAGCCCAACTGACGGTATTGTTTATAGCGTTCGCGTGCCTGTGCTTTTTCGGTTTCATCTCGAGGAACAAAATCAATTACTTGATTAAAGCCGGCAACAAAATCCGGCACGTTGGTTTGCAAATTGATCAATAAATCGCGACGTTGTGCATTACGTTTTCCCTGCCACGAAATTTCAATCGGCGTAGCAAACTGTGTGATTTCACCGGATAAATTATGCGGGACAAACTCATCAGGATCCCGTTGCCACAAGGCTTCATCAAGATTTAGCGCCTGCTGTTCGGTTTCACAAGCAATCAATACTTTTTTACCCACACGCCACGCAGAAGCGGCTAAATTGCACGCCAAATTTTCGCTTGCCGACAATAACTCCGTCGGCTGAATATTCTCAATAATATAAAATTGGGCGTTTTTGTTCATAACATATATCACCAGTAGATTAAATTACTTCAGGTTAAAACTCACAGATTTTATCGGAAAATGCCTCAAATATAAAACATTAATTTTTTAAGTGCGTAAATTTTATGGCATCATGAAAAACGAAAGAAAAAATATAAAAAAATTCACCGCACTTTTATGATCTAAGTCACAAAACATCATTTTCATACATTTCATCTCATTCCATTCATACCTGCAAAGTGTTACACTCCAAACTACCTTATCGGTTTTCAATTAATATTTTTTAAGAGGTAATCACTATGACATTCCGTATTGAGAAAGATACCATGGGCGAAGTGCAAGTTCCGGCAGATAAATACTGGGCAGCACAAACTGAACGTTCACGCAACAACTTCAAAATTGGTCCGGAAGCCTCAATGCCTAAAGAAATTATCGAAGCTTTCGGTTATTTGAAAAAAGCTGCCGCTTATGCCAACCACGATCTTGGCGTCCTACCGGTTGAAAAACGTGATTTAATCGCTCAAGCCTGTGATGAAATTTTGTCGAATAAATTAGATGATCAATTCCCTCTCGTTATTTGGCAAACCGGTTCCGGTACGCAATCCAATATGAACGTGAACGAAGTAGTTTCTAACCGCGCTCATGTATTAAATGGCGGTAAACTCGGCGAAAAATCTATTATCCATCCAAATGACGACGTAAACAAATCTCAATCTTCCAACGATACTTACCCAACTGCAATGCATATCGCCGCTTACAAAAAAGTGGTTGAACATACACTTCCGCGCCTAAAACGTTTGCAAAAAACCTTAGCGGACAAAGCGGTGGCGTTTCAAGATGTAGTAAAAATCGGTCGTACACACTTAATGGATGCAACGCCATTGACATTGGGTCAAGAATTTTCTGCCTATGCAGCACAATTAGCCTTTGGTATCAAAGCATTAGAAAATACATTACCACATTTAGCGGAATTAGCATTAGGCGGTACTGCGGTCGGTACTGGCTTAAATACGCCGAAAGGTTATGACGTAAAAGTCGCTGACTATATTGCAAAATTTACCGGTTTACCTTTCGTTACTGCGCAAAATAAATTTGAAGCGCTCGCTACTCACGATGCTATTGTCGAGACCCATGGTGCGTTAAAACAATTAGCGGTTTCCCTTTACAAAATCGCTAACGACATACGTTTATTGGCATCCGGTCCGCGTTCCGGTATCGGCGAAATCTTAATCCCGGAAAACGAACCGGGCTCATCTATCATGCCGGGCAAAGTCAATCCAACCCAATGTGAAGCTATGACCATGGTTTGCGCACAAGTATTGGGTAATGATGTAACCATTTCTTTCGCCGGTAGCCAAGGTCATTTCCAATTAAACGTGTATAAGCCTGTGATGGCATTCAACTTCTTGCAATCTGCACAATTATTGGGTGATGCTTGTCTATCATTTGATGAACATTGTGCTTGCGGTATCGAACCGAACTATTCACGTATCAAACAGCAACTAGAACAATCACTTATGTTGGTAACTGCATTAAATACCCATATCGGTTATGAAAATGCGGCAAAAATTGCAAAAACTGCGCACAAAAACGGTACAACCTTGAAAGAGGAAGCGATTAACCTAGGTTTAGTGACCGCTGAACAATTTGATGAATGGGTACGCCCTGAAGATATGGTCGGCAGTTTAAAATAAGCCCCATACAAAATTTGTTCAAAAGGCGAGGTCAATTCTCGCCTTTTTTTAGTTTATTGATATAATCAACAGAGGATTTTTATTCTAGGTAAAATATGAAATTTAAAGCTATTTTGTTGTGTATTTCTTGCTTATTTTCGACCGCACTTTTTGCGCAATGGAAAAGTGTGGGGAATGGTGATTATAATTGGGGACCTTTTCAGGTTTATACGCTTAGCCTTTACAGCGAAAACGGTACATATCAAGAAAATATGCGTCCGTTAATGTTAACCTTCAAATATGCCAAACCGATTGAAGGGAAAAGTTTCGCAATTAATTTAGTTAAAGAAATCAATGCATTAAATTTCAATAAAGACAGCTCGGCGGCGTGGCTAAAAAAAATGCAAGAAATTTTTCCCAACTTTTCGCCAAACAATGTCTTAAGCTATATTGCCTTGGAAAACAAAGGATATTTTGTATTCAATGATACAATTTTAAACCACGAATTTGATGCCTCTTTTAATCAAGCACTGTTAGCAATTTGGCTGTCGCCACAAAGTAATTTCAAGCAGTTACAAAATCAATTAATTGGTAAAGAAAAAAGCACCTATCCTGACGGAGATTTTTTACCTCATCCCGAGGTGCAGCAGTTAGATGAAGAAGATGCTAATCCGCAAATCCCCCCCACATTTGAGCATCAACAAAAAACCAAAACAGAATCATAATCATCGGATTTAAATAAATACACAAAAGCGCGGTGAAAAAATCACGAATTTTAACCGTACTTTTTCATTAAAAACAAAAAATCGGACAGCGCTCAACCCTGTCCGATTTTTTTATGCCCTTACGATTGGATCATTTTTTATCCAATTGTGGCAACATTGATTCCGCACCAACGGTTAATAATCCCGTATTGGTGTAAACACCTAATTTACTGCGTGTATCGGTAATATCTAAGTTACGCATGGTTAACTGACCGATACGATCTACCGGATCAAACGGTGCATTTTCCACTTTTTCCATACTTAAACGTTCCGGCGCATACGTTAAATTCGGCGATTCGGTATTTAAGATAGAATAATCGTTACCACGACGCAATTCTAAGGTTACCTCACCGGTCACTGCTTTCGCCACCCAACGTTGTGCAGTCTCGCGCAACATTAATGCTTGAGGATCGAACCAACGACCTTGATACAACAAGCGACCTAAACGCAATCCATTAATACGATATTGTTCAATAGTATCTTCGTTATGAATACCGGTCACCAAACGCTCATACGCAATATGTAACAACGCCATTCCCGGTGCCTCATAAATTCCGCGACTTTTCGCTTCAATAATACGGTTTTCGATTTGATCCGACATTCCCAATCCGTGACGTCCGCCAATACGGTTGGCTTCCATAAATAAATCCACAGCGTTATCAAAGGTTTTACCATTTAACGCTACCGGAATGCCTTCCTCAAAACGCACTGTTACTTCTTCAGCCTTAACTTGCACGTCGTCTTTCCAAAATGCCACGCCCATAATTGGATTAACAATACGAATACCGCTGTTTAAAAATTCCAAATCTTTCGCTTCGTGCGTCGCACCTAACATATTAGAATCGGTAGAATAGGCTTTTTCAACCGACATTTTGTATTCAAATCCGTTGGCAATTAAAAATTGCGACATCTCATGGCGACCGCCCAATTCTTCGATAAATTGATTATCCAACCAAGGTTTATAAATTTTTAAATTTGGGTTCGTCAGCAAACCATAACGATAAAAACGCTCAATATCGTTGCCTTTAAAGGTACTACCGTCGCCCCAAATATTCACATCATCTTCTTTCATGGCTGAAACTAACATGGTTCCGGTCACTGCCCGACCCAATGGCGTGGTATTAAAATACGTCACACCGCCGGTAGAAATATGGAAAGCGCCACATTGAATCGCTGCAATCCCTTCGTGTGCTAATTGACTACGACAGTCAATTAAACGCGCTTTTTCTGCACCGTATTCCATCGCTTTGCGCGGAATCGCATTATAATCATCCTCATCAGGCTGCCCCAAATTCGCGGTATAAGCATAAGGCACCGCGCCTTTTTGACGCATCCAAAGTAGTGCTGCGCTGGTATCTAACCCGCCGGAAAAAGCAATTCCCACTTTTTGACCTTGAGGAATCGTTTGTAAAATCGTGTTTGACATAGTTAAGACCTTTTGTTCACTGTAACATTAAACTGCTTTATTATGATTAAAAATTCAAAATTTGTAAATAAAAATTCAATTTATTTTGACCGCACTTTTAGCAACACGCTTCGTCTTGTTGCGGCAAAATCGCATAAAGATCCGGATATTGATAAACAAAATCCAGTTCTCGGCAAATTTTATCGCCCACAATAATACGTTGCGGATCTTGCGGCGAAGCAATAAAGTGCGGTGGATTTAGCGACAATTTTTCCGCCATTTTACCATAATAATCCGCGCGAGTCGGGTGATGGGGAGCGACGAGGTGGTACAAGCGCTGATAACTCGGGGTTTCCAACAGCAATTGAATTGCGCGGGCGCAATCGTCCACGTGGACTAAATTTACCGGCGTATTGCCCTTATCTACCTGTTCACGTTCAACCAGATGAAACACCGGATGGCGATCGTTGCCCACCAGTCCTGTAAAACGAATAATATCGCAATCAATATCTTGTAATTGAAATAGCCAATTTTCGATTTCCAACAACGCCCTGCCCATATCCGAATTCGGCTGTGCCGGAGTGTCTTCGTCAAATTGACCAGAAATATCCGGAAAAACTGAAGTTGAGCTGATAAAAATAATATGCTGAATATTGTGTAGCAATGCTTCGCTGACTAAATTTTTGATTCCTTGCACGTATTGTTGCAAATCAAAAAAATACTGGCTTGGCGGAATATTAATAATGAGGCTATTAACCGATAACAACTCGGTTAAATCATCCGGATCCACATTCAATTCAGGTGTTAATTCAAGATGATAAGCCTCCAAACGAATCAAGCGCATCTGCTCCACCCCTTCGTGCCTACGCTTGCTGCCTTTCACTTCCCAACCTAAATTTTTTAAATGACGGGCAAGAGGCAAACCTAGCCATCCCAATCCCACAATCGCAACCGATCTCATATCACCTCAATAAATAGAATAAAGTGCGGTAAAATTTAACAAAATTTCACCGCACTTCCAATTATTTCGTTAATAAATCTAATGCTTCTTGATATTTATCAACGGTTTTTTGAATTACCTCTGTCGGCACTTTCGGCGCTGGAGGTTCTTTATTCCAACCGCTTTGCTCCAACCAATCGCGAATAAATTGTTTATCAAAAGAAAGTGGATTGATTCCCTCTCGGTAGGTTTCCACTGACCAAAAACGGCTGGAATCCGGCGTTAATACTTCATCCATCAAGGTCAATACGCCACTTTCATCTAAACCGAATTCAAATTTGGTGTCGCAAATAATAATGTCCTTCGTCAAGGCATATTCTGCGGCAGCGGTATAAAGCGCAATGGCTTTTTCTTTCACTTGACGTGCCAATTCTGCACCGATTAATTTTTCACATTCAGCATAACTAATATTAATATCATGATTGCCCACGTCTTCTTTGCTTGACGGAGTAAAAATCGGCTCTGGCAATTTGCTCGCTTCCACCAACCCTTGCGGCAATTGCAATCCGCAAATAGTGCCGGTTTGTTTATAATCTTTCAAACCGCTACCGGTCAAATAACCGCGCACAATCGACTCAATTTTAATCGGTTTCAAACGCTTACATACCACCGCGCGATCTTTGACTAAATCCGCTTCAGCTTTAGGTAAAACATCATACACCGTGTCACCGGTAAAATGATTTGGCATGATCGGCGCCAATTTGTTAAACCAAAAGTTAGAAATTTGGGTGAGAATTTCGCCTTTACGCGGAATCGGATCCTCTAAAATAACATCAAACGCCGACAAACGATCCGTCGCTACCATCAATATCCGTTTGTCGTCAATTTCATAAAGATCGCGGACTTTTCCCGAATAGATTTTTTTAAGACTAAGTTGTGTCATACTTATTTCCTGTTTCTCAATCAAAAATCGCGCTATATTGTACCGCACTTTTGACGCAACCGTTTGCTATTTTTTATAAATATTTAATCCATCCGGTGAAAAAGAGAAAAATATTGAGAATTCCCTCAATTTCAGCGAAAATATACCCCATTTTTTGCAGAATTATTGAATAAAAAAATGTCCTTAAACGATTATCCACAACAAGTAAATAAAAGACGCACCTTTGCGATTATCTCCCACCCTGATGCCGGTAAAACAACGATCACAGAAAAAATGTTACTTTATGGCAATGCCATTCAAACTGCCGGCTCGGTCAAAGGTAAAGGATCGCAAGCGCACGCCAAATCCGACTGGATGGAAATGGAAAAACAACGGGGAATTTCCATCACCACCTCCGTCATGCAATTTCCTTATAATGATTGTTTGGTGAATTTATTAGATACCCCGGGACACGAAGACTTCTCGGAAGATACTTACCGTACATTAACCGCGGTGGATAGCTGCTTGATGGTGATCGATAGCGCCAAAGGGGTAGAAGAACGGACGATCAAACTGATGGAAGTTACCCGTTTGCGCGACACACCAATTATTACCTTTATGAACAAACTCGACCGTGATATTCGCGATCCGATGGAATTATTGGATGAAGTGGAAAATGTGCTAAATATTCATTGCGCGCCGATCACTTGGCCGATTGGGTGCGGAAAATTATTTAAAGGCGTTTACCATTTGTATAAAGATGAAACCTATTTATATCAGTCCGGTCAAGGGCATACCATCCAAGAAGTGCGTATTGTCAAAGGCTTAACAAATCCGGAATTAGACGCTGCGGTGGGTGAAGATTTTGCGCAACAATTGCGCGACGAATTAGAATTAGTACAGGGCGCTTCCAACGAATTTGAGCTTGATGCTTTTTTAAACGGGGATTTAACACCGGTCTTTTTCGGTACTGCCCTCGGTAACTTTGGCGTGGATCATTTCCTTGATGGCTTAACCCAATGGGCGCCCGCGCCACAAGCGCGCCAAGCGAATACCCGTTTAGTGGAAAGTGCGGAAGAAAAATTAACCGGATTTGTGTTTAAAATTCAAGCGAACATGGATCCGAAACACCGTGACCGCGTTGCCTTTATGCGCGTCGTTTCGGGTAAATATGAAAAAGGTATGAAATTACGTCATGTGCGTATCGGCAAAGATGTGGTCATTTCTGATGCTTTGACCTTTATGGCAGGCGATCGCACTCATGCGGAAGAAGCCTACGCCGGCGATATTATCGGTTTGCATAACCATGGTACTATCCAAATTGGCGATACCTTTACCCAAGGGGAAGAATTGAAATTTACCGGTATTCCAAATTTCGCGCCGGAATTATTCCGTCGTATTCGCCTTAAAGATCCGTTGAAACAAAAACAATTGCTCAAAGGCTTAGTACAATTATCGGAAGAAGGTGCGGTACAGGTGTTCCGCCCGATTAGCAATAACGATCTGATTGTCGGCGCGGTTGGTGTGTTACAGTTTGATGTGGTCGTTTCACGCTTAAAATCGGAATATAACGTTGAAGCGATTTACGAAAATGTCAATGTCGCCACAGCGCGCTGGGTGGAATGCGCCGATGGCAAAAAATTTGAAGAATTTAAGCGTAAAAACGAGCAACATTTGGCATTAGATGGAGGCGATAATTTAGCCTATATCGCACCAACAATGGTCAATTTAAATCTCGCGCAAGAACGTTATCCGGACGTGACCTTCTTCAAAACACGCGAACATTAAAAATAAAAAATGGGCAAATCGCCCATTTTTTAACCGCACATTCAAGACGCAGCTAATTGTACAGACTCGGCTCTTCCCGATTTGGGCGGGTTTTAAACCGCCGATGCAACCACATATATTGGTCAACGCCACGCAAGATTTCTCGTTCTACAATGTGATTCATTCTTTTGGCAATTTCCACATCACTGTCTAAATCGCTAAAATCTACCGGCGGGGAAATTTTCACCGTATAACCGCTTCCATCCGCATGGCGTAAGGGCGCAAATGGTACAACACGACTGTTTGGAGCTGATTTGAGTAAATAATAGCTTCCGGTGGTCGTCGCCGCGTCTTTTACCGCAAAAAATGGCACAAACACCGCATTTTTTCGCCCATAATCATGATCCGGCGCATACCAAATAATCTCGCCTTGGCGCAACGCTTTGATCATTCCGCGTAAATCCTTGCGATCCAGCATATCTTTATTTGAACGCAGGCGTCCATAGGTTTGTAGCCAGTCCATCAACGGGTTATCATTTGGGCGATAAACTCCAATCCCCGGCTGATCAATGCCGACAATTCTGGCGCCCAATTCTAGAGTTAAAAAATGCACGCCGACAAAAATAATCCCATCTTTGCCATGATGAGATAAATGTTCCAACCCTTCAATTTTGCACCATTTTTTAATCCGTTTATCCGACCAAAACCACGCCATTCCCGTTTCGATAATCGCCAGACCGGTCGATTGCAAATTACGGTGTAAAATTTCGTCAATTTGTGATTCACTGTATTGAGGAAAACACAGTTGCAAATTTCGACGCACAATTTCGATACGACGTTTACCAACAGAGAGTTTTGCAAACAACCAACCGAAGCCATGACCAATTTTCAATAACATTGGATAAGGTAATAATAATATTAATCGCCAAATGGCGACTCCGAGCCAAAATCCCCAATATTTAGGCTTTAAAAATGTAAACTTAAAAGTTGGAAGTGGTACTTTTGCCATAATCAAACTACAATTTATTACAAAGATGGGTTAGTTTAACGGAATTTTGATCAAATAGCATTTCTCCTATGATAAAATCAGCAAAATTTTTAGTCAAAATAGGATAAAACAACATGGCTCAATATTCAGCACAATTTCAACAAGCCAAAGTCTTAGTGTTAGGTGATGTAATGCTTGATCGCTATTGGTTTGGCGCTACTAACCGAATTTCACCCGAAGCGCCGGTGCCGGTAGTGCGGGTGCAAGGCAATGAAGAACGTGCGGGCGGTGCGGCAAACGTAGCAATGAATATTGCCTCCCTGAATGTGCCGGTGGAATTATTGGGATTAACCGGTAAAGATGAAGCCGGCAGCGCCTTAAGCCACTTGTTGCAACAACATAAAATTCAATGCAATTTTGTGCAATTGGAAACCCATCCCACCATTACAAAATTGCGCATTTTATCCCGACACCAACAATTATTGCGCTTAGATTTTGAAGAAGATTTTCATCAGGTGACCTCCGAGCAATTGCTGGAAAAATTAAAAAGTGCGGTCAAAAATTACGGTGTTTTAGTATTATCCGATTATGGCAAAGGTACGCTAAATCAAGTACAAGTAATGATTCAAGTCGCACGCGCAGCGAATGTGCCGGTTCTTATCGATCCTAAAGGTACCGATTTTGAACGTTACCGCGGCGCCACCTTATTAACCCCAAATATGTCGGAGTTTGAAGCGGTTGTCGGGCATTGTAATAGTGAAGAAGATATTGTAGAAAAAGGGCTAAATCTGGTTTCTACACTAGAATTGACCGCACTTTTAGTGACGCGTTCGGAAAAAGGCTTGACGCTATTGCGTCCCGGGCAAGCGCCATTTCATTTGCCAACGGAAGCGCGCGAAGTCTTTGATGTGACCGGTGCCGGCGATACGGTAATTAGTGTGCTGGCAACCGCCTTGGCGGATGGACGTTCCTTTGAAGAAGCCTGTTATCTGGCAAATGTGGCTGCCGGTATTGTGGTAGGTAAATTGGGAACCTCAACGGTTTCTACCGTTGAGCTGGAAAATGCTATTAATGGGCGCAGCGAGAATGGTTTTGGCATTATGACGGAAGAGGCGCTGAAAAGTGCGGTCAAATTAGCCAAAGATCGCGGTGAAAAAGTGGTGATGACTAATGGTTGCTTTGATATTTTACATCCCGGTCATGTATCTTATTTGGAGCATGCACGCAAATTGGGCGATCGTTTGATTGTGGCGGTAAACAGTGATGAGTCGGTCAAACGTCTTAAAGGAGAAAATCGTCCGATTAATGCTTTGCATGCCAGAATGGCTGTGCTCGCCGGATTATCCTCTGTAGATTGGCTGGTCGCATTCTCTGAAGATACGCCGCAACGTTTAATTGGCGAAATTTTACCGGATTTATTAGTAAAAGGCGGAGATTATAAAGCAGAGGATATTGCCGGCAGTCAAGAAGTATGGGCAAATGGCGGCAAAGTAAAAGTCTTGAACTTTGAAGAGGGTTTTTCTACCAGCAATGTTATCAAAAGGATTCGTGAAACGGAACAATAAAACTGTTGCTTATGCCACATAAATGCACAATTTATTAAATAAAACCGTGAGTTAGATCACATTTTTATAAATGCCCGTTTGCCTTATAGGCGAATTTTTTATATTCTAGCTCCAACAAAAAACAAGTGCTATGGTAAATAGCCAACATATTTTGCTTTCCGAGTAGTGCCTCAGCCGAGGCACTTTTTTTTGCCTAATATTGATAAATTTCAGTAAAAAGTTTGAATTAGATCTCACAATTGAATTTATCTATTTGAAATTCCCTACGTAACAACATATCATTTAACCAAGATCAATCAATGATGTTAATCATAAACATATAAAAGGAGTATTTAAATGAAAGTAGCTGTTTTAGGCGCCGCTGGCGGTATCGGTCAAGCATTAGCGTTATTATTAAAATTGCAATTACCTGCAGGTTCGGACTTATCACTTTATGATATTGCACCGGTAACACCGGGGGTTGCCGCTGATGTTAGCCATATTCCAACAGCAGTTAACGTACAAGGATTTGCCGGAGATGATCCAACACCTGCATTACAAGGCGCAAATGTGGTGTTAATTTCTGCCGGTGTGGCTCGTAAACCGGGTATGGATCGTTCCGATTTATTTAATATCAATGCGGGGATCGTGCGTAATTTGGTGGAAAAAGTCGCGGTAACTTGTCCAAAAGCCTGCGTCGGTATTATCACTAACCCTGTAAATACGACAGTTGCAATCGCCGCGGAAGTATTGAAAAAAGCCGGTGTTTATGACAAACGTAAACTTTTTGGCGTAACCACATTAGATATTTTGCGCTCTGAAACCTTTGTATCCGAATTAAAAGGATTGGATGTTTCCCGCGTGACCGTACCAGTTATCGGTGGACACTCCGGCGTGACAATTTTGCCATTGTTATCTCAAGTACAATATGCAAAATGGAAAGATGAAGAAATTGCGCCATTAACTAAACGTATCCAAAACGCGGGTACTGAAGTAGTTGAAGCGAAAGCGGGCGGCGGATCGGCAACCCTCTCTATGGCGCAAGCCGCCGCACGTTTTGCTCGTTCATTAGTGAAAGGATTGAGCGGTGAAACCGTTGTCGAATGTACTTATGTAGAAGGTGACGGTCAATATGCGCGTTTCTTCTCTCAACCGGTGCGTTTAGGTACAGAAGGTGTGGAAGAAATCCTGCCAATCAACCAATTAAGCGCATTTGAGCAAAAAGCCTTAGAAGATATGCTACCAACTTTACGTGCCGATATTGAATTGGGTGAAAAATTTATCACCGGCTAATTGTTACAGTCTGAATGTTGTATTCGTTACTTAACTTATTGGGCATCAAATGATGCCCTTTTTATGCAAGCCAAATGGACGTAAAAATATAACCAACAAAAATGCCTCTTACACCCATTTGTACTGACTTAGAATTTCAGCTGCTTTTCCGCCTCTTTTGCTCGTACCAAGAATTGTTTACGTTCTGCGCTCGACATTCCGCTACTAGTTCCCGGTAATTTCACCTTAAGCGGATTAACCGGACGACCGTTAATATGAAATTCATAGTGCAAATGCGGACCGGTAGAACGACCGGTATTACCGGATAATGCTATGCGTTCGCCTCGTTTAACCGATTGACCGGCTTTTACCAATACTTTGCTTAAATGCATATATACGGTTTGATATTCTCTACCATGACGAAGCATTAAATAACGTCCGGCTCCGCTCCCTTGATAAGCGACTTTTTCAACAATACCATCTGCCGGAGCAATAATAGGTGAACCAATTGGCAACGCAAAGTCCACACCTTTATGTGGCATAATTCGCCCTGTGATAGGGTGACGTCGAGCAAGATTAAAATGAGATGATACTCTTGCTTGACGCAACATCGGATAACGTGAAAACCCTTTACCTAAGGTCTCGCCTTGCCGATTATAATAACGACCGTTTTTTGCTTGAATAGCATAATAACTTTTCCCTCCCGTACGAATGTGAATTGCCTCCACATTCCCTTGCCCGGTTAGTTTACCTCCCAAATATTCTCGCGAAATCCAGATCGCAAATTTATCACCTTTTTTTAATTTTTTAAGCGTCACTTGCCACTGAAGCGCTGTTGTGAGCTGAGAAATTTGCTTACTGTTTAGTCCCAGCTTAATTAAGCTATCGGAGAAAGTTCGATTGATTTCTCCTTTCAACACATCTTTTTTCCAAACGCTTTCTTTAACTAAAATCTGACGCTTAAATTTACCTCCATTTGCTCGCTCGAAAATCTGCTCCTCTTTCTCCGACACTAACCAGTTCAAATATTCTAAATTACCATCATTATCTAAAATCCAATAAAATTGTTGCCCAGCTTTAAGATTTTTTAATTTCGGATAATCTGCGATTAATTTTTCATAGGTATTATCTTCTAACCCAGATTGCTCCAAAACATCTTTTAAAGTATCACCACGTACCACAGTGTGGCTAAATTGCTCTTTAATACGAATAGCTTGATCAGCAATATCCAATAAATTATTTAGCGCATCTTGTGCATCTTGCGGCAATTGTAACATACCATCTTCATCAAGCTTAACCTGATCGACTTCATCATCCTTTGCAGTTAAATCATCATAGTAAGAGGTATTTTTTTCTTCCCCTGACGGAGACATCTTCGGATTAGAATTGGTAATATCGCCTTGTCCCCTTTCTTTTTTTGCAACAGTATCGTCAGTTAGTGTTATCGCCGACATTGCCGCAGAACTCTCCTGATTGGTGGATGCTGCTGTGTTAGCGGTTGTAGATTCAAATAAATTTCGCACCGCACTTTCATGTTGATTTAAGGATTTATATTGAGTTCCGTCCTCGGAAACCGTAGCAATATTCGTTTCAGCAGTATCTTTTAAGCTCAACACGCCCCCAACTAAAATAGACAATATTGCCAAAAAGAAAACCATCACTTTAATACGCGATTTTCTTTTGCGCCTATCTCGAGCTAACTTTACGTGTTGCACCTGTTTTCCTTCTTAAGTTTAACCGAATGCGTATTACCACGACATTACGATAATTCCTGCTTAAAATTTTATCCTAATCGCTTTCCGGCAAAAGCAACCTATTAAATAACCTTTTACTAAAAGGAAATTATCTGTTTCCAAATAGAATAAAATTTTCTTTCAACTCCATCTTAATGAGACCCTCAAGATCACAAAAAATTCCCACCCAAACAGAAAAAAATATCAAATGTGTAAATTCTCGCCACAATAGAAGATGTAACTTGTTAAATGCTAAAAAATAAGTTATTTTTACACCACTTTTTGTCGATCGCTTTCAGGTTAAATTATAAACACCATGCAAATCCACCCAATTAATATACCTCTCGTTGAATTACAAGATATCAACGTACAATTTGGACAACAAAGTGCATTACAAGAGATTAATTTATCGATTTACCCCAATTCAGTAATGACCATTGTCGGTCCTAACGGCGGCGGTAAATCCACGCTACTTAAAGTGTTGCTTAAATTGGTGACACCAACCTCCGGCAAAGTCATTCATAACAAAAACCTTCGCATTGGTTATGTACCGCAAAAAATTCATTTGGATCGAAGTTTACCGCTAACCGTGGAAAAATTCCTCGCACTTAAACGCGAGATTTCCGCTCAAGAAATTGCACAGGCACTCGCACTGTTTTCCATCACACATTTAGCCAAAAACCAAATGCACAAACTCTCCGGCGGTGAAATGCAACGCGTGCTTTTAGCACGTGCGATTTTAAATAAACCGAATTTATTGGTGTTGGATGAGGCAACGCAAGGGGTAGACATTAACGGGCAAATTGAACTTTACCAATTAATTCATAAAACCCAAAAAAATTAAATTGTGCGATTTTGATGGTGTCGCACGATTTGCATATTGTCATGGCGAGTACCAACGAGGTGCTTTGCATTAACCAGCATATTTGTTGTGCCGGTACGCCGGAAAAAGTCTCTAATGATCCGAAATTTATCCAATTTTTTGGCGATCAATTTGCAAAAAATATTGCCTTTTATACGCATCATCACAACCATAAACACGATATTCACGGTGATGTTTGTTGCGATCGGGCATTTCATTCCGGGCAATGTTCGCATCAATAATAAAATCCCATAATCGCGAGTTACTTATGTTTGATATTTTATTTCCTGCTTGGCTAACCGGTATTTTGCTTTCTTTGATTACTGCTCCGCTCGGTGCTTTCGTTGTATGGCGCAAAATGGCATATTTCGGCGATACCCTGTCCCATTCCGCCTTACTCGGCGTTGCGCTAGGCATTTTTTTACAAATCAATCCCTACGTAGCCATTTTAATCCTAACCTTATTATTGGCAATTATGATGGTATGGCTAGAAGAAAACACCACCTTTTCTGCCGATACGCTGCTTGGCATTATTGCCCATAGCTGCCTCTCCCTTGGTGTGATCACCGTTGGCTTATTGCAAAATGTACGTGTTGATTTGATGAGCTATTTATTCGGCGATTTGCTCGCCATTGGGTACCAAGATCTGTATTTTATCGGCACCGGTGTCGTGGTCGTTTTAAGTACCTTATTATATTTTTGGAAACCCCTCCTCTCCACCACTGTCAGTTCGGAATTGGCACAAGTAGAAGGCGTCAATATCCGCAAAATGCGTTTTATCTTAATGATCTTAACCGCATTAACAATCGCCTTGAGCATGAAATTTGTCGGCGCCTTAATTATCACCTCGCTATTAATTATCCCCGCCGCCACTGCCAGACGCTTTGCCGGAACGCCGGAAAGCATGGTGATCATTGCAGTGTTATTAAGCATGACTGCTATTTCGTTAGGCCTATTATTATCCGCCTTTTACGATACCGCCGCCGGTCCGTCCGTGGTGATTGCTTCAGCGTTGTTGTTTATCATATCCCTTACCCGCAAATCGCAATAATCGGCTTCAAGTATTACCAAACAAACGAAAAAAAGACCGCACTTCAAAGTGCGGTCAAAATCGAGCCGCTTTTTTATTATTATTCATTAATTATTCAATTCGCTCACCATGCAACACCAAGTCTAAACCTTGGCGTTCTTCCTCGTAGGCAACACGTAACCCAATGGTTTTATCGATAATTTTCAATAAAGCAAAACTACCGACAGCACTAAATGTGATGGTAATCAAGACACTTTCAATTTGAATCCACAAGGTGGTATCCGTACCGGAAATATCAGAAGATACAAACACCCCCGTCAATACCGCACCGACAATACCACCGACACCATGGATACCGAAAACATCCAAGGTATCATCATATTTCAACCAATATTTCATTTTAGTTGCTGTTACAAAACAGATCGCACTGGTAGCAACACCGATAATTAACGCGCTTTGTACAGATACAAATCCTGCTGCCGGGGTAATCCCCACTAAGCCGGCAATAGCGCCTGATGCCAATCCTAAAGCCGAAGGTTTATGTTTGCACAATACTTCCACCGAACACCACCCCAAAGCGCCTGCGGTTGCTGCAATTTGCGTGGTCGCCAGCGCCATTCCCGCACGACCGTCAGCTGCCAAAGCGGAACCCGCATTGAAACCGAACCAGCCAATCCACAACATTGCGGTTCCAATTAAGGTTAATACCAAGTTGTGTGGCGCCATCACTTCACGACCATATCCAACCCGTTTTCCGATCATAACCGCCGCAACTAAGCCCGCTACCCCCGCGTTGATATGAATAACCGTACCGCCGGCATAGTCCAATACGCCATCACTTGCTAACCAACCATCCATGCCCCATACCCAATGAGCAGTAGGCACGTAAATCAATAAAAACCATAATCCAACGAACCATAATAATGCCGAAAATTTCATTCTTTCCGCAAAGGCGCCGGTAATAATCGCGCCGGCAATGATGGCAAATGCCATTTGGAATACCATAAAGACCGACTCCGGAATCGTCTCTGCGCCCGGATAAACCGTCAACATTTCTTTTTCCGTAAAAACGTTCATACCGGATAAAAAAAAGCGTTCAGTACCGCCGACAAAGGCACCGTTTGGCGTAAAGGCTAAACTATAACCAAAACACATCCATAAAATCGCAATCAAACAACAGACCGCAAAACTTTGCATCATTGTGGCCAACACATTTTTCTTACGCACCATTCCCGCATAAAACAACGCCAAACCGGGAATAGTCATAAATAACACCAAAATCGTCGACACCATCACCCATGTCGTATCGCCCGCTTTTAACGTCGACATAGGTTGTACCCAATCGGATAAATCCGCCATTGCCATAGGCGAAATGCCCGACAGCCCAAGTAATACCACCTTTTTCATACATTGCCTCCCAAGTAAAATCATATCCTATTTATACCGCATCGTCGCCCGTTTCGCCGGTACGAATACGGATAATCCGCTCTATTGGTTTAACAAAAATTTTGCCATCACCAATATTCCCCGTTCTTGCCACGTCGCAAATCGCCTCAACTACCTCATCCACACAATCATCTGTCACCGCAATGTCTACTTGAACTTTAGGTAAAAAATCTACCATATACTCGGCACCACGATACAACTCAGTATGCCCTTTTTGGCGTCCAAAACCTTTCACTTCTGTCACCGTAATCCCTTGGATACCAATGTCAGACAGTGCATCACGCACATCATCCAAACGAAACGGTTTGATAATTGCAGTCACTAATTTCATAAGCTCCTCCCATTCAATTTATGGTTATTAATCCGTATCAAGAAAAATCGGCATTTTGCCTTTTTCCTACACTGCGGGAACAAAATAACATCAAATAAAATATAGGTAAATATCTTTTTCTATTAAATTTTATATAATTTAAAAAAAAAAAAAAAAAGTGCGGTGGTTTTTTAGCGAATTTTTAATTTACAAATTCGGACGCACGCCTAAAATATGGCAAATAGCATAAGTCAATTCGCTGCGGTTTAAGGTATAAAAATGGAAATCATTCACGCCTTCACGTGATAACACGCGCACCATATCAATCGCCACGCTAGCCGCCACTAAATTCCGCGTAGTTTGATCCTGATCCAACCCATCATACATTTTCGCAAGCCAGCTTGGAATCTTAACATTAGTCAATGCCGCCATTTTGAGCAATTGTTTAAAATTCGTCACCGGCAAAATCCCCGGTACGATTTCCGCATCAATTCCGATAGAAGCACAACGATCACGAAAACGCAAATAACTGTTGATATCAAAGAAAAATTGCGTGATCACATGATTTGCGCCTGCGTCAATTTTGCGTTTCAAATTAATTAAATCCGCCTGCGCCGATTTTGCCTCCGGATGGACTTCCGGATAAGCAGCGACAGAAATATCGAAATCCGCCACAGAACGCAACAGTTCCACTAAATCCGAGGCATAAAACGATTTTTTATCATAGCCCGGCGGTTCATCCCCACGCAGTGCCACAATGCGACGAATTCCACTTTCCCAATAATCTTTCGCGATAACACGCAATTCCTCCGGTGTTGCATCAATACCGGTTAAGTGCGGCGCGGCAATAATACCGGTTTCTTGTTGAATACGTTTGACAATACAATGCGTACGTCCACGCTCTCCGGAATTTGCCCCATAAGTAACCGATACAAATTTAGGTTCAAGAGATTTTAAACGATGGATAGACTCCCACAATATCGTTTCCATTTTTTCATTTTTTGGTGGGAAAAACTCGAATGACACATTAATATCGCCTTTTAAATCAACAAGATGTTGATTTAAGGTATCCATTTCCTTTGCATAACTCATTTCTTTCAACTCCTAAATCCATTGACATTATTTTAACCACCATAGTAAATTTAAAGCGAGTATGTGTCAATTTCAAAAATTAATTATTTAAATGAATATAATTCATGAAAAATAAAAAGTACGTTTGTGCCGGTTTGCTGAATTCGCTATACTTTCGCGCAATACTATGCTGAATTACTTTCGTTTTTTGAGGATCATCATGAGCAAAAAACAAAATAACATTTACATTATCCGCCATTGCTCTTGCCTTAGCTGTAGGAGCTCAATTTTATACCAACTATAAAATTGATCGGGAATTACAAAAATTTCCTTACACCCTGCGCGATCAACTCACGCTCAATGTCACTCAAATTAAAAGCAACTTTTTTAGTCGTGAATTAATGTTCAGTATCAGCGATACCGCTTCACATAAAACGAATATTATTCACACAAATCTTACCGCACTTCCTTTCGCCATTACTGCTGAATCAGAATTGCCAGCGGAATTAATCAAAGATTTGAATAAAAAATGGCAAGTCACTATTGATAAAAGCGTGATTAACAGTAAATTTTCCGTTATCGGCGATTATTTACAATCGGATATTGTTACGCAATTTCGAGATCTCACCAATAAACCGCAAGAATTGGAAGTTAATTTAAATTTTGCCTCTAAAACGAAATTTATGGAAATAAAAAGTCGTTTGAGCGGTTTTTATTACGATACCAACTCTAATATCAAAGATCTCAATGCGAATTTAACCTTAATTCCTATTGGACAAAATCAATATGATTTATCAGATTTAGAGGTCAAATTATCAAATGCGGATATTTATTTATTAAATGGTGACAATACACACATCGAACTGGATAAAACAAATTATCAATTAAATAAAAAAAAAAAAAAAGCCTCCCACGACTATAATGTATGCTATACGAAGTTATTACGAAAACAAATTATCAATTAATAAATCGTTCTACACAGATACTTATGATTTAAATACGAAATTAGATACGGAAAAATTATTGATTTCTAATAAAAATAATCCACAAGATAAAATACAGCTTAATGGATTGCGACTTACTTTAGCACAAATTGGCGTACCGAATCATTTATTATTCGGTAATATTTTAGACACAGTGAATAAAGATAAAATTGATTATCAAAAAACCCTTCAATTATTATTGGATCTATTTTATAACAGCAAAAAATTACAATTTGATATTGCAACACAAACCGCCACCTTGCCTAATGGCCAAGCAAAATTAAATTTAAACAATGTATCCCTTGCCACGAAAGCAAACTTTGAAAATCCACAAAATGCAGAAATAGAAAATAATGTCACTGCGGATTCCATCACTCAACAATATGCTAAAAAAGAAGATACGATTTCTATTTCAGGACTGGAATTTAGTAGTAAACTAATGCAAATTGATATTAGCAAACATTCAGAACTGCTAAAATATAAGCTCAATTCTATGCTGAATGTTTTCCAAGAGAAAAAAAGTCATGCTCAATTAGCAGAGTTACTCAAAAATATCAGTCAAAATTTTCAAGAAAAAACACAATGGCAGTTAAAAATAAACTCCTTTGTTTATCCACATGTCTTTAATATAGAAGGGTTCGATCTTAACTATATAGAGGAACCAACAAATGAACAGGAATATTTGGTAAATATCAGCGGAAACTTGGATAAGTTAATTGATGAATATCAAGCTTATCAATTAAATAATATTAAAGCTGAACTTCCTTTTAAATTGACGCAAGCCAATTATTTAATTCCCATTTATATTTGCGAAAGTTATTCTTTAAATTGTTCAACTAATTTATCCAACGAAGATTATAATAAATTACTTTTAGATATTTTTAAAAATGTTGCGCTAAAAACAGAAAATATAACGTTTCATTTCAATATCGATACTTACCCAAACACCCGTGGTGAAGATGTCAGTATCAATGGGAATTTAACTTTACCGGCGTTAGATAGCGCACGTAGTCAATCTATCCATAATGAAAGCGACGCCTTAAACGAAAAATTAATGCCATGACTGCGATGCTTAATGTAACGTTCCCTGCAACCTTAGTAGAGCTTAATGATAAAAAATCCAGCCCATTTTGGCAAGAATTCGTGTTAAACATCAAACCAAATGAAATTAATGGTGTAGATAACCCATTTTTCCTCCTTGAGGGTGGTAATTATTCGTTTAAATATGAGCAACAACCGGAGCAACAGATTTCAATTAATGGAAAACCGTTAAACCAAATCCCTGCTGCATCACCGAATGAAATACCACAAAAAATGTTAGCTACTCCCGAAAATATGCCTGCAGTACCGGAGTTGAAACAATAAAAGTTAAAAAACGACCGCACTTTTATTTATCACGACCGGTACGAGCGAAAGGCTCGTACCGGCTATGTTCTTTTTTACTCATCTCAAAGAAAAAGTCCGAAAAATCCACCGAACTTTTATTCCCCGCTTTACAAATTCCAAAATCTGCCTAAAATACCCCCTTTTAAATAACCTACTTGTTAGGTTCCTGACTTGTAATCAGAAAGAGACAATTTATGACCGCTTCTTTTAAACCCGAACTTCTCTCGCCGGCAGGTTCATTGAAAAATATGCGTTATGCGTTCGCTTATGGCGCTGATGCAGTTTACGCCGGACAACCGCGTTATAGTTTACGTGTGCGCAACAACGAATTTAATCATGCCAATTTAAAAATCGGTATTGATGAAGCCCATGCTTTAGGTAAAAAATTCTATGTGGTAGTAAATATCGCGCCACATAATTCTAAATTAAAAACCTTTATCAAAGATTTACAACCCGTTGTGGATATGAACCCTGATGCTTTAATCATGTCCGATCCGGGGTTGATTATGTTAGTACGTGAACATTTTCCGCATATCGCTATCCACCTTTCCGTACAAGCCAACGCGGTGAACTGGGCGACGGTAAAATTTTGGAAACAAATGGGATTAACCCGCGTGATTTTATCGCGCGAACTTTCATTAGAAGAAATTGCAGAAATTCGCCGGCAAGTGCCGGATATTGAAGTTGAAATTTTTGTCCATGGCGCACTTTGTATGGCATATTCAGGGCGCTGTTTATTATCCGGCTATATCAACAAACGCGATCCGAACCAAGGTACTTGCACCAACGCCTGTCGTTGGGAGTATCAGTTGCAGGAAGGAACCACTGATGAGGTAGGGAATATCGTGCCGAAATTTGATCCAAACCAACAAATTGAAGTAACAAATGTGGCGCCGACTTTAGGGGAAGGTAACACCACAGAAAAAGTCTTCCTTTATACCGAACCGCAAAGACCGGATGAACAAATGACTGCCTTTGAAGACGAGCATGGCACCTATTTTATGAATTCCAAAGATCTGCGTGCGGTGCAACACGTGGAAAAATTAACGCAACTAGGTGTGCATTCGTTAAAAATTGAGGGGCGTACAAAATCTTTCTATTATTGCGCAAGAACCGCTCAAGTATATCGCAAAGCCATTGATGATGCCGCTGCCGGTAAGCCATTTGATGAAAGCTTAATGAATACATTGGAAAGTTTGGCACACCGCGGCTACACCGAAGGTTTTTTACGTCGTCATACCCATGATGAATATCAAAATTATGACTATGGCTATTCCATTTCCGAACGCCAACAATTTGTCGGTGAGTTTACCGGTAAACGCAATGCTCAAGGCATGGCGGAAGTCGCGGTAAAAAATAAATTTTTATTAGGTGACGAAGTGGAGATGATGACACCCAAAGGTAATATTTTGTTTAGAATCCGGCAAATGATCAATCGCAAAGGCGAGGAAGTGGACGCCGCTCTCGGTGATGGTCATTTTGTTTTCCTTAACGTTGCGCAGGATATCAACTTGGATTATGCTTTATTAATGCGAAATTTGGTCAATACGAATACACGTAATCCCCATGAAAAAAAGGCTTAATTAACTTTATAACATTTTTTGTTAAAAAAATGTTGCTACTGTAAATTTTTTGTGTATAATATGCTCCATACCCTAAAAAAGTATGACTCCAAATATATTTCGCCCTTTCTTGATGAAAGGGCTTTTTTTATTCTTTTTTCTCACCCCACTCAATTTATTAAAAAAACCTTTAAAAAATAATCACTTTTACTTTACTAATTTCACAAAAGTGCGGTAGGATTTCTAAAAGTTTGTCATTAAATTAAAGGAATAGCCTATGATCCGCGCAGAAGACCTTTCCCAAAATTTGTTGTTACAAATAAGCAATTTAATTGATGGTAATCAAGTCGGTGCAAAAGAATTGCGCAGTGGCGAATTTCGTGCGGAAAATGTGCAAGTGGCAGCGACAGTAAGTTGGCAATTCCAATGCGAATATAAAGAAATTCGCGAAGTCAGCGATAAACAAGTAAAAAACCATTTTTCCCACGATCTCCACAATTTTCCCACCAGCAACATTTATTGCAACTTGCCATGCACGAACAGACATTACGTGCAGAATTTTTAGCGAATTTAGCTCAATACCAAGAACGTGGATTAGAAAAATCAGATAAACCCTATTGCATTCATCGCTTCGATACCTTTTCGGTTTGGGAAGATTGTCTTAGCTGTAAAGGGCGCGGCAAAATCACTTGTTCAAGCTGTCATGGCAGAGGCAATCACAGCTGCGGGGCTTGTGGTGGTTCCGGTCAACAAGCGCATTTTGTTAACCAATACAACAGCCAAAGGCAAGCTGTCGGCACACGTACCGAATATCGCAGTTGTAGCGCTTGCGGCGGTAGCAGAGCGACCACCTGTTCATCCTGCTCCGGACGCGTGGCGAAGTACGCTGTAAAGATTGCCAAGGTCATGGAAAATTTACGATTACCGGCAATGTACAAGCCTTTGCCTACCCAACTTATCAAGTCAGCACCAACACCACCTTTGCCAAAAGCCCGTTAGAGCATCTATTAAATCAATCCGGCGTGATTTTTTGCCAAGAAAAATCGCATTTGATCAAGTAAAAAGCGAAACCATTAACGACATTAACTATTTTATTTATTATGGCGAAGTCGCATTATTGGAACAACATTTCCAATTACAAGGTAGAAATTATACTTGCTACGCTTTTTCTAACCCGCCCTACCCTTTTATTAAACCGGCAATTTTTGATGATCTTTTTGCTGATGAAGTCACTTTTTTAGAACAAACCCTGCCGGATACAAACAAAACCGATAAAAAGAAAGCCTTTACGTTTTTACACGCTATGCCAATCAGCCGGTTTTAGAAAGAACCATACGTGAGATTGCGCAATATCGAAGTCATGAAAATGAAAACCTAGGGCAACGCTTAGAAAATATCTGTTTAGGCTTTATTTCGCCGATAATGGCGACCAAATTAACCCATTATCTCAACCAAATCATGGATAAAGTTTCTCCAGTGTATTCTCAAATTACCTGGCAGATTTTTACCTTTTTCATTTTGTTAGCAACCGTGTTGACGACGGAACATACACTAGAAACCTCCTTTAAAACCCATCCAATTTCCTCTATTTTTGTTGGATTAGGCACCACGTTGCTGGTCACATTGCTTTTGTCCGCGCTGGCGTGGTTCATCAGTTCCGTAATCATCTTCTGGCAGCGACGCAAAATTCCCGCTGAATATCGGCAAAAAATGCGTAACCGCGAACCGTTTCGACGTTTACTGAAAATCGTCCTGCCCGTTTTTCTCGGCGCCGGCATTTATGGTGCGGTTGCCGCTTATGGTTTTTTGCCAAAATGGAATGGATTTCCACAACCGCAAATCCAACAACTTGCGACATGGTATTGTTCAACCAATAACTCGGCAAATTGGTGTCAAACTATTCCAAAAATCAACACCGAAACAACGCTCGTGACACCACCGGCAGTAGTTTACAGCGTTGAAGAAAAAACGCGTATTATTCAACAAACCTTAACCGAACAAGGCTACAGACTGAAAGTGGACGGAAAATTTGGCGCACAAACCCGCGGCGCCGCAGTCAATTACCTTGCGACTAAAGGCATCCAAGTCGCTAACGACATCGCCTTAGATCCATTGTTTGAGTATTTTAAACCAAGCTTATAATAAAAATGGGGCTGTCCTAGATAACGACTCCCCCCATTTAGGTTAAGATAACCCAATGAAAAAAAGTCGTCTAAGTCAGTACAAACAACATAAACTCATAGAACTGTTTGTGGCAGGTGTAACTGCTCGAACAGCCGCCGAGTTAGTAAATGTAAACAAAAGCACCGCAGCCTATTACTTTCACCGTTTGCGATTGCTCATCTATCAACATAGCCCTCATCTGGAAATGTTTGAGGGCGAAATTGAAGCGGACGAAAGCTATTTCGGCGGAACCCGCAAAGGTAAACGAGGTCGTGGTGCAGCCGGTAAAACTGCTGTATTCGGGCTTTTAAAGCGTGACGGCAAGGTTTATACCGTTGTCATTCCGAACACGCAATCTGCCACACTTTTGCCGATTATTCGGGAAAAGGTGAAACCGGACAGCATTGTTTACACCGATTTTTATCGAAGCTATGATGTGCTTGATGTGAGTGAATTTAATCATTTTCGCATCAACCACAGTACTTACTTCGCCGAAAATCAAAATCACATTAACGGGATAGAGAATTTTTGGAGCCAAGCAAAAACGCCATTTGCGTAAATTTAACGGCATTCCTAAAGCCCATTTTGAGCTGTATTTGAAAGAATGCGAATGGCGTTTTAATTACAGTGACTTAAAATCTCAAGTTTTCTTTTTAAAACAATTGGTTAAGGGGATCTTAAGCTAGTTATCTAGGACAGCCCCAAGAATTAACATTTGAAAAATTCAAACGTTCAATACTAAATGCAGCAGCAATGACAGCAATGTGTACCCTAATTATATCGGTAGCAACTATTTTATCATGGATTATCGCATTTACTCGTCTACCTGATCTAATTATAGGATTCTTAACAAGTATTACAGATAATCCTTACATTATCCTTCTACTCTTGGTTGCATTTCTATTATTTATCGGCATGTTTATTGAAACTATTGCTGCAACTATTATTGTCGCTCCAATTTTAATGCCGGTAGCCTATCAATATGGAATAGATCCGATACAATTTGCTATAATTATGATCGTCGTATTAGTTTACGCGGAAGTAACGCCTCCTGTTGGCGGAGTACTATTCATTACTATGGGAATTGCTAATGTCAAACTACAGGAAACACTAAAATACCTTGTACCTTATTTAGGCATCATATTTATCGTCATATTATTAATGATATTATTCCCTTCGATCTCCTTGATGATACCTAATATATTCCGTTAAAAAATAAGTGAGTATAATGTGTTTTGCATTTTACTCACTTGGTAATACTTGTTACACAATTTCCCCTTGTACAATCCTGCATTTACGACTAGACTACGCCCTTATATTTTTTATTACGATTTTACGAAGTTATGCATTTATCTAATTTCTATTTTGATTTACCTGATGAGTTAATTGCCCGTTACCCCAAAGTTGAGCGCACGTCCAGTCGTTTGTTGCAATTAAACGGGCAAAATGGAGAATTATTTCACCGCACTTTTAGTGATATTGCGGATCTTATCAACGAAGGCGATTTGCTTATTTTTAACAATACCCGCGTTATTCCGGCGCGGATTTTTGGGAGCAAGGCTAGCGGTGGGAAAATTGAAGTCTTGATTGAACGCATTTTGACGGAAAACCGCTTTTTAGCGCACATTCGAGCCTCAAAATCGCCCAAAGAAGGCGCCGAGTTAATCTTGGGCGAAGATAAATTGGGTGAAGGAAAAGGCATTAAAGCGCGCATGGTTTCTCGTCACGAGGCATTATTTGAAGTGGAAATCGCGGAAAAAAACACCGCACTTTTAGAAATTTTGCCACAAATTGGTCATATGCCATTGCCGCCTTATATTGATCGTCCTGACGAAGAAGCGGATAAAGAGCGTTATCAAACGGTTTATAACAAAGTTCCGGGTGCGGTTGCCGCGCCGACAGCGGGCTTACATTTTGATCAGCCGTTGTTGGAAAAATTAAAAGCCAAAGGGGTTAGTTTTGCCTTTGTCACCTTGCACGTAGGCGCGGGAACCTTTCAGCCGGTGCGTGTAGAACGGATTGAAGATCATAAAATGCACGCTGAATATGTGGAAGTACCGCAAGAAGCGGTTGAAGCAATTTTAGCGACGAAAGCCAATGGTAAACGAGTGATTGCGGTGGGAACCACGTCGGTGCGTTCCATTGAAAGTGCGGCGCTTTTTGCGGAAGAGAATCAATTAAATACATTAATTGCCCCGTTTTTTTCCGATACCTCTATTTTTATTTATCCGGGTAAAAAATTTCGCGTTACCGACGCGCTAATTACCAATTTCCATTTGCCGGAAAGTACGCTGATTATGTTAGTTTCTGCCTTTGCCGGCTATCAACATACCATGAATGCTTATAAAAGTGCGGTCGAAAATCGCTATCGTTTTTTTAGTTATGGCGATGCGATGTTTATCAGCAAAAATCCGAATGTGAAAGAATTGGAATAATTTGCTATAATTTTTCTATCGGCATTCCTGCGTTGCCCTCAAAAAGGGAGCAAAGTCGGATTGCCTTTCTTTTAGTCGCCTGATTTGAGTATTTCAATAAGGCAAAATATCTTCGAACTGTTTATTCGAAAAGGAAAAAAATGAAATTTAAATTACATAAAACCAATGGCGCGGCGCGGCGCGGTACCATGACCTTTTCTCGTCCACAGGGCGAATTTACGGTGGAAACGCCGGCGTTTATGCCGGTCGGAACCTATGGCACGGTGAAAGGCATGACGCCGGAAGAAGTTCGTGCGACCGGTGCAGAAATTTTACTTGGTAATACCTTTCATCTTTGGTTGCGCCCCGGTCAAGAAGTAATGCGTAAACATGGCGATTTACATGATTTTATGCAATGGCACCGTCCGATTTTGACCGACAGCGGCGGTTTTCAGGTGTTCAGTTTAGGGAAATTACGTAAAATCACCGAAGAAGGCGTCAAATTCCAAAATCCAATTAATGGTGAACGTATTTTCCTTTCACCGGAAAAATCCATGGAAATTCAATATGATTTAGGTTCGGATATTGTGATGATTTTTGATGAATGCGCACCTTATCCATCTACCTTTGATTACACCCGAAAATCCATGGAAATGTCCTTACGTTGGGCACAACGCAGTCGTCAGCGTTTTGATGAATTAGGCAATAAAAATGCCCTATTTGGTATTGTGCAAGGCGGCGTTTTTGAAGAATTGCGCCAAGTTTCACTGGAAGGGTTAGTCAAAATCGGGTTTGACGGTTATGCAGTCGGCGGTTTGGCGGTTGGCGAACCGAAAGAAGATATGCACCGCATTTTGGAATATGTTTGCCCGCAATTACCAACGGATAAACCGCGCTATTTGATGGGCGTCGGTAAACCGGAGGATTTAGTGGAAGGCGTACGTCGCGGGATTGATATGTTTGACTGCGTTATGCCAACCCGTAACGCACGTAACGGTCATTTATTCGTCAGCGACGGAATTGTCAAAATTCGTAATGCGAAATACCGCGACGATACTTCGCCATTAGATCCGGAATGTGATTGCTATACCTGTAAACATTACACCAAATCTTATCTTTATCATTTGGATAAGTGCGGTGAAATTTTGGGCGCGAGATTAAATACGATCCATAATTTACGTTATTATCAACGTTTAATGGCGCAAATTCGCCAAGCCATTGAAGAAGATCGTTTTGAGCAATTTGTCATGGACTTTTATGCCAAAATCGGCAAACCGGTTCCGCCGCTACAATCCGAAACAACCGAAACTGAACCTCAGGAATAATCGCTATGCGTGCAGTTGCAAGAATTATAGCGCTAGCGCGCCAATATAGATATTGCAATTGAAAAACCGCTTTTTGAATTAGACAAAACAAACTGTGATGATTTAAAAATAAAGTGCGGTTAAACTTAAAGAAGTTTTCACTTTACCATAATTTTGTGGTATTTTAAGCACCTTATTTTTTATACTTATTTTTAACTTACTTAAAAGGATAACGCTATATGGATGCTCCTCAACAAAATAGTCCTATGTCAATGTTGATTATTTTCGTCATTTTTGGCTTAATTTTCTACTTTATGATTTATCGCCCTCAAGCGAAACGTAATAAAGCGCATAAACAATTAATGTCTGAATTAGCAAAAGGTACCGAAGTGTTAACTTCCGGCGGTATTATCGGTAAAATCAGCAAAATTGGTAGCGAAAGCGACTATGTTGTACTTGCTTTAAATGATACGACTGAAATTACTATCAAACGTGATTTTATTGTGGCAGTCTTACCAAAAGGCTCATTAAAATCACTATAATTTTGACTTTATTCCTCAAGGGAACAGGAAATCTATGTTAAATCGTTACCCTTTATGGAAGAATCTAATGGTGATCTTTGTGGTCGCCATTGGTCTTTTATACTCTCTTCCAAATATTTACGGTGAGGATCCTGCTGTACAAATTTCGGGAACTCGCGGACAGGAGGTCAATACCGGTGTATTGGGCAATGTCCAAAAATTACTTGATGAAAATCAATTAGCAACAAAATCCGTGCTATTAGAAAACGGCTCCATTCTTATTCGCTTCAATAATACCGATACTCAACTGTTAGCCAAAGATAAAATTAGTGAAGCCTTAGGTAATGGTTATTCGGTGGCATTAAACTTAGCGCCCGCCACGCCAAAATGGTTAAGCGATATTGGCGGTAGCCCGATGAAATGGGGCTTGGACTTACGCGGCGGGGTACGTTTCTTGATGGAAGTGGACATGAATGCCACATTACAAAAACGTCAAGAACAACTTATTGATGGCTTAAAGACTGAGCTGCGTAAAGAAAAATACCAATATACATCGATCAAAGTGGGCGAGAATTACGCCTCACTGATTACACTCGCGAAAGCCGAACAACTTTCCGCGGCAGAACGTTATTTACGTCAACAACATCCTACACTGGATATTAAAAAAGTCTCTGACAACACCCTTTCTTTAGGCGTTTCCGAAGCGGCATTAAACGAATCTCGTGATCGTGCCATTGAACAAAACTTGACTATTTTACGTAAACGGGTTGCTGAATTAGGTGTTTCTGAACCGGTCATCCAACGACAAGGTGCAGAGCGTATTGTAGTGGAGTTGCCGGGAGTTCAGGATACCGCACGAGCAAAAGAAATTTTAGGCGCCACTGCAACCTTAGAATTCCGTTTGGTTAACCAAAATGCCAATTTAGATGCGGCAGCGCGCGGAATGGTTCCGTCGGATTCCGAAGTAAAATACGATCGTAACGGAAATCCAGTGGTGCTATATAAACGCACTATTCTTGGCGGTGATCATATTACCAATTCGACTTCCGGTGTCGATCAAAATACCGCTATGCCGCAAGTTAGCGTAACCTTAGATTCTGAAGGTGGTGAAATTATGTCACAAACCACAAAAATGAATTTGGGTAAACCAATGGCGACCTTGTATGTAGAATATAAAGATGGTGGCAAAAAAGATGAAAACGGTAAAATGATTTTGGAAAAACATGAAGAAATCATTAACGTTGCCACTATCCAAGGTCGTTTCGGTAGTCAATTCCAAATTACCGGTATTGATAGCCCGGCGGAAGCACAAAATCTTTCCATGTTATTACGTTCGGGTGCCTTAACTGCGCCAATTCAAATCGTTGAAGAACGCACTATCGGTCCGTCACTGGGCGCCCAAAACGTAGAGCAAGGCTTGCAATCCGGACTTTGGGGCTTGGGTATTGTAATCGTATTTATGTTGATCTATTACAAATTATTCGGGCTATTCGCCAATATTGCATTAATGGCAAATATGATCTTATTGGTCGGATTAATGTCACTATTACCGGGTGCAACATTAACCATGCCGGGAATTGCAGGGATTATTCTTTCCGTAGGGATGTCGGTTGATGCTAACGTATTGATCTTTGAGCGGATAAAAGAAGAAATTCGTAACGGTCGTTCTGTACAGCAGGCGATTAATGAAGGTTATAACGGAGCGTTTACTAGTATTTTTGATGCCAACTTGACAACGATTTTGACCGCCGTGGTGTTATATGCGGTTGGTACCGGTCCGGTCAAAGGCTTCGCGATCACGCTATCGTTAGGGGTTGCCATTTCCATGTTCACAGCAATCACCGGTACACGTATGCTGGTCAACTGGATTTACGGTGGTAAGCGTGTTGAAAAATTATCCATTTAGCCTGAGGTCAATATTGTGAGTGCATTAAATACAAACAAAAAAGTTCACGAGTTCCAAGGCGTTAAATTACCGTTTAAACTCATTGAATTTATGAAGTTCCGCAAATGGGGTTATTTGTTTTCCGTCATTGTGATTGCGGCGTGCTTCTTTTTTATCTTTACCAAAGGCTTTAACTGGGGGTTGGATTTTACCGGCGGTACCATTATTGATACCCATTTCTCCCAACCGGCAGATTTGGATAAAGTCCGTTCAACCCTAAAAGAAAACGGGATTGAAAGTGCCTTAGTACAAACCACTGGCGGCGTACGTGATGTGATGATTCGTGTGCCGGCGACTGCCAGTGATGCGCAAATTGGTAACTATATTCAAACCATGCTTAGCAAATTGGATAATGATATTCAAATTCGTAGCGTGGAATTCGTGGGGCCAAATGTTGGTGAAGAATTAACGCAAGGCGCAATTTATGCCACTTTAGCCACGTTATTGATGCTATTGGTGTATGTTGGATTTCGTTTTGAATGGCGTTTGGGTACCGGCGGTATTTTAGCGCTTGCCCACGATGTGATCGTTACCTTAGGGGTTTTCTCCTATATGCAAATCGAAATGGATTTAACCTTTGTAGCAGCGATTTTATCCGTGGTCGGTTATTCTTTAAACGACAGTATCGTAGTATTTGACCGTGTGCGTGAAAATTTCCGCAAGATCCGTCGTATTGGTACTATGGATGTCATTGATATTTCGTTGACGAAAACTTTATCGAGAACATTAATGACCTCAGTCACCACTTTATTCGTGGTTATTGCGTTATACTTCTTCGGCGGTCCAAGTATTCACAGTTTTTCACTTGCCCTATTGATCGGAATTGGATTTGGGACATACTCCTCCATTTTCATTGCTATCGCCTTGGCATTTGATCTTGGCTTAAAACGTGAACACATGATCATCCAAAAAGTTAACAAAGATGAGATTGAAGAAATGCCTTAAAAATTGACCTCCCTTTTCGCCCAAAGATGGTCTAAATTAACAAATTAAATAAAAAAACCGAGCTATTCGGTTTTTATTTTATTGCGATTACCTTAAAAGGAACATGATGAATATTAAGCTACTGCTTCTCGGGATGACACTCTCCCTCCCTTATGCGCTTTATGCAGCGGATGTAACCAAGGCAACATCTCCCGCTTCTCCTATGACGCAAACCATGCATAATGAAGCAGAAATACTGATCAAAACGCAACAAGCAGAAATTATCCGTTTGCAGGAACAATTAAAACAGACACAAACCTTAATGCAACAGCGCAAAATCTACAGCAAAATCCAGCAACTGTTGCAACGCTCATCCAGTGAAGTGATTTTATCGGTTAGCGCAGAACTGCTCAAATCCTTACAAGGTTATCCCTTATTACCTTATGCCGAATATCAATGGCTAAGTGCTAATAAAACGCAACTGGATTTCGCCTCTATTCAGGCCTTTCAAAGACGCTACCCTGATTTTCCTAACAGCAATGAATTAAAAAAAATCTGGTTACAACAACAAATAGAACAACAACATTGGCAAGCAATTGTGGAGCATGCGGCGCAATTACCAATGGATATCGCCTCCCGTTGTAGCCTTTGGTTAGCACAACAAGAAAACTCCAAAACAACACTAAATTTGACCGCACTTTCCACTCCTAAATCAGCGCAAAAAGAAGTCATGTTCAGCGCGGACATAACAAAACTTTGGCTCACCGGCGACAGCTTGCCGAGACAATGTGATCCACTCCTTGAGGAATGGCGTTTGAACGGCGGATTAACGCCACGGTTAATGCAACAACGCGCGTTGTTAGCGTTTGCCAAAAATAACCGAGGGCTGCTAACTTATTTGGAAAAACAAGAAACGAATGCAGAAAATAAAAAATGGTTGAGCGATCTAAATCAATTATTGCAAGCACCGAAAAACTTGCAAAATGCACAAAATCAATTCAGCATTATGCAATTAAACTCGGAAAATCCGCAGCATCAACAAATTTTACAACATATTTTTCCGGCATTTGTGAAAACCCTGAAAGAAAGCGACATCAAAACGGACGCGCCTTTTGCGGAATTTGCCGATTGGGCATTGCGCTTTTCCCTTACCCCAAGCCAAGTTGCGCAATGGAAACAAGCGATGGTCAGCCAATTTTTTGACAGCAAAAATCCGCAATTACAACAATGGCGTGATCAAAGCCTGCTTGAATTGAAAAGCGACAGCTTATCAGAACGCCGAATTCGCACCGCTATTCGAAAAAAACAAAATCTTGCACCATGGCTAAATTTACTTTCTACCGAGGCAAAAAATAAAGAGGAATGGCGTTATTGGCAAGCGAAAGTATGGCAACAACAAGGGAAAACCGCCAAAGCAAAACAGCAATGGCAAGCCATGCAAAATGCTCCTCGCGGATTTTATCCAATGCTTGCAGCGCAAGAACTCGGCATTGTGTATCAACCAAAAATGTTAAATTTTAACGCGACAGCGGAGCAACAAACCTTATTGCAAAAATCAGCGCCAACCTTGGCAAAAATTGCCGAATTGCGTTATCACCATGATCAACTGAATACCAATCGAGAATGGCGCAATTTATTAAACTCCGTCAACAATGAACAAAAATTGGTTTTCGCACAATATGCCGCCGAACAGCAATGGTATGATTTACAAGTAGAAGCAACTATTCAAGCTAAAGCTTGGGATTATCTGGCATTACGCTTACCAAACGCCTATCAAACTTGGTTTGATTTATGGCTAAACAAGCGAAATATTGACCGCACTTTTGCCATGGCGATTGCTCGTCAAGAAAGCGCTTGGCGTGCAGAGGTATCCTCCTCCGCCGATGCGCGCGGATTGATGCAATTGCTGCCGGCGACTGCTAAGCTGACTGCACAAAAATTTCGTCTGCCTTATAATAATGAAAAGCAACTGTTTGATCCGATTGATAATATTATGCTAGGTACCACGCACTTACAGGAATTATATGACAAATACGGTAACAACCGTATTTTAATCGCCGCCGCCTACAATGCGGGTGCGCGCCGCGTGGATAGCTGGTTGGGAAAATCCCAAGGTCGCTTATCTATGGCGGAATTTATCGCCTCAATTCCTTTTTATGAAACACGCGGTTACGTGCAAAATGTGTTGGCTTATGCCTATTATTATCAAATTTTGCAACACAAACCCTTGCAAAAATTTACCCAAGAGGAAAATAATAGATTATACTAGTTTAGTAGTATTTTAGTTTAATAATGAGGTAAATATGTATATTAGTCGCAATATGGATCAATGGAATGCATTTATTTCAATGTTACGCACTGCATTTGAGCAGGGAAAAGAGCAAGAATTGCTTACATTATTATTAACGGCGGATGAACGTGATGCAGTTGGGTTGCGCTTGCAAATTGTGGCGCAACTATTGGATAAAAACCTCCCGCAACGGGAAATTCAACAAAATTTAAATACCAGTGCAGCAACCATCACCAGAGGCTCCAATATGATCAAAACTATGCCGCCGGAATTTATGAGCTGGATTAAAGAGCAACTCAATGAGCAAAGCAAAAATCAGTAAAATCGTTTCGTTGATCAAAAAACGCGGTTGGGTTTGGCTGGAACGGATTATTTTATTTTTTATCGCCTCTACTCTTTTTTTTCGCTTTGTTCCGCTACCCTTTTCTACTTACATGATGCAACAAAAAATTGGACATCTGCTACAAGGCAATTTTACCTATGATATTAATTATCAATGGGTTAGCTTGGACAATATCGCTTGGACAATACAACTTGCCGTCATTGCCGCCGAAGATCAACATTTTCCAAGCCATTACGGGTTTGATTGGGATGCCATTAAAAGCGCCTTAAAATACAATCAAAAAAGCAAAAAGATACGCGGCGGTTCGACTATTTCCCAGCAAACCGCTAAAAATCTGTATTTATGGCATGGACAAAGTTGGCTACGCAAAGGATTGGAGGTACCAATGACCTTAAATTTGGAATTGTTATGGTCGAAAAAACGCATTTTAGAGGTATATTTAAATATCGCTGAATTTGGCAATGGAATTTTCGGCGTAGAAGCTGCCAGCCGGCAATTTTTCAAAAAATCGGCAAAAAACCTCTCGCGAGAAGAAGCGGCGCTATTAGCGGCAGTTTTACCTAACCCGCTGATTTTTAAAGCGAATAAACCTAGTGCTTATGTTAAGAAAAAACAGCGTTGGATTTTGCGCCAAATGAATTCATTAGGCAAAAATTATTTGCAACAATTATGAGGAGGATAATATGAATATTTTAGTGACCGGTGCATCTTCCGGTTTTGGCAAAGCAACTTGCATTGCCTTGGTTAAGGTGGGATATCGCGTAATCGGCGTCGCTCGTCGTGCAGATAAATTGACGCAATTGCAACAACAATTAGGCGAAAACTTTTATCCCTTAGTCATGGATATTTCCGTGCCAAACCAAATTGATCAAGCGCTTTCTCAATTACCGGAAAATTGGCAACAAATTGATTTATTGGTAAATAATGCCGGATTGGCACTTGGCTTAGAACCGGCACACAAAGCGAAATTTGCCGATTGGAAAACCATGATCGACGCCAATATTATTGGGCTGACGTATTTGACGCACAAACTGCTGCCGGCAATGGTGGAGCGTAATCAAGGGCATATTATCAATCTCGGTTCTATCGCTGGAACCTATCCTTATCCGGGCGGTAATGTTTATGGCGCTACTAAAGCCTACGTGGAGCAATTCAGCCTAAATTTACGCGCCGATTTAGCCGGCACGAAAGTGCGCGTCACCAATATCGAACCCGGATTATGTGGAGGTACGGAATTTTCCAACGTGCGTTTCAAAGGTGATGACCAAAAAGCGGCAACAGTGTATCAAGGCGTGGAATACATTCAGCCGGAAGATATTGCCAATACCATTTTATGGATTTATCAACAACCGGCGCACGTCAATATCAACCGTATTGAAATCATGCCGGTCGCGCAAAATTTCTCTCCGTTACAAGTAACACGTGAGAAATAAAACTTGCAAAAAATTAATCGCACTTTGATTGCCAATTTGCTCAAAGTGCGGTCATTTTTATTGGATTTTATTCCCCAAAGATCAATCTAATAGCGCTAATAACGCCAAAATCATTTCCGAGGATTTTTTCGCCGCTAACGGTAAAAATTCTTCAAACGACATGGTTGCCGCCCCATCACCCGCATCAGAAATAGCGCGCACTACCACAAAAGGCACGGCAAAGCTGTGGCACACTTGCGCAATTGCCGTCGCTTCCATTTCAACCGCGATCACTTGCGGAAAATCTTGTTTAATCTGTACCAATTTATCTGCACTATTGATAAAACTATCGCCGGAACAAATCAAACCGAATTTTATCGATTGCCCTTGCTCCGCTGCCGCTTTAGCGACAAGCGCGGTCAATTTTTCATCAGAAATAAATGCTGGCGGACAAGCCGGTAACTGTCCTTTTTCATAACCAAATGCGGTGACATCTGCGTCATGGTAACGTGTTTCAGTAGAAATCACCACATCTCCCACGGACAACCCCTCTGCCACGCCACCGGCTGATCCCGTATTGATCACCACATCCGGCTTCGTCATCTGCAACAAGGCGGTCGTTCCAATTGCCGCCGCCACTTTTCCAATACCGGATTGCACTAACGCCACGGATTTTCCCGCAATTTTGCCTTCATAAAGAGTAAAATTAGCTAATTTTACTTCTGTTTTGTCTGTCATCAATTGCGACAACATTTCCACTTCTTGTGCCATCGCACCGACAATACCAATTTTCATTATTTTTTCTCTTGTTGTAGTTTATTTAATAAAAAATCCAGCACCGCAAAGCTGTAATCATCGCTGTATAATGTACTCGCGGTCAGCACATAGCGCCCGTCAATAATCACATAAGGAAAGGTAAAAACGCCATATTCTTCGGTTAATTCAATTGCATAGTTAACTTGATTTTTCACGCTATCCGAATGAAATAATTGAATAAATTGCTCCACATTTAAATGCTGTTCGCTCACCCATTGCGTCAATTGATTAAAATCCATTAATTTTATATAACGCTGTTTTTCCGAAGTTTCAAATAACAAAGCTTCAGAGGCATTCTCGGCTTGCATAGCATTAAAGGTAAAAAATATTGTTGCGCTCAACGATGTTTTTTTGTTGCCACCGGGATTTCGTTTAATACCACTTTATCTGCATTAATTTGGCTGTATAGTGTTAAGATATCCAGTGCGGTTGAACACACGCGACAATCATAATCAAAGAAAAATTGAATAAGAATTTTCTTATCTGAACGATAAGGAATATGTTGCTGCTCCGAATAGGAAAAATAGTCTTTTCCATCCTCAAAACCGCCAATTTTTGCCGGTAATTGCGCGGAATTTGCAGTGCTGCCGGAAGTTTCCGCCAACGCCAACGACGAAAAAACCAACATGCCTAGTAAAAAGCAACGTTTCCACATATTTTATTCATTCAATGGTTCAATATAGTCAATTAATAATTGTACTTTGCGATTACCACGAAACTCGTTGACGTCTAATTTATACGCCAATCTCGCTCGTTTAATGGAAAAATCCGGATAATAACGCCGATCTACATTAAACGCAATCGCATCCAGCAGAGGTCCGCCATGAACGGATTCCACTATCATTTTTAAATGTTTTTCCGCCAACAAATTTTGCTGCAACACGCGAAATTCCCCGTCAAACAACGGTTCAGGAAAGGCTTGTCCCCAAGGTCCCGCATTGCGTAGCAATTCCGCAGTTTCTAAATTCAGAGATTGTACATCCAATTCCCCATCTGTCCACAGCACACCTTGTAATTTATCTTGATCCAACATCTCGCGCACCGTTTGGCTGAACACTTGCTGAAATTGCTCAAATTGACTTTCCGCAATGCTTAACCCCGCCGCCATGGCATGACCGCCAAATTTCAGAATCAATTGCGGGTAACGGGAGTGAATACGCTCTAATACATCACGAATATGCAATCCTTCAATAGAACGCGCCGAACCTTTGAGAATACCTTGTTGATCTTGAGCAAAAGCAATGACCGGGCGATGAAATTGTTCTTTAATTCTGGATGCCAAAATTCCCAAAACGCCCTGATGCCAATCCGCTTGGTATAACGTAATCGCTATCGGCACGCTTTGTTGAAGTGCGGTCAATTTTCGACAAATTTCTAAGGCCTCCAGTTTCATGCCTTGCTCAATTTCTTTGCGGGTCTGATTTAATCCATCCAGCTCCAGCGCTAAAGCACGCGCACTTGGCATATCTTCCGCCAACAATAATTCAACACCGACAGACATATTATCCAAGCGCCCTGCGGCATTTAAACGCGGACCGATAGCAAAGCCTAAGTCCGCGGCGGTAAAACGCGACAATTCGCGATTTGCCACTTCCGCTAAAGCGCGAATACCACAGCGACAACGCTCGGCACGAATTCTTGTCAATCCTTGATAAGCTAAAATACGATTATTTTGATCCAATGGAACCACATCGGCGATAGTACCTAAAGCGACCAAATCCAACAAATCGGCAAAATTAGGTTGGGTTTGTTGAGTAAAAAAACCCAATTCCCGTAATTTGGCGCGTAACGCCAGCATTACGTAAAACGCCACGCCCACGCCGGATAATGATTTTGACGGAAAATCGCACTGTGATAAATTCGGGTTAACGATAGCATCCGCTGCCGGCAACGTTTCCGCGGGTAAATGGTGATCGGTAATCAGTACTTTGATCTGATGCTGTTTTAAAAAAATCTACGCCCTCAAATGAGGAAATGCCATTGTCTACCGTAATCAACAACTCAACACCTTTTTCCAGCGCCAATTTTGCCACCTCAACGCTTAGCCCATAGCCTTGCTCAAAACGGTTTGGCACCAAAAAATCCACATAAGGAAAGCCCAATTGCTGCAAGGCTTGCACCATCAAGGCAGTACTGGTCGCACCATCTGCATCAAAATCGCCGACCACCACGATTTTTCCACCATTTTGCCTAAATTTAACCAATAAATTCACCGCACTTTCCATGCCGCGCAATAAATTTGGCGCCAGCATTGCCGATAAAGTGCGGTCTAATTGTTGTGTGTTTTGAATTTTTCTTGCGCGATACAAACGATCCAGCAACGGATGTTCCGCGACCGGCTCGCTGCCTAATACAACTCTGCGCTGAATGGATTTGCTCATGGTAATAAGATTAGCCTACATTATTTGTGAATATTATTCTTCTATTATTCTTTTGCTATTCTTCTAAGGCGGCTAACAAGGCTTTCGGTTCTAAATACCCGCCAAATACCGCCCCTTTTTCGGTCACAATACTCGGCGTGCCGCGCACGTCAAATTGCAATCCCAATTCATAATGTTTTTTGACGATATTTGGCGTTTTTAACTGTAATTGCGCATTGCCTTTGTCATATTCATTAAACGCAAATGCCGAATCTTTCGCACCCCAAATCGCTTCCATTTGTTTGGCGGTATTGCTATTTAACCCTGTGCGAGGAAAGGCTAAGTAACGAATGGTAATACCCAAATCGTTATATTCTTTCATTTGTCGGTGTAATTTTTGGCAATACGGACAAGTAATGTCGGTAAAAATGGTCACAATGTGTTTCTCATTTTTTGCCGGATAAACAATCATCTCATTTTTATGACTATTTAATTTATCCATCAGCAACACATTTGAAATATCCACCGGTCCTTTGTCGGTTAGCTCAAATAATTTGCCTTGTAAAATATATTTTCCGTCTTGCGAGGCATAAAAAATCCCATTATCCGTGACGACCGTTTTTAAATTCGCAATCGGCGACGGTTTAACTTCTACTGAACTCGCCCCTAATTTTTTAAATTGCGCACTGATCGCCGCCTCATTCGCGAGAGCGGAAATTGACATCACCGCAAGTGAAAGTGCGGTCATTATTTTCTTCATGTTTTGTTCCTGTTTTTTGCTGACAAAATAATGGCGGAATTCTATCACAAGCGGACAAAACAAGCTAATATTCCCCCTCAATTTACGCAAAGAAAATCCGCTAATCTCGGCTTTTCACTACCAAATCCAATAAAACTCACGTATAATTCGAAGTTTAAAAAAACCACTTAATTTTTAGATGTATGATGTTTGAAATTAATCCAATAAAAAATAAAATCGCTGATATTGATGCTCGTACCAAGGTACTTCGGGGGTATCTTTGACATTGATGTCAAAGTTGAACGGTTAGAAGAAGTCAATGCCGAATTGGAACAGCCGGATATTTGGAATGAACCGGAAAAAGCGCAGGCACTCGGCAAAGAACGTTCCTTACTGGAAGTGATTGTCAATACCATTCGCCAATTGGAACAAGGCTTGGAAGATGTGGAAGGTTTGTTGGAACTTGCGCTGGACGCTGATGATGAAGAAACCTTTCACGAAGCCGTTGCCGAACTTGATGATCTTGAACAAAAACTCGCTAATCTAGAATTTCGTCGTATGTTTAGCGGTCCGCATGATGTCGCGGATTGTTATGTAGATCTACAGGCCGGATCCGGCGGAACCGAAGCGCAAGACTGGACGGAAATGCTGTTGCGGATGTATTTGCGCTGGGCTGAAAGCAAAGGCTTTAAAACCGAATTGGTGGAAGTTTCTGACGGAGATGTCGCCGGTATAAAATCCGCCACGATTCGTGTTTGTGGTGAATATGCTTTTGGTTGGCTACGTACCGAAACCGGTATTCATCGTTTAGTGCGCAAAAGCCCGTTTGATTCCAATAATCGACGTCATACCTCATTTAGCGCCGCCTTCGTTTATCCGGAAATTGATGAGGATATTGATATTGAAATCAATCCGGCAGATTTACGCATTGATGTTTATCGCGCCTCCGGCGCCGGCGGTCAGCACGTTAATAAAACCGAAAGTGCGGTCAGAATTACGCATATTCCAAGCGGTATTGTCGTGCAATGCCAAAATGGGCGTTCGCAACACCAAAATAAAGATCAAGCCATGAAACAATTAAAAGCGAAATTGTATGAAATGGAGATGATGAAGAAAAACGCGGAAAAACAAGCGTTGGAAGAATCCAAATCCGATATCGGTTGGGGCAGTCAAATTCGCTCTTATGTGCTGGATGATTCCAGAATTAAAGACTTACGCACCGGCGTTGAAAATCGTAATACGCAGGCGGTATTAGACGGCGACTTGGATCGTTTTATCGAAGCGAGTTTAAAAGCCGGATTATAATCAACCCGATTTAATATAAATTTACAGTAAATTAAGGTAACGAAAATGTCAGAACAACAAACTCCAGAACTTGATTTTCACGGTGAAATGGCGGTACGTCGCGAAAAATTAGCGATATTGCGTGAAAAAGGAAATCCTTTTCCGAATAACTTCCGTCGCGATTCACTTGCGCAAGATTTACATCAGCAATATGATGCCTTGGACGGTGAAGACCTTAAAGCGAAGAATATTGAAGTCAAAGTGGCCGGTCGTATTATGACCCGTCGTGCGATGGGGAAAGCGACGTTTATCACCTTACAAGATATGAGCGGTCGTATTCAACTTTATGTAGCGCGCGATAATTTGCCGGAGGGTGTGTATGCTGAAGATGTCGGCAACTGGGATCTTGGCGATATTGTTGGCGTAAAAGGCACCTTATTTAAAACCAAAACCAACGAATTGACCGTGAAAGCGTATGACGTTCACTTGTTGACCAAAGCCTTGCGTCCGTTACCGGATAAATTCCACGGACTAAGTGACCAAGAAACCCGTTATCGTCAACGTTATTTAGATTTAATTGCTAATGAAGAATCTCGTCGTACTTTTATAATCCGCTCTAAAGTCATTACCGGTATTCGCGAATATTTTATTTCTAAAGGCTTTATGGAAGTGGAAACGCCAATGTTGCAAGTAATTCCGGGTGGTGCCGCAGCGCGTCCGTTTGTCACACATCACAATGCGTTGGATATTGATATGTATCTGCGTATTGCACCGGAATTATTCTTAAAACGCTTAGTAGTTGGCGGATTTGAGCGTGTATTTGAGCTTAACCGCAACTTCCGTAACGAAGGGGTTTCCGTGCGCCATAATCCGGAATTCACTATGCTGGAATATTATCAAGCCTATGCGGATTACCACGATTTAATGGATAACACCGAAGAATTATTGCGCAAATTAGCGTTAGATATTTTAGGCACAACCATTGTCCCTTATGGCGAATATGAATTTGATTTCGGTAAACCGTTTGAACGCATTACTATGCATGATGCGATGTTGAAATATGGTGCGGATAAAGGCATTGTAAAAGCGGATTTATATGATATTGATCGTGCTAAAGCCTTAGCGGAAAAACTGGGTATTGAAGTTCAAAAATCATGGGGATTAGGCGCCCTTGTTAATGCGATTTTTGAAGAAGTGGCAGAGCATCACTTAATTCAACCGACCTTCTTGATGGCACATCCCGCGGAAATTTCACCTCTTGCCCGTCGTAATGATGAGAATCCTGACGTTACCGATCGTTTTGAATTGTTTATCGGTGGACGGGAAATCGGTAACGGTTTCTCTGAATTAAATGACGCCGAAGATCAAGCAGATCGTTTTGATGCACAAGTTGCGGCAAAAGAAGCCGGTGATGATGAAGCTATGTTCAAAGATGACGATTTTGTCACCGCTCTTGAACACGGTTTACCACCAACTGCCGGTGAAGGATTGGGTATTGACCGTTTGGCAATGTTATTTGCGAATGCGGCATCTATTCGTGATGTGATTTTATTCCCTGCAATGAAACAAAAAGCGTAATAACAGATTGGCACCTTTATCAGTGCCAATTTTTATATCGCGTGCGGTTAAAATCAACACCGGCATATCTTCATCATTTTACGCCATGTTTGCAAAAATCCAATCCGTCCTTTTTGGCAAGTTTAGATCATCGTCAATCATGGAATTATCTTCAATTAATAAAATTTGCTTTTTTTCACCGCACTTTTACTTTATTTTCACAAGATTGCCAATAAAACACCGTTAATTTAATGTTAATCCCATTTCCCAAAAAGCAATTTCCATTCGCGTGGCCGTGGTAAAAATTCGCTCCAGATTTGCCAGTTGTTGTTCAGTTAGGTCAACACAAAGCGTCTCAAACATCGTCGCAAACTCTTGCGCCGCTTGTTGAAACTTATCACCGGCATAGATATCAATCCAAGCTTGATAAGGATTACTTTCGACCGCTTCTCGACTCGACAAACGTCGCCCGATTTCCGCATAACCTAACATGCAAGGTGCCAATGCCGCATAAAGTTCCGATAAACCGCCTTTTATACCGCAATCCAACACATAACGAGTATAAGCAACACAAGCCGGTGATTCAGGCAAACCGGTTAATTCTTCAACGGAAATCCCCCATTGGCGACAAAAATCAATATGTAATTCAATTTCGCTTAACAATGCCGTATTGGCACGGTGCGCCGCGCGAATTTGGTTAAAATTATCGGCTTTAAAAATACCTAATGACAACGCCCGACTGTATTGGAACAAATACAAATAATCCTGTTTCAGATAATGCTGAAAACAGGATTTAGCCAATGTACCTTGTGCCAATTGTATCACGAAAGGATGCTCAATATATGTTTCCCATTGCAAGTTAGCTTGTTGAATCAAACGGTTAATTACGCTCATATTTACTCCTGTTTCTAATTAAATATTCAACATTTAGCACTAACAGAGTAAGCCCTTAATCAAAACCGGTTTCCTCCGTCAGTGCTAACTGCATCAGGTTTACGGGCATCATCTCAGCCTGCTTCAAACAAGCACCCCGACTAATTCTATTGATTAAGTTTAACTGAAAATCAGGAAGTTGCAATGAAAAAATTAGCGCATCTTTTCTACACGATGAATTTCCACTTCAGTCTTATTCCAAGATTTATTCACTTCACCATATAATTTCATTCATCATTTGGCGAAACATCTTGTCCGCCCCAAGCACCACATTCGATCTCAACCGCCATTTCACCGCCGGCATCTTTGATGCGATAATCATCTTTTCCCGCTTTTTCGACAATTTTACCTTGTAAAACCAATATATTGATCATCTTTCCAAGTATTTTCCCTGTGCAATAGTCGTCACCGGTTGATTGGCGTTGATAAACCTTCCGGAGCGCATCATTTCATGACGGGATCTATCAGAATTCCCATTTTGAAACCCTCCGGCAGCAGTTGCAGTAATACTAACTGTTGATAATACTAAAATTGTTGCTAAACTAATTTTCTTCATCATAAATCTCCTTACTAAAGTTGAGGTTTATCCAAAGTGAGCCTTATTCGCTTTGATGAGGATATTTAAACAAATAAAGATTAAGAAAATCTTAAGAAACAAAAAAAGGAAAAATTATGCGCTGTGACAATATGTCGGCTTTTATCGTCATGGATATCGTGCGTGAAGCGGCAAAATACCCGAATGCTATCCACTTTGAAATCGGCCAGCCCGATCTTGTACCCTCGCCCAAAGTGACGCAAGCCCTGCTGCAAGCCATTGAAGCACAACAATTCAGCTATACCGAAAGTTTAGGACTGGCGACGTTGCGCGATAAAATCTGCCAATATTATGACCGCACTTATGGTGTAAAAATTACGCCAAACCGTGTGTTATTAACTCCAGGAACCAGTGGCGCGTTTTTGGTGGCATATGCGCTCACCTTAAATAAAGGCGATAAACTCGGCTTAACGGATCCCGCGTATCCTTGCTACAAGAACTTCGCTTATATGATGGATATTGAACCCGAATTTATGCCGGTGGATAAACAAGATTATTATCAATTATCACCGCAACAATTACAGGGACGCGAAATTCAAGCGCTACAAATTTCCTCGCCGGCAAATCCAACCGGCAATATTTACCGTGCCGAACGTTTGAAAGCCTTAAATGACTATTGCATGGCGCATCAAATTGCCTTTATTTCTGACGAACTTTATCATGGCTTGGTGTATGACGAACAAGCTGCCTGCGCTTTGCAATTTAACCCGAATGCCTATGTTATCAACGGATTTTCCAAATATTTTTGTATGCCCGAGATGCGCTTAGGTTGGATTATCGTGCCGGAGAATAAGGTTCGAGAAGCAGAAATTATTGCACAAAATATCTTCATTTCTGCCCCAACTTTGAGCCAATATGCCGCGCTGGAAGCTTTTGACCAAGCCTATTTAGACGAGGTAAAAGAAAAATTCCGCCAACGCCGCGATTTTTTATATCGCCGGTTAAGCGATATTTTTACCATTGAATTTAAACCGCAAGGTGCCTTTTATTTATGGGCGGACGTATCAAAGTATACCGACAATTGCTATGAATTTGCACAAGAAATGCTACGCGAAATTCAAGTCGCAGCCACACCGGGTATTGATTTTGGGCGTAACAGAACGCAGCATTATCTCCGTTTCGCTTATACTCGCGATATTGAACATTTACGCGAAGGCGTTGAGCGCATCAAAGGTTGGCTTGCTACAAGGAAATCTTAAGTGATTACCTGAAAAAACAAAAAAAGACCGCACTTTTCTTCCCTAGACTGCTTGATATAGCTGAAAGTGTGGTCATTTTTTATTTGTTTTTTTAATATGATATATACCACCAAGGCAATATCACTATTCACAAAATATCGCTCAAACTCGCTACAAATTTAAAACTTAAATGTTACGTTTTATGGCAAAAATATTTCATTACCAAATGTACGCTGATAAATCCGCCGCACAACAACAATAAAACAATTTTTTCCGGAATGCGCATTGTTGTTTTATTGCTTTTTGTTTGTTGAAATACATCAAAAAAATAAGCGACGATATTCATCTCCGCTATGATGTGACAAATTTACATAGATTAAGCCATTAACATAAAAGAAACTAATTGTCGGTGGCTCTTTGAGGTAAAATCAATGACGGTTTTTGCATCATTTCCACTTCTAAATAACCGGAATCACCTGTTAATACAGACGAATTAATCACGCCTTTTTGACAAGTTGAAATCGGCATATCAAATCCCATCACATTGATAATAAATGTCGCCAGTTGTTGATGAAAAAGCCTTTTACACATTTTCAAAGAATCTATTTTATCGAGAACTTGCTTATTTGAAGAATAAATAAATGCGGGTACTAAATATTGAGACTCTTCCATTGTCCCTTGGTTATATACGGTATTGGTGACATATTGTCCATGATCGGAAGTGTAAATTAATATATAGTCACCCTGACTGTGCTTTTCTAAATGATGATAAACTTTTTCAATAAATTGATCGGTATTGTAAATTGTACTATCATAATTATCCAGAATGGTATTGCCTTTAAATTTTTTTCATCGTCAGATAAATATTCTCCATAAACGCTGTGAGAACCGCGTTGATGAAGCACAATAAAATGATTGCCTTTCGTTAAATCAATTTTTTCAAATAAAGGAATTAATTGATGGTCATGCATTCCTTGATAAGGATCATAGCCAAGCTGAGTAGGCATTATTTGATGAGATATCCATGTTTTTCCCATAATACTCATAATCGCCATTTCTCGTTCAGGTTGAGATGAGTAAAAATAGGTATCAAATCCTTGCATTTCAGCTAATCGAAATAAATTAGTGTTACCTTTCATTATTTGTTCCAAGCCATTAGGGCGAGGAACGGCATTAAAAAATGCAGGTAGTGAATTAGCAGTCATTAATCCGGCGCTGTAACTTTCTTTGAGTAGAGTGTGAGGCTTTTCTTGCGATAGTGAAGTGATAAATGGCATTGTCTCACGCTCATACCCAAACGCATTAACATGTGTTGCCGTTAAGCTTTCTCCCATAATGAGGACAATATTTTTAACAGAGGGCTTATCTACCACTTGAGGTGCTCTTAAATGGTATTTCTCAACATCGCTTAAATCGAATAGTTGGTAAGGGAGAGCCTTTCCAAATAAATGAGATATTGTAAAAAAGTTATGTTTTATTCTTGAATACGCCGGATTGGATGTTAAACCAAATTCCTGATGAGAATAAAAAGAGCGAATAAACATATAAATAAAAATCAGATAAAAAACAAGTCACCATATGGCTTGTTAACGCTTGTTTTTTTACGAAATAAGCCAATAGTCCAAAATATGCCTGTTTCAAATAAGGCGTATAAAAAAACAGGTATAACGATATTTAACATGCTTGTTCCTGCATGTAAAACCTCGGTAATTTCTTTAAAAAACAAAATGTAATTTGTACTATTGATAAAGTTCTGATAAACCTGCCAATGAACAGCGTTAAAAATTTGACTAACAGCAAAGAATCCGAAAATAACAAATCGGGTTATTTTCCATTTGGCATAGTAAAAAAGTAAAACAAAGGCAAAAAAGAAGGCATAGGTCTCTAAGTATTTACCTAGGTTAGGTAAATCAAACAGAAAACGGTAAGCAATTTCGCTTAACAAGAAGAAAAGCGGGTAACCCAACAAAACAAATAATGTTTTTTTATTTATGGTTAATTTCATCTTTTTTACCTAATATTTTGAATACCTGAAAGAGTTCGTTTCTTTAATACAAGTTCATCATATTTGATGATTTATCTATAATGCGTTGGAAACATTCATAATCCAGATTGGTCGACATTATAGAATTCTCGGAACAGAAGTCTTTATTATAAGATGGTTGTATTTTACGATACATTATTCGCATAACGTGGTCATTGTGTTCTATATTAGATAGAGATTACAATGCCACATTAAATTCGTAGTGCAATAAAATAAACGCAAAATTAAGCATATACCGGAAGACGTTTACAAATGTCTAACACTTTTGCTTTTGTCTCGGCAATCACTTGCTCATGGTTTTCTTTACCAATGCTGTCTAATACATCACACATCCAACCAGCTAACATTTTCACATCCTCTTCGTTAAACCCTCGACGTGTTACTGCCGGCGTACCTACACGAATACCGGAAGTCACAAATGGTTTTTGCGGATCATTCGGCACTGAATTTTTATTTACCGTAATGTTTGCACGACCTAATGCAGCATCTGCCGCTTTACCGGTTAATCCGTGACTAATCAAATCTACTAAGAATAGATGGTTTTCGGTACCGTTTGATACCACGTTATACCCACGTTGTTTAAACACTTCCACCATCGCTTTGGCATTTTTCAATACGTTAATTTGGTATTCTTTGAAAGCCGGCTCTAAGGCTTCTTTGAAACATACTGCTTTCGCTGCGATAACGTGAACTAATGGACCACCTTGGTTCGCCGGAAACACGGATGATTGCAATTTTTTGTAGATGTCTTCATCGCCACAGGCAGACAAAATTAAACCGCCGCGTGGACCGCCTAAGGTCTTGTGTGTCGTGGTTGTGACAACGTGAGCGTATGGTAATGGGCTAGGATAAATACCTGCTGCGATCAAGCCTGCTACATGAGCCATATCTACGAATAAATATGCTCCTACTGTATCAGCGATTTCACGCATTTTCGCCCAATCCACCACTTGAGAATACGCGGAAAAACCCGCTACGATAATTTTGGGTTGGCATTCTTTCGCTTTTGCTAATACATCGTTGTAGTCAATTAAGCCATCTGCAGTGATACCGTAAAGTACTGAGTTATAAATTTTACCCGAGAAACTTACTTTCGCACCATGCGTTAAATGCCCGCCGTGTGCCAAATCCATACCTAAAATCGTATCACCTGCATTGATCAACGCACCATAAACAGCTGCGTTGGCTTGTGAACCGGAGTGCGGTTGCACGTTAGCGTAATCACAGTTAAATAATTCTTTTGCACGATCAATCGCCAATTGTTCAACGATATCCGCATACTCACACCCACTGTAATACCGTTTGCGCGGATAACCCTCTGCGTATTTATTGGTAAACTGAGAACCTTGCGCTTCCATAACACGCGGGCTAGTGTAATTCTCAGATGCAATCAACTCAATATGTTCCTCTTGACGACGATTTTCATCTTGGATGGCTTGCCACAATACCGGATCGTAATCTGCAATATTCATACTTCTTTTTAACATTGTTTTGTCCTCATAAGTGATAGAAATGATGAGATACAGTTTACCCTGTTCTACAATAATTTTAATTAAAATTTGATTGCTAAATTTTCATTTTTAGATGAATAAATTTCATAAAAAATAACCGCACTTTACTTTTTCTGCTCTCTCGCCACTGCACGATAACCAATGTCACGACGATAAAAACGCCCTTGCCATTGAATTTTTTCCGCCAATTTTAACGCTTTTTGCTGCGCTTCAAAAACCGAATTCCCCAATGCTGTAGCACAAAGTACACGCCCGCCGCCAGTCACTAGTTTGCCCGCTTGCTCGGCAACACCGGCTAGGAACACTTTTTCATCCTGACGCGCTTGGCTCGGCAAGCCATCAATTTCATCGCCTTTGCGATAATCATTCGGATACCCCTCGGCAGCAAGCACAATACCCAACGCGACTTGTTCGTGCCATTCTGATTTCACTTCATTCAATTTTCCGGCACAGGCTTGCAAACAAAGTTCAACCAAATCCGATTTCATACGCATCATGATCGGCTGCGTTTCCGGATCACCAAAACGGCAGTTAAACTCAATCACTTTCGGCTGCCCTTGTTTATCAATCATCAACCCGGCGTACAAAAAGCCTTTATACACATTGTTTTCCGCTGCCATACCGCGAACAGTCGGATAAATAATCTGTTCCATCACTCGCTGATGAATTTCAGGCGTCACCACCGGCGCCGGAGAATAAGCGCCCATGCCTCCGGTATTCAAGCCCTTATCTTGCTCGCCGACACGTTTATGATCTTGGCTGGTTGCCATTGGTTCAACGTGTTCACCATCCACCATCACGATAAAACTGGCTTCTTCACCATCTAAAAATTCCTCAATGACTACTCGGCTACCCGCCTCACCAAATGCATTGCCCGATAGCATATCGTTAATCGCCGCTTCGGCTTCCTGCAATGTCATTGCCACAATTACGCCTTTCCCCGCTGCCAAACCGTCCGCTTTGATCACAATCGGCGCGCCCTTTTCACGCACGTAAGCCAACGCCGGTGCAATCTCAGTAAAATTACGGTATTCCGCCGTCGGAATATGGTGACGGGCTAAAAAATCTTTAGTAAAGGCTTTTGAACCTTCCAACTGCGCCGCCGATTGACGTGGACCAAAAATAGTCAACCCCGCTTGCTCAAAAGCATCTACCACGCCGACGACCAGCGGTGCTTCCGGTCCAACGATCGTCAAACCGATTTGCTTTTCTTGCGCAAATTTCACCAGCGCCGGTACATCAGTTGCCGAAATCGCCACATTTTCCACCGCACTTTCACGCGCGGTTCCCGCATTACCCGGCGCAACAAACACGCGGTCGGCTAAAGGAGATTGCGCTACTTTCCAAGCTAACGCGTGTTCACGACCGCCATTACCGATGATTAAGATATTCATGTTGTATTCCTTGTTATTCTTTCTGTTCTTTCTTCGAAATATGTTTCGAGCTTTTACATAAATCGGGTTTCGCCGATGGCGACCTACTTTTCTTTGCTCGTGCAAAGCAAAGTAGGCAAAAGAAACACGCCCCGACTTCGCTGCTTTTCTTCACTTATTTGAAATTTTTTAACGCAAAATTCCAGAACTCGCTTCGCTCAAACATACTGAATTTTGCTAAAAATTTCAAAACGCTCAGGCGACTCAGACGGGGGAAATTCTACCGTACTAGATAACTTATTGGGTTCCCAACTTTAGTTGGTTACTTTCTTGCACAAGCAAGAAAGTAACAACACCATTAATGACGGAAATGGCGCATTTTCGTCAATACCATCACCATATTATGCTCATTTGCCGCATCAATCACTTCTTGATCACGCATTGAACCGCCTGGGTGGATAACACATTCAATACCCACTTTTGCAGCAGCATCAATTCCGTCACGGAATGGGAAGAAAGCATCAGATGCCATGACGCACCCCTTGATTTCCAATCCTTCGTCTTGCGCTTTAATCCCCGCAATTTTTGCCGAATAAACGCGACTCATTTGACCTGCGCCAATACCGATAGTTTGATTATTTTTTGCATAAACAATAGCATTAGATTTTACAAACTTCGCCACTTTCCAGCAAAATAATAAATCTTTTAACTCCTGTTCCGTTGGTTGGCGTTTGCTGACCACGTCTAAGTCCTCAATGCCCACCATGCCTAAATCCGCTTCTTGTACCAATAACCCACCGTTTACTCGTTTGAAATCCAAACGAGTGTGCGTCCCATCCCATTCACCACAGGCTAATAAACGTACATTTTTCTTCGCTTTAACGACTTCTTGCGCCCCTTGGCTGACACTCGGCGCAATAATCACTTCGACAAATTGACGGTCAATAATCGCTTTCGCGGTGGCCTCATCCAATTCACGATTAAACGCAATGATGCCACCAAATGCAGAGGTCGGATCCGTTTGATAGGCACGATTGTAAGCATCTAAAATATCTTCACCTAAGGCAACGCCACAAGGGTTGGCGTGTTTTACGATAACACAAGCCGGTTCAGCAAAACTTTTCACGCATTCTAACGCTGAGTCAGTATCAGCGATATTATTGTAGGATAATGCCTTACCTTGTAATTGTTTAGCCGTAGAAACAGAGGCTTCTTTCACTTCTTGCTCAATATAAAATGCCGCTTTTTGATGTCCGTTTTCACCATAACGCATGGTTTGTTTCCGAATAAAATTCAAATTCAAAGTCCGCGGAAATTGACCGCACTTCACATTCGGATCTTCTTCATCCGCCACAAAATACGGTTTGACTAATTGACCAAAATAATTCGCGATCATTGAATCATATTGCGCGGTATGCTCAAAAGCTTTAATCGCAAGATCGAAACGCGTTTCTAGAGTTAGGCTGTTTTGATTTTGATCCATTTCAGCTAAAATCGTATCAAAATCTGCATTATTAACAACGATCGCCACATCTTTATGATTTTTTGCCGCAGAACGCACCATTGTCGGACCGCCAATATCAATATTCTCTACTGCATCTTCTAATGTGCAATTCGGTTTTGCCACAGTTTCCGCAAAAGGATAAAGGTTGACAACAACCATATCGATACCTTCAATACCATGTTGACACATCACATCATCATCCGTTCCACGACGACCTAAAATACCGCCATGCACTTTCGGATGTAAGGTTTTTACCCGACCATCCATCATTTCAGGAAAACCGGTATAATCGGAAACTTCCATCACCGGCAATCCTTTTTTAGCCAACAATTTTGCAGTACCTCCGGTAGAAAGTAACTTAACGCCACGTTGTACTAAACCTTGCGCAAATTCTACGATACCGGTTTTATTGGAAACACTTAATAATGCTTGACGAATTGGACGATTTTTTTGCATTGAAATACCTTTTTAAGGTGTGAAAGAAAAAACGGAAAATATTATAACGCAAACGTTTGCTTTTATGTAGAAATAAATCACTTAAATCAGGCGAAAAAAAGCCCATAACAGATATGGGCTAAAATGTAAGATTTGGGATTTATGAATAAAATATCTAAAGCACGTAAATAGTAGCTTATCTATTTCTATTAAGCAATCCCCATAGCAGAAAATAACTTTTAACTAAAAATTAAAGTACGCTTTTTAAGGCATTTCCAATTTCCGCTAAGCTACGCACAGTTTTCACGCCAGCGGCTTCAAGGGCAGCAAATTTTTCATCTGCCGTACCTTTTCCGCCGCTAATAATAGCACCGGCGTGCCCCATACGTTTACCTTTCGGCGCAGTCACACCAGCGATATAACTCACCACCGGTTTGGTCACATTCGCTTTGATAAAGGCGGCAGCTTCTTCTTCAGCAGAACCGCCAATTTCACCGATCATCACAATGGCTTCAGTTTCAGGATCTTCTTGGAACAATTTAAGAATATCAATGAAATTTGACCCCGGAATTGGATCGCCACCTATCCCCACACAAGTGGATTGACCAAAACCGTAATCCGTTGTTTGTTTTACTGCTTCATAAGTTAAAGTACCTGAGCGGGAAACAATTCCGATTTTTCCTTTTTTATGAATGTTACCCGGCATAATACCGATTTTACACTCATCCGGCGTAATTACACCGGGGCAATTCGGACCAATCATACGAACGCCAGTTTGGTTAAGGCGTTGTTTGACTTGAAGCATATCTAGGGTTGGAATGCCCTCTGTAATGCAGATAATCAATTGAATACCTGCATCAATCGCTTCTAAAATCGCATCTTTACAACCCGGTGCCGGTACATAAATAACGCTTGCTGTTGCGCCGGTTTGTTCTACTGCCTCACGTACCGTATTAAATACCGGTAAACCTAAATGTGTGGTACCGCCTTTATTCGGAGAAACACCACCAACAAGTTGCGTACCATAATCTAAAGCTTGTTGAGAGTGAAATGTACCTTGTCCGCCAGTAAACCCCTGACAGATTACCTTTGTATCTTTATTAATTAAAATAGACATTATTTACCCTCCGCCGCTTTAACGACTTGTACCGCAGCATCAGTTAAACCGGTTGCTGCAATAATGTTTAATCCACTTTTTGCCAAAATGTCACGACCAAGTTCAGCATTATTCCCTTCTAAACGAACGACAACCGGAACACTTACGCCCATCTCGTTTACTGCGGCAATAATACCGTTCGCAATTAAATCGCAACGCACAATACCACCGAAGATATTCACCAATACCGCTTTCACTGCTTTATCTGATAAGATAATTTTAAATGCTTCTGCAACACGTTCTTTCGTTGCACCACCTCCTACATCAAGGAAGTTTGCCGGAGAACCGCCATGTAACTTCACGATATCCATGGTTCCCATTGCAAGCCCCGCACCGTTTACCATACAACCAATATTACCGTCTAATGCAACGTAATTTAATTGGTGAGATTCGGCAAGCGCTTCGCGCGGATCTTCTTGGCTTGGATCTTGCATCGCCGCTAATTCCGATTGACGATATAAGGCATTACCATCCACCACCATTTTTGCATCTAAGCAAAGCAAGTTGCCTTCAGTTGTCACTACCAACGGGTTAATTTCAAGCAGAGAAAGATCTTTTTCAACAAAAAGTTTTGCCAGTTGAGTAAAGATGAATGCGAATTGTTTAATTTGATCACCATCCAAACCAAGTTTAAACGCCAATTCGCGACCTTGATAAGGCATCCCGCTGGTTAACGGATCAATCGGTAATTTATGTAACAATTCCGGTGTTTTTTCTGCGACTTCTTCAATGTTCATCCCGCCAGCACTTGATGCCATAAAAACCACCTTCTGTGAAGAACGATCGACGACTGCCCCTAAATACAGTTCACGAGCAATACCGGCGGTTTCTTCTACATAAAGCGTATTTACCGATTGACCATTGGCATCCGTTTGGAAAGTAACTAAACGTTTGCCAAGCCATTTATCAGCAAACTCACGTACTTCAGCTTCATTACGAACCAGTTTTACTCCGCCGGCTTTACCACGTCCACCGGCGTGTACTTGACATTTAATTGCCCAAGCATCCCCCTTAAGTTGTTTAATTGCAGCAACCGCTTCATCCACGGTTTTACAGGCAATACCTTGACTGACAGGGAGTTTATATTCGGCAAAAATCTGTTTGCCTTGATATTCATGTAAATTCATCTATCTCGTCCTATTTTTGCATGGTTAAGGAATTAAATTTCTAATAACAAACGTGTCGGATCTTCTAATAACTCTTTGATTGTTACTAAGAAACCAACACTTTCACGTCCGTCAATTAAACGATGATCATAAGAAAGTGCCAAATACATCATAGGACGAATAACGACTTGCCCGTTTACGGCAACCGGACGTTCTTTAATCGCGTGCATCCCTAAAATCGCACTTTGTGGAGGGTTAATAATCGGCGTTGACATTAATGAACCGAATACCCCACCATTAGTAATAGTGAAATTACCGCCGGTAAGATCTTCTACCGTTAATTTTCCGTCACGACCTTTTTCGGCAAGCGCTTTAATTTCTTTCTCAATATCTGCCATACTTAATGTATCGCAATTACGCAATACCGGTGTGACTAAACCACGTGGTGTAGAAACCGCAATACTCACATCAAAATAGTTGTGATACAAAATGTCGTCTCCGTCAATAGAAGCATTCACTTCCGGATAACGTTTTAAGGCTTCCACGACCGCTTTAATATAAAATGACATGAACCCCAATCTTACACCATGTTGTTTTTCAAATTTTTCACTGTATTGTTTACGCAAGCTCATAATTGGTTGCATATCCACTTCATTGAAAGTAGTCAACATAGCTGTATTATTTTTCGCTTCTAATAAACGTTCAGCAATACGTTTACGTAAACGCGTCATTGGTACACGTTTTTCTTCACGATGACCTAAATTCATATCCACTTTAGGTTGTGCCGGTGCCGTCGCTTTTGCCGATTTTTGCGCTAATACACGTTCCACATCTTCACGCGTAATTCTGCCACCCACGCCAGTACCTTTGATGTCCTCGGCATTTAAATCATGTTCTGCCAATAAACGACGCACACCGGGGCTTACGCTATCGCTATTAGACTCATCCGAAGTCAATGCTGCTGAATGACGAGCCGCCGGAGTACTTTCGCTTGTTTGTACACTTTCTTTGGTCACTGCACCAGCAACGGCTTGTGCACTTACTTTACCTAATAATTGTTTACTCACCACTGTCGCGCCTTCCGACTCAACAATGCTCTCCAATACACCATCAGCAATTGCCGGTACTTCTAAAACGACTTTATCCGTTTCAATTTCCACTAGAATATCATCACGTTTAACCGCATCACCAACTTGTTTATGCCAAGTGACCACTGTTGCATCTGCAACGGATTCGGGTAAGTCCGGGGTTATAATCTCAAAATCGCTCATATCATTTTTCCTTTTCTCGTTGATGTTTTCATCAAAAGTGCGGTAATTCTCACCGCACTTTTCCCCTTAATCATTAAGCTAATGCTTGTGTAATTAATTCTCGTTGTTGCTCATTATGCAAAGCAGCATAACCGACTGCCGGAGAAGCCGAAGCCGGACGCCCCACATAACTTAATTTCGCATTTTCCGGTAAGGAACTTCTAAAGTTATGCTGGCTACAATACCAAGCACCTTGGTTTAGCGGTTCTTCTTGGCACCACACATAATCGGTAACATGGCTGTAAGGCGCAAGAATATCTTTCATTTCCTCATGCGGATATGGGTACAACTGCTCAATACGAATAATAGCAACATCCGTTTGTTCATTTTTACGACGTTGTTCAAGCAAGTCATAATAAACTTTACCCGCACATAAAACGACACGTCTTACTTTTTTCGGCTCCAATGTATCCACTTCGCCAATCACATTTTGATATTTTCCGTTAATTAATTCCTCCGCGGAAGAAACCGCTAACGGGTGACGCAGCAATGATTTCGGCGTGATCACGATCAATGGACGACGGATTTGACGCAACATTTGACGACGCAATAAATGATAAATTTGTGCCGGCGTTGAAGGCACGCAAACTTGCATATTTTGTTGCGCACAAAGTTGCAAATAACGTTCTAAACGTGCAGAAGAATGCTCTGGACCTTGCCCCTCATACCCATGCGGTAATAACATAACCAATCCGCACATTCTGCCCCATTTTTGTTCTCCGGAACTGATAAATTGGTCAATCACCACTTGAGCCACATTAGCAAAATCACCAAATTGCGCCTCCCAAATCGTCAGTGTTTTTGGTGTAGTAGTTGCATAACCGTATTCGTATGCCAACACCCCCTCTTCCGATAAAACAGAGTCCCAGACTTCAAAGCGACCTTGTTGTCTGTGCAATTGAGTTAATGGAATATAAATCGTTGCATCTTTCTGATTGTGCAATACGGAATGACGGTGGAAGAAAGTTCCACGGCCGGCATCCTCTCCTGAAAGACGAATATGATGCCCCTCATCCAACAAAGTAGCATACGCCATGGTTTCCGCCATTCCCCAGTCAAATAATTTTTCTCTATTCGCCATCGCTAAGCGATCATCATAGATTTTTTTCACTCTTGAATGCAAGTGGTGATTTTCCGGATACTCGCAAACTTTTTTCGCCAAACCGTCAAAACGTTCCGCCTCAAAGGTACTATCGTAATCCGACCATTCTTGGGTTAAGAATTTCGCCCAATCAGTAGCTTCACGATCCATTTCGCGCCATTGAGGTACCACACAGTCTCCGTTATCCAACGCATCACGATATTTATTCACTAACTCGGTAGCATATTCATCTTTAATTACTTGCGTATTCACTAAATGATCCGCATAAACTTTACGCGGTGTTGGATGGCGTTTGATTCGTTCATACATTAACGGTTGAGTGACTGAAGGCTCATCAGCTTCATTATGCCCGTGACGACGATAAGAAACTAAATCAATAAAAATATCACGTTTAAATTTCTCACGAAATTCCACTGCCATTCTCGCCACATAAGCCACTGCTTCGGCATCATCCCCGTTAACATGAATAACCGGAGCCTCAATCATTTTAGCAATGTCGGTACAATATTCCGTAGAGCGCGTATCGTTTGGATTAGATGTGGTAAATCCGATTTGGTTATTAATCACAATACGAATGGTTCCGCCCACGCTGTAACCGCGTGTTGACGACATATTTAATGATTCTTGCACAATCCCTTGTCCTGCAACCGCAGAGTCCCCATGTACCGTAATCGGTAATACTTGAGAACGTTCAGTATCATTTAAGCGGGTTTGTCTTGCTCTCACCGACCCTAAAACAACTGGGTTGACAATTTCCAAATGCGACGGATTAAATGCTAATGCTAAATGCACAATACCATTTTCCGTCATAAAATCAGAGGAAAAACCTTGGTGGTATTTTACGTCACCCGTACCATTGCCATGATGTTTTCCGGCAAACTCATCAAATAAATCCGCCGGTTTTTTACCTAACACATTGACCAACATATTTAAACGACCGCGGTGTGCCATCCCCATTACGATCTCTTTCACTCCATGACGTCCGCCATGGCGAATAATTTCTTTCATCAACAATACGAACGCATCACTGCCCTCTAATGAAAAACGTTTTGCGCCCGGAAATTTAGCCCCTAAATAACGCTCCAAACCGTCGGCAGCGGTCAATTCCTGTAAGAAAGAAAGTTGCTCTTCTTTATTAAACAAGGGTTTATTTAGCAGATTTTCTACTTTATTTTGCAACCAGGTACGTGCCTCTAAATCATTGACGTGCATAAATTCAAGCCCGATCGTACTGCAATAAGTTTCTTTCAAGGCTTTGGCTAATTCTCTTAAACTAATTTTCTCTTTGTTGTAAACATAGCCGCCAACATCAAACACTTCATCTAAATCATCATCAGTAAAACCATAAAATTTATAATCCAGCGTCGGTGCTTCCATCCGTTGCCATAATTTCAACGGATCCAAATCAGCATGTAAATGGCCGCGATTTCTATGTGCATTTACCCATTGCAGTAAATTAATCAATCTTGCGCTGACATTCGGATCGATAACGCCGGCACCGACTTTTGAGTTATCGCGGGCTAAACGTTTAAAATAATCGCGCACTTGGGAGTGTGGGTGCTCAAGTGCGGTTGATTTCGGGAGAGAATTGAAAATTTGTTGCCAACTCTCGTCGACAGAATCAGGATCACGAAGATAGTCTTCGTAAAGTTCTTCTATGTAAGTTTGATTCGCTCCACCTAGCGCACTAGAGGCTAACCATTCACTGATAGGAGTATTTTTTTGCATTGCGACCACCTAATTGGGTTTGATAGATAGTTAAGGTCTAATTACTAAAATCCGTATATTGCTACATACGAACCGCTTTATTTACCGTTTTGAACTGAATTCAAGGACAACGTTAATCGGATTACTTTACTGTCTCATTTGCTCCAGCTCCGTAACAATATAAAATCAAATATGTTACCAAGAAGAAATCTGCTGTAATAAAATTTAATCTCCCCGGATTATATCTCGTTATATCTCGCATTCACTGTCCATTGCTTAATCAACGCTCTTTCCAAAAAGCATTTACACTTTTTCGAATTATTATTCATCAAATTACTACGTTGGTTAATAAGAATATAAACAGCAGAAAAGAAGCATTGGAAAATATAGCTACATAAATGGCTATAAATTTTATTACCATCTGCGCGGATAACATGGGAATTAAGATCAAGACTGTATTTAAAATAAACAACAGCATCAATACGCATTATTCTCTCCTTTGAAGCGAAGTTTGATAAAAAATTAACTTGCTGTTGTCACACAGTCTAAGCATTCGGATAATCCCAAAATGCATTAATTTTTACTCAAACTATTTTCTCTAATTAGAAAACAAATTACCTATTTAATCAAGTTTATTGTTTAACACCATATTAACATTTTGTCATTTTTCTGATCTTGATCACATTTTTAAAAATTAACATTTTTTACAAATAAAAATTTAAAAAAAAAAAAAAAAACCTATCCCCCTGTGTGCCTTGCCTACCCACGACTAACAGGTTATATTGGAGTATAACTTATAAACACAACACTAAAACAAGAGAGGAATATCTATGCCTGAATTAACTGCAAAATTAACATTATCTGATGGACGCGAACTGGAACTCCCTGTACACAAGGGTACCCTAGGTTATGATGCTGTAGATGTACAATCCTTAGTGAAAAATAAACTTTTCACTTTTGACCCCGGATTTATGTCAACCGCATCTTGTGTATCAGAAATCACATACATTGACGGTGATAACGGTGTTTTGTTACATCGGGGTTATCCAATCGCGGATTTAGCTGAAAATGCCGACTATCTTGAGGTTTCTTACCTGCTCTTATTCGGCGAGCGTCCCAGCAAAGAAGAATACCAAAAATTCCGTCAACTAGTCACTCGGCACTCTCTTGTCCATGAACAAATTGCACGATTCTTCCACGGTTTTCGTCGAGACTCTCATCCAATGGCAATTATGTGCGGGGTAAGTGGTGCATTAGCAGCGTTCTATCACGATTCTTTAGATATTAACAATATCACTCACCGTGAAATTACTGCCATTCGCCTGTTAGCTAAAATGCCAACCTTGGCGGCAATGTGTTATAAATATTCAATGGGCCAACCGTTTATGTACCCACAAAATCATCTTTCTTATGCGGGTAACTTCTTACACATGATGTTTGCCACTCCGTGTGAACCCTATGTCGTCAATCCGGTATTAGAACGCGCAATGGATATTATCTTCACACTTCATGCCGACCATGAACAAAATGCTTCAACTTCCACTGTTCGTACAGCTGCCTCCTCCGGTGCTAACCCATTTGCTTGTATTGCGGCCGGTATCGCCTCATTATGGGGACCTTCACATGGCGGTGCAAACGAAGCCTGTATCAATATGTTAGAAGAAATAGGCAGCGTCGATCGCATCCCTGAATTTATCGCTCGCGCTAAAGATAAAAACGATCCGTTCCGCTTGATGGGCTTTGGTCACCGCGTATACAAAAACTATGATCCGCGTGCTAAAGTGATGCGTAAAACCTGCCATAGCGTACTTAAAGAGCTTAATATTCAAAATCCACTCTTTGAAGTAGCCATGGAGCTTGAACGTATTGCCCTTGAAGATCAATACTTTATCGATCATAAACTCTATCCAAATGTGGACTTCTATTCCGGTATTATTCTTAAAGCAATCGGTATTCCAACATCTATGTTTACCGTGATCTTTGCTTTAGCGAGAACCGTTGGTTGGATCTCTCATTGGAAAGAAATGTTCAAACCGGGCAATATGAAAATTGTGCGTCCACGCCAACTTTATCGTGGTGAAAAACAACGCCCGTTTGATGCCATGGATAAAGATTAATTTTTATCAGCATACCTAAAAAGCGCGGTCAAAAATGACCGCACTTTTGCTTTCTTATGTCCTATTTCCTTTCTCTAGTGCTCAATTATATTTCCATTTATTTCTTCTAAACGCCAATTTGCAAAATTATTTTTACATTCAAAATAATTTCTTAAATAACTATTCACGGGTATCATGTAAAAATTTTGTTAAATAGCTCACAAATTTAAAAGAAAACGATTGCATAAAAATAAATTCTACTGTATATCTTCATATTGTCTATTTATTGTAAAAGACACAACATCAATAAATACCTATCTATAGGAGCTATATAATGAAAAAACTGTTTAAACTTTCTCTTATCGCCGGTATTGCAGCAACTTCCTTTGCAGTACAGGCCGAAGATCAATTCGTCACGATCGGTACCGGCGGTCAAACCGGCGTTTATTACGTGGTAGGTCAATCTATTTGTCAATTAGTAAACCGTGATACCGCAAAAACCAATATTAAATGTAATGCACCTTCAACCGGTGCGTCTGTTGCGAATTTAAATTCCATTGCCGCACATCAAATGGAAATGGGAATTGCACAATCTGACTGGCAATACCATGCTTACAACGGTTCAAGCTCTTTTGAAGGTAAGAAAAACGACAAATTACGTGCGGTTTTCTCAATCCATCCGGAACCATTCACATTAATGGTACGTGATGATGCGAATATTCAAAGTTTTGACGATTTAAAAGGCAAACGTGTGAATGTGGGCGACCCGGGTTCCGGTACTCGTGCCACAATGAACGTTATCCTTGCAGCGAAAGGCTGGACAGATAAAGAATTTAAGGTTGCTTCCGAATTAAAACCGGCAGAAATGGCATCTGTTATGTGTGATAACAACTTAGATGCGATTACTTATAACGTTGGTCACCCAAATGGCGCGTTAAAAGAAGCGGCTGCCTCTTGTAATACCCACTTAGTACCGATTACAGGCCCTGAAATTGATAAATTAGTCGCAGATAACCCATACTATGCGAAAGCAACGATTCCAAGCGGTTTATATAAAGGTACCGATAACCCTGTTGAGACTTTCGGAGTTTATGCCACTTTAGTGACATCTGCTGATGTTGATGCCGATCGTGTTTACGCAGTAGTCAAAGCAGTTTTTGATAATTTTGATCGTTTCAAACGCTTACACCCGGCATTTGAAAACTTAAAAGAAGATGAAATGATTAAAAATGCACTTTCCGCACCATTACACGAAGGTGCCATTCGTTACTATAAAGAACGTGGTTGGCTGTAATCCTTACGGATAAAAAAGAGGCAGACTTAAGTGTTCTGCCTTTTTCCGTTTAATAAAAATAATATCATAATCACGTTTACTGTTATTTAGGAGATTTTATGTCTGTAAAATCGGAAGCTATAGGATATGATGATCTTCAGGATATGGTCGCCTCTAACGATTCGGGCGGTCGTAATCCGGCAGGATTTACCAAAAACTTGATCATCATCACTGCTATTTTGTGGTCTTTATTTCAATTGTATTACACCTCCCCTTTCTCATTTTGGTTACAAGAAGTCATTCGTAGCTGGGGATGGGATTTAAATGTCGTCATTGACGATACCAAAGCGCGTTCTATTCACTTGGCATTTGCTTTATTTCTTGCCTATTTATCTTTCCCCGCATTTACCAGTTCACCGAAACACCGCGTACCTTATCAAGATTGGCTATTTGCCACCTTGGGTGCATTTTTAGGAGCCTATTATATTTTCTTCTATGAAGGCTTAGTTACCCGTTTCGGTGCACCAAATATGCAAGATATTATCGCCGGCTGTTTAGGAATTATCCTATTACTCGAAGCCTGCCGACGTAGCCTTGGTTTACCTTTGGTCATTATTGCCACTGTATTTTTATTATATAACTACTTTGGACAATACTTACCGACAAACTGGATCATCAGCCACCGTTCCGGCTCCTTATCGCAAATTATCAATCAACAATGGGTCACCACCGAAGGAGTCTTTGGCGTCGCCCTTGGCGTGTCCACCAAATATGTCTTCTTATTCGTACTTTTCGGCGCATTATTAGATAAAGCCGGTGCTGGTAACTACTTTATTAAAACCGCCTTTGCTTACTTAGGGCATTTACGTGGCGGTCCGGCAAAAGCCGCTGTTGTTTCGTCCGGATTAACGGGGTTAATTTCCGGATCCTCGATCGCCAATGTGGTTACCACCGGCACCTTTACCATCCCCATGATGAAACGCGTAGGTTTTTCCGCAGAAAAAGCGGGAGCGGTTGAGGTAGCCTCTTCGGTAAACGGGCAAATTATGCCTCCGGTCATGGGAGCGGCGGCATTCTTAATGATTGAATATGTCAATATGCCATACAGCCAATTAATCGTGCATGCGGCTTTACCGGCACTAATTTCGTATATCGCTTTAGTGTATATTGTACATTTAGAAGCTTTAAAATTAAACTTACACGGTTTACCGAGAACTGATTCGCCAAATCCGCTGTTAGTGACCTTATTAAGAATTGTTACCACTATTTTAGTGGTCATTGGTTTAGTGATCGCGGTAAATTTCTCTTTAGGCTGGATAAAAGTCGTCGCACCGGATTATGCATTTGTCATTGTTTGTGCATTATTAGCACTTATTTATTTGCTATTAATCTATCGCGTTGCCAAATTCCCGGATCTTGAAATTGATGATCCAAATGCTCCGGTAGTCAAATTGCCATCAGCAAAACCAACCGTCAACGCCGGTTTACATTTCTTAATTCCGGTTGTCATTTTAATTTGGTGTTTGATGGTAGAAATGCTTTCTCCAGGACTTTCCGCATTCTGGGGAACCGTTGCCCTCGCGGTCATTTTAATTACACAACGTCCGCTTTTAAATCTGTTCCGCAAACAACCTATTAGCAAACAAGATTTCACTGACGGAGTGAAAAACCTAGTGGACGGATTAGAAGCCGGTGCTAGAAATATGATCGGTATCGGGATTGCAACAGCCACCGCAGGGATTATCGTCGGTGTGGTTTCGCTTACCGGCTTTGGTGTACAACTTTCCGGTATTATCGAAATGCTCTCTATGGGTAACATTTTATTAATGTTAATCTTGGTAGCCATTTTCAGCTTGATTTTAGGCATGGGCTTGCCGACAACTGCTAACTATATTGTGGTTTCCTCCTTAATGGCATTGGTTATCGTCGAAGTCGGCAAACAAAACGGATTAATCGCTCCGCTGATTGCGGTACATTTATTCGTCTTCTATTTCGGTATTATGGCAGACGTTACCCCACCTGTCGGTTTGGCTTCCTTTGCCGCTGCAGCGGTATCTGGCGGTAACCCGATCAAGACCGGTATAGTTGCTTTCTTCTATAGTTTAAGAACGGCAATTTTGCCATTCTTATTTATCTTTAATACGGATTTATTGCTGATTGATGTCGGTTGGGCAAAAGGAACGCTGGTCGCTGTCGTTTCAACTATCGGTATATTAGCCTTTACCGCCGCCACCATGAACCATCTGTTTATCAAAAATAAATGGTGGGAGACCGCACTTTTGGTACTTGGTGCTTTTATCATTTTCCGTCCAGGCTTTTTTATGGAATATGTTTCACCAACATCACGCCATATTGAGCCAACGCATATAACCGAAGCGTTAAGTGAAACGCCTGTCGGCAAAAATATTATGCTTAAAGTTTCCGGCGTCAACCAATATGGTAAAGAAGTGGAATTTTATTCCCAATTAACCGTTCCGAACGGTAATAGCGGCGAAGATCGCTTGAAAAACTTAGGATTAACCTTGTTAGATACGGGAGATAAAATTGAAGTTGACGGTAACGAAACACATAAAGTGATTATTGATATGGTAGAAATTGATTCTCCGGCAGCGAAAGCCGGCTTAAACTGGGATCAAACCTTATTAGAAGTTGCTTTACCATTGGAATCTTTGCCGAAAGAATGGATGTTTATCCCGGGATTATGCATCATTTTTGCTACCGGTTGGAACCAACGTCGCAGGGCAAAAAAGTAGAACAACGCTAATATCGTAAGAGGCTATCCAACAGATAGCCTCGTTTATACCGAAAAAAAGGATTATTTATGTATAAAAAACTCTTAATCGCCATTGATCTCAATCATCTCGATAGCGCTAAATTTGTTGTAGACACCGCGCTTAATCTAACCAATCGCAATCCAGATGCGATTTATCGTGTTGTATCGATTATCGAACCGGTGGATGATAGCTTTATTTCTGCCTTTTTACCGAAAAACTTCGATAAATCGGTGATTGAAGAAGCCAATAAAGCGCTGCATCATTTTACGCGAACCCATTTTCCGGCAGAGGCAAAAGTACAACATATCGTTGCTCATGGTACAATTTATGAAGAAATTAATCGTATCGCAGATGAAAAAGCGGTAGATTTGATCATTATGTTGGCGAGCAGTAAACCGAATGCCAAAGGGTTGAGCAGCAATACGGTTAAAGTGGCACGTAATAGTACTAAACCAATTTTAATTTTAAAATAAAGCAAAAAGTGCGGTGAAAATTTTGCTTTTTTCACTGCACTTTATCAGTTTAGTTGTTAATTCACATCAATTTCCACTTCAACTGACATCCCCGGAATAATACGTTCCAATTCTTCCTGATTTGGATCAAATTCGATTTTTATCGGAATGCGTTGTGCAATTTTCACAAAGTTTCCCGTGCCGCTATCTGCTTTAATCAAACTAAATTCGGAAGCGGTTGCCGGCGAAATATCCGTTACCCGCCCAATAAATTTTTTACCACCTAACGCATCAACAAAAATAGACACTTTTTGCCCTAAACAAATTCGTTCGGTATCCGCCTCTCGAAAATTTGCAATAATCCAATTACGATTAGAAACTAAGTATAGCAACTGTGCGCCTACTGATACATATTGCCCAACTCTTACACTCACTTGGCTTAAACGCCCATTTTCCGGTGCAGAAATTACCGTATGCTTAAGATCTTGCTGTGCTAAAACTAATGCAGCTTTTGCATTATCGACCGCTGCAATCAGTTTTTTTTCTGTAATATCAACATTTAACAGATCTTGTTGGGCAATATGAAACTGTTCTTTTGCTTGTAATAACGCCAAATTAGCCTGTTTATAATTATTATTCGCTTGATCCAATTCCCGTTTTGAAATGGATTTAGTGTTGTATAACGTACTGACTCGTTTTTGCTCAATCGCTGCTAAATTAAATTGTGCTTTTGCACTATCAATTGCTGCTCGACGCAAACTCAATGTCGCTTCGGCTGTAACACGTGTTTGCGGAATTCGCTCCAATGCCGCCTGCTGCGCCTTCAAATTTGCTTCTGCCTGCGCGACCTTAGCCAAGTAGGTTTCAGGATCAATAATAACTAATGTCTGCTCTTTTTTTACCGGCTCAAAATCCTGTACGGGAACTGCTTTTATATATCCTGAAACTTTAGGGCTGATTAAAGTAATTTGCCCTCTAACATAAGCGTTATTGGTATAAACAGAATTTAACGAAAAAGGAGGTAAACGCCAAATATAAAAGACGGTAGATAATCCCAAAAGCACAGTAACAATAAAAATTACCATGCTAAGATGATGTTTTTTAGGCGACCATCTTTCCGGTTGTGAAGTAGGTTGTTGCGATTTTTGATCCGTGTTATTTTGCGCAGGTTGTGAAGAAGATATCGTTTGTTTTTCCATAATTTTCTCTTATTTTTTATTTCTTACATTCGCTAATGCAGCTAATTCTTTACCTAAAAAAATCTTTTCCGTCAAATGAAAATATAATCGATTCACGGAGGTATAAACAAACCCAACGGTTGCGCCAATCCCTATTAACATAAATAAATCATTATACGCATGTACTGTTGCTTCTTTAGCGGATTGAGCAATAAGATCTTGTAATGCAAAATTCGTTACACTTTGTGTATTCATACCGCTGTATAAAAATTGATTGGTTATCTGACTGAATGACGCATTGAAAATAGGATAAGTAAAGCTGAAATATTGTGTTATATCGGCTAAATAAATGTTGGTTCGATACGTAATAAAGGCACTAAAAATAGCCGCACCCCCTAATCCGCCAACGATTTGTGATACGCCGAAGACCGCTGAATAACTCATAATATGCAATGGGCTTGTCGACAATGCCCGAATCATTCCCTCAATCATCATTGGACCTAAAAAATAAAGTGTAGAAAAAGCAATAATTGCTTGACTAAAATAAATTTGCTCCGGTCGCGTTTGCACGCCAATATGTGTATCCATAAAAGCACCAACCGCAATGCCAAATAACGCAATAGATATCGAACGTCGTAAATCAGTCATCTTTAGCGTAAGAATACTGGCAATAATCCCTAACGAGGATGCCAAAATGACAATTAAGTAAAGTGTTGTCATTTGTTCGTTTTGCATGCCCAGTGTTTCCATCAAACCTGCCGCACCAACGGTCTGCTCTGAAGTTAAAACCCGAGTAAACGCCCCCAAAAAGCCAAACATCAAAATTTGTGGTCGAGCAATCCAATACCAATCAAGCATAGGGTTAGAACGTTTTGATTCTAACCAAAGTGCCAAACTAACCATTACCATGCTTATTGCTAATATCCAACCTAACCAATTTTCCGATGTCCACCAAATAATACGCCCTTGCACTAAAAAACTGCATAATAAAGCAATTCCACCCGCAAATAAGGAAAAACTCACTAAATCATTTTTATTCAAATTACGCGAAATCAATCCCGGAGGAAGAGGTAATGCCATTACACTGCCGATACAAAGTAATGTTATTACACTTTGGAAAATCAAGATATGCGTTATCTCGCCATCAGCAAACAGGAAGGCATCAACACTCTAGCAAGAGGAATACCCAACTGCATTAATCCCCCGCCCAATACTATTCCAATTATCTTTGATTTACCCGTTAATCCTTGTGTAAAATACAAAATAGATGTCACCATCATACCACTGGATCCCATTCCGGATATAGCTCTGGAAATCAATTCAATAGAATAATGATTAATTCCTATTTGCAATAAATTACTAATCAACAACAAAGATAGAGAAAGTTTTACAAAACGCGAAATACCGAAAGATTGACGAATTTTAAAATACATAATGCTCATACAAGCATATGTCATATAATAACTGACTTGGATCCATCCACCTTGCTCCATAGTCAATCCCAATTCGCCACGTAATTGAGGTAAATAAGCAAGCAATAACCCGTTTTGTAATCCGGCATTCAAGGATAGCAGCAGCCCGATCAACATATACCGAATACGACGTGAGCGGTTATGCACCGGTGATGCCGGCGAACCCGCCATAAATGGCATTTCATGTGGTTTAAAAATATAGCCATTTGATTCTAACAATGCCATAGTCTTTCCATATTACAACTCAAAGGTGCTCATAAAAGCAATCGTCGCAAACTGCCAATTTATTCATCAAATAAAATTTATAAACTGCGCACTAAAAACGGATTGTTTTCTTTTTCTTGCCCAATCGTAGTACAGGCTCCATGCCCCGGTATGATCACCATATCCTGGTTAAGTACCAATAACTTATCGCAGATTGAGTGAATTAAGGTTTGATAATCTCCACCGGGAAAATCAGTTCTGCCGATACTGTTCTGAAATAAGACATCTCCAGTAAAAGCAATATTTTTCTCGTGCTCAATTAACCCAATATGCCCAGGAGTATGTCCCGGTAAGTGTAGCACCTCAAAAGATAAATCACCAATTTTAATGTTCTCGCCATCCTCGTTCAACCAACGATCCGGTGAAAACGCCTCAATCTCAAATAAAATACCGAATTTTTGTGATTGCTCAGCTAATCCCTTCAACCAATATTCATCAGCTTGATGAGGTCCCCAGACTTCTACATTAAAATGTGATTTAAGTTTAACCGCTGCCCCCACATGATCCAAATGACCATGAGTTAATAAAATTAATTTTAAATTAAGCCCCAATGCTTCAATACGTTTAATTAATTTATCACTGTCTCCGCCGGGATCAATAACAGCGGCATTTTTTTCTTTATCCCAAATCAACGAGCAATTTTGTTGAAATGCCGTCACTGGAATAATTTCTATATTCATTTTACTGTCCTCTTTTTATAAATAAAGAAACCGCAGCAAGTGCGGTCATTTTATTTAAAGTTTTATCATCAACTACCGCGCCAAGTTCGCACAGGACCAGTATCAATATGCACGAAATTACTGTGCGGATAATAGCCCACGCCACCATTATTCAGATGTTCTGCAACTTGCTTCACTTTACTTAACGCCACACCATTAATACGAAAATCTACCGCTTGTCCACGCATATGATAACTATTACGAGCAACTCCATGGCTTTGACGACGCATAGCAGCATTGCTCACTGGAGAGCGATAACCGCTAATTACTTGAATTTCTACCGTATGTAATCCTAAGGCATTTTGAATAGCATAAAACTTAGTAAATAACTTAGGATCCATTTTATACACCTGATTATTCCGTCTATCCCGCATCAAATGATTCATCTTTTCCAATACAGTTGAAGAAAATCCTCGTCCGACACGGAATTCCGCCGTGAGCTTATCTCCCGTGTTGATATTTCTAAAACTCAACATACGTGGTCTGGACGTAGATACCAACGCTAACAAATGATTAGGTAATAAGGACATCCCCAATACTGCACCACCTAAAGATAACCATCGACGACGACCGTGACTTACTTTATTCATTACCTATTTACCCTTAAAAATTACAATATATTGCTGTTGCTCAAACAAGCCACGATAAATACCATAAGTTATTACCTGATTAATTTAAATAATAATTCACTGTATCCCAATTAATATAAGTGATCTCCGACAAAGTATCATAACCATAAATATCCGGCAGAGTTTGTACTTTACCGTTATCTACCCAAGCGGTAACATAATACAAATAAACTGGATTATCGGAACGAACATCTGCCCAAACGGTTTTTTTACTTTTCAATACCTGTTGTTTTTTACTTTCCGTCCAGCCCGCTTCCTTCAATAAAATAGAAGCCAGCACATCTGCTCTATTGACACGAATACAACCGGAACTCAATGCTCTGTTTTTACGCCCAAACAATGCATGATTTGGCGTGTCGTGTAAATAAATCGCATCGGAACTTGGCATATTAAATTTATAATTACCCAATACGCTATCACCCGGAGCTTGGCGTATATGATAAGGAAAACGGCTACCTATTGTTGCCCAATCAATAGAATAAGGATCAATTTCTCGCCCTTTACTGTCTAAAATTGTATATCCGTTACGTGTTACATAACTCGGATCCGGCTTAATCTTAGGCACCAAATCCTCATTAATCAAACGCGGTGTAGGGTTCCACGGAGGATTAACCACAACATTGCTTAACTGACTATACATTACCGGAGTTTTACGATCCTTCCTTCCGACAATAACACGAGAGGTTAAAACCAATTTACCGTCTCGTCTATATTCTAATTGATAACTGGGAATATTCACGAAAATACCGTTATCAAAACTTGGAATAATACGTAAGCGCTGTGCATTAACCGCTAATTTATAAATCGTCTTTTTATCTGTCGAACCATTGGCAAGCAATGAAGACAATTTCGCTGTTGTTTGTTGATAAAGCATATTTTGAGGCACAAGCGCGGTCACAAATTTTAAATTTTCACCTTTTTTTACCGCACTTAGCCAACTTTGTATCTGCTCCCCAGTTGGAGGCAATGCTTGATAAGCATTAACTGAATATAACCATTTTTGTGCCGAATTCATCACATTATTGGCGTAATACAGATAATCCAAAAAAGCATCTGTCAATAAAATATCATATACCAGCCCACCGGTTGGTGCTGCCTTGCCAAGATCCTCTAAAGATTTTGCCGAACGCTTAGAAATACCACTAGAAACCATAGCGGCATATTCCCTTAGAAAAGCCTTTTCTGCTGCTTTATCTGCCCATAATAAAACATAATCAGATTGCCCATAAACATTGACTAACACAGATTTAAACTGCAATTCCTGCGTTCCAATTAAATCCATTAAACGCTGCTCTGACCGCTGCTGAAGCTGCTTTTCCTCCGCCTTACGTACAGCGTTCAACTGCGCTGCAATCGCTTTTTGCTCTAAGACCAGTTGCGCATTAGTTAAAGGTATATTGAGCGCTCGATTTTCGGATATTGGTTGTAGTGCCGATTTTGATATTCCATTGGTACTGTAAACAAGTGACGCCAGCAATACAAAATGTACTAATTTGAAAGAAACATTCTTTAACATGACACATTCCCCCAAATTAATCAAAAACGACCGCACTTTATCTACAACCTAAAAACTGCTATCTGCTATTTTGATGGTACATTATTCTCTTTTTTAGTTAAAAAAAGAACATAATCTACTACTATTTTTTCAACCTCTTTTAAGAAAAAATCAGGTGCTTCATAGTCTTTCGGTAAATCATCAATATTTTTCAATGGCTTTTTACCTTCACGTTTAAAGCGCGCATTAATATCTTTTAAATATCTCGCTTCATCTTGATCATTTTCCGCTTTGCGTGTCGCAAAATTAAGTGATAAATATTTACGCGCACGACGGTCTTCACGAATACGAAGATCTTCATTTAACGCAATAAACTCTGGATCTTTAGCCACACGTTCATTATGTTTTTCAATTAAGAAAGCCACAGCTTCACGCGCATTACCTACCTCAGAATAAGAAGCTGGTGGAATTTTATCCCAAGGTAACGCATTATCTTCCTTATCTTCACCGTTCTCATTGGCATCAATGACTTCGGGCAATTTAATATCCGGTGCAACCCCTTTCAATTGCGTACTTCCACCATTGATACGATAAAACTTTTGAATGGTATATTGAATATTGCCCAGCGGAGTTTGATTCAAATCAAAAGTAAAGTTTAACGATCTATTTTGTTGCACGGTTCCTTTACCGAAAGTATTCTGCCCAACAATAATCGCACGATTATAATCTTGCATTGCCGCTGCAAAAATTTCTGATGCCGAAGCGCTAAAACGATCGATCATCACTAACAACGGACCGGCATAAACTTGCGCACTGTCAGGATCTTCGTGAATACGGATACGCTGATAAGCATCACGCACTTGTACCACCGGACCATCACTGATAAATAATCCGCTTAATCCAACCGCTTCAGTTAAAGCGCCACCGCCGTTTTCACGTAAATCAATAATCACGGATGAGGCTTTTTTCGATTTAATTTCCTCCAATAATTTTTTCACATCTTCTGTTAAACCAAGATAGAAACTTGGGATTTTAATAACCGCCACATTTTCACCGTTTACTTTTTCAACGGTTAATTTTGCTGCCTGATCTTCAAGACGAACTTTATCGCGAACAAGGGTAATAATATACGATTTGCCACCTTTTTCCGGCTCAATTTCCAACCGCACTTTTGTCCCTTTTTTCCCTTTGATTTTGTCAACAATATCATCCAAGCGCCAACCGACTACATCTTCAATTTCACCGGTCGCTTGTCCGACCCCAATAATTTTATCACCCGCTTTAATTTTTTTACTGCGATCTGCCGGGGCACCGGGAACTAAAGATTTAATAATCGTTTCATCATCTTCCGATTGTAAGGTTGCCCCAATCCCCTCTAAGGATAAATTCATGCTTTCGTTAAAACTTTTTGCAGTTCTTGGCGCTAAATAACTGGTATGAGGATCAATTTCGCGCGTAAACGCATTAAGATAAACTTGTACAATGTCATCCGCTTTAGTTTGCGTTAAACGCCGAATCGCCAAATTATAACGTTTAGTTAATTTCGTTTTAATTTCTGACCATTTTTTATCTTTCAGCTTTAAATTAATAACATCATTTTTAACGCGCTGTGCCCAAAGCTCATTGGCTTCCACCTCATTTTTTGGCCAAGCTGCCTTTTCACGATCGATTTCAATACTATCATTTTCCTTTAAATTGGGCTCGGTATCCAATAACGATAATGCATATTTATAACGCTCATAACGGCGCTTCATCATCAAATCGTACATTTCAAACGCCGCAGTCAAGATCCCTTGATTTAACTGCTCACCAAGCTTCTTCGCATATTTGGAACGCATCTGATCAACATCGGATTGATAAAAAGTATTGTGACTAAAATCTAAATTTTTCAGATAACGATCAAAGATTTTTTCTGAAAACTCCTCATCCAATTGAAACTTACGATAATGAGATTGCGTTAAACGTGTTGTTAACCTTTTGGTTGCCAACATATTTTCCTCTGTTGGCTGCGGTAACACAATGTCGGCAGGTTTAATCTTAGGTTCACTGGATAAGGCGGTATTGGAACTGACAAATGACACGCCTAACAATAACGCAGTTAAATAGCCTTTTAATTTAAATTTCATGGAACTTTCCTAATTCAAAATATCCGGTGATAATGCCAAAAGCTATTATAGCTATACCTTGACTTTATAACTTAAAATAACCCAATATTTTATTATAAAAACAAACGATCCGTCGTAACAGTAATGATTAATCCGCTATCAAGTTCAACTCTAGCATTCTCTTTCGTTATCTCTAAAATAGTAGCTTTTTTCGCATGATCGCCAGCTTTTACCTTCACCTTATCTCCTTTCACTAAATGACTCGGCTCTGCACTCACCAAATCTACTTTAGGCTTATAAGCCACTTTCGGAGCAGATTTTTTCACGTCTTTTTTCGTCGCACCATCACCTCCAACCGAACGTTTTTTTGCTACTTTCGGCTTGTTGGCTTTTTCTAATGCACGCTTTTCCGCTATTTTTGCTTTGGCTTCCGCCAATTGTTTGGCAGCATGTTCGGCGTGTTCTTGAGCTAATTCACCGCAAGGCTCGCCATTTAAATCCACGCGTACCGCCCCCGGTTTGCAACCGTGCAAATATCGCCAATTGGAAGTATATTGACGCAACGCTTGACGAAGTTGCGTTTTGCTTACGCGTTCGTCATCAGCTAAAGCTTCGGCTAAATCTTGAAATAAACCGATTTTTAACGGTTTTGCTTCACCTTCCAAAGAAAAACAGCGAGGAAATTTTTCCGCTAAATAAGCAATAATTTCTTTATTATTTATTAATTTTTGAATATCGGTCATGGGAGAGTCCTGTATACAACAATTTTAAAGTAGAAAAACTTGCAATAGTTTATCTTAATTTCAACAAAAATGACAATTCTTTCATTGGCGACACACACAAATAACCAATAATTTATTTAAAAACCGGATAACTCGGTATAGAATGTAGCAAATTTACAGCGCCCGTTTGTTTCAAAGGCATAACATAGTGGTATGAAAGCAGAGCAACTTAATTTACAAACCAGCAAATTCCATTTAACAAGATGTTCCGATTGCGACACGCTTGTCACCGTTTGCTCGCTTGAAAAAAACCAATACGCTGAATGTCCGCGCTGTCACAATACTTTACATTCCGGCAGTCGCTGGGAATTACACCGCTGTGCGATGATCGCACTTTCAATCTTAATTTTAATGCCCTTTGCGTTGCATTACCCGTTATTAAGCATTAATTTATTAGGTGCTAAAATTGATGCCTCCGTCTGGCAAGGCATTTGGAAAATGGCAGTGCAGGGGTATCCTTATACTGCCTTTATGATCTTTTTTTGTGCGGTTTTTATGCCCATATCCTTTGCTTTGCTGGTGATCTTATTGCGCTTGGCGCAATTATTTAAGGTCAGACCTCGTAACCTGTTGCTCTCCCTTTCCTATATCAAACCTTGGGTGATGTTTGATGTTTATTTGATAGCGCTGGGCGTAACAATTTTCAAGGTGCGCGAATATGCCGAATTAACCCTTGATATTTACTTAATTGCATTTGTTTTCACCGCACTTTTAACCACATTATTATTTATCAAATTAAATTTGAATGCCTTATGGTATGATTTTTATCCAAATAAACCGCTGTTAACTGCCACGCAACCGCAACAAGGGCAAAGTTGTACCGCGTGTAATTACACCTTTAAATATGTCGGACAAGATAGCAAAGGACGCCCGATTTGTCCGCGTTGTTTATGTACCTTAAATACCACGGACCGAATTAAATTACAACGTACTTGGGCAACACTTATCGCCGGCATTATCATGATTATTCCGGCAAATTTATTGCCCATGTCAATTATTTATGTCAACGGTTCGCCAAGTGCAGATACTCTCATGTCAGGTGTCATGTCATTTATGGATATGGGCAGCTACTTTATTGCGTTCGTGGTGTTTACCGCCAGTATTTTTGTTCCGTTTAGTAAAATTATTATCATGCTCTATCTCCTAATGAGCATCCATTTTCACTGGCACCATTCAATTAAATGGCAAATGCGCTTATTGCATATCGTGCATTTTGTCGGTCGCTGGTCTATGTTGGACTTATTTGTCTTAGCGCTCATGATGTCTTTAGTCAGTCGCGGACAAATTATCGATTTTTCCGTCGGTCCCGCCGCCTTTTACTTCGGTGCTGCCGTCTTTTTAACCATGATTTCAACATCACAATTTGACAGTCGTTTACTTTGGAAGATCTATGACAGAAAACAATAATTCCCCATCAATTAAAAATACATACGAACAAATTCACGCCAAAGTGAAACAAAATAAACGGATTTCACCATTTTGGTTGTTGCCTTTTGTTGCATTTTGTATCGGCGCCATCTTGTTTTTCCAAATAATCCAAGAACAAGGAATCAATATAAAAATCACCTTTATCAACGGAGACGGAATTATTGCCAATAAAACCCCTATCCGCTATCAAGGGTTGCAAATTGGCGTGGTTAAAAAAGTCAACTTTACCGAAGATCTTAAACAGGTTGAAGTACTGGCAAGTATCGATCCGGAGGCGAAAACCGTCTTGCGTCAACATACCAAATTCTGGGTAGTTCGTCCGAGTGCTTCACTTGCCGGGATTTCCGGGATTGATGCTTTAGTATCCGGCAACTATATCACGCTGCAACCGAGCGACGGGGATTTTGAAGACGAATTTATTGCCGAAACCGAAGGTCCTATTGCCCAATTGAATGACGGAGATTTATTAGTTCATCTGTTATCTGATGATTTAGGTTCAATTTCTATCGGCGCATCAGTCTATTTCAAAAAAATTCCGGTAGGGAAAATTTATGATTACCGCTTGGTTGAAAATAACAAGGTTGAAATTGATATTGTGATTGACAAAACTTATGCCGGTTACGTCAAACAAGACAGCCACTTTTGGAATATTAGCGGCGTGAATGCGGATATCAATTTATCCGGTATCCGCATTGATATGAGCAGTCTTAATGCTATCGTGCAAGGCGCGGTAGCATTCGATTCGCCAATCGATAGTCAACCGGCCAAAAACAATCAAAAATTCACCCTATATTCTAATTTGCATGCGGCAAAACGTGGTGTGCAAATTAACGTGAGAATTCCCAATGTTGCCGGTTTGCAAACCGGGAAAACGGAAGTGTATTCGGATGATACCGCCATTGGCGTCCTTTCCGAATTAAGTGCGGTGGAAAATAACGAAGATTTGTTACAAGGAAAATTGTTAATCGATCCGAACTTGGGTTATCTATTTAAAGACCGGAGTCAAATCGTACTGCGCAACAAAAAACTTAGCCTTGGTGATATCACCAACGTAAAAAAAGTATTACGCGGCGATTATTTCCAAGTATTACCCGGCGGTGGAGAAAGAAAAACTGACTTTACCGTTATCAAAGAAAGCGAATGGTTAATAAAACAACCGAATACCTTATTACTGACACTCAATGCACCGGAAACTTTCGGTGTTGGCGAGGGCGAGCCGATTTACTATAACCATATTCAAATCGGGCAAATCATCCGCCAAAACGTCAATGTAGAAGGGGTTAAATTTCAAGTAGGCATTGCTGAACAATATCGTCATTTAATCCATAAAAACACCCTGTTTATCGCCGCGTCCAATTTTGAAGTCAATCTAGGGCTTGACGGATTAAAAATCGAAGCTGCTCATCCGGAAACTTGGTTACAAGGCGGTATTCGCATTATTAATAACGGAAAAAATCAAGGTAAAGCATTAGAAAGTTATCCTCTCTACAGTAGCTTAAGCAACGCAGAAAATGGCATCACTAATGAGGAAATTAACGCGGATATTACGCTCACCTCAACGCACCTGCCGAATATTAACAAAGAATCCATCGTGCTTTATCGCCAATATGAAGTCGGCAAAATTCTTGATGTGCGACCGGAAACCGATCATTTTGAAGTGGACATATTGTTATATCCAAAATACAAAAAATTGTTGACCGACAAAAGTATTTTCTGGGTAGAAAGTGCCGCACAAGTTGATATTACCCCAAAAGGTATCAGCATTCAGGCAAGCCCTATCGGACGCTCACTGAAAGGAGCGATCAGTTTTGATAATACCGGTTCAGGCAAACAAAAAACCTTATATGCCAATGAATTACGTGCAAAATCTGCCGGTCAAGTGATCAACTTGACTGCCAATGATGCCTCCAATTTAAGCAAAGGTATGACCTTGCGCTATATGGGTTTAACTGTCGGCGAAGTGGATCAAGTGCGCTTAAATAATAACAAAAACGGAATTATTGCGACCGCACTTATTCACCCCAATTATATGTCCTTGGTGGCGAAAGAAGGTAGTCAGTTTAAGGTGATTTCACCGCAAATTTCCGCCGGCGGTATCAAAAATTTAGACAGTTTATTACAACCTTATATTGATGTTGAAGCTGGCAAAGGAAAATATAAAACCCAATTTAGTTTACAACAATCGGCTTCAACGCCGATAAAATATGGTGACGGACTCCCGATCATTTTAGAAACTTCGGATGCCAATAATATTAGCATCGGATCGCCGATTTTATACCGTGGTGTCGAAGTGGGAACGGTACGCGAAATTAAGTTAAATTCCTTGGGAGACCGCGTATTGGTGCATATTACCATTGCCAATAAATATCAGCATCTGGTACGCCAAAACTCGGAATTCTGGATTGCCTCAGGCTATGGCATGGACATTGGTTTCAGCGGCGTTTCCATTAATACCGGTTCAATGCAACAATTACTGAAAGGCGGAATTTCTTTCTCCACACCATCCGGCACGGTAGTTCAGCCACAAGCCAAAGCGAACCAGCGCTTCTTGCTGCAAATAAAACAACCGCCAAAAGCATCGCACTGGAACTCCGGCGCCATGGCAGAATAATCAATCATTTGCCAATAAAAAATAGAGCCAAAACTGACTACACTTTAGGGTTTGTTCTCTTTGAACAAATCCTAATTCATTCCTTTTACAGGATTTTTTTGTTAGAATCTCCCCCAATTTGACGTCTTATTTATCAAAACAATACACAACTATTATGGCAAATAATTATTCAGCACAAGAAATTACCGTTTTAAAAGATTTGGAACCCGTTCAATTACGCCCGGGAATGTACACCGACACCTCGCGCCCAAACCATTTGGGACAAGAAGTTATCGACAACAGCGTTGATGAAGCTTTAGCAGGTCATGCGACCCATATTCAAGTGATCTTACATCCGGATCAATCCCTTGAAGTCATTGATAATGGGCGCGGTATGCCGGTGGATATTCATCCGACGGAAAAGATTTCCGGTGTTGAAGTGATTTTGACCAAACTCCACGCCGGCGGAAAATTCTCCAACAAAAATTATGAATTTGCCGGTGGCTTACATGGCGTGGGAATTTCGGTGGTCAACGCCTTATCTGAACGTGTGGATATTACGATTAAACGCAACGGACAAGTGTATAAAATTGCCTTTGAAAATGGCGTAAAAGTAGAAGAATTAACAGTCGTTGGCACCTGCGGACGCCGCAATACCGGCACAACCGTACATTTCAAACCCAATCCGAAATATTTTGACAGTGCGAAATTTTCTGTTTCTCGCCTGCGCCATTTACTGCGCGCCAAAGCAGTGTTGTGTTCCGGTTTAGAAATTAAATTTATCGATAAAATTAATCAAAGCGAAGATGTTTGGTTATATCAAGATGGCTTATCCGATTATTTGCAGGAGGCTGTTCAAGATATGACTACTTTGCCGCAAACACCATTTCTCGGTGAAGTAAAAGGAAGATCTGAAGCCGCAAGTTGGGCATTATTATGGTTGCCGGAAGGCGGCGAATCGGTCGCGGAAAGCTATGTCAATTTGATCCCGACTATTCAAGGTGGAACGCATGTCAACGGATTGCGTCAAGGCTTATTGGACGCCATGCGTGAATTTTGTGAATTACGAAATTTACTGCCGAAAAATGTCAAATTAACCGCTGATGATATTTGGGATCGCTGCGCCTATGTATTGAGTGTCAAAATGCACGATCCTCAATTTGCCGGTCAAACTAAAGAGCGGTTGTCTTCTCGACAAAGTGCGGTATTTGTCAGTGGTGTGGTCAAAGATTCATTTAGCATTTGGTTAAGCCAACATATTCCCGAAGCGGAAGAATTGGCAAAAATGGCGATAAGTTCAGCTGAACGTCGATTACGTGCGGCAAAAAAAGTGGTACGCAAAAAATTAGTCAGCGGACCGGCATTACCGGGTAAATTAGCAGACTGTAGCCAGCAGGATTTGGAAAAAACCGAGCTATTTTTAGTGGAAGGAGATTCTGCCGGCGGTTCTGCAAAACAAGCACGCGATCGCGAATATCAAGCTATTTTGCCACTGCGCGGGAAAATTTTAAATACTTGGGAAGTCTCCGCCGACCAAGTGTTGGGTTCGCAAGAAGTGCATGATATTGCGGTGGCGCTTGGTATCGATCCGGACAATGAGGATTTATCACAATTGCGTTATGGCAAAGTTTGTATTCTCGCGGATGCGGATTCTGACGGACTACATATCGCCACTCTACTTTGCGCCCTCTTTTTGCGCCACTTCCCGAAATTAGTACAAGACGGTCATGTCTATGTCGCCATGCCGCCGCTTTATCGCATTGATGTGGGAAATGATGTTTTTTACGCTTTGGATGAAAGCGAAAAAGAAGGCATTTTGGAACGCTTAAAAACGAAAAAAGGCAAGCTAAACGTACAGCGTTTTAAAGGATTAGGGGAAATGAACCCAAGTCAATTGCGCGAAACTACCATGGATCCGAATACCCGTCGTTTAGTACAACTGACCTTTGACGCTTCGGAAGAACAAAAAACTGAAACCTTTGAGTTAATGGATATGTTACTGGCGAAAAAACGCTCGGAAGATCGTAAAAGTTGGCTGCAAACCAAAGGGGATCAGGTGGAGTTAAGTGTCTAAAGCGCGGTCATTTTTTATCAATTTTATTAACTAAGTCAATGTAATGAAAAATAATATTAACTACGAAGGCATAGAACAGATGCCACTACGCACTTTCACTGAAAGTGCTTATCTTAACTACTCAATGTACGTCATTATGGATCGAGCGTTACCTTTTATCGGTGACGGATTAAAACCAGTACAACGCCGCATTGTGTACTCCATGTCAGAGCTAGGCTTAAACGCCGGCGCTAAATATAAAAAATCAGCGCGTACTGTGGGGGACGTTTTGGGTAAATTCCATCCGCATGGTGATACCGCTTGTTATGAAGCTATGGTGTTGATGGCACAACCTTTTTCCTACCGTTATCCACTGGTTGACGGACAAGGAAACTGGGGAGCACCGGATGATCCGAAATCGTTTGCGGCAATGCGTTATACGGAATCTCGTCTATCAAAAATTTCTGAAATTTTACTGTCCGAATTAGGGCAAGGCACCGTGAATTATCAGCCAAATTTCGACGGAACCCTCGAAGAACCGCAATATCTTCCAGCACGTTTGCCACATATTTTATTAAACGGAACCACCGGCATTGCCGTCGGTATGGCAACAGATATTCCGCCGCATAACCTTAACGAAGTGGCGGAGGCGGCTGTGATGTTATTGGATAATCCTCATGCAAAATTAGACGATTTAATGACCGCACTTCAAGGTCCGGATTATCCGACTGAAGCGGAAATTATCTCGTCCAAAGAAGATATCCGTAAAATTTATGCACAAGGTCGCGGTTCAATTAAAATGCGCGCAGTGTGGAAAAAAGAAGATGGCGAAATTGTGATCAGCGCACTGCCCCATCAAGCCTCACCATCCAAAATTATTGCGCAAATTGCCGAACAAATGACTGCGAAAAAATTGCCAATGGTGGAAGACTTGCGTGATGAAGCGGATCATGAAAATCCGGTACGCATTGTGATCGTCCCACGTTCCAATCGGGTAGATACCGATATGCTGATGGCGCATTTATTTGCCACTACCGATTTAGAAAAAAGTTATCGGGTTAATATGAATATGATTGGGTTAGACGGAAAACCGGCGGTAAAAAATCTCGTGCAAATTTTAACCGAATGGCTGGAATTTCGTCGCACCACCGTCACCCGTCGTTTGCAATACCGATTGGATAAAGTATTGGCGCGCTTACATATTTTGCAAGGTTTATTGATCGCCTTTTTAAATATTGATGAAGTAATTGAAATTATCCGCAATGAAGATAAGCCGAAAAACGTATTAATGGCGCGTTTCCAATTAACGGATGAACAAGCAGAAGCCATTTTAAACTTGCGGTTACGTCAATTAGCCAAATTGGAAGAACACGAATTGCGAGCGGAGCAGGATAAATTAGCGCAAGAACGCGACAGCTTAACACAAATTTTGTCCTCGGAAAAACGCCTTAATACGTTGATTAAAAAAGAAATTCAACAAGACGCTAAAACCTTCTCCAGCCCGCGCCTATCGCCGATTGTTGAACGCGCTGAAGCGAAAGCCATTTCCGAAAATGAAATGGCGCCGGCAGAACCGGTTACTGTCATCTTGTCTAAAATGGGTTGGGTACGCTGTGCCAAGGGACATGATATTGATGCGTCAGGATTAAGCTACAAAACCGGCGATAATTATTTGGCGCACGCTTGTGGCAAAAGCAATCAACCAGTGGTCTTTATTGATAACACCGGTCGCAGTTATGCCCTTGACCCATTATCATTACCTTCCGCCCGTTCGCAAGGGGAACCCTTATCCAGCAAACTGAGTTTGCCGCTTGGCGCCAGTGTGGAACAGGTGTTAATTGAAAATGAAGATCAGGCATTATTAATAGCATCTGATGCAGGATACGGTTTTATTTGCCAATTTAGCGATTTGGTTGCACGCAATAAAGCGGGCAAGGCGGTAATTAGCTTGCCAGAAAATGCCAAAACCTTAACACCGCTTGCCATTACCAATAAAACAGCTTTATTGGTCGCCATTACTTCTGCCGATAGAATGCTCATTTTTCCAGTACAAGATTTGCCGGCACTGGCGAAAGGAAAAGGCAACAAAATTGTCACCATTCCGTCTGTCGCGGCAAAAGCGCGCGAAGAACTGTTGAGTAAATTATTGCTCATTAGCGAAAACGCCTCTCTAGTGTTCCATGCCGGTAAACGCAAAATCACGCTAAAAGCAAACGATTTGCAAAAATTCCGTGCTGAACGCGGACGCAAAGGCAGCAGTTTGCCGCGCGGTTTGCATAGCAATGTTGAAATTGAGGTGATCGAGCCGGAAAATTAGCCAAAATTGTCAAAATAGAGAAAATTGACCGCACGGAATTGTGACATAAACGTTAAAAGTGCGGTACAATTTGAGCAAATTTTACAACGAAAAAGAAAATGACAACACTGACTTATACAACGTTTATCCCTGATGAGATTTCCATGTGTCGTTTTGGTGCATTGCTCATGCAAGCGCTCCTTAATGTGCCGACGGAGAAAGGCATCGTGATTTATTTAAATGGTGATTTAGGTGCCGGAAAAACGACCTTAGCGCGAGGTATGATCCAAAGCTTGGAATATTCCGGAAAAGTAAAAAGCCCTACTTACACTTTAGTGGAAGAATATCATTTAAATGGAAAACAAATCTATCATTTTGATTTATACCGGCTAAGTGACCCGGAAGAGCTGGAATTTATGGGGATTCGTGACTATTTTAATACGGATAGTATTTGTTTAATTGAATGGTCAGAAAAAGGCACCGGCTTATTGCCTAATCCTGACCTCTTGGTTAATATCGATTACAATGACCATACTCGTATCATTAACCTCGTCGCCTGCAGCTCACAAGGCGAACAACTTATTCGCCAACTTTTTTAACTAATTTGAACACAATGCACAAGTTATACTCTTTTATTTTTACTTTATTTTGCTTTTTTAACATAGTACCGCCCGCGATAGCTGATGTGTGGACAATCGCTATTGATCCCGGTCATGGAGGAAAAGATCCGGGAGCGATTAGTCGTAATTTAAAAATTTACGAAAAAAATGTCACATTGGCGATTGCTAAAGAACTCAAAGCATTACTGGATAAAGATCCGAATTTCCGTGCCGTAATGACTCGCAACGGAGATTATTATATTTCTGTACCGGCACGTTCTGAAATTGCTCGTAAAAAAAAGGCAAATTATTTAGTGTCAATCCATGCTGACTCCTCTGTCTCCCCGCTATTACGAGGTGCGTCAGTTTGGGTATTATCCAACCGTCGTGCCAATGATGAAATGGGACAATGGTTAGAGGATGATGAAAAACGATCTGAATTATTAGGCGGTGCAGGAAATGTATTAGCATCTCATCATGAGAAATACTTGGATCAAACCGTATTGGATCTTCAATTCGGGCACAGCCAGCGCGTCGGTTACGAACTGGGCAGTATTGTATTACGCCATTTTGCTACCATTACTAAATTAAGCAGAAATACGCCTCAACATGCCAGTTTAGGTGTATTGCGTTCACCGGATATTCCCTCTATCTTGGTTGAGACCGGTTTTTTATCCAACACTGATGAAGAAAAGAAATTAAATACGCCATCATATCGCAAAAAAATCGCCCGCATCATTTATGACAGCTTAGTAGAATATCGCCGTCGCCATGTAAAACCTACACCGGTTAAAATACATAATAAAACCAATAAAAATAATGCTGTCACTGACAGCGGCATTCGCCATAAAGTAAAAGCCGGTGAAAGCCTTAGCGGTCTAGCCGCTAAATATAAGGTAAAGATCAATGACATCATCACCTTAAACCATTTAAAACGCCGTGAATTATGGATTGGCGAAACGATCAAAATTCCGAGTAAAATGATACCCAATAAGATCGAAGCGTCTAACAAAAATGACTACCGAGAAAAGGGTGTTCAAAACAGCACAAAAATACAGATTCCGAAATACCACACGATCCAAAAAGATCAAACCTTATACGCGGTATCTCGAGAATATAATATTCCGATAAATCAACTATTTAAACTTAATCCCAAATTGAAAGATGGAAAAGTGATTGTCGGACAAAAAGTCCAACTACGTAAATAGGAAATATCAATGAACATAAAAATTCTTCCTCCTCAACTGGCGAACCAAATTGCAGCGGGTGAAGTGGTAGAACGTCCAGCCTCGGTAGTCAAGGAATTAGTGGAAAACAGTCTTGACGCCGGTGCAACAAAAATTCAAATTGATATTGACCATGGGGGAGCGAGCTTAATTCGGATTCGCGATAACGGGATCGGTATTGCTAAATCCGATCTTTCTCTCGCACTGGCACGACATGCCACCAGCAAAATCAGCTCAATTGAAGATCTGGAAGCAATTTTAAGCCTTGGCTTTCGCGGTGAGGCCTTAGCAAGTATCAGCTCCGTCTCCCGCCTCACCCTCACCTCTCGCCCGCAAGATCAAGCGCAAGCTTGGCAGGTTTATGCGCAAGGACGGGATATGGAAACTACCATTCAACCGGCATCTCATCCTGTCGGTACCACTGTTGAGGTCGCCAATCTCTTTTTTAACACACCGGCAAGACGCAAATTTTTACGCACCGACAAAACCGAATTCGCCCATATTGACGAAGTCATTCGGCGCATAGCCCTTGCTAAACCGAGCGTTGCCTTTACCTTGGCCCACAACAATAAAATAGTCAGACAATATAAAAGTGCGATCGATAATTTACAAAAAATGAAACGCGTGGCAGCAATTTGTGGTGAAGATTTTATACAACAGGCACTACAAATTGACTGGAAACATGATCATCTGCATCTCTCCGGTTGGATTGCGCTACCAAGTTATACCCGCTTGCAAAATGATCTGGCTTATAGTTATGTTAATGGCAGAATGGTGCGTGATAAAGTGATTAATCATGCCATCAAACAAGCTTATGCGGAAAAACTGCACGGCGAGCAACATCCTGCATTCGTCTTATTTATTGATTTGGATCCTAACGAAGTGGATGTAAACGTGCATCCCACCAAACATGAAGTGCGCTTCCATCAATCGCGCTTAATTCATGACTTTATTTGGCAAGGTATTTATAACGCGCTACATTCTGCACCGGTACAAACGGATACAAGCGCACTACAAAAAACTGCTTCAGAAAATCCTGCGATGCATTTTCAAGTAAGCGAGCCGCAAGGAAAATGGTCGGTTGCCACAAAGCCTAATCGTGCCGCCGCCGGCAAAAATATCTTTGCCTCAAACACCGGCAATACTGTTGCAACAACATCTTCGGATTTTACACCGCGCTTTACAGAAAGTGCACCACGTACAGCACAAAAAGCCTATACTGAATTAATGTCTACGGAAAAAATCTCAACATTGCCGACAATCACCTCACCACCGACCAGCAATAACCCAACCACTTCGGATACCACAACAATAATCTCCCATGCGGTGTTACATAGTCTGGCATTAGTGGAAAATAAAGCCTTATTATTGCAACAACAGCAACGGTTTTATCTGCTCCCACTGGAGAAATTGCAACGTTTAAAACATCAATTGACGTTACAGCAAGAAAGTCAAAGCCCGCTATTAATTCCGGTGATGTTTCGCTTAACTGCCGCCCAGCAACAACGCTGGCAGCAACAAAAGGATTTTTTTCAACAAGCACAATTTGAATTTAGCGAAAATTTGGCACAACATCGTATTAGTCTCAATAAAGTGCCGAGCTGTTTGCGCCAACATAATTTACAAAAAATTGTGATGAGTTTATTAGCGCAAGACTGTAACGATTTTCCATTATTTTTGACCGCACTTTGTCAACAATTTCCAGCGGAAACTATTCAGGTATTCGCTGATGCGGTCAGTTTATTAAATGAAACGGAACGACGGTTAGGCACGCAAAAAGCCCCCTTAAACGCCTTATTAATACCGATTAATTGGCAACCTTACTTAGAGCAATTATAATGAAATCCACCATCAAACCGTATGCTATTTTTTTAATGGGTCCAACCGCTTCAGGTAAAACCGATCTGGCAATTCAGCTACGCCAACATTTGCCATTGGAAATTATCAGTGTAGATTCTGCGCTCATTTACAAAGGCATGGATATCGGTACTGCCAAGCCAAACGTACAAGAATTGGCATTGGCGCCTCATAGATTGATTGATATTAAAGATCCAAGCGAAAGTTATTCTGCTGCCGAGTTTCGTCGTGATGCAATACGTGAAATGCAGGAAATTAGCGCGCAAGGCAAAATTCCCTTATTAGTCGGCGGAACCATGTTATATTTCAAAGCGTTACTAGAGGGACTTTCCCCCTTGCCTTCCGCGGATGAAAAAGTACGGTCGGAAATTGAAGCAAAAGCAGCGAAATTCGGCTGGTCAGCCTTGCATCAAGAATTAGCCAAAATCGATCCCGTTTCTGCTCGGCGCATTAATCCAAATGATTCGCAACGTATTAATCGCGCCTTAGAAGTATTTTATTTAAGCGGGCAAACGCTCACCACACTTAGCGCACAAAAAAGCGAAGAATTGCCTTATCATATCGACCAATTTGCTATTACACCACAAAATCGTAGTGTACTGCATCAACGTATCGAATGGCGTTTTCATAAAATGATCGCACAAGGGTTCCAACAAGAAGTGGAAAAACTCTATTCTCGTGGCGATTTACATCCGAATTTACCGTCTATTCGTTGCGTAGGTTATCGCCAGATGTGGGAATATTTGCGTGGTGATTATAACCATGAAGAAATGATTTTTCGTGGCATATGTGCTACACGCCAATTAGCAAAGCGCCAAATTACCTGGTTAAGAGGCTGGAAAGCGCCATTACAATGGTTGGATAGTTTACAAATAGAACAAGCTAAGCAACAAATTCTGCAACATTTAAAATAATTTATTGATAGTGATGACATTACTATAGATTACTGATATATTGACAAACGGAGGCACGACTGTTTCTGTATGTTAGACGGTTTCCGTATATTTACACAGCACATAACTATATTAAAGAAGGAAATAAAAATGGCAAAAGGACAATCTCTACAAGATCCTTATTTGAACACGCTACGTCGCGAACGTATTCCAGTCTCAATTTATTTGGTGAACGGTATTAAACTGCAAGGTCAAATCGAATCATTCGACCAATTTGTTATTTTACTCAAAAATACGGTAAACCAAATGGTGTATAAACACGCTATTTCCACAGTGGTTCCGGCACGTTCCGTAACACACCACAACAATAGTACACCACAGCCAACACATCATCATAACCAAGATGTGCAAACTGAAGATACAGATGCCCAATCGGAATAACATTGCAACACTCCAAAAATCAAGCACCGACTGATTCGGCTTCTGTACACTTACAAAGTGCGGTAGATTTTAACAAAATTTCTACCGTTCTTTCTGCTATTTCTCCTTCTCTAAATGCTAATACATTTTCTGCTTGCGACAACGCAATTGTAGTACAAACCTTTTTCTCGCAAAAAAATCTTGATGATCTGCAGGAGTTTCAATCCTTGGCAACTTCCGCCAACGTTCAAATTTTAACGACCATTACTACTTCGCAAACAACGCCACAAGCAAAATATTTTGTCGGACAAGGTAAAGCGGAAGAAATTGCCGAAGCAGTAAAACAATACGACGCGGATGTCGTGTTATTTAACCATAGCCTCACACCGGCGCAAACCCGTAATTTAGAAAGCGTTTTTCAATGTCGTGTAGTTGATCGTACGGGACTTATTCTTGATATTTTTGCGCAACGCGCCCGTTCTCATGAAGGAAAATTGCAAGTCGAACTGGCACAATTAAAACATTTAGCCACCCGCCTTGTGCGCCGTAAAACCGGCTTGGATCAACAAAAAGGCGCGGTTGGTTTACGTGGCCCCGGCGAAACGCAGTTGGAAACTGACCGGCGTTTGATCAAAGTACGTATTGCCCAACTACAAAACCGCTTAGAAAAAGTCGCCAAACAGCGCCAACAAAACCGTCAACCCAGACAAAAATCCGCTATCCCTACAATTTCATTAGTCGGCTATACCAATGCGGGAAAATCGACTTTATTCAATACCTTAACTCAATCCGAGGTGTATGTGGCTGATCAACTTTTTGCCACCTTAGATCCCACCTTAAGACGCCTCTCCGTACAAGATGTGGGGACGACTATTTTAGCGGACACGGTAGGATTTATTCGCGATTTGCCTCATGATTTAATTTCCGCCTTTAAAGCAACCTTGCAAGAAACCACCGAAGCCAGTTTACTACTGCACGTGATTGATGCCTCCGACAGTCGAAATTTAGAAAATATTCAAGCAGTTAACCAAGTATTAGAAGCAATTAACGCCCATCAAGTTCCAACCTTATTGGTTTACAACAAAATAGATCAATTGGAACAATGCGTCCCGCATATTGAATATAATGATCAACAACAGCCTGTCGCTGTTTACCTCTCCGCGCACCGACAGCAAGGAATTACTCTCCTACTTGACGCCATCCGCCAATGTTTAGTTAACGAATTAGTGGAAAGAGAAATTAAACTTAGCGTTAATCAAGGTAAAATCCGTCACGCTCTATATCAACTGAATTGTATCTATCAGGAAACCATCAACGAACAAGGCGAATATCTCCTCCATATCAAACTCAACCAAATTGAATGGGCAAAATTGCTCAAACAATTTCCGGCATTGACTGCATATCAAGCGTAGTTCATGATGACCGACGAAAGCTTCATCTTGTAGTTTTTATGTCCTTTCCTCTATTTGTGAGAAAAAAATCTAATTTTTTATAAGCGAATAAATGATAAAACTCACCAAAAATCCACCGCACTTTCTCTCTCCCACTTATTACCCCGCTATTTATTCGCCAAAATCACTGCTCTTTTAGGGGAGGGATAGCCTTCAATTGTTTTGCTCTGATCTTGCGGATCGAGGAAATCAATTAAACTTTCGTTTTCCAACCAATCGGTTTTGCGTTGCTCCTCAAGGGTCGTCACCGCGACATCCACACAGCGGACATGATAAAAACCGACTTTTTGCAACCAATGAATGAGCGCAGCAACAGAAGGGATAAAATACACATTTTTCATTTTGGCATAACGATCCACAGGCACCAATACCGTATTTTCATCACCATCCACCACCAAGGTTTCCAGCACCAATTCTCCGCCTTTAACCAATTGATTACGCAATTGAGTTAAATGATCCAGCGGCGATTTGCGATGATACAATACGCCCATGGAAAATACCGTATCAAACGCCGCTAGAGGTTGCATTTCTTCAATGCCTAAGGGAATTAAATTGGCTCGACGATCGTTATTTAGCAATTGACGCACCGCCTCAAATTGGCACAAAAATAACTCCGTCGGATCAATTCCAACCACCATTTTTGCGCCCTCGCCAACCATGCGCCACATATGATAACCGCTGCCACAGCCCACATCCAAAATCACGCGATCTTGCAATGGTGCCAAATGTGGCAATACGCGCTCCCATTTAAAATCTGAACGCCATTCACAATCAATATGAATGCCATGCAAATGATAAGGTCCTTTGCGCCAAGGCATTAATTGTTTGAGATGATAAATAATGCGTTGTTTTTCTCCCTCGGATAACGGTAAATCTCGTTCAGATTTAACCGCACTTTTCAGATCAACCCGATCGGCGGTTAAGTGCGGTAGAAAATCAAGCAGTTTCGACCATTTCGCATAATCACCATGAGTTTGCTTTTCCCATTGAGTTAATTGCAAAGGTAAAGTTTCCAGCCATGCCGACAAGGGCGAAAGGGCAATTTGTTGATAAAAAGGACGAAAATCAATGCTCATATTATAATGCCTGTTTATACGCTTTATCCGCTTGCTCAAAAGTGTCTTGAATCGCTTGGCTTGGTGCAGCGGATAACAAGGACACCACCAAGATAGCAAGGCCGGCTAAAATAAATCCCGGGATCATTTCATAAATATTGTACCAATCATTTTGGCTAATCGTTTCTCCCGCACCAGCCCACAACAGAACATTTGCCACCACACTTTTCCAAGCAAACACAGTAATCGCGCCGGTTAACATCCCCGCCATTGCCGCAGAAGCAGTCATGCGTTTCCAAAATAAGGAAAATAACACCACCGGACCAAAAGCACAACCAAATCCAGCCCAAGCAAATTGTACCAAAACCAACACTTTACTGTTTTCATCTTGCGCTATCCAAATGGCAATTGCAGCAATCAACAACACCATTGCGCGCCCAAGCCAAACCAATTCTTTTTCGCCGGCTTTCGGGCGAATAAAGCCTTTGTAAAAATCTTCAGTAATGGCACTGGAAGAAATCAATAATTGGCAACTTAAGGTACTCATCACCGCCGCTAAAATTGCCGATAATAAAATCCCTGCAATCCATGGGTTAAACAATAATTGAGCCAATTCGATAAACACTTGTTCAGGTTCATTGTTCACAATACCGGAAACGGAGGGATTGGCATAAAAATACGCAATACCAAAAAAACCAATGCCCACCGCACCGACTAAGCATAAAATCATCCAAGTGATACTAATACGTCGCGCTTGCGTTAAGGATTTCACGGAATCCGCCGCCATAAAACGGGCAAGAATATGCGGTTGACCGAAATAACCTGCCCCCCAAGCAGTAAGACTAAATAAACCCAGTATGGTGGTTCCCTTAAAAATATCAGTAAAATCTTTTTGCACCGCCATTTCCGCTTGCGCCAATACCTGTTGAAATTCATCTACGCCACCGATACTCAAAACTACATAAACCGGCGTTAAAATCAAAGCGAAAATCATTAAAGTCGCTTGAATGGTATCCGTCCAACTGACCGCTAAAAACCCACCGATAAAGGTATAGGCAATGGTCGCTAAGGCGCCATACCAAAGGGCGACGGAATAATCAATATGGAAAAGATTTTGAAATAATTTTGCTCCCGCTACCACGCCGGATGCGCAATAAATGGTAAAAAAGACCAAAATAATGGTTGCAGAAACCATTTTAAGCAACGGGTGACTTGCACCAAATCGATTATGAAAATATTCCGGTAACGTCAAAGCATTATGATTAAACTCGGTATAAACCCGCAACCGTCCGGCAACAAACAACCAGTTAAGATACGCGCCGATAGTTAAACCGATAGCAATCCATCCTTCCACCAGCCCAGAAAGGTAAACGGCACCCGGCAATCCCATTAATAACCACCCCGACATATCCGACGCACCTGCGGACATTGCGGTAACAAAACTGCCAAGACGACGTCCACCTAAAATATAATCTGATAAATTGTTGGTATAATAATAAGCTAACACGCCAATCAACAACATTCCGAAAATATAGACAGTAAACGTAACCATTGTTGGATCAAATCCAAACATCATGACCTCACACTATGATTTATCGTACGAAAATTTGAGGAAGGTCACATTTTACCTTATTTGCCTCTATTATTCTATTTTCCTTTTCGTTAGACTAGAGCAAAACAAAATTAAGGATATTTTTATTATGGAATCTGTTGAATTATTGGTGAACGTTACGCCGAACGAAACCAGGATCGCGCTTGTCGATACCGGCATATTAAAAGAAGTACATATTGAACGTCAGGCAAAACGCGGTATTGTCGGTAATATTTATAAAGGCCGTGTCACGCGCGTATTACCCGGAATGCAATCCGCATTCGTCGATATTGGATTGGAAAAAGCCGCCTTTTTACACGCCTCGGACATCGTTTCGCACACCGAATGTGTAGATGAAAACGAGAAAAAACAATTTATCGTCAAAGATATTGCCGAATTAGTTCGCGAAGGACAGGATATTGTAGCACAAGTGGTTAAAGATCCTCTCGGCACCAAAGGCGCTCGCCTCACCACAGACATCACTCTCCCCTCCCGCTATTTAGTCTTTATGCCGGAAAACAGCCACGTCGGTGTATCGCAACGCATTGAAAGCGAAGAGAACGCGCCCGTCTAAAAGCATTAGTCGAACCTTTTTGTGATGAGTTAGGCGGGTTTATCATCCGTACCGCTTCAGAAGGCGCCACCGAAGAAGAATTACACCAAGATGCGGAATTTTTAAAACGCCTATGGCGCAAAGTCCTCGAACGTCGCAATAAATATCCGACACGATCTATGTTATATGGTGAGCTGGCGCTCACACAACGCATTTTAAGGGATTTTATCGGTGCCGGCTTAGAAAAAATCCGGATTGACTCCAAGTTATGTTTTGCCGAGGTCAAACAATTTACCGAAGAATTTATCCCAATGCTCACCGATAAACTGGTGTTATATTCCGGCAACCAACCGCTATTTGATCTTTATGGCGTCGAAACTGCCATTCAAACCGCATTAAATAAACGGGTCAACCTAAAATCCGGCGGTTATTTAATTATTGAACAAACGGAAGCCATGACCACTATCGACATCAACACCGGTGCCTTTGTCGGTCATCACACCTTAGCCGAAACTATTTTTAACACCAATATTGAAGCCACCAAAGCTATCGCGCAACAATTGCAACTACGCAACCTCGGTGGAATTATCATTATTGATTTTATTGATATGCAAAGCGACGAGCACCGCAACCGCGTACTGGAAGCCTTGCAACAAGCCTTGTCCAAAGATCGTGTCAAAACCAATGTCAATGGATTTACTCAATTAGGTCTAGTCGAAATGACCCGCAAACGCACACGCGAAAGTTTGGAACATGTCCTCTGCGGCGACTGCCCATCTTGCAACGGGCGCGGACGCGTGAAAACTGTGGAAACCATATGCTATGAAATCATGCGTGAAATTATCCGCGTTCATCACCTATTCTCCTGCGAACAATTTGTGGTTTACGCGTCACACGAAGTCGCCGATTATTTAATTAACGAAGAAAGCCACGGACTTCTCGCCGAACTGGAAGTTTTTATCGGCAAACAAATCCAAATCAAAACCGAGGCTTACTACCACCAAGAACAATTTGATGTGGTAGTAATGTAACCCCTACTGCCGGCAAAGCCGACGTTCAAAACTTAAAGGTTTTGTGGCAATACAAAGAAAAGTAACATATCAAGATAAAATAAAGACCAGGCACGAGCGAAACGCTCGTGCCAGTGATTAATAAAAAACATGATAAAGGTGCGACAACAACGCAAAGAAAAGTAACATAACCTTATTTACCAATAACCTCTAATCCATTCATATATGGACGTAAAACTTCCGGTACAGTGATACTGCCATCAGCGTTTTGGTAATTTTCTAAAACCGCAACCAAGGTGCGTCCAACCGCTAAACCGGAACCGTTTAGCGTGTGTACCAAACGCGTTTTTTTATCCCCTTTGGCGCGGCAACGAGCTTGCATACGACGGGCTTGGAAATCCCACATATTAGAGCAAGAAGAAATTTCACGATACGTATTTTGTGCCGGAACCCATACTTCTAAATCATATGTTTTGCAAGAACCGAAGCCCATATCACCGGTACAAAGTAAAACTTTGCGATATGGCAAACCTAAAAGTTGCAACACTTTTTCTGCATGTCCGGTAAGTTCTTCTAAGGCTTGCATAGATTTTTCCGGTTCCACAATTTGCACCAATTCCACTTTATCAAATTGATGCATACGAATTAATCCACGGGTATCGCGTCCATAAGACCCCGCTTCGGAACGGAAACAAGGCGTATGTGCGGTCATTTTTAACGGTAAATCAGCTTCATCTAAAATCTCATCACGCACTAAATTGGTCACCGGCACTTCCGCCGTCGGGATTAGCACATAAGGCTGTTCACCTTCCAATGGATTTATGTGGAACAAATCTTCACCAAATTTTGGCAATTGTCCGGTTCCATAAAGGGTAGCATGGTTCACTAAATAAGGTACATAGGCTTCGGTATAACCATGTTGTTCGGTATGTAAATCCAACATAAATTGCGCCAACGCACGGTGCATTTTCGCAATTTGCCCTTTCATTACCGCAAAACGTGCACCGCTTAATTTCACACCTGCCGCAAAGTCCAATCCCGCCAAATGTTCACCGAGAGAAACATGGTCTTTAATTTCAAAATCAAAAACTCTTGGCTCACCCCAACGTAAAATTTCTTTATTTTCGCTGTCGTCTTTACCAAGCGGCACTTCATCCGCCGGAATATTCGGGATCGTCAAGGCAATTTTATTTAATTCCGCCTGCACATCATCCAATTGAGATTTTGCCATGCTCAACTCAATTGCCATATTGTCTACTTCTTCCAATAAAGGTCCAATGTCTTCGCCACGCGCTTTCGCTGCGCCGATCGCTTTCGAGCGCGCATTACGCTCTGCTTGTAAAGTTTCCGTTTTTATTTGTAAGGTTTTACGTTCTTCTTCCAGTTTTTTTACTGATTCGACATCTAACACAAAGCCACGTTTAACCTGTAATTTTTCAGCCACTTCAGCAAGATTATTGCGTAATAAATTTGGATCGATCATATTGCTACCTTATTTTATTGCTTAAATTTGAAATAATTACCTTTATTTTAGATCGGATTAAAAAAATAAACCAGTTACTACCGCACTTTATAACGAATATTCGTACTTTGCCGATCACATTCTTTTAACCGCGCTAATTTTTGCGCAATTTGAATTTCCATCCCTCGATCGGTCGGGAAATAAAACTGCATCTCTTTCAACTGCGGTGGAAAATAATTTTCACCGGCGGCATAAGCATTCGGTTCATCATGAGCATAGCGGTATTCCGCGCCATAACCCAAATTTTTCATCAACTGCGTCGGTGCATTGCGTAAGTGTTCAGGTACATCAAAATCCGGATTTTCTATCGCTAATTTTTTCGCCGCATTAAACGCCTGATAAACCGCATTGCTTTTCGGCGCCACTGCCAAATACACAATCGCCTGCGCAATAGCACGCTCCCCTTCTGCTGCGCCGATGCGAGTAAAACAATCCCACGCTGCCAACGCCACTTGCATGGCTCGTGGATCCGCATTACCCACATCTTCCGAAGCAATCGCCAATAAACGTCTTGCCACATAAAGCGGATCGCCGCCGGCTGTGATAATTCGTGCATACCAATACAATGCCGCATCCGGCGCTGAACCGCGCACGGATTTGTGCAACGCGGAAATCAAATCATAATAACGATCACCTTGTTTATCAAAACGCGCCTGTCGTTCACCCAGTACTTCGATTAACAAAGTGCGGTCTAATTTTTTCCCGTTTTCACCTTCCTCTGCCATATCCGCCATCAACTCAAGGCAATTTAACGCTAAACGAGCATCGCCATGCACATATTCGGCTAACAAAGCGAATAAATTCGGCTCAACAACTAACCGCTCTTTGCCCAAACCGCGTTCTTCATCCTCAATCGCCCGTTGCAACACTTGCTCAATTTCCGACGAGTTCAGCGGCTTTAAAATATATACTCGCGCACGGGAAAGCAACGCGCCGTTCAATTCAAAAGAGGGATTTTCCGTAGTCGCACCAATAAAAATAATGGTTCCCTCTTCAATATGCGGCAAAAAAGCATCCTGCTGGCTTTTATTAAACCGATGCACTTCATCTACAAATAACACCGTGCGTCGATCGGCTAGACGATTTTGTTTCGCTTTATCAATGGCTTCACGAATTTCTTTAATCCCGCCAGTTACCGCAGAAATACGCTCCACATCCGCATTGATGCGCTGCGCGATAATTTCAGCAAGAGTGGTTTTCCCCGTCCCCGGCGGTCCCCAAAAAATCATAGAATGAATATGTCCGGCTTCAATAGCTTTGCGCAGCGGTTTTCCCGTGCCAATTAAATGGGATTGCCCGCAATATTGCGCCAAGGTGGTTGGTCGCATTCTAGCGGCTAAAGGACGAAAATCATTTTCAGCGAAATCAAAACTCAGATTAGCCATAACAAAGATCTCATGGGTTGGTCAATGAAAAATCAATAAATCACATCTTGATAAATGTAAAAAGGTGCGTAAAAACGCACCTATCATACCATAATTTACCGTTTATTTTTTACGTTGGTCATCCAACTCGGCACCTTTCGGCACGCTAAATTTAAACAAGCTGTCAGCAAGTGCTTGATTGGTAATATTTCGCAATTGATATAAATTCACTTGTCCATCACGCTCAACCGTGCTGAAATTTTTCAACACACCGTCGGCATCCACACGAATATTAAATTGTTTAATTGCGCTTTTTTTGTCTTTCGGCGTTAAGGTAAAACTATCCGCCTGTTGTTCCACGGTATATTGTTGCCAATAAGATTTATCGTTACCGGTCAGCAACACGAATGGCGTATTATTTACCGCCTCTTTCACCCAATTAGCGGTCACTTGTTCCACAAAAGGATCATAGAACCATAGCGTTTTTCCATCAGAAATAATCCGAGTTTCTTGTGGCGTTTTATTCTCCATACGAAATAAATTCGGGCGTTTAATCTGGATTTTTCCCGTCCCCTGTTGCACTTCTTTACCCTTAGGATCGCTGACTTTTTGCATATAATCCGCACTCAAGGTATCTACTTTGTTTAAGCGCGCCTGTAATTCTTCCGTCGCGCTCGCCCAAACTAAGCTACTCATAGAGGCTAATAAAAGTGCGGTCAATTTTACCGTTTTTTTCATCATTTACGTTCCTTTCAGTTAATAGTTGGACTGTCTTGCTAAAATTTCACGCTTACCATTTTGTATCGGAGAGACTATGCCTTGCTCCTCCATTTGATCCATAATCCGTGCGGCACGATTAAACCCGACTTTAAATTTACGTTGAATGGAGGAAACCGACGTGGTGCCAGTAGCAATCACAAATTCCATCACTTCATCAAATAAATCATCTAAATCATCACTGTCTGATGCACTACGAGTATTCTCTTCCTCATCGTCAGAACCTGTGAGAATATTTTCAATATAATTCGGCTTCCCTCTTGCTCTCCAATCATCCGCTACACGCGCTACCTCATCATCACTCATAAACGCCCCATGTACCCGAATTAAATCCGAGGATCCTTGCCCTGAATACAACATATCACCACGTCCAAGCAAGGCTTCCGCTCCGGTTTGATCCAAAATGGTACGCGAGTCAATTTTACTCGCCACAGTAAAGGCAATGCGACTTGGGATATTCGCTTTAATCAATCCCGTGATAACATCTACCGACGGACGTTGTGTCGCCAAAATCAAATGAATACCGATCGCGCGCGCTTTTTGTGCCAAACGAGCAATCAATTCCTCAATTTGTTTACCGGCAACCATCATCAAATCAGCAAACTCATCCACGATAACCACAATATAACTTAATTTTTCCAATGGCGGCGGTAGGCTGTCCATGGTATCGCCCGGACGCCAAACCGGATTTGGAATCGGCATTCCCATTGCATTGTATTCATCAATTTTGTCGTTAAATCCCTCAATATTGCGCACTCGCAAAGCGGATAAAAGCTGATAACGACGCTCCATTTCATCCACGCACCAACGCAACGCGTTCGCTGCTTTTTTCATGTCGGTAACCACTTCGGTCAACAAATGAGGAATGCCATTATAAATGGACAATTCCACCACTTTCGGGTCAATCATAATAAATTTGACTTCTTCCGGTTTAACGCGAAATAGCAAACTTAAAATCATGGTATTCACTCCAACGGATTTTCCCGAACCGGTAGAACCCGCTACCAATAAATGTGGCATTTTGGCTAAATCCACCACCACCGGTTTACCGCTAATATCTTTGCCTAACGCCATGGATAAGAGGGATTTAGATTGACGAAACTCATCACTATCCAACACATCACGCAAAGGCACGGTTTGTCGGTTCACATTCGGCGTTTCAATACCGATATAAGGTTTGCCCGGAATCACTTCCGCCACACGAATGGATCGGAACATTAACGCTCGTGCCAAATCCGTATCAATACTGCTGACTTTAGAGGCTTTGACACCCGGTTGCAATTCAAGTTCATAACGGGTGACCACCGGACCGATTAACACATCTTTTACCGTTGCTTTAACATTAAAGTTGCGCAATTGTTGTTCAATTCGCCGCGAAGTTTGCTCAATTTCCTCACGGGTAATTTGTTGCGCTTGCGCCGGACGATATTCCAATAAATCCAACGTCGGTAACGGTGTCGTCGGTTTTTCTATTATCATTGATTTTCGTTGCAACGCCGGATGAATTAAGGTGTCACTATAAGATTTATAAGGCATTGACGAGGCATTTTCCAGCGTATGCGCCACATTAGTCGGTGCCAAAATCACATTAAGCGCTTCTTCTGCATTTAAGGCTTTCGCACGTGATGCCAGTGCTTCCAATCGTTGTTGTTCTTGCGCGGCAAATTGGCGAGCTAATTCATTATGTAAGTCCGCCTCTTCCGGATCGTCAACCGCCTCATCCTCTGCAGGTATAAGTGCGGTCATTTTTGGCGCAGTTTGCGCATCAGCAGGAAGCGAAACTTTCGGCATGGCTTCCTCATTATCCAAGATCTTCTCATGTTTCTTCTCATGTTTCAACGCAATACTCTTTTGACCTACCATGTCATGTTTAAGGGAAAAATCCAGCGCACTTTGTAACAGCTCAGGTGATCGCTCGTCCTGATTTGAATTAATCTTCGACGAAATGGTCACATTCAGCAATTCTGTAGCAAGATCCATGGAATAACCCAAATCGGCACTCGATTTTTCCGTCGCAATCGAAACCTCCGGCAAAGCAACATGCATTTCCTCAAGAAAAACATTTGCCTTCGCCTCTTGCGCAACATCCGTCGCCACCGACACTATTTTACCTTGACCGGTCGTTTGTGTCGGCGGCGGGGTTAATCCACGAATATTAATCAAATGCCTGACATCCACCAATTTACCTTGTGTCACATTTTCGCTAACGTTGATAGTTGGCGCTTTTTGAATAATAATTTCCTCAATCGCTTCCGCTTCAGTGGGCGCCTCTACCGCTACGCGATTTTGTGGCGCATTCGGTTCTTCATTTTTCATTGTCAACCATGCATAAAAGCGCATAAGTAACCGAATTAATGAGGCGCCGGAGCAAAAAATAAACCCCACCACACTCAAAATAAAGGCAAATAATAAAATACCAAATTTACCCAATAACGAAAAAAAACCGGCAATCAAACTGCCACCAAGTACGCCACCGGATAAATAATAAGGCGTGTTAGAAAGCAATAGCGTTGACAAGGCAGTTAAGCCGCTCAGCAACAGCACAAAGCCAAAAATGCGCAAGGAAAAGCGCGTCCAAGTTAAGCAATCAATGCGCTTGGTACGAATAAAATAAATCGGTGCAATAAATAGCACAAAAGGAATAATATTCCCCACATGACCAAATAAAGCAAAAAATAAATCGATCACCCAAGCGCCTAATTTACCCGCTTTATTTAAGGTGACCGGTTGTGATGAAGACACTGACCAAGAACTGTCAAACGGGTTATAACTTATCCAAGCGATAATTAAATAAAGCCCGAAAAGGGTGGCCAATCCGAGTAAAAATTCAATAACATATTGTTTAGGGGTAAAATGTTCGCTAATTTTTTTGATCATTGTCCGTTAACATTATTTGAGTTGTAAAAAATTGGTTTGTTTCACTTCTTCCATCACCACGTAGGTGCGAGTATCATTAACGCCCGGTAAGCGTAGTAACGTGGTACCGAGTAATTTGCGGTATGCTGCCATATCTGCCACACGGGTTTTTAATAAATAATCAAAATCGCCGGATACCAAATGGCATTCTTGAATTTCATCTAATTGTTGTACCGCCGCATTAAACTCCTCAAACACATCAGGCTTGCCACGTACCAACGTGATTTCCACAATCACCAGTAGCGGCGAGTCCAATAATTCAGGATTAAGCAGCGCCCGATAGCCCATGATAACCCCTTGTTTTTCCAAACGCTTTACCCGTTCTAAACAAGGCGTTGGCGACAGCCCGACTTTTTTTGAAAGATCAATATTGGAGATTTTCCCATTACGTTGTAATTCATTTAAAATTTTAATATCAATACTGTCTAATGACTTAAATTTTTTTCCATTGGTCATCCCCATCTGTAGAATTAAGCAAAACAGCTTTTAATTCTACACTATTTATTTTAGATTGTGGGGCTATTTTAACGACGTTCGTGCCGATTTTCTTCCGTTTCAGGTTCTAAATCTAATTTCGCCATCAATATCTGATCGCCATCCTCTTCCGGATTTTCTGTCACTAATAATTTGTCACCATAAAAAATCGAATTAGCCCCTGCCATAAAACACATGGCTTGCATTTCTTCCGACATCCTTTGACGACCGGCAGATAAACGCACATAGCTTTTCGGCATCACAATTCGCGCCACTGCAATGGTGCGCACAAATTCGGTCCAATCCAATGGTGCGGCATTTTCCAACGCTGTACCTTCCACTTTCACCAATTGATTAATCGGTACCGATTCCGGTTGCGGATCTAAATTGGCGAGGCTTGCGATTAAACCGGCACGTTCTTTACGGGTTTCATTCATGCCGACAATCCCGCCGCAACACACTTTTAATCCCGCCTTGCGCACTTTACCTAAGGTATTAATTCGGTCGTCAAACCGACGGGTACCGATAATTTTTTCGTAATGTTCCGGCGCAGTATCCAAGTTATGATTGTAATAATCTAAACCCGCTTCCTTTAATTCTTCCGCCATTCCATCTTGCAACAGCCCAAATGTCCCACAGGTTTCCAAGCCCAAGTTTTTTACCGCTTTAATAATCTCCGTCACTTTTTCCATGTCTTTCGGCTTCGGACCGCGCCACGCCGCCCCCATACAAAAACGCCGCGCACCGCGCGCTTTAGCAATTTTGGCTTTGGCAACAATCTCATCAATCTCTAATAACGCTTGTTTTGCCACGCCAGTGTTATAACGCGCCGACTGTGGACAATAACCGCAATCTTCCGGACAACCGCCGGTTTTAATCGACAACAAAGTAGAAAGTTGGATCGCTTGTGGATTAAAATACTCGCGGTGAACCTGTGCCGCCCGATAAACCAACTCTAAAAACGGCGTTTCAAATAAAGCCTCCACTTTACACACTGACCAATATTCCAAGGTTGGATGTGGCGTCAGTGAAGAGATTTGAATCGTATTAGTTGCCATACATTTTCCTTATATTATCGTTTTTGAAAGATAAGAGGAATTTTCAAATCATCCAAAATCGCTGCATTATCTTCGCATAAAACCGATTAATCACAGATTTTACCATTTTCAATGTGAATAATGCGATCAATTTTATCTTTTACTTCATTCGGTTGATGCGTCACAATCAACAGAGTCAATTTTTTCTCGACGCACAATAGATCAAGTAATGTCAACATTTCCTCGCGTAATTCGGTATCCAGCGCAGAAAAAGGTTCATCCAGTAGTAAAATCGGTTTATCGCGCAATAAACATCTCGCCAACGCCACCCGTTGTTTCTGTCCGCCGGATAAAGCGCTGGGCACACGCGATAAAAATGGCTGTAAACCGACCGCGCTTGCCGCCTGTTCCACGCGCACGCGTTCCGCACCAGACAAAGCAAGGGAAGGTTTTATCCCAAAGGCAATATTTTGCCAAACTGTTAGATGAGTAAACACATTATTTTCTTGAAACAAAATAGAAACCGGGCGCTCAAAAGGCTCGCTACGTGTATGGTTTTCGCCATTTAACCAAATTTCGCCTCGATCAGAAAACTCAAAGCCGGCAATTAAATTTAACAGCGTACTTTTCCCCGCCCCGCTACTGCCAACAATTGCAACTTTTTCTTGCGGGGCAACCTGTAAATTAAAATACATGGGCATCATCGGATAATTAAAATGCGCGTTTATTTTTATCATAGTTCCTTATTCCGGTTTATTGCGTTCTACCACGCTAAAGATGCCAAGGCAAAACAATAACAAAATCAATGCGGTAATAGCGGCTTCCGCCATACGGTAACTGCCTAACTGCTGATACAATAAATGTGGCAACGAGGTAAAATCTTGATTGCCGAATAAGGCGATCGCCGTAAAATCACCAAGCGACACCCCACAAGCTAAAGCAAACGCATATTTTATCGGCGCTTTTAAATTGTGCCATTCGATAAAACGCCAACGCGCCCAGCCGACAATGCCTAAAGATTGACACAATTTTTCATAATAAATCAAATTATTACTCATTGGCACCGCCAAAATACGAATCACAAAAGGCATTGCCGCCAAGGCATTACAAAAAATCACTATCAGCCATAAATGCAAACTTGAAAAATCCCAATCTTGCAGCGCAATAAATAATCCCGTGGCAAGTACCAAGGTTGGCACCGCTAAAATAATCATACCGAAATTAGTCACAACATTGGCTAATTTTTGCCAATACAGCCATTGCAGGCGACGAGAAAGCAAAAGTACCGCAATCGACAAGCACAAAGCCAAGAATGCAGATGTCGGCGCCATGGTCAAAGAATAGCCCAAGGCACGCCAAAGCGCCGCATTTTCCCAAGCCATGCGCCAATAATGCGCACTTTGCGGATCAAAAAAAGCGCTAACCACAATATGCAACAGCGGCGTTAATACAAAGAGCAAACACAATCCTACAAACAAAATTTGCCAAATTTTAACCGCGCTTTTTTGTTTATCCAGCCATAAATTTTGGCTGGGCAAATCGGTTGCCGGTGCGCAACTAAAAGCGCTGCCAAGGGCGAACAACATCAAGCAAAATCCCACTTGTAACAATGCAAATAACGCTGCTTTCGGCAGATCAAATTCAAATAACAAGGCTTGGTAAATAGCCACTTCCAAAGTAGTGTATTTTGGTCCGCCGCCAAGGGTAAGGACTAAGGTAAAACTGGTAAAACACAGCATAAAAATCAGGCTAAACACCGGCAATACTTGTTGGCGCAAATACGGATATTCAATCAGGCGCACAAATTGCCAACCGCGCAAATTAAGTTGCGCCGCCAGCTGACGTTGTTGAGTAGGAATAGCTTGAAAACTTTGTAAAAATAATCGAGCCGCCAAGGGAATATTAAAAAACAAATGTGCAGTTAAAATACCGCTCAAGCCATAAAAATGTGGCTGCCAATGCCAGCCTGCCGCTTTGCTTAATTGCGCCAACCAACCGGAATTGCCATACACGCCCATTAACCCGAAAACCACCACCAACGCCGGCAATACAAAGGTTAACGATAATAAACGCAAGATCCAAGACTGACTTGCCCATTTTTGATAAAACAATGCGCGTGCCAGCAAAACACCGCCTAAAAGCGATAACACTGCCGATAAAAACGCTTGCCAAAAGCTGAATAAAATGACTCGATGGACATAGGGATCGTGCAAAAACGAACTAAAATCGACCGCACTTTCGGTGGAAAAAATCGCCCGCAGTGCCAGCCAATAAATACCCAGCAACAATGCAAAAACCAAGATGCCGCCCATATAATGTCTTGGGCGAAATTGCGGCGAAGAAAAGTTCATCATTATTCTGTCAAGCTAACTTGCCATTGTGAAATCCATTGTTTCAACAGCGCCGGTTGAATCTTCGTCGTATCAAAGACTTTCGCTTGCATTTGTTGCGCGCGCAAAGCATCAATCGCAGGCGCAATTGGCGTATCGATCACCGGCAGCATCACGTTATATTGAGTAATTTCGCTTTGTGCTTGTGGCGTTAACAGGAAATCCAAAAATAAATCCGCACAAGGGTTTTGGCTGACTACGGTTTTCGCCGCCACTTCAATTTGCAGCACACCGCCTTCTTGTAAATTTGTCGCAGCATAATGATCTTTTTGCTCTTGCAACAAATGGTACAGCGGGGAGGTATTATAGCTTAGTACCAAATCCGCCTCGCCTTTTAAAAACGCACCGTAGCTTTCCGACCAACCTTTGCCTACGGTCACCGTATGTTTTGCCAGTTGTTGCCATGCTGCCTCGATTGACACGGATGACGGATTATCAGCATTAAAAACCGCATTCATCCACACCACCAACCCGCGTCCAACTGAGCTGGTTCGAGGATCCTGATAAATCACGCGTAAATCTTCTCGATTAATCAATTCCTGCAACGTCTGCGGCGGATTAGCTAATTTAGTTTTATCATAAATAAAAGCATATTGTCCGAAATCATAGGGCAAAAAGGTAGAATCTTGCCAATAAATCGGCAAGGATAAACGGGTTAAATCCACCTTATTCGGCACAAATAAACCGGTTTTTCGCGCCTCATCCAACACGTAATGATCCAACCCCAATACCACATCCGCTTTGGTTTTCTTCCCCTCTAATCGCAAGCGGTTAAACAGCGTACCACTGCTATCAAAAGGCACATAATGAATTTGGCATTGTTGTTGTGCCTTTTCAAACAACGCTTTCACTCTAGGACCCGCCCCCCAATCGGAACTAAAACTGCCATAAGTATAAACATTCAGCGGCATAACAGATTGTGCATTTGCCGCAACGGAAAACACTCCACTTGTCAACAAAAGTGCGGTTGAAAATAATCTCGTTTTTTTACCTATATTCTTGAACATCAATGCTTCCTTATGCTTAAGATTGTAATTGTTTGACTGCCGAGGCTATATCTTCCGCTTGCGTAATAGCGGAAATCACTGCCACACCCTCGACACCCAATCGGCGCAGCTGCGATGCATTTTGTGTCGTAACCCCGCCGATAGCAACGCAAGGTTTATTTACTCCCTGCCGGCGAATTTCGCGAATAAATGCCGGCGACAATACCGGCGCATGATCCGCTTTGGATTGCGTCGCAAAAATCGGTCCCAACCCGAAATAATCAATATTCGGATTATCTTTATCAGCTACGCCTTGCGCAATATTATTAATCGACAAGCCGACAATTAACGGACGGACAGATCTTGCATCAAGTGCTTGTTTAATTTGATCTTTTTGTCCAACATGAATACCATCAGCCTCAATTTCCAAGGCTAAATCAATATCGTCGTTAACAATAAAAGGCACGTGATATTGGCGGCAAAGATCACGACAAGCCAGCGCCAGTTGCTTTTGCCGCGCCGGATCCGACGCCAAAGAATACGCACCTTTGTCGCGAAATTGGAAACAATTGATGCCCGCCGCCAGTGCTTGGTGCAAAATCGACAATAAATTTTGTTCCGGCTGCCCGTTTAAAAGGCGACAATCTTGCGTTCCCGCAATAAAATAAACCTGTAACATCTTTGCAATCAAGTTCATTGTTAATCCTTATATGCCCAATGGTTTGTCGGTCCGTGTCCATGCCCGATATTCAACGGATGAGAAATGGCGGCGCTAATAAAGGCTTTGGCGGTACGTATCGCTTCTTCAATTAAACGCCCTTTTGCCAACTCTGCCGCCAAACACGCGGAAAAGGTGCAACCGGTTCCGTGCGTATGCGGCGTATGATAGCGCGGGCTTTCCAGTACAAATTGTCGATCCGGCATAAAAACCCAATCTTGGCACATTTCCGACGCAGAATGTTGGCTATGCCCGCCTTTGATCACCACAGTTTTCACGCCATAATCCTGTAATTGCAAAGCTGCCGCTTTAGCGGTTTTATCATCCACAATTTCAATACCGGTTAAGGCTTGCGCTTCCGGTAAATTCGGCGTCAACACCTCCGCCAAGGGCAATAATTCCCGTTTCAACGCCACAATCGCACTTTGCTGCAACAACGGTGAGCCGCCTTTTGCAATCATCACCGGATCCAACACCATCTTGCCAAAATGGTGTTGTTTTAACCCTTGCGCCACAGTTTCAATAATTTCTGCGGTGCCTAACATCCCGATTTTAAAGGCGGAAATCGTAAAATCTTGCGCAATGGCATTGAGTTGTGCCTCAATCGCTGCCAGCGGAATAGGATGAATATCAAAAACGCCCAAGGTATTTTGCGCAGTCACCGCCGTGATCACCGACGTACCAAACACGTCGCGCATTTGAAAGGTTTTTAAATCCGCCTGAATACCGGCACCGCCACCGGAATCGGATCCGGCAATTGTCAAGGCTTGTGCTACGTTAGTCATAAGTTACCCTCGCATATTGTTGAACCGTCTCCGAGCTAATTGCGCCCAATTGATCCAAAAGTGCTGTCGAAAATGTCCCTGTTTGTGTCAGCGCTAAGGGTTTTGCCGCCAACTCGCCCGCCAAGGCGTACAGCGTACAGGCTTCAACCGCGGCGGCAAATTGTTGTGTTTTTTCCGCCACGCCCAAAAACGCCGCACAAACCGCGCCCAGCAAACAACCGGAGCCGGTAATACGCGGAAATAATGATGTACCATTGCTAATTTTACACAACGCCCGACCATCACTAATCACATCCGTCGTCCCGCTGGTCGCCACAATACAAGCATATTTTAACGCCACCGTTTGGGTCAGCTTCGCCACATCCGCCTGCCCCTCACCAGCATCTACGCCTTTCGCTTGCCACGCCACATTTGCCAGCGTCGCAATTTCACCTATGTTGCCACGAATAAGCGTAAATTTCACATCGCTTAACAAACGTTTTACCGCATCACGCCGATATTCCGTCGCCCCAACACCCACCGGATCCAGCACCACCGCGACACCATTGCGATTGGCATATTTTCCTGCGATAAGCATTGCCTCCAATTCATCCGGTTTTAGCGTGCCGATATTAATTAATAATCCTTGTGAAAATTGCTGAATATTCGCCATCTCATGAATATTGACAGACATTAACGGAGAAGCGCCTAATGCCAATAATCCGTTGGCGGTATAATTTGATACCACCGTATTGGTCATACAATGCACTAACGGATTTGAATTTTTGATCTTTGCTAATAAATTGAATTGCATCGTTTTTCCTTATAACAAGTAAAATAAACCAGCAATATTGACGTTTGAGAAGAGCAATTTGAACAATTAGTTTCCTACGCCAGTATTAACTGTTTCAGGTTCACGGGTATAATCTCAGCTATCGCACCCCGACTAATATGCTAAGTTTATGCCATTTTATATCCACCACACAACCGATTTTTTATATATTCCCCATAAAAAATAAAGCGGGTTGACTTCCCCGCTTTATCTTCTTCGTTTTTATTAACCGCTTTTCGGCTTAATTACCATTGGTAACCAATACCGACACCGCCGCCGACATTCCCCCGACTATTAGCATTGCCTTGAAGTTTCAAAATAAGTTTACCATTATCAGAAACACGAGAATATCCTACCGCAAAGGCATTTTCTCCTTTAAATGTCCCCGCAGACGCCGCCACCATGGATTTACCCGGCATGTAAACCTGTGGTAATGTTGCCGCCGCGTTTGAACCCGCAATGCCCCCGCGCAAATCCTTACCCATTTTGTTCATCTGGTGGTAAACATTGCCCATTTGGCCGCGTAATTGACTGACGTTCACTGCATCTGTCGGGGCTTGACCCGGTGCCACGTTGGTAATGCGGTTACCTCCGTTATTTAACCCATTTTCGGTTAATTCTACTTGGTTAGCGCCACTACCAATGGTGACCCCTTTGCTGTTTAATACCGTGTTCCCTGCTCTCACTTGGTCTACCTTGATGTCTCTAGCTAAATTGTAGGTGACATCATTGCTTCCCGCCGATTTGCTAATCACGATATTGCTGTCGGTATTTTTCATATCTACCGTTGCCCCTGGATGAATCGTTGAACCGTTCTCCCCTTGTGCTTTTAAGGTGAAACCTGACCGGTTAATCGCACTAGCAATGTCTTGCGCACTGACTAAGGCGTTGGCGTTTTCCGGTGCCGGTGTATCCACTTTGCCATTGGTGTTACTTAAGACAGTGGTCTTGGCTTTAAGCGCGCCCGTTGTGGCATCTTTGGTGATGGTGGTGTTGTCGGTGTTGACCGAGAGATCAAAGACATTGGCACCACTGTCATTTGGTGTGGCAGTCACCGTTACTGAGTTGTCCGTAGAGGTCACCTCTTCTTTAGACGCGGCAATGCTGCCGGTTAACGCCTGTTGTACTGCATACAGTTGTGAACCATTGATAGCGTCGTGGCTGGTCGGTGAAATATCTCCGTCGGCAACGCCAGTGATTTTTTTGTTTCCACCGTCAATGCCGGCAACGGTGATGCTCGGTCCATCTTTGATGGTTAATCCGTCATGGTTTATGTTGACATTGTCCCCGACTTTTACGGTCTCAAATGCCACGTCGTCTTTCGTTGCCACGGTGTAGGTCGTGCTACCATCTGGGTTGACTTTTGGGGTCACTTCAATATTATTCCCCGCAGCCACTTTGGTAGTCGCTTTGGCAATGTCGCCGGCATAATCGGCATACAATTCGCCTTTGTCATTGAGCTTAATGGTGTTATTGTCGATTTTCGCGTCGTATTTGACAGTGGTGGATGTTCCATCTTTCGTGGTTTTTACCACGGCTGTCATGCCTTTACCATCAATAAAGTCTACGCTGTCATAGGCTTTAACAAAGTCCCCTGGTTGACCGTTGTTTTTCAAGTTCCAACCGGCGTTAAGAATATCGCTAACGGTGGCAGCGTTGTTCACCTTTAATTCTAGCGGTAAATCTTGGGTTTTGGTGACTGTTTTTTTGTTGAGGTTATACACATCATCATTATACGTCGCCGGTAAATTAGACATAACATTGGTTAATACGGTCGGCGTTGTGGTGCCTTTCGATCCGTTGATGGAGGTAATCACATTGTCTGGTTCAACCGTCTCACCTTGACCATCCGGTTTAGTGTTGTAAGTGATGTTACCGTCTTTATCTTTTATCGGGTAAATTTGTGTTCCGTTTTTATCCGTATACACCACCGGTAAGCGCGCATTGTTGGTCACCGCTTGGGCATCCACATTCACCGTAATGGTGCGTACATCACCTTGGGTTTCTCCCGTCACGGTCGCTAATCCGCTGCCGACAAAGTCGACTTTATTGGCATTTTTCACCGTATCAATATAGCCATTACCGGAAGCCGATACCACCCAGCCCATATTGCGCAAATCGCCTACCGTTGCGGCATTACTGTCAGGAATAGCATTGTTATTGTTGGTTAAATTTAATAATTTATCCGTTCCCGCAGTACCATTTGGCTTGGTCGCTACCTCTTGTGTGCTCAATCCGCTGCTTAAATTGCCCACTTGGACGGCATTTCCTTTTGTGGCATCCGCAGCTGCCGGATTGATAACATTGACCTGTACATCGCCGGCTTCAACTCCTCCCCCTACAGCATTGTCTTTCGGCTCTCCGTTCGGTTTAAGCGCTGACGGTTTATAGTATTTACCATCTTTGCCTTTGACTAATTGGTTTCCTGCTTTATCAGTAATTCCCAATAGGCTGTTAATCCGAATCGCACTGGTTTTGCCATCTTCGGCAACCTCCACATTGACCGTGGTGCCTACTCCGTTGGCGAAATTCACTGCATCATACGCCTTAACAAAATCTTTGCCTTCGCCATTGACTTGTAAATTCCAGCCGGCATTAAGAAGATCGCCGACCGTGGCAGCGTTGTGATAAATATCGGCAACATTGGTCGGAGCAGTTTGTGATTTGGTTATGTCACCCGTACTCACTACGTCATCACCCAATTTTTTATTCTCATTTTCTTTCTTATCGCCGGCGTTATACGTCGGAGCAAGATTGCCTTTAAGATTTGACAATGCTATCGGGGCTCTCGTGTTGTTGTCACCGTTGTTCATAGAGGCAATCACATCTTTTGTCTCTACCAGCGTTGCATCATCTTTTGGTTTGCCATTCGTCACATCCTCGGCTTTGTAGAATTTGCCATTTACTTTCACCAACTTATCGCCCGCCTTATTGGTATAAACCACAGGTAATTGCGCAGATTCCACCGCACTTTGTGCATCTACACTGATTTTGATTTCGCGCACATTCTCTTTCGTTTCACCAGTCACCGATATTCCATTGGCGCCCACAAAATTAACTTCATTGGCATTTTTCACCGTGTTTTTATATTCATTACCACTTGCGGAAACCACCCAGCCTAAATGGATTAAATCGCGCACCGTGGCGGCAGAATTTAACACGCTGTTGTCTAACGGTTTATCTTGAGCACCTGTTAAATTTAACAAGGTATCCGTTCCCTTTTGTGCTGAACCTTGAGGTTGAATTCCTGTGTTGGTCTCTATTTGCATGGAATTCAACGCCGAACCGACGCCGGTTAATTGGGTTGGTTTCTTGTCCGCAGAGGTAATATTTAACGAGGCAGTTGGTTTACTTTCAGTTGGATTAACATTGGCATCCGTTGCTACCGGCGCGCCATTTACCAATTTAACTTTATTCTTATCTTCATTTGATAACGTGATTTCATCAAAATCTACCTTATCTTTGGTCGCATAAGTGACTTTTCCGTTTTCTTGCTTAACGGTCAGATTTTTACCCGCAATCATCTCAACACTATCGCCCGGATTGATGAGCTCTCCATTTTCTGGGGTTGAAGTTTTATCTTTTTCTCCGTCAGTAGTAGCGGATGTTTTTAAGGTAAAGCCTGATTCATTGATGGCTTTTGCAATATCACCCGCTGTAGCGAGTTTTTTAGCTTCTTCAGGTAAGTCCGTCACTTTACCATTTTCACCAACTTTTAACTTAGCCGTTTCAACTTTTGGAAGCTCAGGAATTTCCACGTTGAATTTAACAACATTTTTACCGTCTTTATTTTCATGAGTAATGGTTACACCTTCACCGACAAAATTCACCGTATCAAATGGTTTAACAAAGTCTTTCGCTTCATTGTTTACTTCTAAATTCCAGCCCGCATTTAATACATCGCCTACAGTGGCGGCGTTGTTTTTTACTGTATCAAACTGTACAGATTTAGGTAATTTAACTTCGTTTTTATTTGCTTCTGGATATGCAGTATGAATAACTGATTTTAAATTGATAATCGGTTTATCGCCCATATCAATACCCCTTGTATTGATAGTGATTGATTTAGAAGTACTAACATCACCACTACCGCTAGATTTTGCTCCTGGTACGGTAATTGTAGTAAACTCAACGTTATCTTTCGTTGCAACTGTAATACCACCAGCGCCATCAGCTTTCATCTTGATGTTTTTGCCTGATTTTAATTTTAGCTCGTCACCCGTTTTAACTGCTGCCGAGAAAGATGTTGTAGTGTCTTCATCAAATGTTTCGGAGGAAGCATCAGCAACATCCACAACAAAGTGTGATTTATTAATGGCGTCCGCTACAGTTTTTGCAGTAACGAATTTATCTCCATTATCTTGTGGCACTTCAACAACACCATTGCCTTTAGTAGGGGAAGCCACGCCATCACCTTTAACTGTTAAGGTTGTAGTATCAATATTTTTTTGTTCCGGAATATCTACATCAAATGTAATCGTTGTGGTGCCATTATTTTCCTGTGTAACTTTTGCTGTAGTATTTTTACCATCCGCAAATTTAATTTTATTACCTGGTGTTACTACGCCTTGTTTATTTCCAGTATTATCTAAGATTTCAAACCCTTCGTTGATGTATCGATTTAATGCAGTAAATGCTTCGCCTACGTTCTTATAATCACCTGATGTACTATTTGAACCAGTACCGCTAGCAGTTGTACTGTTTGGAACAATATATTTGTCACCACTATTGCCACTTGTAGCTGGGCTAGTATTCCCTTTATAAATACTATAAGTCGGTTGAGCTATTGAGCCGTTAGACCGAACCGTAGCTCCTCCACCCAAGTGAGAGGCAGTTGAAGCTGCTAAATTTCCAATAACATCAGTCACTGCATAAAGTTGTGAGCCGTTTATTGCATCTGTAGAGGTTTGGCTGATTTCACCCGCGGCTACATTTTGAATACGACGTTCTTTACCCCCAGATGCCCCAACTGTTACAACGCCATTTGCTGTGTTACCTGCGAATGAGGAAGTTGTGCCTTCTCCATAAGTAATATTCCTAACAGTAGCTTTTGATACCGTTCCTTTATCACCTGCTGTTGTTGTAGTACTTTCAACTAGATTGTTACCTTGTTTCTTTTTATGTTTAGTATTCTCTGTTTTTCCAGCTGTGGCTATAGATTCATTTCCTAAGTAAACGGAGTTTTCAACAGTGTCTTCCAGTTTTATATACTTTCCCTGATCCATTTTAGAATTAACATTACTTCCAAGCACAAAAGTGTTATTTGTTGTGATGACATTATTATTACCCAAAATACTTGAGTTATTTATCCAACTAGGTGAATAAGGAACAGGCTCAATATTTAAATCTATCGATTCTACAGAAGCAGAAATAGTATTATTAGCTCCTAAAATAGATAAATTTTGACCGGATGCAGTTGATTGAAAACCTATAACATTAGAGCTACTTCCTGTTGATTTACTACTAGTTCCTATTGCAATAGTATTATTACCGTAAGCCATAGAATGAGAACCTAGTGACGTTGCTTGAGCACCATTAGCGTAAGCGTTTGTACCGAGAGCAGTGCTGTTTACTCCCTGTGCATTAGTAGATACCCCAAATGCAATTGAATTAGCTGCTTTATTTCCTGTTTTAGCACCTACTCCAAACGCGATAGAATGCGTCCCTTCTGCAATAGTTGTGTAATTTTCCGAACCTACTCTTGACCCTATAGCAATACTTAATTCCCCTTTTGATTCAGATTCCAAACCTAAAGCAATTGTACCTTGATTTGAAGTTTTTGCACCTTTACCTATTACTATAGAATTGTTTGAATTTTTATCTTCTGCTTTTGCACCTCTCCCAATAACAACAGTATATTCACCATCGGCTTTAGTTTCATCACCAATTGCAATATTAGATGTGGCTTTGGCCTCAGCATTATTACCAATAACAACAGCATTTAATGCGCCTGATTTACTGCTGTCGCTACTATCACTAGTAACTACTGGCTCTGCTTTAGCACCTTTACCAATAACAATTGAACCTTCCGCTTGATTGTTATTTTGTTGGCTATCTATTTTTATTGACATTCCTGCATAGGCTGATTGAGTCGCAAGAAGAATACTAGTTGCGGTAATAAGTTTTTTCACCACAGATGTTGACGTTGACGACGTCTTACCCCCCCCCGAGTAAAGAAAGGGATAAACCCGCTACCAACAAGGCTTTAGCTGGCTTTTCTCGGTTATCTGTTGTTGCGTTTTTACGCTGGCTGCGCGTCAATTCGGAAGTAACATCAAAACCTTGTTTTGCATGGTTCCAAATGAGTTTAAAAACCTTATTCATAAAACTATCCTCTTTAAAAAATGATAAAATTAAGTAGAAGTGCAGCAAAGCAAACCCTATCTGACCATCTCCATTTAAAATAACGGTTATCCGTCCAACGAATTTGAACCTTATATGCCCCTCCGCCTCGATCCGTTTTACATTAAGTTCAAGCCTCCTCAATCTACTCTCCGAAGGCATTTTATTTTCTTAAAAAACGAACTGCCATAATATATCCCATTCATTCCTCAAAATCAGCTAAAAATATCACCAAACTCACCTTCTCCCGCAAAATTTCCCTATTCCCGACAAATAAGTAAAAAACTTGTAAAAAAATACCGCACTTCGCCTACAATTTAGTCGCTGCTTTTTGACAAAAGATGTTCTAATTCCCTTTAGCTATTTTATCGTAAGGATTAAACATGCAAACCAATGCTTTATATCCCCCTGTTTATATTCTCGGCAATGGTCAATTAGGACGTATATTACCCTCCCCTCCCGCTCATTTTTCAATCGCATTTACATAAATGTACACAATCTGACAAAATATTATTTTTGGTTGATAGGGAGAAAATGGCTTGTATAGCGCGTCTTTCCGTCGCCAAACGTTGATTTTTCTTTTACAATTCGGATACGCTCCATTTGACTGTTTTTCCGCAACAAGGATCCTTTATGAATATCGCAAACACCATGCCCTCCCTCTTAACGCCTTTTATCGCGCAGTTAACCCAACATTTTCCTGCAATCCAAGAAGCACAACTGCAACAACAACTCTCTCAAGCGACGCAAGATCCTACTCATCATCTGAATCAATTGGCGTATGCGGTGATGATGTCGGAGTTTTTAGCAGAAACCCTGCAAAAACAACCGCACTTTTTACACCAATGCTGGCACGCCTTGCCACAATTAAGCGACTGCAACAACTATGCCCAACGATTAAAAAGCCCATTGGATCAATGTAAAAATGAAGAAGATTTCTACCGCACTTTACGTCGTTTTCGTCACCTTGAAACCGCAAAATTAAGCCTTTGTCAAAGCCTTAATATCGCTACCGTCGAGGAAATTTTTATCCGCCTTTCTTGGCTGGCAGAAAGTTTAATTATCGGCGCGCGCGATTGGCTTTACCAAAAAGCTTGTGAAGAAATGGGAACGCCGGTAGATAGTCAAGGACAGCCGCTCCAGCTCTATGTGTTAGGTATGGGAAAATTGGGCGGTTTTGAGCTGAATTTTTCCTCCGATATCGATCTGATCTTTACCTACGCCGCCAATGGCGAAACCATCGGTGCCAGACGCTCGGTGGAAAATAGCAAATTTTTTACGCGTTTAGGACAACGCTTAATCAACGCCTTAGATCAATATACGCCGGACGGTTTCGTTTATCGTACCGATATGCGCCTACGCCCTTTTGGCGACAGTGGAGCCTTGGCGTTAAGTTTTAATGCCATGGAGCAATATTACCAAGAACAGGGGCGCGATTGGGAACGTTATGCCATGATCAAAGCTCGCATTTTAGGCGAAAATCCCCATGATCCTTATGCGCAAACCTTGAAAAAATTGCTCCGCCCTTTTGTTTATCGACGCTATATTGATTTCAGCGTGATCCAATCCTTGCGCGATATGAAACAAAAAATCGAGCGCGAAGTACGCCGCCGCGGTTTGGTGGATAATATTAAATTGGGTGCCGGCGGTATTCGAGAAATTGAATTTATCGTACAAGTTTTTCAACTCATTCGTGGCGGACGCGAAGTGCGTTTGCAACGCCCTGAATTGTTATATTTATTGCCGGAATTAGAAGCGCTCGGTTTAGTATCTACCCAAGAACGCCAAGATTTGCAACAAGCCTATGTGTTTTTACGTCGGGTGGAAAACGTATTACAAGCCATCAAGGATCAACAAACCCAACAATTACCGGAAAACGCCCAAGATAAAGAACGATTGATCCTTGCAACAACGCATTTTACGTGTTGGAACGCTAAACAGCAGCCGGAAAACATCCATTATCCCATCAAGGATTGGCACGATTTTTGTCAAATTTTACAACTGCATCAACAAAAAGTGCGGTCAGTTTTTCGTCATTTCATTGGCAAAGATGAAGAAAAAGAAGACAAAACACCGAGCAATTGGGATGATTTTTGGGATGAAGATCTCAATGAAGAAGAAATAAAACAAATCCTGTTGGAAAATGGTATTAGCGCACAATTTCATTATAACAGTATCGAAAAATTACTCCAATTTCGCCACACGCTTAGCCACCGCGCTATCGGTTCGCGCGGTCGCTTGGTGCTAACGCGATTGCTTCCTTTGTTGTTGACGCAAATTTTCCAACGCAGTGCACACCAAACCTTGCTGCCGAGAATGCTCAATATTGTGGATAAAATTGTGACCCGAACCACCTATTTGGAATTATTACTGGAAAATCCGCAAGCCTTAACCCTATTATTGGAGCTGTGCGAAAAATCCAAATTAATTGCCGAACAGGTCGCACGCCATCCGATTGTATTAGACGAATTATTGGATTGCAAAACCTTGCTTAATCCTATCCCCTTTAGCCACTATCCGGCAGAATTACAACAATATTTGCTGCGTTTGCCACAAGATGATGAAGAACAATTTATTAACGCTTTGCGCCAATTTAAACAGTCCACGTTGCTGCGTGTTGCAGCGGCGGATATTTTGGGCGCGTTGCCGGTGATGAAAGTGAGTGATCACTTAACCTATTTGGCAGAAGTGATTATTGAAGCAGTGGTCAATTTGGCATGGCAACAAGTCAGCACCCGCTTTGGTGTGCCGGATTATTTAGCGGAAAATGAAAAAGGCTTTTTAGTAATTGGCTATGGCAAACTTGGCGGCATTGAATTAGGTTATAAATCCGATTTAGATTTAGTCTTTTTATTTGACGGAACGCACAGCGGACAAACGGTTGGCGGTAAAAAATCTATCGACAGTAATCAGTTTTACCTCAAGCTGGCACAAAAAGTGATCAGCATTTTCAGTATGAATACCAGTGCCGGTATTTTGTATGATATTGATATTCGTCTTCGTCCGTCCGGTGATGCCGGCTTATTAGGCTGCGCTTTAGCGGCATTTGAACATTATCAGCTTAATGAAGCTTGGACATGGGAAAAACAAGCCTTGGTACGCAGTCGCGCAGTATATGGTGAGGTAAAATTAAGACAACAATTTGAGCAAATCCGCCAACGTGTTTTATCAACACCACGCGATCCGGTGCAATTAAAGCAAGATGTGGTTCAAATGCGTGCAAAAATGTATCAACATTTGGCAAATACCAATCCGACGGAGTTTAATATTAAAACCGACCCGGGCGGCATTACGGATATTGAATTTATCGCACAATATTTGGTGCTTGCCTACGCACCAACAAATTCACATTTGACCATTTGGTCGGATAATGTACGCATTTTTGAGATTATGGCAGAAAGTGCGGTCATTTCCAGCCACGTTTCCGCAAAATTAAAACAATGCTATGTTCAATTGCGCAATAAAATTCATCATCTTAATTTGCTGGGTTTATCTTCGGTAGTCAGTCATGACCAATTCCAAGAAGAACGGAGATTTATTCAACGAATTTGGCAAGAATTATTGGGTAATTAAACAACGTGAAAAATTAAGCGATAAAAAATGGTGGCAAAAGCCACCATTTTTCTCATACCGAATGAATAACGCGTTATAAGATGACACTGCCGATTAATGCGATCATAAAACCAACTACCCCAATTAATGTTTCCATTACTGTCCACGTTTTTAATGTTGTTTTGGTATCCATTTCTAAAAAACGGCTCACCAACCAGAAACCGGAGTCGTTTACGTGTGACAATACGGTGGCGCCGGATGCAATCGCAATCACAATAAAGCACAAGTCAAATTGACTTAAACCGGTCGTTACCGCGACTGTCGGCGCAATTAATGCTGCTGTTGTGGTTAAGGCAACGGTCGCCGAACCTTGCGCCACTCGCAACGCGGTGGAAATAAAGAACGCTGCAACGATAATCGGCATCCCGGTATCTGACAATGCGCCGGATAATGCATCACCAACTCCGCTCGCGCGCAATACTCCCCCAAACATCCCGCCAGCACCGGTCACTAATACGATAGCACAAATCGGTCCAAGGGCGTTATCACAAATTTTTTCAATTTGTTCATAGCTACGTTGTTCTTTTAATAATAGGATTGATACCAGTAACGTAATTAATAAAGCCACCGGCGTTTTACCTAATAACCGTAAGCTTTCCACCCATATTTGCGAACCGTCAATCACGTTAACTACGCTTAGCGTATTTAATCCCGTATCAAGCAAAATCAAACATAAAGGTAATAATAAAATAAATATCACTTTGCCGAAACTTGGCGGATTTAGAGTCGCGGTTTCATTGATGGCATTGGCATTTAAAAAAGCTTTTGGCAATTCCACTTTAATTTTTTTACCTGAATATTGACCGAATAAATAGGTAGCAATATACCAAGTCGGAATTGCGCACACCAAACCGACAATCACCAATAATCCCATATTCACGCCAAGTAAATCACCGGACGCTACAGGACCCGGATGCGGAGGTAAAAAAGCGTGCATAACCGCGAAAGCCCCTGCAGAAGGCAACGCATAACGAAGAACCGAACCGCCGAACCGTTTTGCTACACTGAAAATGATCGGCAGCATCACCACCAAACCGGCATCAAAGAAAATCGGAAAGCCGAAAAGTAAAGAGGCAACCCCTAAAGCAAAAGGTGCCCGTTTTTCACCAAATTTGTTGATTAACGTATCCGCCAGTACTTTTGCCCCACCGGTAATTTCCAAAAGTCGCCCGATCATAGCACCTAAGCCCACCAATAAAGCAACGGAAGCCAGAGTGTTACCAAAACCGTTTAATAATGTTGGTAAAATTTTATTCACTTCTATGCCGGTGACTAAAGCGGTTAACAAACTCACTAAAGTTAAAGCAACAAAGGCATGAATTTTAAATTTCATGATCAAAATAAGTAAAACAATGACCGCACTTAGTGCGATCAACATTAACGAAGCCGCGTCACTCATAACATTCCTCCATAATTAAAATGACAAAGTAATTATCGCTAAGGCAAATGTTACCGATAACAAAAATATTTGCAATTGGTAAATCTAAAAATTTACTTAAATTTGTGATAAAGATCACTTTATTTATTTTATAAATATTGCATATAAAAAAGTATAAAAACCGTATATTTCATTTATAAAAAACCAAAAAATGAAAGCGTTCAGGAAAAAACGTGATCTCCATCATAAAATAACAATGAAATTACAATTAACACTTTTACAGTTACCAGTAACAATTTAAAATAACTTCTGTTTTTAATTTGGAGGAATGCCATGACCAAGAATAAAGGCAAAAGTTTTATCTTAATGGGTGTATCCGGTACCGGAAAAACCACTATCGGGACAGAAGTCGCCCGTCGTTTAGGGATGAAATTAATTGATGGTGATGATCTCCATCCGCGTGCAAATATTATCAAAATGGGTTCCGGTCAACCGTTAAACGATCAAGATCGTGCCCCTTGGTTGGAACGCATTCGTGATGCAGCGTTTAGTTTGGAACAAAAATCGGAAAAAGGCATTATTGTCTGTTCTGCGTTGAAAAAACAATATCGCGATTTAATTCGTGATGGAAATGATGTGAAGTTTATTTTTTTGCATGGCGATTTCGATTTGGTACTTAAACGGATGCAACTACGTCAAGGGCATTATATGAAAACGGAAATGTTGCGTAGCCAATTTGAAACGCTGGAAGTACCGCAAGCGGATGAAACTGATGTTTATCCGATTGATATTGATGCACCATTTGAAGACGTGGTTGAGCGTTGTGTCAATGTAATTAAACCTTTGCCGGGCTAAGGCTACTTTATCTTTTGGACATTTACCCACCGTCTTTATTCTCGGCGCTAAAGTGCGGTCAATTTAACTCAACAATGATGTCGGAAATAATATATTAAAGTATGGGTTAAGTGCCATAAATAGCACATTAACTCCATCTTTAATCCAAATAGATAACGTCTCAACCGCGAACGTCAGCCTTTAGCAAATTTCTTCATCATTTTACTGACTTGTTCATTATTTCGTTTAAAATTACGACAATATGGACAAATAATCAAATGCATTCGCGCCCCTACTTTTTCAGCGAAAGATAGTTGTCGCTCCTGCGAATCAGAAATTAATTTAGTCACTTTTAAGCAATTCATCTTGTTTCCTCACTCATCAGGATAATTTTTTCGATAAGCAATTTTGTAACTGTAACCGCGCTCGATACAGTAACGTATGTAAATTTGCTGTAGAAATATTCGCATTATTACAAATTTCATCCGTAGCCAATTCTAAATATTCCCGCATCATAAATACCCGCGCCTGCGCCGCCGGCAAATAATTTAAGCAAGCCTCAAAAATCATCCAGAACTCTTCACTATAAACAGCCCCTTCATTTTCTTGCCAATTCTTGGGTTGAAACTCGGGTTTCCAGTGACCTTGTTGATCAAAAAAGGAATGAGATTCGTCCTCGGAATCTGAATTTGTATTTAAATCAGTTTCTAATATAAACCGATCTTTTAAGCGAAAATAATCCACTATTTTATTTTTTAAAATAGCGAAAACCCATGTTTTGAAAGCAGCCTGTCGTTTAAAATTGGCAATATTTTTGACCGCACATAATAAACTCTCCTGAACAAGATCTTCAGCCATGTCATTATCCCTTATTTGCAAACAAGCAAATTGCAACATTTTTTGACGAATCTCTTCAATTTGCTGTGCGGAAAGTGCTTGATCTATTTTATACATTGTCATTTTTCAACTTCATCAATTTTTATTACTAATAATTTGTCAGATTTTTGTCATTATAACGACTAATCTAATGAAAGGTGACACTTTCATAGAAAGTAATTTTAACAAACTTTTTTAAAAATAAGGAAAAATTTATGAAAAAAATCAAATACACCACTAAATTAATGATGGCAACATCACTTCTTTCTTTATTAACAATTGGTACAGTTAATGCAAAAGACATGAACAATTGTAAAAATCAAATGAATACTGATTGTATGCAAGAAATGAAATCTGATTCCATGCAAATGAAAGATAAAATGATGAAATCTGAACCAATGCAAAAAGATGAAGTGATGAAATCTGAACCAATGAAAACAAGCAGTATGTAATAAAAACATAAGATTAAATGGTGCAATGTAAAAAAGGAATAAAAATATCGCCACCATTTAATTTTATATAACAAAGGAGATATAATGAAAACATTGAAAATAACAAAATTATCTTTACTAATAATATTAGCTACATTTTCTTCAATAACGGTAGCAAATCATCATAATGAAAAAGAGGCGAATATGACCAATATCACACAAAAACAAATGCATGAAGATATTCGAACAATTTATTTAGCCGGAGGATGCTTTTGGGGAATTGAAGCCTATATGGAGAAAATATATGGTGTGAAAGAGGCAACTTCCGGATATGCCAATGGTAAAACAAAAATGACATATTATCAAATAATTGGTAGCACAGATCATGCAGAAACAGTACAGGTAACTTATGATGCCAATAAAATTTCATTAGAAAAACTACTTAAATATTATTTTCAAGTCATCGATCCAACCAGCATTAATAAACAAGGAAATGATCGCGGAAGACAATATAGAACGGGAATTTATTATCAAAATAACCGAGATAAAGAGATTATTTTAAAAGAAATACAAGCATTACAAAGCCAATATAAAGATCGTATAACTTCGTATAATGTATGCTATACGAAGTTATGCAGTCGAAAAAAAAAAAAAAATGTCATATTGATTTAACACAAGCAGATCAAGTAATTATTGATCCGGCAGATTATCCGAAACCAAATGATGAAGAACTGAAAAAGAAATTAACACCATTACAATATAGTGTAACCCAAAAGAAAATACAGAACATTCATTTAGTAATGAGTATTGGGATAATTTCGCAGCTGGTATTTATGTCGATATTACAACAGGTGAACCGTTATTTTCTTCTGATGATAAATATAATTCAGGTTGTGGTTGGCCAAGTTTTACCAAGCCAATTAACAAAGATGTTGTGCGTTATGCGGAAGACCGAAGTTTTAATATGTTAAGAACAGAAGTATTAAGTCGTAGCGGTAATGCTCATTTGGGACATGTTTTTAATGATGGCCCTCAAGATAAAGGAGGTTTACGTTATTGTATTAATAGCGCTGCAATTAAATTTATTCCATTAAATCAAATGGAAGATAAAAACTATGGTTATTTGATTCATTTTATTAAAGGGAAATAATCATGCTTGAACAACAATTACTTATTGGCAGTGTTTTTCTTGCAGGTTTAGCCTCTTTTCTATCCCCTTGTATTTTTCCGATTGTGCCAGTTTATTTCGGTATATTAAGTAAAGGTGGTAGAAAAATAATAAATACATTTCTATTTATTATGGGGTTATCTGTTACTTTTGTCAGTCTTGGTTTTAGTTTTGGTTTCTTAGGTGATATATTTTTTAATGATACCGTTAGAATGATTGCCGGAATAATCGTGATTATTTTAGGTATCCACCAATTAGGTATTATAAAACTTTCTTTCTTAGAACAAACTAAGTTAATTAATATCAAAACAGAAGGCAAAAATGCTTCTCTTGAGGCATTTGTTTTGGGATTAACGTTTAGCCTTGGCTGGACACCTTGTATTGGACCGATATTGGCTTCTGTACTGGCTTTATCAGGAGATGAAGGAACTGTTTTATATGGCGCTGCAATGATGTTGGTTTATGTATTAGGATTAGCAGTTCCTTTTATTATATTTTCATTTTTCTCACAGGAGTTATTAAAAAAATCTAAGTCACTAAATCGCCATTTAAATAAATTCAAAATTATTGGTGGCATTTTGATCATATTAATGGGAATTTTATTATTAACAGATAACTTACATAACTTTATAAAAAAAAAAAAAAAAAGAATTTATCGAATGGTATAACGGATTAGAATATAAAATATCCTTGTTTTACTAGATGAGAAAGGCGAAGTAATGAAAAAAGCAAAAGTCAGAGGGTATCCATTTAACTTATTCTTAGATAGCCATTTAGCGTTAAAAAAATCCATTCCCGGTCATTTAACTACCCAACAAATTACCCAAATGATACAGGAATAAAATCTTTGGCATTTAGAAAAATTGGAAACTTAATATGATTAAGTCAGTATTCCGCTAAATAAAGCCCTTACTTGTTTTAATCTCGTAAGGGCTTTGTATTCATCAACTCAAGCGGCAATATCCTTTTAACATTGCAATGCTAATTCGGTGATTTTCACAATAACATTCACACTGTCTACCATACCTTCCAAAGTGATCAACTCGTGTTTACTGTGAAAATTATAACCACCGGTGAAAAGATTCGGGCAAGCTAAGCCTTTCTCGGCTAATTTGGCGCCATCCGTACCACCACGAATGACTTTATGTTGCGGCTCAATACCACATTCTCGAATGGCGCGATCTGCCAGGTTAACGGATTGTGGGACTTTTTGAATGGTGTCGTACATATTGAAATAGCTGTCCGTGATTTCCACTTCTGCTTTTTGGCGCAATTTCTTCTTGCGATTAAAATCGACCACCAACATAGATAAAAAGGCTTTGCGTTGCTCAAATTTAACATGGTCAAAATCACGAATCAGATAACACAGCTCCACTTTCTCAATATCGCCACTGAAACTTTCCAGATGGAAAAATCCTTGCCGCCCTTCCGTTTGTTCCGGAGTTTCTGCTTTTGGAAAACCTTGTTGAAACTCACAAGCCAATGTCAACGCATTAATCATATGATTTTTAGCACTGCCGGTATGCATATTATTGCCATAAATTGTAACTTTGGCACTCGCGGCATTGAAATTTTCATATTCCAATTCGCCCGATTCACCACCATCCACAGTATAAGCCCAATCGCAAGGGAATTTGTCTATTGGGAAAAAATCCATGCCTAAGCCGATTTCTTCGTCCGGTGTAAATGCCACGCGAATATTGCAATGAGGCAGGCGGTTCTCTCGGATCATAGAAAGCGCGGTCATTATTTCCGCAATTCCTGCTTTATTGTCGGCTCCCAATAAATTATTGCCATCAGACACAATCAAGGTTTTACCCACTAATTTTTGTAAAAACGGGTAATATACCGGGCTAATGAACTCATCCCCCAGCCCCAGCGCAATATCACCGCCACGGTAACTTTCAATTACTTCCGCTTTAATATGTTTTCCGCTGCATTGCGGTGAAGTGTCCAGATGAGCGATAAAACCGATAGTTGGTGTATTTGGCGAAACATTTGAGGGTAAAAAAGCGGTTACTACGCCATTTTTGCTCATTTCGATATTTTCCAACCCTAAAGCAAACAATTCTTGTTGTAAGTGCTTTGCGAGTTTTAATTGTCCGCCGGAACTAGGGGAACTTTTAGCAGCGATTTTGGATTGCGTATCATAGCTGATATAACGCAAAAACCGTTCAAGTAATGATTCTTGATACGATATGATTTTCTTCATAACTTCTCTTTTTAAAAATAAAAAACCTTTTCATTCTATAATGGCATTCAAGCAAAGATCTTGATATACAACAAAGTTCCATTCAATTTTTTTAGATATAAAAAATGGATTTTTAGGGAATATTTACATTAATTGCTTTCAATTAATCTCCATTAGCTATATCATTAGCATTCATTTTTAATCAAGGTTGCTTACACATTTTTGTAAGTATTTTGTTTCTACTCAATATCAAATTTTTGATTCATTAGGGAGAAAACCAAAGCTAGTGGAAAATACAGTTCAAAGCAAGCCGATTATTGAGCTTCATTCTCTAACTAAATCTTACGGTGATAAAACTATTATCAGTAACTTCAATTTAACCATCAATAATGGTGAATTTCTGACTATCCTCGGTCCGTCCGGTTGTGGTAAAACAACTGTTTTACGTCTAATTGCCGGTTTTGAGGAATTAAATGCAGGTAAAATCATCTTAGATGGTCAGGATATTACTGATGTTCCCGCTGAACGTCGTTCGGTAAATACAGTATTCCAAAGTTATGCTTTATTCCCGCATATGACCATTTTTGATAATGTTGCCTTTGGATTGCGCATGCAAAAAGTGCCGGATGATCAAATTAAATCCCGTGTAATTGATGCATTGCGCATGGTTAGATTAGACGAGATGGCAGATCGTAAACCAAATCAACTTTCAGGCGGACAACAACAACGTGTTGCCATCGCCAGAGCGGTAGTAAATAAACCGAAAGTGCTGTTACTTGATGAATCATTGTCTGCATTAGATTATAAATTACGAAAAGAAATGCAAAATGAGTTGAAAGCACTGCAACGCCAGTTGGGGATTACGTTTATTTTTGTTACGCACGATCAAGAAGAAGCATTAACCATGTCAGATCGTATTATCGTAATGAATAAAGGGCGTATAGAGCAAGACGGTTCCCCACGTGAAATTTATGAAGATCCCAAAAATCTCTTTGTCGCACGTTTCATCGGCGAGATCAATGTCTTTGATGCAACGGTGATTGCCCGTCAATCAGAAAAAACGGTAAAAGCCAATGTGGAAGGGCGTATTTGTGAAATTTATACCGATATTCCGGTTGAAGCCGGTCAAAAACTGAAAGTATTACTTCGTCCTGAAGATATCGTGATTGAAGAATTAGATGAAAACGAAAGTTCTAAAGCAATTATTGGTCACGTAACTGATCGTACTTACAAAGGTATGACGTTAGAATCTAATATTATGTTAGATCATAACCAAATGAAAGTTTTGGTAAGCGAGTTCTTTAATGAGGACGATCCTCATATTGACCACTCTGTCGGTCAAAAGGTTGCATTAACTTGGCATGAAGGCTGGGAGGTTGTATTAAACGATGAAAATAACCACGAGTAAATTTCAAACCGGTACGGTAACGGTAATTTTTGGTTGGTTAATTTTCTTTGTATTAGTACCTAACCTCTTAGTGCTAACCGTCAGTTTCTTAACCCGTGACAGTAATGATTTTTATACGTTACCGTTTACATTGGAAAATTATTCCCGACTTTTTGAACCTCTTTATGCTCAAGTAGTATGGAATTCATTATATATGTCCGGAATCGCTACAATTATTTGTTTGATTGTAGGTTATCCGTTCGCCTTTATGATTGCCAAAATAAAGCCGAAATTTCGACCGCTCTTATTGTTTTTAGTGGTGTTACCATTTTGGACAAATTCGCTTATTCGCATCTATGGAATGAAAATTTTCTTAGGGGTAAAAGGAATTTTAAATAATGTGCTTGTCAGCTTAGGTATTATTAGCGAGCCGATTCGGATCCTCAATACCGAAGTAGCGGTGATTATCGGTTTGGTTTATCTCTTACTTCCATTTATGATTCTACCTCTCTACTCCGCTATTGAGAAACTGGATTATCGGTTATTGGAAGCGGCAAAAGATTTAGGTGCCAACGCGTTCCAACGCTTTATTAAAATCATTATTCCGCTTACTATGCCCGGTATTATTGCCGGCTGCTTATTGGTGTTATTACCAGCAATGGGAATGTTCTATGTTGCCGATTTATTAGGCGGAGCAAAAGTATTGTTAGTAGGTAATGTTATCAAAAGTGAATTCCTTATTTCTCGTAACTGGCCTTTTGGATCGGCGATCAGTATCGGTTTAACAATTTTAATGGCATTACTCATCTTTATTTACTACAAAGCCAGTAAACTAATGAATAAGAAAATGGAGTTAGAATAATGGGACGTTTATTTCGCTCACTTTTTATATTTATAATATATAGTCGTGGGAGGCAAGGCACACAGGGGATAGGAAAAAAAAAAAAAAATGCATAACTTCGTATAGCATACATTATACGAAGTTATACGATTATAATATATTCTTTTTTATATATTCCTATTATTATTCTAGTGACAAATTCTTTTAATGAAGATCGCTATGGCTTGACATGGAAAGGATTTAGCTGGAATTGGTATGATCGCCTATTTAATAATGATACGTTAATTCAAGCTGCGATCCACTCTGTTACTATTGCTTTCTTCGCCGCTACGTTGGCAACGATCGTCGGAGGATTGACTGCTATCGCACTATATCGCTACCGCTTCCGCGGCAAACAAGCAGTTAGCGGAATGCTGTTTGTTGTAATGATGTCGCCTGATATTGTAATGGCTGTATCTTTACTGGCATTATTTATGATCGCCGGTATCTCGCTTGGTTTTTTCTCATTACTTTTGGCTCATATTACTTTCTGCCTACCTTATGTGGTGGTCACTGTATTTTCTCGTCTTAAAGGTTTTGATTCGACCATGTTGGAAGCGGCAAAAGACTTAGGCGCCGGCGAAGTGACGATTTTACGTAAAATCGTTCTTCCACTTGCGTTACCGGCAATTATTTCCGGCTGGTTATTAAGTTTTACTATTTCTCTTGACGACGTCGTAGTTTCTTCCTTCGTCAGTGGCGTAAGCTATGAGATTCTACCATTGAAGATATTCTCGTTAGTGAAAACAGGTGTAACTCCGGAAGTCAACGCCCTTGCCACAATTATGATTATTCTTTCTTTATTCTTGGTTATTTTAAGTCAACTTGTTTTATCCAAAGAAAAATCAAATTGAATAAAAATAATACTTCACAAATTTATTAATACGAAATAAAATACGCCTTGCCTCTTGCAAGGCGTATTTTTATTCCGTGTTTTGGTTTATATAACTTAAGTATAACAAATACGGTTATTTTTTATTCTTAACAGGAGAATGATAGAAATGAGAAAATTTGCAGGTCTTTTCGCCGTTGGGATGCTTACCGTTTTAACTGCTTGTAACGATAAAGAAACAACTGCAACTACTACAGCTCCGGCTCCAGCAAATGACACTGTATATCTTTATACTTGGACAGAATATGTACCGGATGGGTTATTAGATGAATTTACCAAAGAAACCGGTATTAAAGTGATCGTTTCAAGTTTAGAGTCAAATGAAACTATGTACGCAAAACTTAAAACTCAAGGCGAAGCTGGCGGTTATGATGTTATTGCTCCATCAAACTATTTTGTTTCAAAAATGGCTCGTGAAGGCATGTTGATGCCATTAGACCATAGCAAATTACCTGTTATTAAAGAGTTAAATCCGGACTGGTTGGATCAAGACTATGATAAAGGAAATAAATACTCTTTACCGCAATTACTTGGCGCACCGGGTATTGCATTTAACACAAATGATTATAAAGGATCTGATTTTACTTCTTGGGCTGATTTGTGGAAACCTGAATTTGCCGGTAAAGTGCAATTGTTAGATGATGCACGCGAAGTATTCAATATTGCATTACTGAAAATTGGTCAAGATCCTAATACACAAGATCCAAAAATTATTGAGCAAGCCTATCAAGAATTATTGAAATTGCGACCTAACGTATTATCATTTAATTCTGACAATCCTGCGAATTCCTTTATTTCCGGGGAAGTTAATGTTGGTCAACTATGGAACGGATCAGTGCGTATTGCGAAAAAAGAAAAAGCCCCTCTCGACATGATCTTTCCAAAAGAAGGTCCCGTATTATGGGTTGATACCTTAGCGATCCCTGCGACATCAAAAAATCCTGATGGTGCCCATAAACTAATCAACTATATGTTAGGTGCTAAGACTGCAGCGAAGTTAACCGAAGAAATCGGCTATCCAACCTCAAATATGGAAGCATTAAAATTACTTCCTGCGGAAATTACCCAAGATCCGGCGGTATATCCTAGCCAAGAAATTTTACAAAAAAGTTATTGGCAAAATGACGTAGGCGATGCAGTACAATACTACGAAGAATTTTACCAAAAATTAAAAGCAGCAAAATAATAATTAATGCCAACTTATCATTAAAAGGAAAGCTCGACGCTTTCCTTTTTTAATCCCTCACAGGGACTAACTTACTTTTATAAACCGATAATTAAATTTATAAAAATTTTTTCATATTTTGGAAAATCAGCGTAGTACTTTTTCTTTTATCCAAGCAGAAAATTGCGCCTGATCCATAAACCCGCTCACACGTGAACCTTGAATTTCTTCGCCCTGTTGATTAAAAAATAAAATGCTTGGCAAACCAACAATTTGGAATTTTTTCATTAAAGCAGCATTTTCTGCACTATTTTTAGTCATATCCACTTGCAACAGCAAAATATGCTCAAAATCCGACCGCATTTTTGGCGTATTAAAGGTATATTTTTCAAATTCTTTACACGCTACACACCAATCAGCATAAAGATCCAACATAGCAACCGCTTTGGGATTATTCATTAAGGCTTGATTTAATTCTGCTTCACTACGGATTTTTTGAAAAACCACCGCATTCTGTGCTTCTTGTATCGCATCATCTTGCCACACCCAATCTTGCAGCGGTTTAACCAAAATAAACGCTGCGAAAAAAAAGCCAATACGTAATGCATGAGCGATACCTTTTGCCGGAATCTGCAATGCTGCCCATAAGCAAAACGCCACGCCGAGCATTGCCCACATTCGCGCCCCCCAAACTTCCGGCAAGACGCGGGAAAGTAAAAAGACAGGCAGCGCCAGCATAACAAAGCCAAAGGCGGTTTTCACTTTTTCTGTCCAAGCAGAAGATGTCGGTAAAATTTTATTGCCAAATAAGGTGATAAAAATTAGTGGTCCCCCCATACCAAGGGCTAACAAATAAAGCGTAAGTGCGCCGAAAATCAAATCGCCGCTTTGCGCCACATACAGCAACGTCGCTGAAAGCGGCGCCGAAGTACAAGGCGAGGCGATAAGCCCTGCCACCATCCCCAGTACAAAAACGCCGGAAAATACACCGCCCTTTTGCCCTTGGCTAATTAGCGTTAATTTGGTTTGCCATGTACCGGGCAATTGAATACTAAATACGCCAAACATGGAAAGCGCCAGCAAGGTAAAAATCACCGACAAGCCAATCAGTACATAAGGACTTTGCAGCGCCACTTGGAACGGTAACCCAATCATTGCCACCACCAAACCGAGCAACGTATATGTCAACGCCATACCTTGTACATAAGTAAAACTTAACCCCAACGCGCGTGCCATATTTGGACGCCGCCCTTGCCCGATAACAATCGCCGATAACAAAGGTAACATCGGCAATACGCAAGGAGTAAACGCCAAGCCAAGCCCTAATACAAAAAACCACAAGGCAGAAAAACGACTTTCCGATAATGCAGAAGTTAGGCTATTTGGGTCAGTGGAAGAAAGATTGAAAACGGAGAAATTTTTGACCGCACTTTGCGTGTTTATCGACGCATCATTGATAGTCTTGATGGGTAAATTCGCTAAAGACAAAGTTTTAGTCTCCGGAGGATAACAAAAACCGGTGGTACATCCTTGATAAATGACTTCCAATTGCGTATTCGAATTCGCATTGCGCAAACTGAGTGGTAAATCAAGTTGCTCACGATAAATCAGTACTCGTCCGAAAAATTCATCTTGGTGTTCCTCTGCCGGAGGGAAAGATAAAGGTGCAATCTCGGTTTGCGTACCAACAACGCGCAGTTCTTTTTGATATAAATAATACCCCTCGGCGATATCCCAATGCAAATTAACACTTTTTTCTTGCGTGGTTGAATTGACATGCTGTTGCGCCGAAAAGACAAATGCATCCTCCGCCTTTAAAAATGGCACTTGAGAATTAAACCATCCTGCGTGTACGAATACGGAAAAAAAGACTAAAACAATAAGCCAATATTTTTTCATAAATACCTACAATTATGCTGTCAACACCACATAGTTTAGCATAAAATCCTACCTCTAATGAATGATAAAAAATCCCAGATTTTACCATAAATCAAAGTTACGCATTTCAACATACAGTAAAAGAAAATAATATACAGTTCGAGTGTTAATAAAATATGATACAGATCATAAAATTTTATATTAAATATGAAAAAAATTTGCATTTCTACTTGTTACAACTATGTTGCAATTATAGAATAGTCCCCTAGTAAGAGTTTGATAAATTAATATAAAAAATAAAAGAAGGAAGCATCTATGATAACGCCACGTATATTAGTCGTTGAAGATGAAACGATTACAAGAAATACGCTCAAGAGTATTTTCGAGGCAGAGGGATATGAAGTATTTGAGGCAAGTGATGGCAATCAAATGCATCGAATTATCTCCTCGCAAGAAATTCATCTTGTTATTATGGATATCAATTTACCGGGTAAAAATGGACTGATGTTGGCACGTGAACTACGGGAAAATACCAATACCGCACTCATGTTTTTAACCGGGCGTGATAACGAGGTCGATAAAATTCTTGGTTTAGAAATTGGTGCAGATGACTATATCACTAAACCATTTAACCCTAGAGAATTAACTATTCGCGCAAGAAACCTATTGCAACGTACCATGTCCGAAAAAGCCAAAACTACGACACCTCATTTAGATCAATATTGTTTTAATGGTTGGACATTGGATCTCAATAGCCGAACATTGATCAACCCTGAAGGGGAAGAATACAAATTACCGCGCAGTGAATTTCGCGCTATGTTGCATTTCTGCGAAAATCCGGGAAAAATTCAAACCCGTGAAAAATTGCTGAAAAAAATGACCGGACGCGATTTAAAACCACAAGATCGTACTGTGGATGTGACCATTCGTCGTATTCGTAAACATTTCGAAAATCACCCTGACACGCCGGAAATTATCGCCACCATTCATGGCGAGGGTTATCGTTTCTGCGGCGAAATTGAATCTTAATAGCAAGATCCCTTAAACGAAAAGCCACATTTTCATGCGGCTTTTCTTTGTCTCTCGTATTAGGCGTTTTTAAATGTCTTAATCCGTTGTAGATGTTGAGAAATTTTCTTAAATTTATGGCTTTCGGTTTCATCCCAAATCACCTCATAAAAAGGTGCAAGTGTTTCGGCACTACGTTGTGAATCCAATGATTCATCTTGCATAGATAAGAAAACCAAACAGCGTCCTTGGTTTTTCACTCGGAAATTTTCCACACATTTTGTCGCAATATCTTGATACTCTTCCGGTCGGTCAATTTTCCCCACCATATTTTCATAAGGAAATAAATTCGGATTAAAAATTGTCTGTTTAATGCCGCATAAAAATCCCACGCGTTCCGCCCAGTATCCACCGAGTCCGACACCACAAATTAACGGATGCGGATCTTTGCTTTCTGCGACTAATTTATGTACTTCATTGAGCAAAAACTGCATATCATGCCGCGGATGCAAGGTACTATAATTGACAAAACGCACATCATCATCAATAAATTTCAACTGCATTATTTTCTCGTAGTTACCCGGACTACTGGAATCAAACCCGTGTAAATAAATAATCATTACGGCTCCTTATATTTTTTATGGGATTTTGTTCATTAAAACAGAAAACCAACTATTTTTCTACCCTATTTTCTGTGGTATTTTCGAGCGCACGTTGCACAGATTCCCGCCATAATTTCACTTTTTTCTCTGTATACGCAATCATTTGCAGTGCAATATCAATGCCGCTGGTTTTTTCAATCATTTCCAATCCCGGGCTGGCGTTGACTTCCAAAACTAGCGGACCTTGTGCCGAACGAATCAAATCCACGCCGGCAACATCCAACCCCAAAGCGCGTGCCGCCTTGATGGCAATATGTTTTTCTTCTGCGGTTAATTGCACCGGCTCCGCACTGCCGCCCCGATGGAAATTCGCTCGAAATTCTCCGCTTTGGCAAATGCGCCGCATTGCCGCGACCACCCTATCGCCAATCACCAAACAGCGTAAATCCGCACCTTCCGCTTCAGCAATAAAATCTTGCAATAACACCGGTACATTTGATTGCGTCAATGTTTCCAAAATACTGACCGCACTTCGTTCTCTTTCCGCTAAAATCACGCCAATACCTTGCGAACCGCTCAAGGTTTTTAAAATCGTCGGCGAACGCACAAATTTCACCGCCTCAGCCGATTGAAATTCGCTGCCGCCCAACGCGGAATTCGGTACAGGAATATGTTGTTGCATCAAAACCTGTAAACTCTGCCATTTATCTCGTGCCAACAAAAAAGCCGACGCCGAATTCAAGCAATAAATACTTTCTCCTTCAAAATGACGCAATACCGCACATCCCATACGATTGCCGGCAGCCCCGAAGCGGGGAAGAACCGCATCATAACCACTTAATAAATAAGGCGAATGTGCATTATTGTTTTGATAATAAAGTTGCAAGTGCGGTGCATTTTCCGACAATTTTATTAAACAGCGATTCGGATCCAAAATATCCATTGCATGCCCACTTTCTTGTGCCGCTTCTTGTAGTCGCTGACAACTGTATAATCGAGGCTCTCGACACAACATCAACAATTTCATATTGCCTACTTTTTCGCAAAACCCTGTTGGTTTAGATAAGGTAAAATAGCCGGTCTTACCGGATGCGCTAAGGCTTTCGCCACATTTTTAGACCAATTCATCTCAATTTGGCTGCGTTTTTGATAATAGTCCGCCACCTGTTGATCAAAATCTGCCAAGGCTTGAGGCGCAAGAGGTTGATATTGATTTTCAAAAAACATCATCTCTTTTGGTAATCTTGGTTTCAATGGTGGATCTTGATCCGGATATCCCAAGCAAAGCCCAACGACAGGAAAAGTATGTTCCGGTAAGTTTAGCAATTCCCCCACCCGCTCAATTTGATTGCGTAATGAACCAATATAAACGCCGCCTAAGCCCAAACTTTCCGCACTCGCCAGCACATTTTGCGCCATAATTCCGGTATCAACCGCGCCGATCAATACCACTTCCGTCCAATCTAATTGTGCCTCAGCACAAATTTGCTGATGCTTACTAAAATCGACACAAAATACCCAAAATTCAGGCGCACTTTTGACATATTCCTGATTGGAACAACATTCCATCAATTGCCCACGCAACGCTTCGTCAGTCACTCGAATAATCGAAACACATTGTAAATGATTGGAACTTGAAGCAAAACGCGCCACATTGATTAAATTCTCAATCAATTCCGGCGCAAGCGGTTGTGCTTTAAATTTACGAATGGAACGATGAGACAACAAACATGCTAAAGTTGGGGAGGTTAACGAATTTGGCATAAAATTTTCCTCGCTAGACAGTATTTCATCTATTATACCAATCATACCAATGCTTAAAAACTGTTTATTCTTTTTTGTTGAATAAGGTAAAATTATTAGCGTTTTTAATCCAAAATAAGAGGAAATTAATTATGTTCGTAGTCATTTTCGGTCGTCCGGGTTGCCCATATTGTGTACGCGCAAAAAATTTAGCGGAAAAATTAAAAAATACCGTGGAAAATTTTGAGTACCGTTATGTGGATATTATCGCTGAAGGTATTAGTAAAGCAGATTTATCCAAATCTGTCGGTAAACCGGTTGAAACCGTACCGCAAATTTTTATTGATGAAAAACCGATTGGCGGTTGCACCGATTTTGAAGCATTAATGAAAACACAATTTAACGTGATTGCATAACCTAAGCTGCACCTTATCTCTAAAAACATACGAGGGGTAAGGTGCAAAGCGGAAAAACGATATCCCTCTCCGCTTTCAATATATTTCCAGTAGAAACTTCAGCTTAGAAAACAACCGGTTTTCCACAAAATGAAACTGTATGAAATAAACAGAATTCTTTTGAGTTTTACCGCACTTTTCCCTCTCATACAAAAATCACTTGCACATTTTAAAAAATAAATATAAATTCAAAATAAAAGAATAATTATGCAAAGGAAACCTTATGAGTGATACTGAATTAGTCCAATGGTTTAGACAATCTACCCCCTACGTCAATATGCACCGCGGTAAAACATTCGTGATCATGCTCGACGGGGATACTATTGCTAGTCCAAATTTTATTAATATTATCGGCGATATTAGTTTATTGCACAGCCTAGGTATTAAGTTGGTCATTGTTTTTGGTGCAAGAGCTCAAATTAACGAATTACTTGAGCTTCAGCATATTCCCTCATCCTATCACAAAAATATTCGCGTCACCGACCAAAGAACCCTAGAATTGGTGAAACAAGCGGTTGGACGATTAAACTACGATATCGCCGCCCGCTTATGCGTGCGTCTGCCACATTCGCCGGTCATTAATGTTGTCAGCAGCAATTTTATTATTGCACAACCTATCGGCGTAGATGACGGTATAGACTATATGTTAACCGGAAAAATCCGCCGTATTGATACGGAACAAATTCAACGCCAATTAAACAATAGTTCTATTGTTTTGCTGGGACCAATTGCGCCCTCCGTGACTGGCGAGACTTTCAATTTATCCTTTGAAGAAATTGCCACCAAAGTAGCGATTAAGCTAAAAGCCGAGAAACTTATTGGCTTTTGTGATACGCAAGGCATTTTAGATCAACAACAGCGAACCATCTCCGATTTATTACCGCAAGATGCCCTGCTGCATTTGGCTCAACTAATCCGCGATAATCAATACCATAGCTCGCAAGCACGCTTTTTACAGGCTGCCATTGACGTTTGTCGCGCCGGCGTAAAACGTTCGCATTTACTTAGCTATGAAGAAGACGGATCGTTACTACAAGAATTATTTACCCGTGATGGAGTGGGAACGCAGCTTTCTATAGAAAGCTCCGAGGAAGTTCGCCTCGCCACTGTCGCCGATATTCCGGGGTTATTGGAATTGATTTATCCGTTAGAACAACAAGGTATTTTGGTCAAACGTTCACGCGAACAATTGGAAATGGAAATCACGCGTTACACCATTATCGATCATGACGGTGTCGTTATTGCTTGCGCTGCCCTCAATCCGTATCCGGAGGAAAATATGGCTGAAATGGCATGTGTGGCGGTGCATCCTGATTACCGCAATTCTTCCCGTGGCGATATTTTGCTTGAAGCTATCCAAAAACGCGCCAAAGAATTACATATCAGCAAACTGTTTGTCCTCACCACGCGTACCGTACATTGGTTTCAAGAGCGCGGTTTTCAGCCGGCGGATGTAGACAGTTTGCCAAAATACAAACGGGAAACCTACAACTACCAACGTCGCTCCAAGATCTTGATTCAGGATCTCAGCTAAAAGTGCGGTGATTTTTTAACGATTTTCGTGCATATTTGAACTATGCACAAAGTTTCAAATCCCACAAATCTCGTTGATTGATGCAAAAAAATCGTAAAAATTCTACCGCACTTTTTATATTAGTGCTTCAAGAACGGTTAAGATGCAAGAACTTTAAACGCAAAAAAATCGGCACATCAATAAATGTGCCGATAAAATGTATTAAGGTGAGACATTAGAAGCGATAACCAAGCCCCATGAAGAACACGAACGGATCAAGTTTTACATCAACTTCATGATTACTACCCAATGCTTTAAATTTCGCAGTCGTTTTAATATGGGTGTACCACATTGCGGTATTGAAGAATAAGTTATCGGTTAATTTAATATCAATCCCGGCATTCACAACCGGACCGAATGAATGTTTATCAATTTCCAAATCACTAATGGCATCATTTTTAATTTTTGCATTAAAGAAACGAGTATAGTTCAACCCGGCGCCGATATAAGGACGAGATGGAGAGTCTTTATCTAAGAAATAGTATTGTAAATAAAGACTTGGCGGTAATTGTTTTAATTTTACTACTTCACCTAAATTCTTATTCATACTCGGAATATTTCCATCAATACTGTGAGAGAACGGCGTTGCACCTAATAACTCTACCCCGATATTATCGGTAATCATATAGGTTCCGGTTAAACCCAATTGGGCATTATCATTCACTTTTAAACCAATTTCAGTTGATGTTTTGGTATCGGAGTGAGAATGTGCCGAAACAAAAACGCCACCGGCACGAAGAAGGAAGCTACCTGCTTCATGGGCACTTGCAGTACCTGCCGTCAAGGCAGCCGCCATTCCTAAGACTAATGCTGTTTTTTTCATTTTAAATTCCTCTATATTACTTTTTTAATTTAAGTAAATATCTTTAAACCATAAAAATATTGTGTCTATTTGACGAGAAAGAATATACCATTTTTTGGGTATAAATTTCGTGAACTAGATCAAAGTTTTGTAAATTGCTCTTCAATTTATGACGAGAAAATGCATTTTTTATGTAATCATTTATTACAGAAATTTGATATAAATCAATTTTACGCTTTTTTGTCAATTTCAAACGGAATCCTGTATAATAGCGAGGATATTTTTATTTGTACTATTTGGATGACATAAATGCCGATTAACTTTACTCAAATTTTTCAAGACAGCTGGAATTTTATGCGTAATCAACCCAAACTTACCATACAATTCATTATGTTATTTTTTATTTCTTCATTGGCGACGAGCTTATTAATCCCCAATGGTGCATTGCCTACCAATCTGACAGTAAGCGAACAAACCGGAACGAATGAACTACAGGCGTTGCTTACTCAAACCGACACGACACATAACCTGGCAACGCTTATTCAAATGGTAATCACTATGTTTCTTTCCGCATGGGGAACTATAACCATCCACCGATTAAGTCAACGCGCCAATCCCGCGTTAAATCAAACATTCACCGTGGCGTTAAAACGCTTTGCCGGTGTGCTGTTAATCAATATATTAACCACAGCCCTTATCGCCATTGGTTTATTGAAAGCTTCCATTGCGATCTTAACCAATACGCCGCCATCCATTATTTCTATGATCTCAATCGTTTTCGGCGTTTTTATCTTTATTCGTTTATGTTTGGCAAGTGTACATTACATGATTACACCGCTTTCGCTAAAAATAGCATTGGTTGAAAGTTGGCAAGCCGGTATTAAACAAATATTTCCGCTGTTTATTTACTGCGTAATCATTTATTTTGCACTGCCACTGTTGATCAAAAATTTAGCAATGATTAGTAGCAATATGATTTTTGGCATTATTATTATGTTTCTTATTGCGATATTTAATATGTTTTCATTGATTTTTACCTACCGCTTCTATACGTTATTTATGCCTAAAAAAATGTCATAGGGAGACATGATGAAACAAATTTTAGAATTTATTCCGCTGATTTTATTTTTTGCCGTCTATAAGTTGGTCGGTATTCGGGAAGCGGCGATTACCCTTATTGTTGCCACGATTGTGCAACTGATTATTTTAAAATTAAAATATGGCAAAATAGAAAAGCAGCAAATCATTATGGGAAGTGCGGTAGTTTTTTTCGGCGCTTTAACTGCCTATTTTAATGAATTGGAATTTTTAAAATGGAAAGTCACCATTGTTTATGCTCTTTTCGCATTAGTACTGTTAATCAGCCAATATGGTTTTAAAAAACCGTTAATTAAACAATTATTAGGCAAAGAAATTCAATTACCGCAGACAGTATGGGATCGCCTTAACCTTGGCTGGAGCGGATTTTTTCTGCTTTGCATGATCATCAATTTAATTATCAGCCATTTCTTCTCTGATGATATTTGGGTTGATTTTAAAACCTTCGGTATTATTGGGATGACCTTTGTTGCCACCCTCATCACCGGTTTTTATATTTATCGCTACTTACCTAAAACGGATAGCACGAAAGAATAAGGAAACGTTATGACAAATTTTATTGACGCCAATAGCGGTCGCCAATCCAAAGGGGCATTATTACTTCGAACGCTGGCAATGCCTTCTGATACCAATGCCAATGGAGATATTTTCGGCGGCTGGATTATGTCACAAATGGATATGGGCGGTGCGATTTTAGCCAAAGAAATTGCGCATGGTCGTGTCGTGACCGTGGCAGTAGACAGCATGAATTTTATTCGCCCAGTTGCCGTCGGTGATGTGATCTGTTGTTACGGCGACTGCCTCTCGGTTGGACGGACATCGATTAAAATCAAAGTGGAAGTTTGGGTAAAAAAAGTCTCCGGCGAACCGCTTAACGAACGCTATTGCGTTACCGAAGCAACCTTTACTTTCGTCGCTGTGGATGATAAAGGCAAACCGCGCGTTGTTCCGCGTGAAAATAACCCCGAGTTAACCGCCGCCCTTGCCCATCAACTTGATTAATGACACATAAAAGGAGATGAATATGTATTATGTTATTTTTGCACAAGATAAACCGAATACCTTGGCTCAACGTTTAGCCGTTCGCGAAAAGCATTTAGCCCGCCTCCAACAATTGCATGATGAAGATCGGCTTTTGGTTGCCGGACCTAATCCAGCCATTGATGATGAAAATCCAGGCGAAGCGGGATTTACCGGTTCAACCGTTATCGCCAAATTTGACAGCTTAGATGAAGCTAAACAATGGGCAAGCCAAGATCCTTATGTGGCAGCCGGCGTATATGGAGAGGTGGTCGTCAAACCTTTTAAACGCGTTTTCTAAATCGTAACAAATGGGCAACTGAAAAATAGTTGCCTTATTTTTAAAGCTTGATTTTTTTGTTGTCGCCAACGATATTCCGTATTATGATGGTTTAACATTTTTACAACAAAAAGCACCGCTCTTTTTTACAAAGCGCACTCTACTTATAATCCAATAATTTATCCTAACGAGGTGATATTATGTCTAATTTCTTACAAGGCTATCAAAAACATGTAGATGAACGGGCTGCTCAAGGTGTTGTACCTAAACCTTTGGATGCACAACAAACCGCCGATTTGGTGGAATTACTTAAAAATCCCCCAGCAGATAAACAAGATTATTTATTAGACTTATTTACCCATCGTATTCCTGCCGGCGTTGATGAAGCCGCTTATGTCAAAGCCTCATTCCTCTCCGCGGTAGTAAAAGGCGATGCGCATTCTCCGCTCATTTCCGCAGAAAGTGCGGTCAAATTATTAGGCACAATGCAAGGTGGATACAATATTGAACCATTATTGACCGCACTTGATAATGAAAAACTTGCCAAAATTGCCGCCGAAGCCCTCTCCTCTACCCTATTAATGTTCGATAATTTCCATGATGTTGCAGAACGCGCCAAAGCAGGCAATGTTTATGCCAAACAAGTATTACAATCTTGGGCAGATGCACAATGGTTCTTGTCTCGCCCGAAATTGGCAGAAAAATTAACCGTCACCGTATTTAAAGTCACCGGAGAAACCAATACGGACGATTTATCTCCGGCGCAAGATGCTTGGTCGCGCCCGGATATTCCGTTACACGCCTTGGCAATGTTAAAAAATGCCCGTGACGGCATTCAGCCGGATGATGTCGGCAATGTCGGTCCGATTAAACAGCTTGAGGCGCTTAAAGCAAAAGGCTTCCCCCTTGCCTATGTTGGTGATGTGGTTGGTACCGGTTCATCCCGTAAATCCGCCACTAACTCCGTATTGTGGTTTATGGGCGAAGATATTCCATTTATTCCGAATAAACGTGCCGGTGGCGTCGTCTTAGGCGGTAAAATTGCCCCGATTTTCTTTAATACTTTAGAAGATGCGGGTTCATTGCCAATTGAAGTGGACGTCAGCAATTTGAATATGGGTGATGTTATTGATATCTATCCGTATCAAAATAAAATTTGCAAACATGGAACCGACGAAGTACTTGCTGAATTTCAATTAAAAACCCATGTGTTGCTCGATGAAGTCCGCGCCGGTGGTCGTATTCCGCTCATTATCGGACGTGGCTTAACGCATAAAGCACGTGTTGAACTCGGCTTGCCGGAAAGCGATATATTTGCTAAACCGCAAAGCACCACCACCAGCAACAAAGGCTTTACGCTAGCCCAAAAAATGGTTGGACGCGCTTGCGGCGTTGAAGGTATTCGTCCGGGTCAATATTGCGAACCGCGCATGACATCTGTCGGCTCGCAAGATACAACCGGTCCAATGACGCGTGATGAATTAAAAGATTTGGCATGTTTAGGCTTCTCCTCTGATCTTGTGATGCAATCATTCTGCCACACCGCCGCCTATCCAAAACCGGTGGATGTCACGACACATCATACCTTGCCTGATTTTATTATGAACCGTGGCGGAATTTCATTACGTCCGGGAGATGGCGTTATCCACTCTTGGTTAAACCGGATGTTGCTACCGGATACCGTGGGAACCGGCGGTGATTCTCATACTCGTTTCCCAATCGGGATCTCTTTCCCTGCCGGTTCCGGCTTGGTTGCCTTTGCCGCGGCGACCGGTGTTATGCCACTGGATATGCCGGAATCGGTATTAGTGCGCTTTAAAGGAGAAATGCAACCGGGAATTACGCTACGTGATTTGGTGCATGCTATCCCGTATTATGCCATTCAACAAGGCTTGCTCACCGTGGAGAAAAAAGGTAAGAAAAATATTTTCTCTGGTCGCATTTTAGAAATCGAAGGATTGGAACATCTCAAAGTAGAACAAGCCTTTGAATTATCTGATGCGTCTGCAGAACGTTCCGCCGCGGCTTGTACCATCAAATTGGATAAAGAACCCATTATCGAATACCTCAATTCCAATATCGTGTTGTTAAAATATATGATCGCTGAAGGTTATGGCGATACGCGTACACTTGAACGTCGTATCAGAGGAATGCAACAATGGTTGGATAACCCGCAATTGTTAGAAGCTGATAAAGACGCCGAGTACGCTGCAGTGATCGAAATCGACATGAACGAAATCAAAGAGCCGATTTTATGTGCACCAAATGATCCGGATGATGCACGGTTATTATCCGAAGTACAAGGGGATAAAATTGATGAAGTCTTTATCGGTTCTTGTATGACTAATATCGGACATTTCCGTGCGGCGGGTAAACTGTTGGGTAAATTTAAAGACATGATCCCAACTCGCCTTTGGATTGCACCGCCAACAAAAATGGATGCAGCGCTGTTAACTGAAGAAGGGTATTACAGTATTTACGGTAAAAGCGGTGCACGTATTGAAATTCCGGGTTGTTCGCTCTGTATGGGTAACCAAGCGCGCGTTGCCAACGGTGCAACCGTGGTTTCCACTTCAACCCGCAACTTCCCGAACCGTTTAGGTCAAGGTGCCAATGTGTATTTGGCATCAGCGGAATTAGCAGCGGTTTCTGCCTTGTTGGGTAAATTACCAACGCCGAAAGAATACCTCTCCTATGCTGCTGATTTGCTGGAAGATAAAGATGACACTTATCGTTATATGAATTTCGACCAAATTCAACGTTATACGCAAAAAGCAGATAATGTTATTTTTCAGACTGCAGTATAATATCCATTAATTAAACACAAAGTGCGGTCAAAATGACCGCGCTTTTTCCTTATTTTTAAAGAAAAGCAATATTGGAACTTCGTTATTACATTCATCTTTTTCGTATCAATCAATGCAGAACCAATACCGGTCACCGTTTGCTTCTCTGAGATACTCCAAATGCCGCCCGGTTTGGCGAGTACCCGAGAACCGAAGGCAATGCCTAAAATAATGTCATTTGTTGATGTTAAAAAAGAATAAAAAAGCGAGAGGCGTATTATCCTCTCGCTCACTCACAGAATCAACGATTCTATTTGTTTATTTTAGCAGTTGCCTTTTGGTCTACATCACATAATTTTGCCAAAATTTCATCAGAATCTTTTCCTAATTGAGTCAACATTCCAGTTGTTTCGGCGGTTACCGTTGCATTAGTAAAACCGGTTGAAACGTTCCAAATGTAGTCTTTAGACACAAAAGAGGTGAAATCCGGGTTCGCGGCATCACGATTTAACGTTGGGATTTTTTGTGTCGTTTTGCCGTTTTGTAGCACAAGATTTACCGCTACGGCTTCTTCACCTTGGAATACGTAAGTAGCCGTCACTTGCTTACCGCTTTGGCAACGGTACACCACAGTTTTTGCTGCATCCGTCATTTTTTCCACTTTCAGCTCTGCTGTGCCGTTGCCCGTGTTCACCACATCTTTTACTGGTTGGGTGGCATTTTCTGTTGCTTGTGCAACCGCAACTTGTGTTTGTTGAATTTGAGCAACTTCTTGGTTGTTAGAACAAGCAGCTAAAACTAAAGTTGCAACGAATGCCGGAACGAATTTTACTAATTTCATAATATCTCCTTTGGTTGAAAAATAGCGTTCTAATGATTGGTTAGTACATTCAATTTAGGAAAAATTCAAAATATTTACAAATCTTTACAAACAATTACACGCCAGACCTCTTCCTCTTAAAGGTAGAAATCATATATGATCCGCCTTGTTTACTTTCATTTCACTTGGAGCTTAAATATGAACAATATTTTTAAGGTAATTTGGAGCAAAGCCACTAGACAGCCAGTTGTCGTATCCGAGCTTTCAAAATCGAACGGCAAAGTCACTTCACAAACGGATAAACACACCAATACCTGTGACAATATACAGGGGAGAGGTAACTTCTAACTCTGTCGGTTTATCTCTCTTCTTAACCTCATTAGCATTGCTGGCGGGTTCTTCTTCTGTTTATGCGGCAATTAAATTAGATCAAGCAGAAAACTTCAATACAAATAATACAGAAGCGGTAACCCAACAAGAAAATAGTAAGCCTGCACTCCTTTCTTTACACAGAATTCGCCACTAAAGCAACGCCGATACTTTACTGTTGTAATAGACATTTTGCACATTATCGCAATCTTCAAGGCGATTGATTAAATCAAGCCTTTTTGGCTGAATAAATAACCTACAGCCCCTAGTAAAAATTCGCCAACTTACTATCGTCGATTTGTATCGAAGTCACCCATGAGCGATTTACATTTGAGTAAATTATTCGGCGCTAAACCATTGGATCGCCTCACACAAATTATTACGGAAAAATTAAGCTAATTGGCTGGAATATCCAAAATGCCGGAATGATTTATCATTCCCTGCTTAAAAGGGAGGTATAAATTGTCGCTCCACAACTTTCCGACATCACCATATCGCCATATCCTCTAAAGAAAAAACCGAATCTCATGTTCGATTTTTTCTTACAAACAAAGATTACTTTTCCGTGTGGGTAATCAACCAGCAATTGTGAATTTGTTTATTACGCTCAAAATCTAAGGGTAAGGTTTTAGCTGAAATTTCCACCGCACTTAACCTCAAGGTTTGCAACGCCGCAAAATCCATTTTAAATCCACGTTTGTTATTGGAAAAAACCACCCTGCCTGCCGGTTGCAAAATACGCTTTAGCTGCCCCAACAATTTAATATGATCACGTTGCACATCCCAACTGTCTTCCATACGTTTAGAGTTGGAAAATGTCGGTGGATCCACAAAAATCAAATCAAATTGACGATCACATTTCTCCAGCCATTGCAAACAATCCGCTTGAATTAATTTATGTTGTTTGCCTTGAATATCATTAAGCAATAAATTTTGTTCCGCCCAATTGAGATAAGTATTGGACATATCAACGGTGGTAGTTGATTTTGCGCCACCAAGCGCCGCATGTACCGTTGCCGAACCGGTGTAGGCAAATAAATTAAGAAAATCTTTGCCCTGCGCCATGTCGCCCACCATTTTACGGGTCAAACGGTGATCAAGAAATAACCCGGTATCCAAATAATCCGTCAAATTTACCCACAACTTTGCCCCGTATTCATGCACATAAAAATATTCTCCTTTATTTGCCAATTTTTCGTATTGATTGGTACCTTTTTGCTTTTGGCGTACCTTCAAAATCAACTTATTGGTTTCCACACCGGTAACAGAAAGCGTCGCGGTCACTGCATCCAACAAACGTTGACGCGCTTTATTTACATCAATATTTTTCGGCGCCGCATATTCCTGCACTACAATATGCTCCCCATAACGATCCACCGCCAAGTTATACTCCGGCAAATCCGCATCATATAAACGATAAGCATCAATGCCTTGCTGCGTCGCCCATTTTTCAATTTTCTTGATATTTTTTTGTAAACGATTAGCAAAATCTACTGCAACAACGTTTTCTTTTGAAAAAAACGGCGCATTTTCTACCGCACTTTTATCGTCATTTTGCCTTAAAGTGCGGTCAGAAATTTGATAATTTTTTTGAATACAATCTAACGGACCATTTTTGGCTTTAAATTGACGGAACGAACGCATCCGCAAACAATCAAGCAAGCCCTCTTCACTACTAAAAATAGATGCATTCCACCCACCAAATTGCGATTTCAAACGCTGACCAAACACGGAATACAAGGCAATCAGCGCCGGTGTTGTACCTAAACGTTCACCATAAGGCGGGTTACAAATCACCGTGCCTTTGTGTTCCGAGAAAGGGTTAGTTAACGCCGCCACATCACCTTGTTTCCATTTAATCAAATGCGCCACGCCAGCATGTTTGGCATTTTTTTGCGCTTTTTGTAACACTCGATAATCCAAATCGGAACCATAAAAATGCGCCTGTGGTTCCTGTTGAAACTGTACCTCTGCTAAGGCAATCGCCTCGCTTTTCACCGCCTCCCACGCAGCTTGGTTATGCCCGTTCCAAAAATCAAACCCCCAATGCAAACGATTCAATTGCGGCGCAATATTGGCTTCCATTTGTGCCGCCTCAATTAATAATGTTCCCGAGCCACACATCGGATCAACCAATGGCGTGCCTTTTTCCCAACCGGAACGCAACACAATTGCCGCCGCCAAAGTTTCGCGTAAAGGAGCACTGCCGGTATCCTCGCGATAACCGCGCAAATGCAGCGCTTCACCGCTTAAATCCAAAGAAATGACCAAATCTTCACGATTAAGATAGGCATGAATACGCACATCCGGATAGTCTTTATCCACATTCGGGCGTGTCTTGCCTTGACGTTCAAAATAATCCACAATCCCGTCTTTTACACGCATGGCGCCAAATTGAGTATGGCGAATTTCGCGATTTGTTCCGTTGAAATCCACTAAAAATGTCACTTTTTCATCAAATTCATTTAACCAACTATGCCCTACTACAGCCGAATACAAATCCAAATCGCTGTAAATTTTGCAATGAATAAGAGGCAATAAAATGCGCGAACTTAATCGTGACCACAATAGCGTGCGGTACATAATTTCATCATTTGCAACAAAATGAACACCGCCTTGCGCCACTTTACAGTCAGCTGCACCCAATTCGATTAATTCCGATTTTAATAACTCTTCAAATCCACGTGCAGTGGTAGCAAAAAATACTTTCATCATATTTCGTTAATTAATAAATAAAATTTAGCGGAATTATAACAAATATGAAAAATTTGTATGTAACGACAAGAATATTTTTACTCGGAAAACAAAAATACGGTGATGTTCACCGTATTTTTTCATTAGCCACAAAATATGTAAAATACAATTTTTGCTGTTTGCTTAAATTTCTCACCGAAATATAAAGAAATAACGCTCCTTTAAACGATTATTTCAAGCAGTTATAGTAACTATCCGCAGTAAATTGCAAAAATTTAGCATATGAGTTTTTACCTAAATCTACCGGTCCACCCATCGGATCCAACATCCCCACCTTAACTCCGGTGCCCTTACTTAAGCGTTCTACCACTTTAGGTGTAAATTGCGGTTCGGCAAACAAACATTGTACTTGATGTTCATCTATTTCTTGCTTAATTTTAGTTAGGGTTTTTACTCCCGGCGCTACTAATGGATTAATAGTAAAAGCACCTTTTTGATTGAGCTTATAAGCAGAATTAAAATAAGTATAACCATCATGGAATACATAAAAACCTTTATCACGTACCGGCGCTAATTGCTGATTAATTTTTTCGTTTTGCTCAGCTAAAGTGCGGTTAAATTCCGCTAAATTTTTTGCAATCACATCTTTTTTATTTGGATAAAGTTGAGTCAATTTATCCGCTAAATGATGAGCGGCAATTTGACTAATTTTTGGTGAATACCAAACATGCCAATTAGTTTCTAATGCACCATGTGCATCATGGTGGTCATGGCTCTCGTGTTCATGATTGTGAGCATGTTTACCCGCGTGACCATGGTCATGGTCATGGTCATGGTCATGGTCATGGTCATGGTCATGGTCATGGTCATGGTCATGGTCATGGTCATGGTCATGGTCATGGTCATGGTCATGGTCATGGTCATGGTCATGGTCATGGTCATGGTCATGGTCATGGTCACCATGATGATGGTGGTGATGTTCTCCTTTCAATAACATATCTTCGGTCACATCAGAAAATTTAGCAATAGTGAGTACTTTTGCCGAATCAACATCTTGAGAAATATTTTTTTCCAAAAAAGCGTCTACATCTTCTCCAATCCATAAAATCAAATCAGCCGATTTCACTTTTTGAATATCTGAAGGCTTTAAGCTGTAATCATGCGGAGAAGCTCCGGCAGGTACTAATACTTGCGTATCTGTTACGCCATCAGCAATTGAAGAAGCAATAAAACCTAGTGGTTTTATGGAAGTCAATATTGTGGCGCCAGCCATACCGGAAAATGAAATTACAACACCGGCAAGTGCTGCTTTTTTAAAAAGCTTGCTTAAATCAGTCATAATATAACCTTAATATTGAGAATAATTACCAAGAACCAATAGCGTACTCCTTTTTAAGTTAAAAGGCTATCTTTTTTTTATCAAAAAAAACTTATTTTAATGATTACTTATGTAAAACCCATTGGTTTGACTTTATCAGCTTATCAGCATATTGAATTTTGAGTTTGGCTTGTTTAAGTGCCTCTAAATCCTGTGTTGTTCGTTTCTTGGAGTTTAACAAAATCCCACTTTCATTAAATTCAATCCAAGCGGTTGGGGTAATTAATCCAACGGTGTCGCCATGATTGACCATTACAAACGGATTGGCTTCGCCGGCAAATAAAGAGCGTCCGAAAGTGGAAATCGGTTGCTGAAAACCTAACAAATCCATAATGGACGGAAATAAATCATATTGCGACGCCAGTTCTTTGTTATGCCCCGGCGCTAAAGAACCGTCCGGCGTAAAAATAATTAATGGAATGTGGAAACGTTTCAATAAATCATCATCCGGCTTGGCATTTAAGGTATGATCCGCTGAAAAAATAAAAATCGTATTGCGATACCAATCTTGTTTTTCCGCTTCTTGCATAAATTGTTGCAACGCCCAATCGCTGTATTTTAAGGTGTTCAAAAAACCGTTTTCGCCTTGGCTGTCGTGTGGATAAACCTCAAATTCTTCGCCGATTTTCGGAAAAGGTTCGTGGGTTGTACCGGTAAACATAAAGGAAAAGAACGGTTTATCCGACTGTCCTTCACTTAATTTGCGCACAAAAAATTGTAATGCATCATAATCCCAACCGAAGCGCGGTTGTTCTTGCGGATAGTTTTTCAATAATGGTACATCTTCTTTTCCGTAGTATTCTTTAAAGCCCAACGCATGAGCAATTCCATTCATGTGAAATGAACGCCGCTCGGAAGATTGCATCATTATCGTACGATAATGGTGTTGATCAGCAATATCAGCAATACGACTCATATCTATCAATTCCAGCCCAAAACCCAAGGTGGGTTGATTTTGTAACGCTGGTACAGAAGATAAAATCGCTTGAATCCCAATGATACTACGCTGCCCCGCCGCATAATAATTATCCCACACTTGAGAACGCGAAATAAGGCTATCCATAAATGGCGTCACGCCATAATGCCCGCCGCTTAATCCGTCAATATATTTATAGCTCCAACTTTCCAGTAAAATTAACACGATATTTTTACCGGTCGGTTGCTGAACTTGGCTTTGCCAACGAAAAATATTTGGATTTTGTTGTACAAACTCGTTTAACTCCTGCACTGAAACATATTCAAGCATATCTTGATTTAAACGATTTCGACTTTCCCGATAGGTCACATAGGCTGGGTTAAGCGCCAAATTTGCCTGTTGCAATTTTCCGCCGCTAAAAGCATCACTCATATTGATCGGGCGCCCACTGAAAATAATGCCACGAAATAAAATCACATACAGCAATACCAAAGCAACCCAATAGAGCCATTTCAGCGCGACAGACTGACTTAGGCGAATACCGCGCTGTGTCGGCACAAGCACAAAGTGATACCAAATGACAGCGCCCAGCACTAAAAATGTCATCCCGATCACGGTTGTGGTTAATCTTGAACTAAAAGCAATTTCCCACATGGCGCCTTGGTCTGCGCTTAAATTTAAAATTTCAGCGCCAATATGGTGTTGAACCTCGCCAAAATAACTAATATCAGCGATATAGTAGGCAAAAAGGACAAATAAAATAATGCCGCTTAACCAAGTTGCTACCGGACGAATCCACGTATGATGAATAATTTTAAATGGGAAACTCAATACCGCTAACATGGGAACACACGCCAACATAACTGTTGCACTATCAAACTGTACACCTTTGATAAAGCTCATCAGAATGTCATTAAGCGTTAACGCCTGAAACGTGTCATAATGGACAATATAGAAACCCAAACGACAAACAAAAAAACCGAGTAACGCAAATAAAATAATGCGAATAGGCAACATAAAACTCACCATCAAACGTTTTACCTCTGAATAATTTTTCTTTACTTCTACTTTCATCATACGATTATTTTTTCCGGAAAGTAGAAAACTGCATAAAATAACGTGGATTCCTTAAAAGGAATCAGAGAATAATGCCCATATCATAATAAATCAAGTCTTAAGGGCAATAAATTTGGTAAAATTACTTTTTAGTTAACATATAATTTAATGATTTACTTATTGATTTTAAGTATAACGGATATTTTTTATGCAAAATATTGCCCTTTATCGTCGCACACTTGCTTGCGCCAATTGGCACAATCAAAAGCAGGATATTCCCGCATCGGTACTTCCTTGGTTAATGGAGAACGGTTCCTTAACGCAAAAATTACAGCAAATTTGTCGCCACTTGGAGGTGGAAGTCATCCAGCAAGGTTGGATAAATTCATCACCAAATAATCCCAAAACTTCTTCAAAAATCACCGCACTTAACGAACCCTATTGGCTACGCGAAGTGTTGATTAAAGGCGATGGTAAACCTTGGATTTTTGCCCAAACCCGATTGCCGAAATCGACCATGGAGCAAGTAGCATCCGATGTGTTAACGCTTGGCAATGACTCCATTGGCTTGTGGCTTTTCCCGCAAAAGCCAAAAAGGCAGGATTTAACATGGAGCCAAGATCCGCAAAGCGGGCTTTTTGCGCGTAGTTCATCCTTATTATTGCAACAATATCCTTTAGAAATCCAAGAGTTATTTTTACCGCACTTTGCCTTTCCTTAAACGTCATTCATCCTAAATTTAGCGGTAATGAGATAAATTTTTTACGCAAGGGCTATTAATTTTTAAGGAAGTGATTTAAAATTTCGCAATTTTTAAATTTTCCACACAATAAAAAAATAAAGAGGCAGAAAATGAAAATTGTTGAAGTTAATCATCCGTTAGTTAAACATAAATTGGGCTTGATGCGCGCCGCCGACATCAGCACCAAACACTTTCGTGAATTAGCCACTGAAGTAGGTAGTTTATTGACCTATGAAGCGACTGCCGATTTAGAAATAGAAAAAGTGATCATTGACGGTTGGTGCGGACCGGTGGAGATCGATCGCATCAAAGGAAAAAAAGTCACGGTTGTGCCGATTTTACGTGCGGGTCTTGGCATGATGGACGGTGTTTTGGAACATATTCCAAGCGCGCGCATCAGCGTGGTTGGGATGTATCGTGACGAAGAAACCTTGGAGCCGGTACCTTATTTCCAAAAATTAGCCAGCGATTTAGATGAACGTTTGGCTATCGTGGTTGACCCAATGTTGGCGACCGGCGGTTCTATGATTGCTACCATTGATTTATTAAAACAACGCGGGTGCCAACACTTTAAAATTTTAGTTTTGGTTGCCGCGCCGGAAGGAATTGCCGCTCTTGAAAAAGCGCATCCTGACGTCGAATTATATACCGCCTCCATTGATCAACACCTAAATGATCAAGGTTACATTATCCCGGGTTTAGGTGATGCGGGTGACAAGATTTTTGGAACAAAGTAATCCAAAAAATAAAGCGGCAATGTTGCTGCTTTTTTTCCGTGCGATTTCGTTCAAAAACAGACCGCACTTTCAAGTTAATTCAGACAGCGAGTTGAAACTTAAATGACAGAAAAAATTGAAATCCCTGCACCAATTGAGGTGCAAAGCAAAGTAAAACAGGCGTTTGTCGGTTTGCAAATGTTATTCGTCGCCTTCGGCGCCCTCGTTTTAGTACCATTAATTACCGGTTTAGATACTAATACCGCATTACTCACCGCCGGTATCGGGACATTGCTTTTCCAACTTTGTACCGGCAAACAAGTACCGATTTTCCTAGCTTCCTCCTTTGCTTTTATCGCGCCAATTCAGTATGGCGTTGCTACTTGGGGAGTTGCAGTCACTATGGGTGGCTTGGTTTGTACCGGGTTTGTCTATCTTGCGTTAAGCACCTTAGTGAAACTCAAAGGCGCCGGCGTGTTGCAAAAAATCTTCCCACCGGTCGTAATCGGTCCGGTCATTATTATTATCGGGATGGGACTTGCACCCGTCGCGGTCGATATGGCGTTAGGCAAAAATAGCAATTACGAATACAACGATGCGGTATTGGTTTCGATGGTTACTCTATTGACCACATTATGCGTAGCGGTTTTCTCTAAAGGCATGATGAAACTTATCCCGATTATGCTCGGTATTGTGGTGGGCTATGTGTTATGTCTATTCCTTGGACTGATTAATTTCCAACCGGTTTTGGATGCCCCTTGGTTCAGCCTACCGAAAATCACGACGCCGGAATTTAAGACGGAAGCTATTTTATATTTACTTCCTATCGCTATCGCACCGGCGGTAGAACACGTGGGAGGTATTATGGCAATCAGCTCCGTCACCGGAAAAGATTTCCTCAAAAAACCGGGCTTACATCGCACTTTATTGGGTGACGGTATTGCTACTTCAGCCGCCTCCTTACTTGGCGGTCCACCAAATACCACTTACGCAGAAGTAACCGGCGCGGTAATGTTAACCCGCAACTTTAATCCGAACATTATGACTTGGGCAGCGGTTTGGGCGATTGCCATTTCCTTCTGCGGAAAAGTCGGCGCGTTCTTATCCACCATCCCGACGATCGTGATGGGCGGTATCATGATGTTGGTTTTCGGTTCCATTGCGGTAGTCGGCATGAGTACACTGATTCGCGGCAAAGTTGATGTCACCGAAGCGCGTAACCTGTGCATTATTTCTGTGGTCATGAGTTTTGGGATCGGCGGAATGTTCGTCAACTTTGGCGAAGTTTCCTTAAAAGGCATTAGTTTATGCGCCGTCGTCGCCATTATCCTAAACTTAATTTTACCCCCTGCAAAAAATCAAATAGAAGATTAATTTTTAAACAAAAAACAGAGATAGGCTTGCTTATCTCCGTTTTTTTCGTATATGCTAATCACAACTTTGTTCACCGCAGGATATTTTCGTTGTTAAATTCACAGCTCACATTGCCAATTCATCAACTTGATGATGAAACCCTTGATAATTTTTATGCGGATAACAATCAGTTATTGCTTAATTCATTACATAAAAATTTTGAGCAATTACAACAACCTATCTTTTATTTATGGGGTGAAAAAGGCTGTGGCAAAAGTCATATTTTAAAAGGTTCCATCAATTATTTTTTGCAACGCCAACGCCCTGCGCTATATGTGCCACTTAGCAAATCTCGCTATTTTTCACCGGCGGTTCTGGATAATTTAGAATATCAAGATCTGATTTGTTTGGATGATCTACAGGCAGTCATCGGAGATGATGAATGGGAGTTGGCTATTTTTGATTTAATCAACCGCCTGCGGGAAACGGGAAATGCCCTGTTGCTGATAAGTGCGGATCAATCGCCAAATTCGCTGCCGATTCGCCTGCCAGATCTTGCCTCACGTTTATCTTGGGGTGAAATTTATCAAATGGCGCCGTTAAGCGAAGCGCAAATGGTTACCGTATTAAAACAAAACGCCTACGCGCGTGGCATTGAACTTCCTGACGAAAGCGCAATGTTTTTGCTAAAACGCCTAGATCGCGATATGACTACCCTTTTTAGCGCGTTGCAAAAATTGGATCAAGCCTCTTTGCAAGCACAACGCAAATTGACCATCCCTTTCGTTAAAGAAATTCTCCAATTGTAAAAAGTGCGACCAAAAATTTCTCTTTTTGAGACCGCACTTTTGTATCTATTTTTTTGATTTTTTAATAAATTTCATTAAACGTTTACGCTTACGCAATTGATTTGGCGTCAATTTATTGCGACGTCCGGCAAACGGGTTATTGCCCTCTTGGAATAAAATCCGAATTGGCGAACCGATAATTTTTAAACTGCGACGATAATAATTAGACAAATAGCGTTTATAACTATCCGGCAGACGTTCCATCTGATTACCGTGAATCACGATAATCGGTGGATTATAACCGCCCGGATGGGCATATTTTAATTTAATGCGACGTCCACTCACCATTGGTGGTTGATGCTCATCAGTCGCCATTTGCAAAATACGCGTGAGCATTGAGGTGGTCATTTTTTGCGTCGCACATGCATAAGCCTCTTGGATGGATTCAAATAAATTTCCCACACCGCTACCATGCAAGGCGGAAATAAAATGCACGCGTGCAAAATCAATAAAGTCCAAACGACGATCCAATTCGGATTTCACCCGAGCTTTCACCTCTTGATCCAATCCGTCCCATTTATTGACCACAATGACCAAAGAACGTCCCGCATTCAGAATAAATCCAAGTAGCGACAAATCTTGATCCGACACACCCTCTCGCGCATCAATAGTCAGTAATACCACGTTGGAATCTTGAATAGCTTGTAATGTTTTGATTACAGAGAATTTTTCTACCGTTAAATGCACTTTTCCGCGCTTACGCACGCCGGCGGTATCAATAATTGTATAAGCCTGCCCATCACGTTCCATCGGAATATAAATACTATCGCGCGTCGTTCCCGGCAAGTCATATACCACCACGCGTTCTTCGCCTAAAATACGATTGGTTAAGGTCGATTTGCCCACATTCGGACGTCCGACAATGGCAATTTTAATATTTTTATCATCCTCTTCCAACTGTTCTTCCGCCAAGGCTTCATCTAACAATTGTGTATCTTCTTCATTATCACAATCAAAATCCTGATCCCATTCATCTTTCGGTTCATCCTCAAATTCCACCGCACTTTGGGTCATTTTTTCCGCCAATGGTGCTAATACCTGCTCCATTAACACGGTTACACCACGCCCTTGCGCCGCAGCAATTTGAGCAATCTCACCCAATCCTAATTGGTAAAATTCCGCACAATGGGAATCAGCATCAATGCCATCGGTTTTATTTGCCACTACCACCGTTGTTTTATGTTGACGTTGACGTAAATAATTGGCAATGCCAATATCTGCCGACGTGAGGCCAGCGCGCGCATCAACCAAAAATAATACAATATCTGCTTCCTCAATCGCTAACAGCGACTGTTCCGCCATTTTCTCCTCAACACCTTCTTCCGTACCATCAATCCCACCGGTATCAATCACAATAAAATCATAACCGGCAACATTGGCTTGACCATACTTGCGATCCCGAGTCAATCCCGGAAAATCCGCCACCAACGCATCACGCGTGCGAGTTAATCGATTGAATAACGTCGACTTTCCCACATTCGGGCGACCGACAAGAGCAACTACTGGCGTTGTCATAAAAAACCTCTATTCGTCAAATTGGAGTTGGAGCGAATTTTCTCCAATATTTAAAAATGTGCGCCATTATAGCGAATTTTACCTCAGATGAGAAATGTAATACCTATGTCAACAAGGTTTAATTTTCTAAATCACAAGCAATACTCCTTTGACCGGTGCGGAAAATTTAAGTAATCGTGCAAAATATAGTAAAATTTTTATTCTATTTTCAACAATCTGCATTTTTTTTCAGCAATTAACCATATTTTTTACAAACAACCGTTGACAGATTTTCAGAAGTCAGTAAAATGCACGCCACTAACAGCGAATGCGGGAATAGCTCAGTTGGTAGAGCACGACCTTGCCAAGGTCGGGGTCGCGAGTTCGAGCCTCGTTTCCCGCTCCAAACTAACGGCGTGTTAGCAAAGCGGTTATGCACTGGATTGCAAATCCATGTAGCTCGGTTCGACTCCGGGACACGCCTCCATAACTCGCAACGCAGTTAGTTTCAAAAAAAAAAAAAAAACCCCAAGAATAATATTTGGACTAGAGAAGAAACTATTGTTGCTTTTTATGTATACTGTATTATCCCTTTTGCAAGCAGTAGTAAAACAAATCCAATTATCATTAAATACGCAAATATGATTGACAGGAGTCCCTCTGCACTTAATATGAAAATCGGGAATATTGGGAGGCTTGATCCCGAATTAAAAAAGAAGAACATTTCAGGATTAATGCATGGTGCAAAAATGGAAGAATTTATATGGAAAGAATTTAATAAAGATAAGGAAAGTCTTGTTTATGAAGCGGAAAGAATTATTGAAAAATTTCAAATAAGTCAATTGAAAACATCTATCTTCAGCCAGAAGAAAAAGACTATTCAAGTCAAGATAAAGTGAGACTGGTTAAAACAAGAATTAATCAAAACTTTTTTCGTTCATCAGTTTTATCAGCATATAATAATGCTTGTGCTATAACGGGAATCAGTGTTAATGAATTTTTGGTAGCAAGTCATATAAAGCCGTGGACTAAGGATCAAAAAAATAGATTAAATCCACATAACGGAATATGTCTCAATTCCATTCATGATAGAGCATTTGATAGAGGATTAATCACAATAGATACAGATTATAAAATAATGATTTCAAGCAGGTTAAAAGATTTTTATACAAACAATTTTATTGATGATGTATTTAAAAATATGAAGGTGAAAAAATTATAATGCCCTTTAAAATTTAAACCTTCTTTAGAGTTTTTAGAATATCATAATGAGATCATATTTAAGCGGGCATAGAATGCATTATCCATGTTTTTATCAAATTGAAGATTTTTTTAGAAAGCGAAGCTATTGTGCACTTCCCTATTAAGATAATTAGAGAAGAAAACAAAGGTGAAATTAAAGAATAAGTCGCCGAAGAAATAATATCAATATATTAACAGCTCAAAAGTTAAAGAATTGCCTGAAACAGAATCTGAATATCTATTGAACGAAATTAACAGTAAAGCTTAAAAAGGCGCATTTTCAGTAGAAACCACACAGAATTTTATGGATAAAATTTTGTGTTATAAGCTTTCTGCACCTGCAACGGATAAAAGTGATATTACAGTAAAAATAATTGACGTAAATACCGGATACAGTCCGACCGTGGGATTTCCAATAACAGAAAATACTTTGAAGAATATTTGCTGAAGAATACAAAATATAAGACAGCATCCACATCAAGGCATGATTTCGGGGAAGTATATAGTGAAAACGGAGAAGATTTTATAAAACTTAATTTGCAGGTGAGATTCAGATAATGAAGAAAAATAAGCTTATAACCAGAAGTGAAAACATGGCAAGAGTTAAAAGCAAAAACACAAAGCCTGAAATTTTTTTAAGAAAACTTTTATGGCATAAGGGGTTCAGATATAGGGTGAATTATAAGAATTTACCAGGAAGCCCCGATATCTATTTGCCTAAGTATAAAACGGCTATTTTCGTAAACGGATGTTTCTGGCATATGCACGAAAACTGCAAATACTCATCTATTCCAAAGAATAATCATGAATTTTGGAAAAATAAGCTTGAAGGAAATGTTGAAAGAGATAAGAAAAACTATACTCAACTTGAAAGTGTGGGCATTAAAGTGATAGTGGTTTGGGGATGTAAAATTAAACAGATGATGAAAGATGAAATAATAGCAGTCGAAAGAGTAGATAATCTTATATACAAGATTATAAAACAGTGACTTTGTTCAGTATTATTTTGTAAAATAGCTATCTAATTGAATGAAAATGTTATGAAACGGATTGAAATGGAGGAGCAATGATAAAGGTTGATGAATTAGCAAATTCATGAGCCTATCCCAAATTCTGTGTCCCCCCCATTTCAACTTAATGGTGATCGTTTAGACAATCACCAAAATCAATCATAAATCGTGAGGATGTCAAAACAAATTAATTTCCTACTTCTATAGCAGGAAATGCTGCAACAATATTCAATCTTTCCCCTACTAAAACACTCAGATTTAAATAATGCTTTTGTGCATGATAAAACTATCGTAAATTTATGTAAATTTTGCTAAACTTCGATGAGTTTTATTGGGTTATCATTTTATTTAGGATTTAGCTTATGCGTTGCCCGTTTTGTGTCGCCGAAGAAACGAAAGTTATCGACAGTCGTTTGGTTTCTGACGGTTATCAAGTGCGTCGTCGTCGTGAATGTGAAAAATGCCGCGAGCGTTTTACCACTTTTGAAACAGCGGAATTAGTCGTACCCAAAATTATTAAAAATGATGGTAGTCGCGAGCCTTTTGATGAAGATAAATTGCGCCAAGGCATTCAGCACGCCTTAGAAAAACGTCCTGTAAGTCTTGATGATGTGGAACGAGCAATTAGCCATATTATTTATCAATTAAGGGCAACCGGTGAGCGTGAAGTTTCCAGCCAATTAGTGGGACGTTTAGCGATGAATGAGTTAAAACAATTGGATAAAGTGGCGTATATTCGTTTTGCTTCCGTGTATTTAAGCTTTGATAACATTAATGAATTTACCAAAGAAATTGAGAATTTAAAGGATTAATTATTTTAATCAAAATAAATCAATAAGTTAGATGTTGAAAATAAAAACGCGTTCCACAAAAAAACAAATATATTCCAAAATTATTTATTCTGTAGGGCTGACAACCTTGTTACGTTTTACATAAAACCGATAAAAACGGCAAGCGTATTAAAATGAAATTTGTCACGACGATAGCAAAAAAATCTCGTGGAGGTAAAGCCAAAGTGCAATTTTTTTATTTCACCACCGATACCGCATTAATTTGCACATAAACCGCTTGCCCTACGGTTAAATGCAACTCGTTGCATGACCATTTGCTTAGACTTGCCCAAATTTGTTGAGACGATACCTCCAATTGCACGTCCACACGATCATCAAAAGCAAAAAGTGCTGTGATTTTTCCGCGTAAAATATTGCGAATGCTACTTTTCTCCGGCATGATCAAAGCTAAAGAAACATCGGAACTATGCACGCACACCCGTACCTTGTCACCAATCGGCTGCGCCACTGCATTGACCCATAATAATTGTTCACCGAGAAAAAGTGCGGTCATATTGTACACCGGATGATGCAAATGCACCGGCAAAAACAGCACCGCGCTTTGTTCATGTTCCGTTTTCCACGGAGAAAATAACGGATTTTGCCAAATTTTCTCCAACACATCATAGGCTTTGACTTTTCCATCATCCAGCAACACCACACGCTCCGCCAAGCGCAACAACTCGTCCAAACTATGTGTCACGTAAAGAATCGGAATCTCAATTTGTTGAGATAAGGTTTCCAAATACCGCAACAACTCGCGTTTACGCGGTAAATCTAACGCGGATAACGGTTCATCCATCAATAAAATATCCGGATCCGTCAATAATGCCCGCCCAATCGCCACACGCTGTTTTTCGCCGCCGGATAAGGTGATCGGGTAACGTTTTAATAAAGATCCAATGCCTAATAAATCTACTATATAATCAAACTCTTGCGTACTGACATTACGCATTCCGTAACGCAAATTGCCTTTGACATTGTAATGGGGAAACAAGCGCGCCTCTTGAAACACATACCCCACTCGGCGCCCATAGGTTGGTACGCTTATGTTCTGCACCACATCTACTAAAGTGCGGTCATTTAATCGAATAAATCCTTCATCCGGCGCAATTAAACCGCTGACTAAATTGAGCAGCGACGATTTACCCGAACCTGAAAGCCCAAAAATTGCAGTAATACCTTGATTGGGGATGTGCAAATCCGCCATCAACGCCATTTTTCCCAGTTGTTTTTTAACTTTAATTTCTAACATTAACAACGCGCCCTAATTTTTGTCGTGTTCGTTTTGCCAACCATTCTGAAAATAATAAAGAAATCAATGAGATCATAATGGCAATAAAGCAAAGTCGTGCTACGGCACTTTCCGCGCCAGGCGTTTCGATAAAGGAATACATGGCAAGAGGAATGGTTTGTGTCACTTCAGGAATATTGGAAACAAAGGTAATCGTCGATCCGAATTCACCTAAAGAGCGGGCAAAACCTAAAATCACCCCGGCTAAAATGCCGGGAAAAGAAAGCGGCAACACAACGGTGAAAAATATTCGCCATGGAGATGCCCCCAAGGTTGCTGCCGCTTGCTCCAACTTTACATCCACACTTTCTAACGCCAAGCGAATCGCGCGTACCACTAACGGAAACGCGACAATTGCCGAAGCCAGCGCCGCACCGTACCAACTAAATCCAAAACTAAAATCAAACCATTGCAACAGATATTTACCGATAATCCCGTTCCGCCCCATAGCGATTAATAATAAATATCCGATCACCACCGGCGGTAACACCAAAGGCAAATGGATAATTCCGTTAACGAAAGCTTTACCGAAAAAATCTTTTTTCGCTAAAACCCATGCCGCCAGTAGCGCAAAAGGCAAACCGGCTAAAACAGAAGCGATGCCCACTTTAATGCTTAAATAGACCGCACTTAGCTCCGCCGGCGATAAATGAAAATACCCAATTAATTCATCAATCATTATAATCACATGATATTAAAGTTAAATTTTCCCTGTTTCTCAACATTTGCTCTGCACAAAAAGCAAGATCATTTGATAGTAAACCCATTTTGGCGAAAAATCGCTTTTGCCGGTGCGGAGTGTAAATAATCAAAAAAATCCCTCGTCTCGGCACGCCCATGTCCTTTAACGATTGCGGCGGGATATTCTATCGGCATATGGGAGTTTTCCGGGAAAACCGCAACAATTTTCACATTATCTGCGCTAATCATCGCATCAGTTTGATATACGACACCCAACGGAGCTTCACCTTTTTCTACAAATAGTAATGCTTTACGCACATTATCTGCTCGTGCAAGTCTTTTCTGTAACCCATCCCATTGATTTAAATAGGTAAATGCCGTTTTAGCATAAATACCGGCAGGAACATGGCTAGGATCAGCAACGGCTAAAAAAGAACCGTCTAAAGCCGATTGCCATTGTGCATTCGTTAAATCCACCGTTTCAATTTTGCTGTCTTTCGGTGCAATCATAACGAGTGCATTACCCGCAACATTTTGACGGCTATCTTCCTCAATTGCGCCTTTTTCTGCCAAAAAATCCACCCATTGCTGATCAGCGGAAATAAAAATATCGGCAGGTGCATTTTCGGTAATTTGTCTCGCTAAAGTGGATGATGAGGCAAATGAAAATACAATTTCTTGCGTTGGATATTGTTTATGATATTCTGCCGCAATTTGCTCCAATGCATTAGTCATTGACGCCGCAGCAAACACCGTGGTTTTTGCCTGTGCCAAAAATGACATTGAACTTAGCACTATCATTAACAACATTGCCCATTGTTTTATCTCGCCATTTAGTTTACGCACCATTTTTCCCCTCAATTTCCCGCAAATTAATTCATTATAAATTTAATTATATAATGAAATTTAAATAAATGCTACACAAAAATCCGTTTCGATTACACTATAAAAAACAACTCATTGAAATGCTATGTTAACGACCGAATTAAACAGCGAAATTCTATTAACCATCAAATTGCAGCAACAACTCTTTGTGGATCCCAAACGTATTCGTTTGCTCAAAGAAATTCAGCAGTGCGGCTCCATTAACCAAGCGGCAAAAAATGCACAAGTCAGCTACAAAAGCGCTTGGGATCATTTAGAAATAATGAATAAAATTAGCCCAAAACCCTTGCTTGAACGCAATACGGGCGGAAAAAATGGCGGTGGTACCCAATTAACGACTTATGCCCTGCGACTGCTGCAACTTTATGATTTATTAGAACAAACTCAACAAAAAGCATTCTCGATTTTACAGGATGAAAGCGTCCCGTTAAACAGCCTGCTATTTGCCACCACCCGTTTCTCGCTACAAAGTAGCGCAAGAAATCAGTTTTTCGGCAATATTAAAAGGCTGATTCATGAGGATATTCATTGTTATATAGATGTGCATATTACCGATTTTCCCTATCCACTGCGAGTTTCCATCACCGCGCAAAGTGCGGTGCGTTTACAATTAGTTTTGGAAAAAGAAGTATTGTTGATGATCAAAGCGCCTTGGGTAAAAATCTCTCATCAAGCAACGTCTCAACCAAACAACTATCCAGCAGCGGTTAAATCCATCATTGATAAAAATGATTTCAAAGAAGTGATATTATCCTTAAGCAAGGAAACCGAACTCTGCGCCATCGTCCTCAACGACGAACAAATCGCACTTGACCAACTCCTATGGTTTAGTATCGATCCCGAACAAGTTATTTTAGCTACGCTATAAATTGAAGATGATTTTTATTTTAAAAAACCGGATTAAACCCCGCCGGCGTAAATCATCATGGCGAGGATGAAGAGCCAAGCCTGAATATCTTGTTCGCTATAATCTTTGCCGGTAACATTTAATTTGTCGTTGTCGAGGTTGAATGTCAGCGTATATTTATCATCGGTTTCTTTGAATAACCCTTGGCTTACTAGTGATTTTAGTTTTTTATCCAAGATATTTTGCGCGTTTTGTTCCGCATCGGCTTGGCTGAGGCTGTTATCTGATGCCATCAATGAGGTAGCAATAAATTCTTTCAAAAAGGCTTTATCTAAGTTGAGTTCGCCTGTTAAGGTGTTAAATAAATCTAAGATTTTGCCTTGTTGTCCCGCGTTAAGCACATTTTGCACCACACCGACATCCAAATTTAGCGTGGCGTTGCCCTTGCTGTTGGTTAGCCCTAATGGCGATAATTGCAAGTGCGGTTGATTATTTAACAATTTTTCCAGTGCATTTATCCCTTCGACACTTAAGTTATTTTGTCGATTAAGTTTATCCGCCCCTTGTAAAAACAAGCGTAAAGCATTTGCATCAAGATGGTTTAATTTCATGTTCCATTGCAATCCCGCCACCGAACGATTGTTTTCTTTCACATCCGCCATCTGATAAACAAAATCAGAATTTACCCAATTTTGTTCTTGTTTTAAGTTAAGAGAAAGCGAGATGTCATCAAGTTGTAAACGATAATCCTGCCCTTTTTTATCTATGCCATTAAGCGCAAAATCCGCAATGCTTACCTGATATTGACCATTAAATAAATCAGCACTTGGGCGTTCCACATTCACTTTAACATTTTTCAACAAAATAGTATTGGGTCTTGCCGGATCTTCGGTTTCTTTGCGGATCGTTACACTTGGAAAATTACCGACGGTTTTGCCAAATCCTTTTTTGTCCAAATCAAATTGCACATTCCCTGTCCATTGCAACTGTTCCGCATCCAAATTCACTTTCGCGCTAGAATTAAGCTCACCTTTAACTTGTTGGTTATAGGCCATGGCAAGCGTCAGCGCTAGCGGATTACTTTTGTCATCTGTAAACCAAAGTGCTGTTTGTTCATTTTTCTGTAAGGCAAGATCGGCAGAAAACATCGCGACTGAAAAATTATTCAATGTAATAGGTCCATGATAAATTTTTCCCGCCATCGGCAAACGATAAGTGATATTATCTTTCGGCGAAGTGAGGAGCAAATCGTAGGACAAAGTTGAGCTAAAAAAACCGCGCTCAAATTTCACATTTTCAACTTTGCTCAAGCCATGTTCAATAGAAACTGACGTAGCACTTCGGTTAATTTGTTGCAGATAAAATACATAATTTTCTTCGGCCACTTTTCCAGTGTACCACGCACCACCGCTCCACAGCGCACCGAGGGCAACAAGCATTCCGATCGCTAATGTTGATTTTTTCATTGTAGTTCCTTAAGTCATTATCAAATTTTCAACAATAAACTAACATAACCTGCTATAAAGTCAAAAAATTTTCCACCCTCCCCTTGAATTTTATTTTTCCGCTCACATTTACAAAAACGTGAACGGATTTGACCGCACTTTTCAAGAAAAAATGTTGAAAAATATTGGAATTTAACCTTGAAATGCGAAATTCAATCCTTATCTAAGAGACAACAGAATTTTATTAGGAGAAAACAGATTATGGGAAAAATTATTGGTATTGACTTAGGCACAACAAACTCTTGTGTAGCGGTAATGGATGGCGATAAACCGCGTGTTATTGAAAATGCCGAAGGGGATCGTACGACACCGTCAATTATCGCTTATACCAACGATAACGAAACCTTGGTTGGTCAACCGGCAAAACGTCAAGCAGTAACCAATCCGAAAAATACGTTATTTGCAATCAAACGTTTAATCGGTCGTCGTTTTGAAGATCAAGAAGTTCAGCGTGATGTGAGTATTATGCCATTTGAAATTGTAAAAGCAGACAATGGTGACGCTTGGGTTTCAGTAAAAGGTGAAAAAATGGCACCGCCGCAAATTTCTGCCGAAGTGTTGAAAAAAATGAAAAAAACGGCGGAAGATTTCTTGGGTGAAACGGTAACCGAAGCAGTAATTACTGTACCGGCATATTTCAACGACGCACAACGTCAAGCAACCAAAGATGCAGGTCGTATCGCCGGTCTTGAGGTTAAACGTATTATCAATGAACCGACAGCGGCGGCATTGGCTTATGGTTTGGATAAAGGTAAAGGCAACCAAACGATCGCAGTTTATGACTTAGGGGGTGGTACTTTCGACTTATCCATTATCGAAATCGATGAAGTTGGCGGCGAAAAAACGTTCGAAGTATTAGCAACTAACGGAGATACTCACTTAGGTGGTGAAGACTTTGATAACCGCGTAATCAACTACTTAGTGGACGAGTTCAAAAAAGAACAGGGCGTAGATTTACGTAACGATCCGCTTGCAATGCAACGTTTGAAAGAAGCAGGTGAGAAAGCGAAAATCGAACTTTCTTCTGCGCAACAAACTGACGTTAATCTTCCGTACATCACCGCAGATGCAACCGGTCCAAAACACTTAAATATTAAATTAACTCGTGCCAAACTAGAATCCTTAGTGGAAGATTTAGTGGCGCGCTCTATGGAGCCGGTAAAAGTTGCGTTGGCTGATGCCGGATTGAGCGTCTCCGACATCAATGATGTGATTTTGGTGGGCGGTCAAACCCGTATGCCATTAGTTCAACAAAAAGTGGCTGAATTCTTTGGCAAAGAACCACGTAAAGACGTGAACCCTGATGAAGCGGTTGCTGTAGGTGCTGCGGTACAAGGTGGTGTGTTATCTGGTAATGTAACTGACGTATTGTTGTTAGACGTTACTCCGCTTTCATTAGGTATCGAAACCATGGGCGGTGTGATGACAACCTTGATTGAGAAAAACACCACAATTCCAACCAAAAAATCGCAAGTGTTCTCAACCGCGGAAGATAATCAAAGTGCAGTGACAATTCACGTACTTCAAGGTGAACGTAAACAAGCAAGTGCGAATAAATCTTTAGGGCAATTTAACCTGGAAGGTATTAACCCTGCACCACGCGGTATGCCACAAATTGAAGTAACTTTCGATATTGACGCGGACGGTATTATCCACGTTTCCGCGAAAGATAAAGGCACCGGTAAAGAACAACAAATTACCATCAAAGCTTCTTCCGGTTTGAGTGATGATGAAATTCAACAAATGGTACGTGACGCGGAAGCAAACGCAGAAGCTGATCGTAAATTTGAAGAATTAGTGCAAGCGCGTAACCAAGCGGATCATTTAGTTCACTCTACTCGCAAACAATTAAGCGAAGTGGGCGATAAATTATCAGCAGACGACAAAGCTCCGATTGAAAAAGCCGTCAACGAACTTGAAGCGGCAGCGAAAGGTGAAGACAAAGCGGCGATTGAAGAAAAGCTCCAAGCTTTAGTTCAAGTGTCTGAAAAACTTATTCAAGTGGGTCAAGCGCAAGCCCAACAAGGTCAACAACAAGCGCAACAAAATCCAAAAGATGATGGCGTAGTTGATGCCGAGTTTGAGGAAGTGAAAGATAATAAATAATTCACGGGTAGGGGCACTCTGTGTGTCCACGGACACAGCCGTGTTCCTACAAAGGGCGTAGCAATACGCCCTTTGGTCTATTACGTAGGGTGGGTGATAACCCACCAAAATATCAAAATTTAGCGAAATGGTGGGTTACACCCACCCTACAGAATGATACAAAATTATGGCAAAACGAGATTATTACGAAGTACTAGGTATTCAAAAAGGGGCGGATGAAAAAGAAATTAAACGTGCCTATAAACGCCTTGCAATGAAATATCACCCTGACCGTACGAAAGGGGATAAAGAAAGTGAAGAAAAATTTAAAGAAATCAATGAAGCCTATGAAATCTTAAGCGATAAAGAGAAAAAAGCCGCTTACGATCAATATGGTCATGCTGCATTTGAACAAGGCGGATTTGGTGGCGCTGGCGGATTTAGTGGCTTCGGCAGTGCCGATTTCGGCGATATTTTTGGTGATATGTTCGGCGATATTTTTGGCGGAAGTCGCGGTCGTCAACGTGTCGTGCGTGGCGAAGATTTACGTTATGATATTGAAATTACCTTAGAAGAAGCAGTAAAAGGTACTAAAAAAGATATTCAAATCAATACTTTAGTTGAATGTGAAAGCTGCCATGGTTCCGGTGCGGAAGCGGGTTCTAAAGTAGAAACCTGTCCAACTTGCCACGGAGCGGGTCGTGTTCGTCGTCAACAAGGCTTCTTTGTAACCGAACAAGTTTGTCCAACCTGTCACGGGTTCGGGAAAAAAATTGAAAAACCATGTCGTAACTGCCATGGCGACGGACGTGTACATAAAAAGAAAAACCTTTCTGTTACAATTCCAGCGAGCGTTGATACCGGCAATCAATTACGCTTATCCGGTGAAGGTGCCGCAGGGGAAAACGGCGCGCCGGCAGGCGATCTGTACGTGGTCATCCATGTTAAAGAACATGATATTTTCCAACGTGACGGGAACAATCTTTACTGCGAAGTGCCAATCAGCTTCACCATGGCGGCATTAGGTGGCGAAATTGAAGTGCCAACCTTAGATGGTCGCTTGAAAGTGAAAATTCCGGAAGAAACACAAACCGGTAAATTATTGCGCTTACGCGGCAAAGGTGTATCCTCTAGCAGAAGTGGCTATGTAGGTGATTTAATTTGTAAAATTATTGTTGAAACCCCAATCAAACTCAATGAAGAACAAAAAGAATTGTTGAGAAAATTGGAAGCAAGTTTGGAAGGCAAAACGCAACACCGTCCAAAATCCTCCAGCTTTATTGATGGCGTTAAAAAATTCTTCGATAATTTAGGCAAATAATCAGTTAAATAAAAAGTGCGGTCAAAATCCGAAGATTTTTAACCGCACTTTTTCTATATTACGTCTAATTCGGCGTTAAAAGGACAAAAAAAGCGCCTCTATCCCGAATTGGTAAAATTAACTAAACATTGCTGAAATAGATTCTTCGTTACTAATACGACGAATTGCTTCAGCCAACATACCGGAAAGTGTTAATACTCGCACTTTACCTAATGCTTTAATTTCTGGAGAAAGTGGAATAGTATCAGTCACAACAACCTCATCCAATACATCATTGGCCAGATTTTTTGCCGCCGATCCGGAGAATACCGCATGGGTTGCATAAGCAAATACACGTCTTGCTCCACGTTCTTTCAAGGCTTCCGCTGCTTTACACAAGGTACCGCCAGTATCAATCATATCATCAATCAAGATGCAGTCACGATCTGCAACATCCCCGATAATATGCATTACTTGTGCAACATTAGCTTTCGGGCGACGCTTATCAATAATCGCCATGTCAGTATCATTTAACAATTTAGCGACCGCGCGCGCGCGCACTACCCCGCCGATATCAGGAGAGACAACAATTGGATTGATCAAATCAGTTTTCTTCAAAATATCATGAATTAATACCGGAGAACCAAACACGTTATCTACCGGGACATCAAAAAAACCCTGAATTTGTTCGGCATGCAAATCACAGGTGAGTACGCGATCTACACCTACACTGGATAAGAAATCGGCAACGACTTTTGCAGTGATAGGTACACGAGCCGAGCGAACCCGACGATCCTGACGAGCATACCCAAAATAAGGAATAACTGCCGTAATACGACCGGCTGAAGCACGACGTAAGGCATCCACCATCACAATCAATTCCATTAAATTGTCATTTGTCGGTGCACAGGTAGATTGAATAATAAAAACATCACTACCTCGTACATTTTCATTAATTTGAACTTGAACCTCACCATCACTAAAGCGACCAACTGTTGCGTCACCAAGTGAAATATATAAGCGTTCGGAAATTCGTTTTGCGAGTTCAGGTGTGGCATTCCCCGCGAAAAGTTTTATGTCAGGCATTGTTAATGTAACCTCAAGGAGTTTAAGTAGTAAGAAATTTCATATAGCTAATTGATTTATCGAAAAACTTTCTCCAAATACGAAGACAAAGGAGAAATATTCAACCCTTTGGCAACAAAACCGAAATAGGCGTCCGGTTTATTGCTAAATGCTGCTTGTGCTGATTGCTCATCTTCAAACTCAGCAAATACACAAGAGCCTGTTCCTGTTAATCTCGCCGGTGCATATTTTAACAACCAGCGTAAGGTTTCTTCAACCTCTGAATAATGATCCAGCACAACTTTTTGGCAATCGTTTTCGTATTTTTCCGCTAAAAGTTGCTGTAATGATCGTTTTGGTGTATTACGCGACAAGTCGGGATCTTGGAAAATCACTGCGGTAGAAATGGAAACATCCGGTTTTAATACCAAATACCATTTTTCCGGCGGTTGGCAATAAGTCAGTTTTTCGCCAACACCCTCTGCAAACGCCGCTTTGCCATGTACAAAAATCGGTACATCCGCCCCAAGCTGGACGCCCAAATCAGCCAATTGCTGCACGGAAAGTCCCGTTTGCCATAAGGCATTGAGTACCACCAACGTGGTTGCGGCATTGGATGAACCGCCACCTAATCCGGCGCCTATTGGTAATATTTTATCTAAATGGATTTTCGCACCTTGACGACAACCGGTTACTTGTTGCAATAAACGCGCCGCACGGTAAATTAAATTTTGCGTCAAAGGCATACCGGGAATTTCCGGTGTCAAGCTAATTTCAATGCTATCTCGCACGTCAATTTCCAGCCAATCGCCAAAATCGAGAAATTGAAATAAGGTTTGTAATTCGTGATAACCATCCGCCCGTTTTCCATTAATATATAAAAATAAATTCAATTTTGCCGGGCTAGGATAGCGCCTGCTGCCGAGGGATTGGGAAAGTGCGGTCGAAAAGTGGTAAGTTTTCATTAAAGTGCCCAATGATCAATGCGAATTTTTAAGGTCTGCTCGCTATTTTTCAACAAAATATCCCGTGGCATCATGCGATTTCCAACAGATTGATAATTTAAATAATCGGCAGTCCAATTCTCCCCCTCCGCCGGATAGGAAAAGCCGGCTAACAGATGGTTGCTACCAACGTTGTAATCGGCTTGTTCATTGGGTTGACCTTTTAGCCAAGTGGAAAAATGTTCCAATGGAATATCCATCCCGATAATTTCTTGCAGTAATAACTTCGCATCCGACGCCGAACGTTGGTTGCCCTTATTGTCGGAAATCGTTAATCCATAAGGACTCATATCGAATGTTAAGGTTAAAGATGTGATCGTAGAAGATAGCAACAAGGTATAAGATTGCGCGTTGCGATATTGCCAATCAAAGCGGGCGGAAAAGCGTTCTTTGCTAGAAATATAGCCTAGTTGACCGGTGCTACTATAGAATTTAATTTGCTTTAGTTGTTGCAAATGTTGTTGCCATTGTGCATCCGTTTTCTCAATATGAGCCACATTTGTCGGACGATTGTCAGCAATATCCAGCGTTTGACATCCGGCTAAAAACAGCGCCGCCATCAAAATGAAAAAGAATTTTAAGGATTTCATAAGCTCACTTAATCAAAAAAATTGTGCGTATTTTACGTGGTTAAACATCATTAGTAAAGTGCGGTAAGATTTCTTCACGTTTTTGCATCACCGCTAAAATTCGACGCCGGTTCAGTTCATCACGAATTCCCTGCTTGCTAAAACCATCAGCGATCACTTGTTGAACATCAACTTGCAAGGCACATTGATACAATTGCCATAAAAATGCTCGCTGCGGATAAGCCGCTTGTTCAAACCCCGTCCGTCCGCGCGAATCCGCCACACAAACCAACAACAGCAGCTCAAAACGTTGCGGTTTGCGCCATACATCCAGTTGATTAAACAAGTTCACGACGGTTTTTGCTTGTAATTCAAAGGCTTTATGCACATGCGTATGAAATTCGCAGCAAAGTAAAGCCAAATCTTGTATCACCTGTGGCACTTTTAGACGTTGGCAAAGTGTGCGTATTGGTTTGAGACCAGCTTTTTCATGCCCATAATGATGAGGTAAATTGTCTTTCGGACTCAATGCCTTGCCAAGATCATGACAAATCGCCGCAAAACGTACCGCACTTTGTTGATCCGCAGAAAAAGTATGGCTTAATAATGTTGCTTGTTGCAAAACCAGCATGGTATGCACAAAACTATCCTCTTCGGGATGATGTTGAATCGGATTAGGAACGTTATATAAGGCATCCAGTTCAGGGAAAAGTACCGCTAATGCGCCAATTTTACGCAACAACTCAAAATAAATTTCCGGATTGGGTTCTAATAAGGCTTTTTCGGTTTCCAACCACACCCGCTCGGCAGTCAGATGCACTAATTCGCCGGCATCAGTGATTTGCTGCATAAGCTGCAACGTTTCTTCAGCAACGGAAAAACCTAAAGTATGGTAACGCGCGGCAAAACGCGCAACACGCAACACGCGCAGCGGATCTTCGGCAAACGCCGGCGAAATATGGCGCAAAATTCCCTGCTTTAAATCTTCTACACCATGGAAAAAATCATAAATTTTTCCCTCTTCATCTTGTGCGAGGGCGTTAATTGTCAAATCGCGTCGAATTAAATCTTGCTGCAAAGAAATATCCGGCGAAAAATCACAGATAAAACCGCCATAACCCACACCCGATTTGCGCTCTGTACGCGCTAAGGCATATTCTTCTTTGCTTTGTGGGTGCAAAAAAACCGGAAAATCCTTGCCGACTTGCTGATAACCTTGTGCGATCAACATTTCAGGCGTCGCCCCAACAACTACCCAATCCCGATCTTGTACTGTGCTCTGTAATAATTGATCGCGCACCGCACCGCCGACAAGGTAGATTTTCATAAAACTTATGCCCAACCGTCGCGTTTGCGACGTTTCGGTAAAATCAACGGAATAATTAAGCCGAGTAATAACCCGACACCCAGTACGGAACCGCCATAAATAAACCATTGAATCGCAATTTCGCGTTTTCCCGCATCCAGCATGGCTTCCAAATCACGATTTTTATTTTTGGTAATATCCAATTCGCGTTTTAACTGCGAATTTTGCTCCAACAATTGGCTGCTTTGTTCTTCTGCTTGTTTAGTGCGACGCTGCATTTCATTGGTGCGTTGTTGCCAATCATTGTCCAAACGACTAAGTTTAAGGCTTAATTCTTCAATTTGTGCTTTAAGTTTAGGATTTTCTTGTTTACTACTTGGTGTATTGCTTAACTCATTGGTTAAAATCCATGCTTCCCGATTGCGGCTGTCGCGAATAAGCGTGTATTTATCTTTACGATCCAAGACAGTCACCGGCTCACCGGCTTGAATAGCACCAGTGATTTTAAATTGATCACCGGCACCTTTACGCAAAAAAGTATTTAAATTTTCCGAAACATATTTGGTCTCCGCTTGCGCCATATGAACAGACAGCCCAAAAATCAGGGAAGAAAGCAGAATCTTAGTGGTTTTTTGCATACAACCTATCCTAAATAAAAATAAAAAAGTGCGGTGAATTGTACCGCACTTTTTAGATAAATAAAATTAAGTTAAGTTAAGCTCTAATAAAAGATATACTCTAAAATATAGAAAATAATGATAGCAAAAAAGGCGCCTGCCGGTAACGTAACAATCCAAGAGGCAAAAATATTGCGAATAACGTTAAGATTTAATGCCGCAATACCGCGCGCAAAACCAACGCCGAGAACTGCTCCCACTAAGGTTTGCGTCGTCGAAATTGGCAAGCCGGTACCGGATGCAATCACTACCGTAATCGCAGTAGCAAATTCCGCCGAAAAACCGCGGCTTGGGGTTAAATCGGTAATTCCAGTGCCGATAGTTCCCATAACCTTATATCCCATCACAGCTAAACCAATCACAATCCCTGTGGCACCTAAGGGTAGAATCCACCACGCTAAGTGAGTGTTGGCTGTAATTTGTCCGCCATTTTCTACAATTGAGACCACTGCAGACAACGGTCCAATCGCATTCGCAACATCATTTGAACCATGCGCAAATGCCATTGAACAAGCAGTGAGCAGCATCAAAATACTGAAGACTTTTTCAACACCGCCAAAGGTTCCGCCCTGCACTCTGTTTTTAAAAGACTCACTACGAAAATAAAAATAACAAAATACAATACTCGCGATACTGATTATTAATGAAGTAAGCAGGGTTTCATTCATTGAAAGGTGTAATCCGACATGTTTTAATCCTTTCGTAATCGTTACAAGCGTTAAAATAAACGTGGTTAGTCCCATATAGTATGGTCCGAACTTTTTGGCGTTTTCCAATGGCGTTTCAGTATCAAAAATAAATTTCTGTGTACTAGTAAAAATGACATAAGCGACGACCCCAGATACCAGCGGTGTTACAAACCAACTGCCAACAATCCCCTTAATATTTCCCCATTCCACAGAATGCGGACCAATAGTCACGCAAGCAAACCCGACAATCGCTCCAATAATAGAATGCGTTGTTGATACCGGCCACCCCATAAAGGATGCCAACAACAACCAAACTCCGGCAGACAATAATGCGCTCATCATTCCCAAAACAAGTAAATCCGGATTATCCACAAACTCCATCGGATTAATAATCCCACTTTTGATGGTTTCCGTTACTTCTCCGCCGGCTAAATAAGCCCCGGCAAATTCAAAAATCATAGCGACAAAAATAGCCTGTCTAGCCGTAATTGTGCCTGACCCCACAGAAGTTCCCATGGCATTGGATACATCATTAGCACCAATGCCAAATGCCATTAACAACCCAAAAATTGCCGTAAGAACAACAAATAACGTGCCGTATTCATTTATTAATTCCATAATGACTACCTATCTAAAATCATAACCTTGCCGTTAAGAACGAGCCAACATCAATTCAATACGAGCGCCCACGCGTTGCGCTTGATCAGCCAGCCCGCCAATCCATTCAAGAATTTTATACAAAAACATAATATCAATCGGGTTATAGCGTTCTTCGACACTGCGCAACATCATGCGCAATTTAATTTGCATTTGATCCGTGTCATCTTCAATCGAATCCAATTCATTTATCATGGTATTAACAAAGGTTAATTCCCGTCCTCTAAAACCGGTTTCAAGTAACTCGTCCAGTTCATCAATTACACGGTGTGCCTGTACAGTCGCATCCAGGCTGCGGTAAAGAAACTTCATAAATTCCTCCTGCATACCGCTTGGGAAAGCAAATTGACGTCCCAGCATTCGACCTGCAATATCTTTAGCACAATTAGCCAGTTTATCTTGTTGAGTCACCAATTCTAATAGATCTGTACGATCAATCGGCATAAATAAACCACGAGGAAGTTTTAAACGAATTTCACGTTTTAAAGTATCAGCTTGACGCTCCACCTCAGAGATTTGTCGACGAATTTCTAAAGACGCCTCCCAATCTCCGTTAAACGTACTTTCAAAAAAAGGAACAAGTAAGCTACAGCATTCCGTTACCTTATCTGAATGTCGTTGTAAGGGCTTAAAAGGGGAATGGGCAAATAATCCAAGAATATTATTCACTGCCATAAATTTACTCCTTAACAAGTTGATTAAATTTTCAGGCGTATATTACATGATATAAGGTAAAAATTCACGATTTTAATCGAAAAATCTCCATATTTATTAGATAATACCACAAGTCATTTGCATATTAAGTGCTTATTTATAGAGTAAGTAATTAATATAAAAGGAATTTATATGGAAAACGAAATTGAACTGAAATTAATCGCCTCGCCTCAATTTGCCCAATTTTTAAGCCAAGAAATTAGCAATTTTACAATTTTAGCGCAAAAAAACGTCTTTTTACGCAATTGTTACTACGACACCCCGGAGCAATTTTTCGCCCAAAATAAAATGGGACTGCGGGTGCGTCAGCAAGATGACACCTTTACTTTAACCCTAAAAACCGATGGAACAGTACAAAGCGGGTTACACATTCGCCCGGAATATAATATTCCGCTTAACGACGCTCATCCCGATTTAAATCAATTAGCCCAAGTTTATCCGCTGGAAAATGCGCAATCATTATCACTTACCCCCCTATTTTCCACGGATTTTCAACGCCAATCTTGGCTTATCGAATGTGGCAATGGTACGCAAATTGAAGTGGCATTAGATCAAGGGGAGATTATCGCGCAGGACAAAACCGCGCCGATTTGCGAAGTCGAATTTGAATTAAAACAAGGAAATATTGCCGATTTATTGTATTTTGTTCATGAACTTAGCTTTGCCTGTGATGCTCATTTAAGCCTGCACAGTAAAGCAAAACGAGGCTATCAACTGGCACGAAATCAATCTATCGCTCCGCAAAATTGGTTAACCAAATGGCGCGAATTTTTGGATTTTGCCCAAAGTGCGGTCAATTCTACGCAAAAATTAACTGCACTTATCAAGTTGGAACAAGAGATGCTCGAAGAAACCGTCGATCTCGGCGCGAACTATTTTGCTCAAGATTTTACCCGTAGCGTAGAACGGATCGGTGCTTTTTTTAATTTGTATTATTTTTACAGCGAAAATGCCAAACTGTTAGAACAAAGTGCCGCTGAACAAGCAGAACAAGCGCCAATCCGATTTGATGAACAACGTTTAACCGAATTATTGGAAAGCAATGTCCGCTTGCTCAATGAAATCAAAGAAATTATCCGCCTACACAGCGAAAACAAAGATAATTTACGTGCCATGAACCGCCTGATTTCCTTGATCCAAAGCGGACGATATGTAAAACGGATGCTTAACTTTTTATTATTAACGGTAAAATAAAATGGCAAAATCTCCGAAAACCGCTTATGTATGTAGCGACTGCGGCGCAGAATTTGCGCGTTGGCAAGGACAATGTTCCGCCTGCAAAGCCTGGAACACTATCAGCGAAGTGCGGTTAGTTTCTGCGACGAAAGGTAAAAATGACAGATTTAGCGGGTACGCCGGCGAAACTCACGCCAAAATTCAGTGCTTATCAGAAATCAGCCTGCAAGAATTGCCACGTTTCAGCAGCGGATTTAACGAATTGGATCGCGTTCTCGGCGGCGGGATCGTACCCGGCAGCGCCATTTTAATCGGCGGTCATCCCGGCGCCGGGAAAAGTACCTTGTTGTTGCAAGTAATGTGCGGATTAGCGCAACATTCGACCGCACTTTATGTCACCGGCGAAGAATCATTGCAACAAGTTGCCATGCGTGCTAATCGCTTAAATTTGCCAACGGATCGATTACACGTGTTATCCGAAACCTCTGTTGAACAAATTTGCGCTTTAGCTGATCAATTAAAACCGCAAATTATCGTGATTGACTCCATCCAAGTGATGCACCTTGCAGATATTCAATCCTCCCCCGGCAGCGTGGCACAAGTGCGCGAATGTGCTGCATTTTTAACCCGTTATGCAAAAACTCGCCATGTGGCGATCGTGATGGTTGGTCATGTGACCAAAGACGGAACCCTTGCCGGACCGAAAGTGTTGGAACATGCCATTGATGCCTCCCTATTATTGGAAGGCGAAGCAGACTCCCGTTATCGCACCTTACGCAGCCATAAAAACCGTTTTGGGGCGGTCAACGAACTCGGTGTTTTCGCTATGACCGAACAAGGTTTACGCGAAGTAAAAAATCCGTCGGCGATTTTTTTAAGCCGCGGTGAAGAAGAAACCTCCGGCAGTTCAGTAATGGTATTATGGGAAGGCACGCGCCCGCTATTAGTCGAAATTCAAGCCTTGGTTGATCATTCCATGCTCGCCAATCCAAGACGGGTAGCAGTCGGGTTGGAACAAAACCGCTTGGCGTTATTGTTGGCAGTATTACATCGCCATGGCGGCTTACAAATGGCGGATCAAGATGTATTTGTCAACGTGGTAGGCGGCGTTAAAGTCGGCGAAACCGGGGCAGATTTAGCGTTATTATTGGCATTAATTTCCAGTTTTCGTAATCGCCCGTTGCCACGCGATTTGGTGGTTTTCGGCGAAGTGGGCTTGGCGGGAGAAATTCGCCCGGTGCCAAGCGGTCAGGAACGCATTAGCGAAGCGGCAAAACACGGATTTAAACGCGCGATTGTCCCCTTTGCCAACAAACCAAAAAGTGCGGTGGAAAATATGCAAGTTTTTACGGTTAAAAAACTCGCCGACGCCTTAGCTATTTTAGATAATTGGTAAAAAATAAGTGCGGAATTGACCGCACTTTTTCGTATTTTAGCTAGAATTAATTCCCGTTCACGCGGGCTTTGATCCGATCCGCAAACATCCCGATACTCACCGCAAAATAGTTGGATTTATTCCAATCTAAAATGGTACGGAAATTGTTTGAAACCAAAAACGCGCGACCCGCTTCACGATCCGGACGCACTAACCATAAATCAGCCGAAGAAAGTGCGGTCAATTTTTCCAATTCTTGTGAAGTTGGCGATTTTAAGACTACGCCTTTATTTTGCCATTCGCGCCATGAGCGCGCTTTACCTTTTTCAATACCGGCGAGATCCAAGCTTATATATTGCGTCAAATTAACTTCCACGCCCCAAGGCAATTGATCATTCCAATCGACGGTATGCAAATAGTTGGCGATAGAGGCAAAGACGTCGTAGTGATTTTTCCAAATATCTTTTTCACCGTCGCTGTCGCCATCCGCCGCATAACGCAAATATGAACTCGGCATAAATTGCGTTTGTCCCATAGCACCGGCCCATGATCCCAGCATTTTGTTGCGTTGAATTCGGTTTTGCTCCAACATTTTCATTGCCGCAATAAATTCTTTGCTAAATAAGGCTTCTCGACGTCCGTCAAAGGCTAAAGTCGCCAAAACCGATAAGACGTCATAATTACCTTGATAATAACCGAAACTGCTTTCCATGCCCCACAACGCCATCAAATATTCTTTTTGTACACCAAACCGTTTGCTCGCTTTTTCCAATTGCGGCAATTGTTCCCAATAACGACGTTCCGCGACATTAACTTTATCCGCAGTTAAAATACAGTTTAAGTAATTAGTAATTCCTTTTGGATTAGATACCGGCGGTTGATTTGGATCGCGTTTTGTCATTTTACCGGCTTGCTGTCTGTCTAAATCCAGTGCTTTTTGAATAAAACGAATGTTGTTTTGTTCATTCAACACCGACGCTGATACTCCCTGCCGCACTGCTTTAGCTTTTAAAAACTGCACATAATCATTAAAATTTTCTACAATACGAAGTTTATTATACCGCCTCTCTTTTTCTACTGACTGAAGAGACGGATTGCCTGCACAACCGGTCAATATTGCGATCAATGCTAATAAAGATAACTTGATTTCATTTTTCAGCATATTACTTTCCTGAAAATAAGGGTAAAAAATAACTGATCAACCTAATTATTTACGTAAAAATCCATACACGATTTTTAACAACGATAACGGTAACAAGCGTGGAATTACGCGCAATGCGAAAATTACCAAGCCTGACAATGTACCTTGTAATTTTAGACGCTGTTTTAATTTAAACAGATTCCATTCGCATTTCGCTTGCGCTATGCCGCGACGACGCCCAACCATACCATTGCCAACACGAGCATAAACTAAAATATCCGGCAAATTCGCCACCTGTTGAGGAAATCTCGCCACTAAATTAATCCAAAGATAATAATCTTCCTGTAAATCCTGATAACCGCCGGCAGCTAATACTGCTGTTTTTCGGTATGCCACCGTCATATGATTAAATGGGCAACGTTTGCGCGTAAAATCAACAATCGCTTGCGAATCCAGCGGGACGTGCCGGTAGCTGACAATATCGTCAATATGTTGACCAAATTCTGCAATTTGACCACCAAAAATTACCGTACTCGGATGCTGTTCAATAAAAGCTACTTGCTTTTCAAAGCGTTGCGGATCACAAATATCATCCGTATCCATACGAAAAACCCATTCGTGAGAACAATGTCGCAATCCTTCGTTTAGCGCTTTACCTAAACCATGATTTTGCGCCAATTTCACCACTTTTAATGGCAATAAATCTTGGTATTTTTCTACCGCACTTTCCAACGCTTCCGTTACCGAACCATCAAAAATCAACACGATTTCGTCCGTCGGTCGCGTTTGCTGGCGCAAACTTTCTAAACATTCAAGTAAAAATTGCGGTTGCTCTTTGACATAAAGAGACATTAAAACAGAAAATTTCATTACATAAACCTTTTTAAATAAATCGCCAATGTTGGAGAAATAAAGGTAATCACTGCGATCAGCAGTGTTTTAATCCGCTTATTCAACTTAAACATTGCAAAATAATAATACGCCGCGCGGCGGGATAAATTCATAATATTCGGATAAGCCAGCATATATTGAGCGTTGATAGCAAAGTTTTTGCGCTGTTGTGCACTATGCACATACTGTCGTGCAATCACCGCAATTGCCGCTTCCGTATTGGCAGTATTGGTTGATACGCTGGAGCGTTTAGTATGGAATGTACATTTGGTTAACGGTTGATCCACATACACCGGTGCAAAGGCGGGCGAAGAAACCAACTTCAACACAAATTCATAATCTTCCAAGGATTTTAATTCTGTCGATAATCCACCGAGGGCAAAAAAGAAGCTTTTTTTCACCCCAATCATCGGCATACCGCCCATTTTATTGGCAACTAAAATATTCTCCAGCGTTAATTGCGCCGGATCTTGGTATGGATGTGTAAAATAGGTGAAGTTTTCATTTACCATCACACATTCCGCAGGATGATAAATCACATTACAATTTGGGTGTTGCACAATGGTTTGCGCTACCACTTCACATTTTGGCACAGCAAAGCGATCATCATCATCTAAAAATAATAACCAGTCATATTTTGCCTGTTGCGCACCGATATTGCGACTGCCGGCAGCACCTTGATTTTGTTGATTACGAAGCAATTGTACCGAAAACGGGTAGGTTTTATCAATTTCTACCGGATCTTGCGAACAATCATCCACAATCACCACTTCAAAATTATATTGCGTTTGCGCCACTAAGCTGTCTAATAACACTGGTATTTCTTGTTTGCGGTTAAATGATGGAATAATAATACTCAGCATCTTTACGCCTCTTTTTTAAATAAAATAAGATGTTTTCCCGACGCACCGAATAAGGAAAGTAACATCAATAACACCAACATAATTCCCGGAAAAGCATAGGTATCGGCTTTAATATTTAAGACGGATAAAATAAATAAACTAGATAAGGTAAAATACCAACTGCCTGCAAACCAATTTAGTGCAATTTTACGCACAAAATAAGCGGTAAATAAAAAAACCATGATAACGTTTAAGATACCGCCATATAATGCTTGACGAATAAACCCACTATCTGTTGCGCCATAATAATGTCCATCAGCGGTGATATAACATCCGTCACCAAATAAAATTTGTTTTAATTGCGGCATATATAAATGTTTTTGCATCAACGTATCCGTCGAAGAACTGGTTAATTCTTTATTCCCCAATAAATTAATCAAAGGTTCCAATGCGTGCCGGACATATTTATTATCAGCATAATTCATTGCAAGAAAAACACAAATTGCCGCAAATAAAAATAATGCAGGAAGATAACGCCATTTAAAATAAAATAGAATACTCACTACTGACATGAATAAAAAGGTTCTACCGGAAATTAACCCGACAAATAATAATAAAAAGACAAACAATGAACTCATGGAGTTATAACGCTGATTATATGCTAATAAAAAATGCAGCAACATAACATAAAAAATACTTAACTGAAAAAAAGCAGCTGATGTTAAGGTATATAAGCGATATTCCTGTTCGGAACCATAAAAACGCGGCAACAAAGCATTGGTCGAAAGGGCAAAATCAATCACCCAAGAAATTCCGCATAAGGCAAAAAAACCTAGTGCCGCCTGCACAGAAATTCCCCATTTTAAATCGCGTACGAATTGTTGTTGTCCCAATGAATATTGTTCATGATCGGGAGCATAAAACAGATTATACAGACCAATTGCAAAAACAAATAAAATCAATGTCTTACTATATTGAATCACCACGGAGAAATCTCGCGTCTGATGCACTAATAAGGGAATAAAACTTAATAAAATTAAGGCAATAATAACCACAAGACTATCCACAGGAAGCATAATGCCTTGCGTGATTTTTCGTCGGTAAACCCGATACCCTAACCACAAAAAAGCGATAATGCCGACAAAAAATGCCATCCGAAAAAAATGGAATAACCAAGGATCATAAAGATAAAAAAGCGTAAATATTGCTGACATAACATTCCTTTATTTTCTTTAATGCAATTGTGCGCTGATGTTTAATTCGTTCATGGGGAATTTATAATAATACACAATCGAAATTAACAAACGAGTTAAACCAGCGCCAATTAACGCATAAGCAACACCATATAAACCTTGTTCTCTAAAACAATAAAATAACACAACCAACACCGCAATAGAAATTAATTGACGGGTAAATAACAAAATTTGTTTTCCTAAAATCAACATATTTTGGGATAACACCCAAGATAATCCTGCGATAATGGAATTCACAATAAACCAAACTAAAATTGGCGCAACTTCTGCATATTTTTCACTAAAAAAGAAAACCACGACGGGCTTTGCTAAAAATGGAACAATAATAACTGCACTTATTGCCATTAATCCAATTAACAATAAAACGGATTGAATGCGATTCATTCGGTTAAGCAAGCCGGAATAATAATAATCCGCAAGCATATTAATAAATTTTGTTAATAATGCATCAAAAGCAATGCAAACCGTATATAGCCCTAAAGTATAATTTCCCATTAAAGAAACAATTAAAAATTTATCTAAATTGACTGTCGTTGCACCAAAAGTTTGTAATAAATTTTGTTTAATCCAATTTTTAGCAAAAAAACGCCCATCCATTTTTTTCACATCATGTTCTCGGATAAATTGGCGTTCAATACGCGTAAGATAAAATAAACAAAATAACGCCTGCACAATCGTTAATGCGGTTAATAAATATAACGCGATTGCAATTGGCTGTTCTCCCCCAATAAAATAACAAGCCGCATATAAAATCACTGCTAAAATCGGTTGTTGTAAGGAAATCACCCGATAAATTTTTAAATTCGCATCAATTTTACTTTTTTCTACTGTAATAGTTAAAATTGCGGTTAAAACCACATTTAACATGAATAAATAAGAAAATTGCGTCACCTCAAAAAAATACAAAGCAATTGCCGCTACTAAGCAGGCAAACGCTAAAAAGCCAAGAAAATAATAGCGCCATCCTTGATATTGTTGATGGCGCATACTTAAAGCAAAAGCAAATCCTACACCGCCGGAACCAATCGCCGCCGCATAACTAACCGAGGTAACAAAAAGCTGGAATAAGCCGCGTTCCTCAACTGCCAGCAATCGCGCCAACAAAAATGAACTGACCATGGTCAATCCCGTACTGAACAAGGTCACTAAAATTAAACTGACTAAATTTCGTTGATTGCTATTCATCTTCGACGACCGCCAACTTTATCCGCCTATTTGGCTTATTATCATAAACCTGTCATTGTAAAGCGAACCGCAACGACATTCAATAAAACAATAAATCTTTACAAAATCTTACAATCTCTTTATTCTTGCCTATTTGAGCGTACCCATTTCAAATATCCAATAGGTGGCCTTATGTTTATGTTAGTCAAATTAATTACCACCATTATTCTTCCCCCGTTTAATGTGATCTTGCTTTTTATTTTATCTTTAATTCTCGGCGCGTTTGATTACAAAATCTTAAGTAAATTCACCGCACTTTTAGGCATTTTAATCCTTTATGTGTTCAGCATCCCTTATACTGCACAAAAATTAAATGATAGCCTTGTAATTGAAGATAATCTCACGCTAGAAGATTACCAAACAGCACAAGCTATCGTCGTCCTCGGCGGCGGGCTACGCGACAGCAAAGAATTATTCGGCACGCTCGCAGTACCACAAATTCCGTTGGAAAGATTGCGCTACGCTGCCTTCTTATATAAAAAAACTCATTTGCCGATTTTATTAAGCGGTTCCAGTCCAAATGGCAATTCTGAAGCCAAAGTAATGGAAAAAGAATTACAGGAATTTTTCCACACCCCAACGCGCTGGCTGGAAGAACATTCTTTAACCACCAGTGAAAACGCCACACTGGTGAAAAAATTATTGGAAAAAGAAAACATCAATCGCATTATCTTGGTGACCAACCAATGGCATATGCAGCGTGCAAAATTATTATTTGAAAAACAAGGGTTTGAAGTACTACCTGCCAGCGTCGGCAACGGGATTACGCCAGAATCCTATGAACTTGGCTTGATGCATTTTATCCCGCAAGCCGCTGCCATGCCGGCAAATATGCAAGCGCTAAAAGAATGGATTGGCTATTGGAAAGAAAAGAATTTAAGCCCGAATTCCATCTAATAGGGGCTATCAGATTGGTTTGAGTGTACAAATTAGCCCCCGGACAATGAATGTTAATTATTCTATAACTAATTTTTTACCATTATAAGACAGGGTTTGAACTTTCGTTAATGCTTTACCGCCATCAGTTTCTCCTCCTACAAGAAATACTTTATTTTTGTAACTAAAAGAGATACCCGATGCGATATTTTCCGGCAATTTACCGACAATTTTCCAAGTACCGTTTTTTCCAAGTAATGTTATCTTTGCCAATTGTTCCTAATTCTGTGGTTGGAGTACGTAAGCCGGCTTTTATTTCACCATTCACGACTAACAATGTACCATCTTTCAAGCCAACCACTGCACCGGCACGCGGTAAGAATGGGAATATACCCTCATTACGCCATACATTGGTCGCAGGTTCATAGCTTGCGATTTCCGGCGAAAAGAAGAAATCTTGTGCGCGCAGATTGAAATAAGAATCAAATATCGCTTTTTCTTTCTCTTTATCACCACCTGCGGAACCAACATCTTGAAATAGAACATTCCAGATTTCTTGATTTACTCCTCCAACAAAATAGATTTTTTTGCTATCTGCAACCGCACTTGTTCCCGCCGTTGCCCCTTTTGGTGAACGAGTTTGTAATTTTGTCCAAGTATTGTTAGCCGGATCATAAACATAAGCATCATTAATACTTTCGCTTTTATTATTTACAGTATCTTGAAAACCACCAAATACATAGAGCTTACCGTTCACACCCGCTGCACCGGCTTGATTACGCACCCCTCCCGGGAATGCGGCAATTTCTTTCCATTGTGCATCTTTTTCTTTTAAATTCAATGCGTAAAATTTATCACCACCGGAGCCTAAGCCTACATAAATAGTATCACCAATTAATGCTCCGGCACCTCCTTTGATCCCTATGGGCAAATCAGGATAGACGGCTTGTGCAGAAAATGCGGTTAAGCCTAAAATGAATGTTGCTAAAAAAGATTTTGTCATTTTCATAGAAATACACCTTATTGTTTTAGAAAAGTTTCATTGTTATAAACACACTTTAAGGCATTAATAAGTCAGGTATAAATGTAATAATCTGTGGAAACAGGGTAATTAACACTAATGTGACAAAAATCGGCACTAAAAAAGGTAATACACCTTTAGTTACAGTGGAAACGGTCATATTACCTACACGTGCCACTACAAACAACGCCATTCCCATTGGTGGTGTAAGAATACCAATCATCATATTCAACGTAGTCATCACGCCAAAAAACACAAGATCTATACCAAATTGTTGAGCAATTGGAATAAGCATTGGTAACACAAGGAATTGCAATGCAAGCGCATCAATAAACATTCCTAAAAATAAGAGTAATAGATTGATCATCACCAATACCATTGTCGGACTGTCTGCAATCGCAACAAAGGCTTCCCCAATTCTCATGGCAACTTGTTCACGGGCAATCATATCACCGAAGAATGTTACGGTCATTACCATTAACGCAGTGACGCCTGTAATAGAAATGGTTTCCACACAGCTTTTAAATAAACTTTGCAAGTTCAACTCTTTATAAACAAATTTCCCCACAATAATGGAGTACGCTGCAGCAAAAACTGCCGCCTCAGTCGGGGTAAATAAACCTGAAAAGATACCAACAATAATAAGAATTGGAGTTAAAATTGCCCAAACACTTTCTTTAAACGCCTTGCAGAGTTCCTCTCTCGTTGCTTTACGTGTTTTTGGATAACCTCGTTTTTTGGATACGAAATAATTCATTATCATTAAAGCTATCGTCACCAGCACGCCGGGTACAAACCCCGCGACAAAAAGTTTCGCAATACTTTCATTAGCAATAACACCATAGATAATCATTGCAATACTTGGCGGCACTAATGGACCAATGATACAAGATGCTGCTGTGATGCCGCCACAAATGTCATCATCATAACCGGCATCTCGCATGGCTTTAATCTCTAATTGCCCCAAACCACCGGCATCAGCAAGCGCAGATCCTGACATCCCTGAGAAAATCAAGCTCGCCCCGATATTCACGTGCCCCATACCTCCTGTGTAATGTCCTAATAACGCTTTCGCAAAGGTAAATATTTTTGTGGTAATCCCCCCTGTATTCATCAAAATCCCTGTAAGAATAAAGAACGGTACACTTAATAATGGGAAACTGTTAAGACTATCGACTAATTTATTAGATGCAGAATTAACCACATTCCAACGAGTCATGGCGAAATAAAGCAAGGTAGCAATAAATAACGACCAACCCACAGGGGTACCAAGGAACATAATAATCAACCAAACCGCTAAAACAACATAAACAGCTGAACTTCCCAATTTTATATAATTGGAAATACGAAGCATCTTGAACCACTCCGGTTGAAAGAACAAAATCGCAAAAATAATGACCGCACTTATGACATAAAATATCGCAGGCAAGTAGGTGAATTTATTATTATAGTTTTCAGTTTGTGCCTGTAAAAAACGATAAAACATCAAAATAGAGATGAAAGGTAAACCGGCATACAACCATTTTTCGGAAATACCTAAAGAAACCATTTCAAAACTCGCATCTGCCCAAGTTTTAAAACCAAGATGTACAAATAGCACAACAGAAATAAATATCAAAGTTTGCACAAAAGAGTTTGCTGCTCGGCGAATTCTTTCAGACATTAAGTTCGTGATAAAATCAATATAAACATGCTGTTGACTTCGGATCGCCATACTTATGCCGAACAAACCCGCATAGATAAACAACAAACGCGCCAACTCTTCACTCCAAATAATAGGAGAATCAAAAATCTGACGAGCAACAATTTGCGCTACGAGAATGGCAAAAATGATAAGAAGTAACCCACCACCAAGCCATTCTTCTACTTTGTTGATAAATTTCATAATACCTCCGAAATTGGACTGATTAATCAATATTGGGGATGATATTTAGGGCGTGACTCACCACACCCTACGTTCTAACTTAATCGTCTATTAATCCAATTTAGAGAACTCTTCAATTGCTTTTTTACCGGTCTCTCCCGTACGTTTTATATAGTCATCATAGTACGCTTGTAACGCTTCTTTGAAAGGTTTGAGATCAGGCTCAGTGACGGTAACGCCATGATCTTTGAAAAATGTAATTAACTCGCTTTCACTCTCTTTAAATAATTTAGTGTGGTATTCTGCCGCTTTCGCTGCAGCATCTTTCACGACTTTTTGCAAATCTTCAGGCAAATCATTTAAGGTATCGTTACTGACTAAATAAAGTTGGTCATTTAAAATATGATTGGTTAATGCCAAGTATTTTTGTACTTCATAGAATTTTTGTGCTTGAATAGCAGATAATGGATTTTCTTGACCGTCAACAGAGTGAGTTTGTAATGCTAAATACACCTCTGAGAAGGCCATTGGCGTTGGTGCAGCACCTACATATTTAGCAAATGCGAGATTCGTGGCGGCGTTTGGTACACGTAATTTCAGCCCTTTCATGTCTGCAATACTATTAATTGGACGATTGGATGTAGTTTGGCGAGTACCGTTATAAGCAATACCAATTACTTGCATATTCAAATCCTTGTCAATTTTTGATAATAAATCTTGACCAAATTTGGTATCTAATAACGCTTTTTTCGCTATATCAAAATTTTTGATCATATAAGGTAATGCAAATACCTCAGCTTCAGGATAGAAAAGTTGGAAACGTGCAGACTCGGCAAAAGTAAAATCTAATGCCCCATCTTTCAATTGTTTCAACATGACACGGTCATCGCCTAATTGCGCAGAGGGATAAATGGAAATTTCAATTTTGCCTGCAGATTTTTCTTTCACTTCTTTCGCAAAATACTCTACCGCTTTATATTCATTCGTACCGGTTCCTGCCACCATACCGAATTTTAAATCATAATCCGCAGCAAAAACAGAAGTAGATATAGCAAGAGCTAAGGTAGAAAGGGCTAATTTTGTTAATTTCATAAGGAATCTCCTTGTCAGCATTGAGCATAATTTATTAAGTGGCTTTTAGAAAGTACGGTATAAAAATTTGTTACAATTCATATTTGCTTATCTGGGCTATCGTTATAAAGCAAATAAATCATTTTTTCAAATAAAAATGGAGCTTTATTTCAAAAATGTGAGCAATATCACAACTTGGAGATCTTTTGAAATAATTCTCCAAAATTATTTTTATTTTTAGAAGTAAGAGGCGTATAATTCCTTTACCTTAATTGAATGCTTCAAGATAGTGCTTACATGTCATGCTTAAAAGAAGAACGTGTTACAACCATACGCTGTCTTGCTCAACATGAAATTTAATTTCTGTGTATCTTGGTCATTTATAGTTAAAAGAATATATTCATAATCGCTTAGAAACGATAAATAACCAAGTCAAATTTGGAGTAAATATGTCAAAATTGAGTCATAAAGATAAAGAAGTGCTAAACAAAATCCGTTATGGATTAATTGCATCTTGTCAACCTGTTGATAATGGTCCGATGGATAAACCCGAAATTGTTTCAGCGATGGCGCAAGCATCAATCGTTGGCGGTGCTGTAGGATTACGAATTGAGGGGATTGAAAATTTAAAAGCAACACGCCCAACAATTTCCGCCCCCATTATTGGTATCATAAAACGAGATTTGCCCGATAGTCCTGTACGTATCACTCCTTTTTTGCAAGATATTGAAGATTTAGCTGCTGCCGGTGCAGATATTATTGCGGTAGATGGTACAGATCGCCCACGTCCTATAGACCTTAAACAAGCTGTCGCAAAAATTCATGAATTAGGTTGTCTTGCCATGGCAGACTGTTCAAATTTGGCAGAAGGATTGTATTGCCAAAAATTAGGTTTTGATATTATCGGCAGCACTATGTCCGGTTATACGGGCAACGAAGTGCCTGATAAACCGGATTACCAATTAGTCAAAGACTTAAAGGCTGCGGGTTGTTTTGTTATGGCTGAAGGACGCTATAACACACCGGAACTTGCACGCTCTGCAATTGAAATAGGTGCTGACTGTATAACCGTAGGTTCCGCCCTAACACGCTTGGAACATATTGTAAATTGGTTCGTTACCGCTGTTAAGCAAGTATAAGCTTATGCCGCTACTATAAAAAATAAACAAAAGGAAGAAATTATGCGCTGTTTAGCCATTGATATTGGAGGGACTAAAATTGCTACCGCCCTTGTTGAGAATAACCAAATATCACAACGCCACCAAATTACCTCCCCACAAGAAAATACAGGTATAGCAATGTGCAATACGCTAGCTTGCTTGGTGCAACAATATCAAGGGCAATTTGATTATATTGCTGTCGCTTCTACCGGCATAATTAATCAAGGAAGGTTGACTGCATTAAACCCTAAAAACCTTGGTGGCTTAGCTGAGTTTCCTTTATACAAAGGTTTGGCATCAGTGTCTGATAAACCTATTTTTTTACTTAATGACGTACAAGCGGCTGCTTTTGCAGAATATCAACAGGAAGACCCAAATACGGTACAAAATTTCGTTTTTATTACTGTTTCTACCGGTGTTGGCGGCGGTATTGTACAAAACGGTCATTTACTGACCGAACCAAATGGTGTAGCAGGCCATATTGGACACACTCTTGCCGATCCAAATGAAGTGATGTGTGGTTGTGGTCGCCGTGGTTGTGTAGAAGCTGTTGCGTCCGGGAGAGCGATTGAAGCCATTTCCAGTCAATGGGAGAATCCTTGTTCTCCGAAACAAGTTTTTGAATTATTCCGTAAAAATGATGAAAAAGCGACCGCACTTGTAGAACGTTCTGCTAAGGCTATTGCGAACTTAATCGCTAATTTACGAATTAGTTTAGATACACAAAAAGTCGTCATTGGCGGTAGTGTAGGGTTAGCTGATGGCTATTTATCATTAGTTAAAAAATTTATGCAAAACCAACCGCACTTTTATCATTGTTCAGTACGACCGGCAAAATTTGGCAATGATGCCGGATTAATCGGCGCCGCTGCCTGGGGCAATGCGCAACTGTTACAAAAACAATCTCAAGATACTGGATACTAATCTTTGTATCTCAACACATAACATGAAATAGAAGGATAAAATATGTATATCGGAACTTTAACACGTCAAGATTATAAACGCGATTTACCAAAAGTATTAGCTGATGTTTGTGATTATTTAAAAACAGTAGATTTAACGGCTTTAGAAAATGGTCGCCACAATATTACGAGTGAGATTTTCATGAATGTAATGACCCCAACCACTGATGCAGCTGATCATAAAAAAGCGGAATTACACCGTCGCTATATTGATATTCAAGTTATTATTGATGGTGTTGATGGTATGGAATATGGTCTTGAACAGCCGGATTTAAGCCAATATGAAGATTATCACGAAGAGGAGGATTATCAACTCACCAATGCAGAAATCGCCAATAAAAACTGGATTAAGGTTCATCCACAACAATTTGTTGTCTTCTATCCTTATGAACCACATAAGCCTTGCTGCAATATAGATAATAAAGTAGCGAAACTGAAAAAACTTGTCGTTAAAGTGCCGGTTTCATTACTATAAAAGTACACTTGCTGACTAAAGTAGGAGTTTTTATGGCAAATAATCATATTTTAGAGCGTATTGCCGCTTTGCAGGCAAGTTTAACCAAAACGGAAAAACGTATCGCCGAACACATATTACAAGATCCGGAACTGCTGAATAACTGTTCATTAGCAGAGATTGCGAAAAATATAAAAGTGGGTGAAGCCACAGTAATCCGTTTTTGCCGCACCCTTGGTTTCAAAGGATTTAGTGATTTTAAAATGGATTTTGTCATTGAGCTCGCTACGCAAGAGCAATCTATAACAACCTTGTTAGATACCGATATTTCAAATGATGATGAACCCGAGCTGGTCGCAAATAAAATTCAAATAGCGTTAAATAAAGTCATCAGTGAAACCATTAATCTATTGGATTTCAACGTACTTGAACAAGTCGTTAAGGAAGTGCGTCTTGCCAAACGAATTTTTTTATATGGTGTAGGATCCTCAGGCTTGGTTGCAGAATGGGCAAAAAATAAATTAATGCGGATTGGCATACAAGTTGATGCCGCTAGCGATAATCATTTTATGTATATGCAAGCATCCTTAATGCGTAAAGGTGATGTAGTTATTGGATTAAGTCACTCCGGGCAATCTGCCGAAACAACACACGCACTCGCTATATCTCGTAAAGCCGGCGCAACCACTATTGCAATTACTCATAATTCTCGCTCACCAATCACCAAAGAGGCTGATTATGTTTTGCATAATGGAAATCGACAATATTTGTTACAGGGCGATTCTATGGGAACACAAACCGCACAATCTTTTGTATTAGACTTAATTTACACATTGCTCGTTCAAGCAGAAGAAGAAAAAGCACTGATTGCAAAACAAAAAACCCTTAGTGTTATTTTAGAACAACGTCAAAAATAGGAGAACGTTATGAAAAACTTAAAAGGCATTTTTAGTGCTTTATTAGTTTCATTTAATGAAGATGGTTCCATTAATGAAAAAGGGCTGCGCCAAATTATCCGTCATAATATTGATAAAATGAAAGTAGATGGACTATATGTTGGCGGCTCTACCGGTGAAAACTTTATGCTTTCTATATCAGAGAAAAAGAAATTTTCCGTATTGCAAAAGATGAAGCAAAAGACGATATTGCATTAATTGCACAAGTAGGTAGTGTAAATTTACATGAAGCGATTGAATTAGGTAAATATGCCACGCAATTAGGTTATGATAGCTTATCTGCCGTGACGCCATTCTACTACAAATTCAGTTTTGCTGAAATCCAACATTATTACGATACCATCATCGCAGAAACAGGTAATAATATGATTGTATACTCTATTCCGTTCTTAACCGGCGTGAATATGGGTATTGAACAATTTGGTGAACTTTATAAAAATCCGAAAGTACTCGGCGTTAAATTCACTGCCGGCGACTTCTATTTGTTAGAACGCCTAAAAAATGCCTATCCAAACCATCTTATTTGGGCCGGCTTTGATGAAATGATGTTACCTGCTGCTGCATTAGGTGTAGATGGTGCTATCGGTAGTACATTCAATATTAATGGCATTCGAGCTCGTCAAATTTTTGAACTTACTCAATCAGGTAAACTTGAAGAAGCCCGTTCTCTTCAGCACATCACTAACGATTTAATTGAAGGAATTCTTGCCAATGGTTTATATTTAACGATTAAAGAAATTTTGAAATTACAAGGTGTTGATGCCGGCTATTGTCGTGAACCAATGACCAAAGCGGCAACGGAACAACAGCTTGCTATCGCAAAAGCGTTGAAAGAGAAATATTTATAAAGTTAACCGCACTTTCTATAAGGACTGGTTTTGGGCTCGCCCTATAGAAATATTAAAGGAGTATTGCTATGCGTCTAATCCCCTTACAAACCGAACAACAAGTGAGCCTTTGGGCTGCTCGTCATATTGTAAATAGAATTAATCATTTCAAACCGACAAAAGATCGTCCCTTTGTGCTTGGCTTACCTACAGGCGGCACTCCCCTCAAAACTTATAAGGAATTGATTGCACTTTATCAAGCCGGCAAAGTGAGTTTTGAGCACGTAGTTACTTTCAATATGGACGAATATGTAGGACTGCCGAAAGCACATCCCGAAAGTTATCATTCATTTATGTATAAAAATTTCTTTAACCACATCAATATTCAAGAAAAAAATATCCATATCCTCAATGGTAATACAGATGATCATGATGAAGAATGTCGCCGTTATGAAGAAAAATAAAATCTTACGGTAAAATCCATCTATTTATGGGGGGCGTCGGACAAGACGGGCATATTGCATTTAATGAACCGGCTTCATCTTTAGGCTCTCGTACTCGCATTAAAACTCTGAACACTGATACGCTTATCGCCAACTCTCGTTTCTTTAATAATGACATTAATCAAGTGCCTAAATATGCCCTCACTATCGGTGTAGCAACGCTATTGGATGCCGAAGAAGTAATGATTTTAGCCACCGGTTATAATAAGGCGTTAGCAGTACAAGCCGGTGTAGAGGGAGCAATCAATCACCTTTGGACGATTAGCGCATTGCAACTGCATCGTCATTTCCTATTAGTATGTGATGAACCGGCACAACAAGAATTGAAAGTAAAAACAGTGAAATATTTCACTGAATTAGAGCAACGGGCAATTCATAGTGTATTAAGTTAAACAGAGAGAAAATAATTATGACTTATGCATTAATTAATAGCGTAACTTACACCGGGAGAGAAGTGCTACGAGATTACGCTGTTGTCGTTGAGCAAGATAAAATTAAAGCTATTATTCCCCAACAAGATTTGGACAAAGATATTGAAGCAATTGATTTAAAAGGCAATAATCTCACTGCCGGTTTTATTGATTTGCAACTTAATGGATGTGGCGGAGTGATGTTCAATGACCAAACTTCGCTACAAACCTTGGAAATTATGCAAGAAACCAACTTGAAGTCAGGTACAACAAGTTTCCTACCGACGTTCATTACTTCTCCTGATGAAGACATGAAAAGTGCGGTCAAAATTATGAGAGAATATCTTGCCAAATACAAAAACCAAGCTCTCGGTTTACATTTGGAAGGTCCTTATATTAGCGTTGAAAAGAAAGGGACGCACCAACCACAATATATTCGTACCATCACCCCGGAAATGAAACAATTTTTGCTTGATAATGCAGCTGTGATTACTAAAATCACACTTGCTGCAGAAAATCCAACAGCAGAATTTATCCCGGAGTTTGTGGAAAATGGCATTATTGTATCTATAGGTCATTCAAACACCAATTATGACGTTGCAAAAAAAGCGTTTCGCCGTGGCGCAACATTCGCAACACACTTACATAACGCAATGTCCCCCATCAGCTCAGGTCGAGACATGGGCGTAGTTGGTGCAGTATTAGACTCTTCTAATGTTTATACCAGCGTTATTGTCGACGGTGTTCACGTTTCCTTCGGTAATATACGCATTGCCAAAACGCTCAAAGGAAGCAAACTTTGTATTGTTACTGATGCGCTTGCCGCTGCAGGTTCTAATATTGAATCCTTTACGTTTGTTGGCAAACAAATTTTTGTGAAAAACGGACGCTGTTATGATGCTCATGGCGCATTGAGCGGCTCCTCAATCACAATGATTGAGTCTGTTAAAAATGTGGTAGAACATGTAGGTATTCCATTAGATGAAGCGTTAAAAATGTGTAATCTATACCCTGCCGAAGCGATTAATGTAGAAAATAAACTTGGTTCTGTTGAAATAGGTAAAGTGGCTAATTTGACTGCATTTACACCAGATTACAAAATAATTGGAACAGCGGTAAATGGTCAATGGAAAGAATGCCAATAAAGCAACCAACACTTAAGATAAATCGCCTTTCTGATCTGCCCCCCAAAGTTGGACTAAACAGCCAACAGATTAAGGTGCAGATTTTTTATGACTAAATACAACCAATCTTTCAAACAACAAGTGCTCGAATTTTATTTTCAAAACGGGAAAAATGGCTCACTCACTCGTCAGCATTTTCAGCTGGAGAAAAGCACATTACGTCATTGGATTAACCAATATCATCACTATGGTTTCAATGGGTTAGCTGTTTTAGGTAAGAAGCAAACCTATTCGCCCGAATTTAAATTATCTGTGATACAAGCGGTTAAAAATGGGCAATTTTCTGCAAGAAACGCTTGCTTTCATTTTGGGATTGCCAATTCAGGTATTGGCAGTCAATGGTTACAAGCCTTCGATAAACACGGTATAAAAGGTTTATTACCCAAACCAAAAGGGCGTCCGTCAATGAAACCGAAATACCCGAAAATGCCACCCACCAAAAACTGAGGAAGAACGCTTGCGTTACCGTATTTTAGAGCTTGAAGCGGAGAATGCGATTCTAAAAAAGTTGCAAGAATTCAACCTATGGCTATCGTCGTATCACGCTGATATTGAGAAAAATCCGGACAATCAACCATAAAAAAGTCCAAGCGATAATGCAAAAATTGGGCTTGAAAGGGAAATGCAAACGTCGAAAATATAGTTCGTATCAAGGTAAGGTGGGCAAAATTGCAGATAATTTATTGAAAAGAGATTTTTCGGCTACCGCCCCGAACGAGAAATGGGCGACAGACATCACGGAATTCAAATGTGCGGAAGGTAAGCTCTATTTATCACCGATTAAGGATTTATTTAATGGGGAAATCATCGCCTATGACTTGGCAGAAAGCCCAAACTTTGATGAGTACATTCATTACTACAACAATGAGCGTATTCAAGTGAAATTAAAAGGACTAAGTCCTGTAGAATACGGAATTCAGTCCTTAAGTTAAAGCAGTCTAACTTTTTGGGGGCAGATCTTTCCAGGCGATTTTTATATAAGAAATAGCTCAATCTATTGTGTAATGCACGCTAAATTAATGGAAAAAATGCCTCGGTCAGTAAAATCAAATGTCCCTATTTTATATGACGACTATCCTTATATTACAATAGATAACAAAAATGTAGCAAAAAGCCGAGTTAAATCTTTATGTAAGGCGACACATACTTAATTTTGACCGCACTTTTTTACAATTTCAGCCCAAAACTCGCCATATAATTGGCGCTAACATCATTGTTCAGCCGGAAATTTCCGGTCAGCGGATTGTAGTGATACCCCACCATATTTCGACATTCTAAATTAGCACGATCCGTCCAATGCAATAATTCCGCAGGTTTGATAAATTTGTCATAATCATGCGTACCTTTCGGTAGCATTTTAAGCACATATTCCGCCCCCAACACCACCAGCATCCACGCTTTGAAGGTACGATTGATAGTGGATAAAAACAGGGTTCCATTAGGTTTTAACAAGGCTTTGCAAGCATTGATAACGGAATCCGGATGCGGAACATGTTCCAGCATTTCCAGGCAGGTGATTACATCAAATTTTTCCGCTTGAAGTGCGGTTCGTTTTTGTAAAAAATCTTCGACCGTGGTTAATTGGTAATCAATTTGTAAACCTTGTTCTTGCGCATGTAATTTCGCCACGTCCAATGGCGCAACACTCATATCAATTCCGCTCACATTTGCACCGCACTTTGCCATCGCTTCCGACAAAATTCCGCCACCACAGCCCACGTCCAGTACCATTTTGCCTTGTAACTCCTTGGCTTGCTGTTGAATATAAGCTAAACGCAGCGGATTAAGTTGGTGAATAGGTTTAAAATCGCCTTGCGGATCCCACCAACTTTTCGCCATTTTCTCAAATTTTTCAAGTTCTTGAGGATCAAGATTTTGCATGATTATCCTTTTGTTTTTCGCCGTTTACATTCCCTCTATTATTCCCTAAGTGCGGTAAAAATTCACTATAAAATTAGAGGAACAGCATAATTTATGCTATAATTTCGCTAATTTTTTGTATGTTATTAGGAAATTCTAAATGGCGAGTTTAGTCCCAAATGTCACTCCTGTAAGTATTGAGGAAGAATTAAAATCTTCCTATCTTGATTATGCCATGTCCGTGATTGTCGGACGGGCGTTGCCTGATGTGCGTGACGGTTTAAAACCGGTTCACCGCCGCGTATTATATTCAATGGATCAAAATGGCAATACCTATAATAAAGCTCATATTAAATCTGCGCGTGTGGTTGGGGATGTTATCGGTAAATACCATCCTCATGGCGACAGCGCGGTATATGATACTATTGTACGGATGGCGCAACCATTTTCTCTACGTTATATGTTGGTTGATGGGCAAGGTAACTTCGGTTCGGTGGACGGTGACTCGCCGGCGGCAATGCGTTATACCGAAGTACGGATGCAAAAAATCACCCAAGAATTATTGACCGATCTAGACAAAGAAACCGTGGATTTCTCGCCAAATTATGATGGCAAAGAAATGATCCCTGATGTATTGCCAACTAAAATTCCAACCCTTTTAGTCAATGGTTCTTCCGGGATTGCCGTCGGCATGGCAACCAATATTCCGCCACACAATTTAGCAGAAATATTGGACGGATGTTTAGCATATGTGGATAACGAAGAAATTACCATTGACGAATTAATGCAATATATTCCGGGTCCGGATTTTCCAACTGCTGCGCTCATCAACGGACGCAAAGGGATTGAAGAGGCTTATAAAACAGGGCGCGGAAAAGTTTATGTGAGGGCGAAAGCGGAAATTGAAAAAAATGATCGTGACCACGAACAAATTGTGATTACGGAATTACCTTATCAAGTCAATAAAAAAACCTTAATCGAAAAAATTGCTGATTTGGTCAAAGATCGCAAACTGGAAGGCATTAGCGAAATCCGCGATCTTTCCAAAGAAGATATTCGCGTAATCATTGAAATTAAACGTGATGCGGTTGCCGAAGTGGTACTCAACCACCTTTACTCATTAACCCAAATGCAAGTTACCTTTGGGATCAACATGGTCGCGTTGGATCATGGTCAACCAAAATTATTGAATTTAAAACAAATTATCGCCGCCTTTATTAAACACCGTCGCGAAGTTATCACGCGCCGCACCGTGTTTGATTTGCGCAAAGCCTGCGATCGGGCGCATATTTTAGAGGGGTTAGCGGTTGCACAAGCAAATATTGATAAAATCATTGATTTAATCCGTAACTCCAAAACACGTGCTGAAGCGGAACAAAAACTGTTGGATACAAAATGGAGTGCAGGCGATTCTGCCCAAATGTTAGCATTTGCTGAACGGATCAAATATCCACAAGGACTGCCAACTAAATTAGGAAAAGAAGGCAATGTTTATTGTTTGTCAGAGGTACAAACTAAAGCAATTTTAGAATTGCAATTACACCGTTTAACCAGTTTGGAAAAAGAGAAAATCTTTGATGAATACAATGAAATTATCGATATCATCAATGAATATTTATATATTCTCAACAGCGCTGAACGCTTAAAAGAAGTGTTATGCGAAGAATTGGAAAAAGTAAAAGCAGATTTTGCCGATAAACGTCGCACGGAAATCACTACAGCATCCAGCGATATTAATTTAGAAGACTTAATCGCTCAAGAAGACGTTGTGGTTACCCTTTCTCACGAAGGCTATGTCAAATATCAACCGCTAACCGTCTACGAAGCACAACGCCGTGGCGGTAAAGGAAAATCGGCAACGAAAATGAAAGAAGAAGATTTTATTGAGCGCTTATTGGTCGCCAATACGCACGATACGATCTTGTGTTTCTCCAGCCGCGGACGCTTATATTGGTTAAAAGTATATCAGTTGCCGCAAGCCAGCCGCGGTTCGCGCGGGCGTCCAATCGTCAATATTTTACCGTTGAACGAAAATGAGCGTATTACTGCGATCTTACCGATTACAACTTATGAAGAAAATAAATTTGTCATTATGGCAACCGCTGGCGGTATGGTGAAAAAAATCGCCTTAACAGAGTTCAGTCGTCCTCGTTCCAGCGGCATTATTGCCCTGAATTTGCGTGATGAAGACGAATTAATCGGCGTAGATATTACAGATGGTAACAACGAAATTATGTTGTTTTCATCACAAGGTCGCGTGGTTCGTTTCAACGAAAATGCGGTGCGCGCCATGGGACGTGCCGCCACCGGGGTACGCGGAATTAAATTGGCATTAACCAATGAGATTTCAGATGATGAAAGTGCGGTCGAAAATGAAGACGTTTCGGAAGAACATGACGGCACCTTAGATTTAAATATCGATAAAGTCGTCTCTTTAGTCGTACCGAAAAATCAAGGCGAAATTCTCACTGCCACACAACATGGTTATGGTAAACGTACCGCCTTAGACGAATACCCGACAAAATCGCGGAACACCAAAGGAGTGATTTCGATTAAAGTCAGCGAGCGTAACGGAAAAGTGGTCGCCGCAACGCAAGTTGAAGAGAATGATCAAATCATGCTGATTACCGATGCCGGTACCTTGGTCAGAACGCGTGTCAACGAAGTCAGTATCGTCGGACGCAATACTCAAGGGGTTCGCTTAATTCGTACTGCTGAAAACGAACAATTAGTCAGTTTGGAACGAATCTGTGAAGTGGACGAAGACGAATGTGACGAAAATGCGGTTGAAAATTCGGAAGAATAATCACTTTTTACCTACGGTTAGCATTGTGCTAACCGTTTTTCTCTTTAATGACTTGGGTTAAATATGTCAATTTTCTTACTTGTTTATGTGCATCTTATTTGCGCTATTATCAGTTTATTGTTACTGCTTATCCGTGGCGTAATGCAATTGTCCGACAAAAATTGGCGGGCGATAAAACTGCTGAAAATTCTACCGCACTTAAGTGATACCTTATTAATTTTAAGTGGCATGGGCATTATCGCCATGTTTGGTTTTCATGTACCGCCGTGGGGGCTCATTAAAATTGCCTTATTGATATTATATATTATTTTCGCAGCTAAATTTTTCGGCAAAAACAGCATACAACCTAAATCAACTCATTTTATACTCGCGCTTGTCAGCTTCGCCTTGGCGGGTTTAGTTGGATTTTTCCACTAAAATTTTCCCTAAAAGACAAAAATGTTTGTAGGTTACCCTACAAACATTTTTTATTTCAGCTTCGCCATATAACTTGTGGTAGTCTTGCTTAGCCGCCAGCCAATTTCACTTTAAAGCCTTTCTGTTCCAACAACTGTTTCAACAATTCCCTTTTATCGCCTTGAATTTCAATTCCACCTTCTTTCACCGCACCGCCACATCCGCAACGTTTTTTCAGTTCAGCAGCCAACTGTTTCAACTCTGCTTCCGGTAAATCCAATCCGTTGATCACACAAACACCGCTGCCTTTACGACCGCTAGTCTGGCGCTGAATGCGCACAATACCGTCGCCCTTTGGGCGTGCTACCGGTTGCGGTGCCGCTTTTATTTTGCCGCTTTCGGTAGAATAAACCAATACACTTTCTGACATGGCTTCCTCAATTCAATTAGTCAGCAATAGAAGCATTGATTGCGCGTAATACTTCCACCGGATTATCTGCTTGCGTAATCGGGCGGCCAATAACTAAATAATCGGACCCCGATTGAATTGCCGCATTTGGCGTCATCACGCGGCGTTGATCACCAAAATCGCTACCAATTGGGCGAATGCCCGGCGTCACTAATTTGAAATCTTTTCCGCATTCCGCACGTAAAATTTCCACTTCTTGTGGCGAACAAACCACCCCATCTAAACCGGCACGCTGGCTTAATCTCGCCAAACGAATGACTTGTTCCATTGGCGATGCATTAATACCGATTTGTAATAAATCTAAATCTTCCATACTGGTAAGTACAGTAACACTAATTAAAATCGGTGCATCTTTACCATAAGGTTCAAGAATTTTTTTCGCCTCTTCCATCATGTGGAAACCACCGCTGGCGTGTAAATCCACCATCCATACTCCCAAATCAGCGGCAGATCTGACCGCTCTTGCGACCGTATTCGGAATATCGTGAAATTTCAAATCTAAAAATACATCAAAATTACGTTGATGAAGTTGTTTAACAAACTGGGTTCCCAATGTTGTAAACATTTCTTTACCCACTTTCAAGCGACATAATTGCGGATCAATTTGATCCACTAATGCCAAGGCATGCTCTTCTTTTTCATAATCCAGTGCAACGATAATTTTGCTGCTCATATTATTTTCCTCTCATTAATTATGCTCAATTCCACGAATCGGTTTGATACTTTCCCATTGACGACAAGACGGACAACACCAAACTAATTTATGGGTTTGATAACCGCAATTGGTACAACGATAATCAAACCCTTGTTTGATACGCTCCCCTACCATTTTATGTAATAAAATCAAACTCTCTTTTGCCCGCCCTTGTTCGGCAGTATCAATTTGGTACTTAATAAAGCGATGGAACAAAAAGGTACTCGGATTTTGTGTCAACCGATGATAAAGCTTGCCTTGTGCGGCAGAGATCCCGTCTTTTTTCGCAATCAAATCCACTAAAGCTAAATCCACATCACTATCGTTACAACTGCTCGCTTTAATTAAAAATAATTCAAAATTATCTAATTGCGCCAATTGTTCATAGCAATATTTCAACGAAGGCAAAATCTCACTAACATAATTTGCATTATGCGTTAAAACATTCTCTAAGTTTCTGATCGCACTTTGATAATCTTGCTCGGCAATAAAACACTCGGCTAATAAAATCGAGGCGCGAACACAAGTTGGTGACACCTCCAAGGCTTTTTGTAATAGAGCTTTTGCTTTTTCTTTATCGGTATGTGAAATGTTTAAGGAATATTCGCAGTAATAATGTGCCAATTCCACATTATTAGCGATGTGTGAGATTTTGGCTAATTTCTCTGCCACATTAATCGCTTTTTTCCACTCTTTCGTTTTTTGATAAACCACCGCTAATTGCTGCAATGCATTTTCAGCAAACTCCGGCTCATCCACTAAAGCAATATAAAAGTTTTCGGCACGATCAAAAAAACCAACTGCCATAAAATCTTTGGCAAGCTGTTGTTTTGCCAATAGTTTTTGCTCAAAAGAATAATTTGGACTACGTTCTAAAGCTTGGTGAATACGCAAGGCTTTATCCACTTCACCGCGTGAACGGTACAAATTTCCCAACGTCAATTCCGCTTCAAATTGCGAATGGCTTTCGATTTCGTTTTCTTCTTCTTGTTTTTGCAACATATTCAAAAATAAATCAACCGCTTTATCAGGTTGATTTGACAAAAGAAGATTAACCCCTGTCACATAGTCACGAGAAAGTTTATTACTAACATCATCTTGGTCTCTTTTTGCACTACGATGCCCCATATACCAACCGTAAGCAGCAGCAATAGGCAAAAGTAAAAAGAGCAATTCAAGCATTACTGCACTGCCTTATCTCGACTTGTCGTTAATTCGTTAATTTGTAAAGTTTGACGCTTAATTTGACGAGTTAAAGAAAGATTTTTTAATTTTAATTTTAGGTAAAATAATCCAGTAATCAACCACCCTAAAATCAATCCTAAACCAAATAAAATGGCAACCAATGTAGAAAGCTGAAATTCACTTTGTGCAACGATATAATTGAAACTGATCACTTGATCGTTATTTGCTCCAATCGTGATCGCCACCAGCACCACCGCCAATAATACGATAAATCCTAAAATGTATCTGATCATACTATTCTTCTATCCTTCTTAGAATACAAACAGGTCTCATTATGCCAAATTTTACTATAAAAAACGACACTTAAAGTGTCGTTATTGTTAGTAAAAAGCAAATTATGATTGAACGTCAACACGTTCTCTAAGTTCTTTACCCGCCTTAAAGTGTGGTACACTTTTGGCTTCTAATCTAACCTGATCGCCTGTTTTCGGGTTACGCCCGACTCGAGGTTGACGAAAATGTAGGGAAAAACTGCCAAATCCGCGTACTTCAATACGATCTCCTTTCTCTAAAGTATATGACATTTGCTCTAAAATATTCTTTACCGCAACTTCCACATCTTTTACTGATATTGTTGGATTTTTTTTAATCAAATTTTCAATCAGCTCTGACTTAGTCATATTCTCTTTCTCCTAACTTTGCGCCATATAGGTTGGTGCGGAAAATTCCGCACCACAAGGGAATTAATTATTCACCTTTAGCCGCTTTAAAAGCTTCAGCCATTGCATTTGGAATAGCAACTTCTTCTTTATTCACACTTGCAACTGCTGCAGCTTCTTCTGCCTGATCTTTCGCTTTTACAGATAAGTGAACGATACGTGCTTTACGATCTACTCCAGTATATTTCGCTTCAACCACATCACCTACAGCCACTTCTTCTGTTAAATCAGATGCACGGATATAACCTTCTACACCGTGGTCTAATTCAACTTTCACTCCTTTGCTATCAGCTTCAACAACTTTAGCACTTAATACCGCACCTTTTTTGTTTACTGCAACAAAGTTGTTAAACGGATCTTCTTCAAGTTGTTTGATGCCTAAAGAAATACGTTCTTTTGCTGAATCCACTTGTAAAACTACTGCAGAAACTTCATCACCTTTTTTGTAGGTACGAACAGCTTCTTCGCCCGGCATACTCCAAGAAATATCGGATAAATGAACTAACCCGTCGATTCCACCTTCAAGACCAATGAAAATACCAAAATCAGTAATAGATTTGATTTTACCGGAAACTTTGTCACCTTTATTGTGAGTTTCAGCAAATTGTAACCATGGGTTAGGTTTACATTGTTTTAATCCTAAAGAAATACGACGACGTTCTTCGTCAATTTCCAATACTATTACATCAACAATATCACCTAAACTTACTACTTTAGACGGATGAATATTTTTGTTGGTCCAATCCATTTCGGAAACATGTACTAAACCTTCAACGCCATCTAAAATTTCAACGAAACAACCATAATCAGTTAAGTTAGTCACTTTACCGGTTAATTTGCTGTTAACCGGATGATTTTCAGCAATTGCAACCCAAGGGTCTTGACCTAATTGTTTTAAGCCTAAAGATACGCGAGTACGATCTTTGTCGAATTTCAATACCTTAACAGTAATTTCATCACCTACATTCACGATTTCGCTCGGATGTTTAACACGTTTCCACGCCATATCAGTGATATGTAATAAACCATCAACACCACCCAAATCGACAAATGCACCGTAGTCTGTTAAGTTTTTGACGGTACCTTTTACTTCAGAACCCTCGGCAAGATTGGCTAAAAGCTCTTCACGATCTTGGCTGCTCTCAGATTCAATTACCGCACGACGTGAAACAACCACATTGCTACGTTTTTGATCAAGTTTGATCACTTTAAATTCTAATTCTTTACCTTCAAGGTGTAAGGTATCGCGTACAGGACGAGTATCGACTAATGAACTCGGTAAGAATGCACGAACACCGTTTAACTCAACTGTGAAACCGCCTTTCACTTTACCGTTGATTAAACCTACTACTGTAGCTTGTTCTTCGTATGCTTTTTCTAACTCGATCCAAGATTCGTGACGAACTGCTTTTTCACGAGAAAGTTTAGTTTCACCGTAACCGTCTTCTACTGCGTCTAAGGCAACATTGATAACGTCGCCTACTTTAACATCTAATTCGCCTTGTGCATTTTGAAATTCTTCAGCCGGAATACGCGCTTCAGATTTCAAGCCGGCATCTACATACACGAAGCCTTTTTCAATAGCAACAACGGTACCGTTAACGATAGAACCTAAACGGGTTTCAAGGTCTTTTAATGATTCTTCAAATAGTTGAGCAAAAGATTCTGACATAATTAATCTTCTAAATTTAAGTTAATAACGTCCACTTCTTATCCATCAAAAAGTGGGGCTGATAATAAAAGTTTATTCATTCCATGAATAAACGGAACTATATAATTTAAGCTATAATATCAAGACGTTGTCTGATATAAGCGAAAGCTTGAGCAATCATCTCATCAATACTTAATTCGGTACTGTCAAGAAGTAACGCATCTTCTGCCGGTTTCAGCGGCGCCACCTCGCGATTTCTATCGCGAAAATCACGCGCTTTAATCTCGGACAAAATCTGTGCAAAGTTACCACTAATCCCATTATTTTGCAACTGTTTATAACGTCTTTTCGCTCTTTCTTCCGCGCCGGCATCTAAAAACAGTTTGACTTGCGCCTCAGGAAATACAACCGTTCCCATATCTCGCCCGTCAGCAATCAATCCCTTCCCTTTCTCAGCGAAGTCTTGTTGCACTTGTAATAACGCGGTTCTCACCCGTGAAAACACCGCCACTTTTGACGCCGCTTCTGCCACATCTTGAGTACGAATTTGTTGGCTGACATTCTCCCCGTTCAACACAATTTGCACTTCCCCATTTTGCGGAACAAATTGAATAGCCAAATTTTTAGCTAATTGTTCTAATGCTATTTCATCATTTAAATCGACCGCACTTTTTAGCGCCGCCAAAGCGGTTACTCGATAAATCGCGCCACTGTCTAATAATTCAAAGCCCAATTTTTCCGCTAACGCATAACAAAGCGTCCCTTTTCCCGCACCGCTCGGACCATCTACTGTAATAATGACACGTTTTTGCATAACTCTCTTCTATGAAAACTAAAAATAGCCATATTCTATGCTTGAAACAGAAAAATGGCAAAATGAAATATATTTAATTTTTCATAACGCTTGCTAAGCAAAAATATTAACCCCATTAAAACCTACTGTTCTCTTTATTTCCAGTACAGAAATCATAGTACCCCTTTCGAACTTGGCATCTCGTTTCCTTCGATACGAATCGCTTGTCTTAATGTACGTCCAAATACTTTAAATAAACTTTCAATTTTATGGTGATCATTATCACCTTTGACTTTCAGATGCAAGGTAGCAAGCATAGTAAATGCAATAGATTGGAAGAAATGCTCGGTTAATTCCGTACTGAAATCACCCACTTTATCCCGTTTAAATACGGCTTTAAATTTGATAAATGGACGACCGGAAAGATCCATAGCACATTGCGCTCGGCATTCATCCATAGGGAGAACAAAACCAAAACGCGCAATGCCGCGTTTATCGCCGATAGCTTGTTTTAACGCGCAACCCAACGCTAGCGCAGTATCTTCAACGGTATGATGTTCATCAATCCAGAGATCACCTTTGCATTGCACATTCATTCTAAAACCGCCATGAGTGGCAATTTGATCAAGCATGTGATCAAAAAAACCAACACCGGTATTGATTTGGTTAATACCGGTTTCATCCAGCCAAACTTGTACTTTGATATCGGTTTCTTTAGTTTTACGGACCACTTCCGCATAGCGCGGCGTACGCTCACCAATATTGGTCACCGCCTCCCCCAGCAATTTTTCACTAATCAAATCCCAATTTAATTTTTCGGGATGATACTGAAGCGCACGAATACCTAAGTTTTCCGCCAATTGCACATCTGTCGCACGATCGCCAATCACAAAACTGGTTGCCGGCTCAAACAATTTGCCATCAATATATCGTTGCAATAATTTGGTTTTCGGTTTGCGGCAATCACAATTATCTTCCGGCTTGTGCGGACAAATCAACACCTCATCAAATTCAATGCCTTGCGAGCGAAACAGCGCTATCATTGCATTATGCGGTTTATCAAAATCTTCCTGTGGAAAAGAATCCGTCCCTAAACCGTCTTGATTACTCACCATCACAAAACGGTATTTCTGTTTTAATTTAAGCAATGCCGGAATCACATTCGGCTCAAAATTCAGCTTCTCAAGGCTATCAATTTGAAAATCCGTTTTCGGTTCATCAATTAACGTACCATCACGGTCGATAAATAAAATAGATTGTTGTGTCATTTTGTTTCCTCGTAGGATAGACTTACTCGCCCACCATCAATATACATAAAGTGCGGTTAATTTTTGAATTTTTTTGGAAGGTTAACAAAGCCATTTTACAATCACACTTGTTTAATCGCTTCGATAGTTCTCTCCAATTCCGCTTTTGTTCCCACCGTAATCCGAATACAATTTTGCAATCCCAACGCTTTGTGTTGATCACGCAAGATAATCCCCTGATCCCACAATGCTTTAAATACTTTCGATCCGTCTTGAAATTTCACCAATACATAATTCCCCTCACCGGCAAACACTTTTTCCACTATCGGCAGCGTTTCCAATTGTTGCTGCAATGACGCACGCAGTTGCAAGACTTCTTCCACCCGTTGTGTTACATTTGCAATTCCTTGTGGTTGCAGCGCTTGAGCAGCAATGTCCGCGACAGGAACCGGCAATGGATAAGGCGCGATCACTTTCTGCAATACACCGATCAACTCCGCATCGGCAAGAGTAAAACCGCAGCGAAGTCCGGCAAGAGCAAAGGCTTTAGAAAGTGTGCGGATAATGGCTAAATGTGGATAATTTTTTAATTCTGCTACCATCGTCGCTTGCGGGCAAAAATCAATATAGGCTTCATCCATCACCACAATCGCTTTACCGGCAGTCATGGCTAATAATTCAAGTAAATCCGCACGATTAACCAGCGTACCCGTCGGGTTATTCGGGCTACACACAAAGATCACTTTGACACCATCAAGATTTTTTTCAATTTCAGGCAAATTCAGTTGAAAATCCGCGGTTAATGGAACCCTTTTGAGTGCAATACCACAAGTTTCCGCAGAAACGCCATACATGCCATAGGTCGGTGGGCAATAAAGGACGCTATCGTTTTGCTCACAAAAGGCGCGAATAATCAGTTCGATACTTTCATCACCTCCACGAGAAACCAATACGTTTTCCGGCGCAACGCCGGCATAAGCCGCATAGCCTTCAATCACTGCTTGCGGTTGCGGTTCAGGATAACGATTAAAAGTGCGGTTAATTAAATCAAAGTTTGGCGAAAGCGCATATTCATTGGCATTTAGCCATACATCTCCAGACCCGCCCAAACGTCGTGCTGATTGGTATGGGGTAAGGGCTTGGACATTTTTTCTTGAGAGTTGTGAGATTGTCATCTTCTTTTCCTGTTCTATTATATTCCCTTAAGCGAGTTTCGCTAAACGAATACTCACCGCCTGTTTATGCGCATCCAACTGTTCGGCAGCTGCCATTAACTCCACCGTTTTCGCCAGATCTTTAAACCCTTGCGACGAGAGTTCTTGTACGGTCATGCGCTTACTGAAATCCGCTAAACCAAGGCTGGAATAAGTTTTGGTGTAACCGTAAGTTGGCAAAACATGGTTAGTTCCGCTAGCATAATCACCCATACTTTCCGGACTGTATGCACCTAAGAAAATTGAGCCGGCATTATCCAAACTGTCCAATAAAGCACGCGGATTTTCGGTTTGTACAATCAAATGTTCCGGTGCATACTGATTACTGATATCCACCGCTTGTACCAAATCTTGCGCAATAAACGTACGGCTGTGCGATAAGGCTTTACGAGCAGTTTCCACACGAGGCAAAGAGGCTAATTGTTGTTCCAATGCCACATTCACCGCCTCCGCCAAGGACTGGCTTGGTGTAACCAAAATCACTTGGCTATCAGCGCCATGTTCTGCTTGGGAAAGCAAATCACTTGCCACAAAATCCGGATCAGCAAATTCATCCGCAATCACCAACACTTCCGACGGACCTGCCGGCATATCAATGGCTGTTCCTTTTTGCACCACTTGACGCTTCGCTTCTGTCACAAACGCATTGCCCGGTCCAAAGATTTTATCCACTTTTACTACGGTTTCCGTGCCTTTTGCCATGGCAAAAATCGCCTGCGCCCCACCAACGGGATAAATTGTTTCGACACCGCAAAGATTGGCGGTATAAAGAATTTCATCAGCAATCGGCGGCGGTGAACAAAGTACAATTTTTTTACAGCCAGCAATTTTTGCCGGAACAGCAAGCATCAATACGGTCGAAAAAAGTGGCGCCGAACCGCCCGGAATATATAAACCGACACGGGAAATCGGGCGTGTCACCACTTGGCAACGCACGCCTTTTTGTGTTTCAATATCTACGCCTGACGCTTGCTGCGCACGGTGAAAAATTTCGATATTTGCTTTGGCATTTTGAATAGCTTGTTTCAATTCTGCCGGAATGCGCTTACCGGCTTGCTCAATTTGCGTTGCGGAAACCACTAAACTTTCCAGCGTTGTTTTGTCAAATTTTTCCGCTAATTCAAATAATGCCGCATCCCCACGGCTTACTACTAAATTCTCAATATTTTCCACCGCACTTTTAATTTCATCAGATGCGGAAATCGCCGGACGTGTCAAAGCTTGCTGTTTTTCCTTTTCGGTTAATGTATTCCAAATTAAGGTTTGCATATTTTTTCCTTTCCTTTATTCCATCATTTTCTCAATTGGCAACACTAAAATCGAGCTGGCGCCGGCTTCTTTCAATTTTTCCATGGTTTCCCAGAACAGATTTTCTTGGCTCACCACATGCATTGCGACTTTGCTGCCATCATGTGCCAACGGTAAAATGGTTGGATTTTCTACGCCCGGTAAAAGTGCGGTGATTTCTTCTAATTTTTCTTTTGGTGCGTGCAACATAATATATTTTGATTCGGCAGCTTGTTGCACACCTTGGATACGCGTCAATAATTTATCGATAAGCGCCTGTTTTTCATCAGAAAGGGCAGCTGCACGTTGAATTAAACAAGCTTTAGATTGATAAATCACTTCCACTTCTTTCAATCCGTTAGCTTCTAATGTAGCGCCGGATGACACTAAATCGCAAATGGCACCGGCAAGTCCCGCCGTCGGCGCAACTTCAACGGAACCCGTGAGCAAACAATTTTTGAAAGGAACGCCCTCTTCTTGCATATAGCGTTTAAGTAGGTGAGGATAAGAGGTAGCAATGCGGGCGTCGGCTAAATCTTGAACCCCGTTGTATTGCATATCGCGAGGAACTGCAATGGAAAGGCGACAACCACCAAACTCCAGACGTTTCAACATTTTATATTGCACATTTTCCCCGCCGGACAAACGTCCAAGTTCTTCTTCCTCCAAAATGTTTTCGCCGATAATCCCAAGATCCACCACGCCATCAAAAACCAACCCCGGAATATCATCATCACGTACGCGAAGAATATCAATGGGCATATTTTCGGAATAAGCAATGAGGCGCTGTTCATTCCAATTAATTTTTACCCCGCATTGTTTTAATAATTCCTGGGACTCTTTACTCAAGCGACCTGATTTTTGCATGGCAATACGTAATCTGCTGTTGTTTGACATAATGTTTTCCTGTTTATTGAAATTAAAAGCATAAAAAACCCCTCAGAACGTGCTTCCGAGGGGTTGTGAATATTGGATGTTATTTCATTTGTTCTCGGAAGTTTCATCTTCCGACCACACCGAAATGCCCGAAAGATATTCAGGAAATATGGTGATGATGGTGCACACGAACAAAAAACATAAACTTCTCCAAAAACTCAAGTGTTTTTAAACTACCTTAAAAAATAGAAAAACGCAAATACTTTTTTGCTATTTTTTCATGTTAAACCGGACGAATACTCTCTAAATCCAGAGCTCCGTCAAACTCACGTTGTAATAGCAAAATTTGCGGATCTATTTGCAGCTCTTGCTTCGCTTGTTCATAAAATTGTTGATACACTTTATGACGATAAGCTGCCGGTGTCATTTTGTCCTCTTGCCTATCGCTGACCAACTGAATCTCCAGCCGAAGCGGTTTTTGATAAAATTCGCTGATAATTTCTTGTAATTGCTGCGTATTTTTTTCTTTGGACAAATGGGATTTTTTTTCAACCAATCCAAGAACCAGTGTATCTTCTGTTTGTCGCAAAATAAAACTATGCAACGCCATTTCTTTCAACAAGCCCGAAATTCCGATTTTTTCAATCAAATTTGTCCATTCATCCAGCTGACAAGCAGTATCAATAATGCGTTGTTGCAACGCTGCGGTCATATTTTGCAAAATCGCCTGCTTAATTTCTGACGGGCGAATAGCTTGTGCCTCTTCCGCCATTTCCGGATTTATCCATTCCCAACGGTAGGTTTCCGCCGATAGCATTTCTTCAGTATCCGAATTATCGGCGTTATCAATAGGATCTTCATTTTCCGCCTCATCAGGCGATATCTTAGCATTGGCAACAGAAGATGATGCGGATAAGGTTTTTTCCGCTTTTGTCGGCGGCATATCTACTACAGAAAGTGCGGTCAAATTTTCAGTTTTTTGCTCTTGGCTATTTTGCGGTGTATTTAACCCGCTAGAGTTTTTTTTTCTAACTCATCCGAGGTCAATATCGTCGGTTTTTCCAGCCGGTTTAACGCCTCTAACACATCAAGAGTAGTCGCGGATAGTGCCGCGCTTGAATGAGGCGGTGCCGACGGTTTTTTCGCCGGAGTACTAGCCGGTGTCGGCGTCAATTTCGGCTGATATGTAGCTTTTATGGTTTGAGAAACAACCGGCACTTCAAAAATTTGCGAATTTTTGAGTGTACTTTGTGTCGCCACATGGCTTGTATCCGTTACAGCCGGCGCGGTTTCGGCAAGCAATTTGGGATGAAACGCCAACGCCCGCAATAACACCATTTCCACGCCCATTTGACGATTGGGTGCCAACGCTACTTCTTGGCGTCCGTTGAGGATAATTTGATAATAAAATTGCAAATCTTGCGGCGCAATATGTTTGGCAAGAAAACCTAAAGGCTGCTGTTCGTCAATATTACTCGGCAATAATTGCAGCATGGCAATGTGATATAAATTTTCGGCAACCGCCGCCAATAATCTATCCCAATCCGCACCACGCTCACCCGCTTGTCGTACCGCTTTCATCAAGGCTTCGCCATTGCCCGCCTGCAACGCATATAAAATCTCAATCGGTTGATTATCATCCAATAATCCCAACATCTGATTGACAACCTCTTTGCTCACTCGACCATTTCCCATGGCAATGGCTTGATCGGTTAAACTAAGGCTGTCGCGCAAACTTCCCTCTGCCGCTTTGGCTAATTTCTCCACTGCCAACTCGTCAAAAGCAATATTTTCTTGCGTTAAAATATGCGCTAAATGTTGAGCAATTTGCGTCTGTTCCAGCGCTTTTAGATGAAATTGCATACAGCGGGATAAAATGGTTACTGGCAATTTTTGCGGATCAGTAGTCGCCAGCAAAAATTTGACATATTCCGGCGGTTCTTCCAAGGTTTTCAACAAGGCATTGAAAGAATGCCGCGACAGCATATGCACTTCGTCGATCAAGTAGACTTTATATCGCCCCTGCGCCGGTTTATATTGCACATTATCCAGCAATTCCCGCGTATCTTCCACTTTGGTACGAGACGCCGCGTCAATCTCGATCAGATCAATAAATCTTCCTTCTTCAATGGCTTTACAATGTACACAAACGCCACAAGGTTCAGCACTGACGCCTTGCTCACAATTCAATCCTTTAGCAAAAAGGCGAGCAATAGAGGTTTTGCCCACGCCACGAGTACCGGAAAACAAATAAGCATGGTGCAAGCGATTTTCACGCAAGCTATTAGCAAGCGCGGTCAGCACGGGAGCTTGTCCGACAACTTCCGCAAAGGTTTTTGGCCGCCATTTTCTTGCTAATACTTGATAACTCATGTTTTCCCTTTGAATAAAAAATTAATTAATGACCGGCAAAATCTACCAACGTAAAGGGTTCTACGCCTAATTGATGTAAACGCGCTTCGCCGCCAAGATCCGGTAAATTAATCACAAATGCGGCGTGTTTGACGTGCCCTTGCAAGCGTTCAACTAATTTAACTGTTGCTTCCACCGTTCCGCCAGTTGCTAATAAATCGTCAATAATCAATACGTTATCGCCGGCTTGAATAGAATCCACATGGATTTCCAAGGTATCTTGTCCGTATTCTAATTGGTAAGATTGTGCAATGGTTTCGCGTGGTAATTTACCCGGTTTACGCACCAATACAAAAGGCACCCCTAGAGCCAAGGCAACCGGCGCACCAAAAATAAATCCGCGACTTTCGGTACCGATTACTTTACTAATCCGTTTATCTTGAAATTGCGCCACAATCAGATCAACAGTTGTTTTAAAAGCGATCGGCACTTCCGTTAAACCGGTAATATCGCGAAAAATAATCCCCTCTTTAGGGTGATTTGGAATAGATTTAATAGAAGATTTAATAAGATCTAATGGATTATTCATTTTTCTACCTAAAAAGTGCGGTCAAAATTTTAATATTTTGACCAAAATCAAACGCTATGCATCTTATCACAAATCGCAGAAATTAACGATAAATATCCTCACCGTCTTTACGCGTTTTCAGCAAACGCAAAATCCATACATATTGCTCCGGATAAGGTGTTACAAAATGTTCAATTTCAGCATTCATCGCACGTGCCGATTGCTCAGAATCCTCGCTTAATTCCATTATTGGATGAATTTCCATTTCGTATCGACCACGCCCGGCATGATAGCGCGGAAACATAGGGATCACTACCGATTTAGATAACTTTGCCATTTTATTTAATCCCGGCAAAGTAGCTTTGTACGTGGCAAAAAAATCACTATAAACACTTAATTCCGAACCATAATCTTCATCCGGCAAATAATAGCCTATTTCGCCCTGACGTACTGCGCTTAAAAAAGGTTTGATACCATTTTGGCGCGCGTGCATTTTACCGCCAAAACGTTGACGAGTGATTGTCCACAACCAATCCACGAGTGGATTGCGATGCGGATTATACATTGAGGTCATCGGCATTCCGTAGGAATGCAAGATAATGCCTGATGCATCAATCGCCCAACCGTGCGGTACCATTAAAATAATATTATATCCCGCCGCCTTCGCTTGTTGAATATGTTCAATCCCGATAAAGCGACTGCGCGCTTGTAAATGTTGCTTGGAACGCAAGGCAATTTCGCCAATGCCCAACATCACTTGGGTGACCGTGACGAACATTTTATCAATAATCTTTTCCCGCTCCGCATCAGATAAATAGGGAAAACAATAGCGCAAATTGACATTCGCTCGATAGCGCTGTCTTTTTGCTTTACGCCCGATAATCACGCCTAATTTTTCCGCCAATTTATCGCGCCAACGGAAAGGCACAAACGCCAATATCCCCAGTAAAAAAATACCGCACCAAACGCCCCAATATTTCGGTAACAAATACGACCAAGACCAATGCGCGTCGTATCCTACGCGCGCGGTTAAACGTAGATTTTCATTTTGTTTACTCATTATTACCTACTGTTAACTAAACCAACCTTGTTCATACGCCATTTTCGCGGTCATCATAAAGGACATCATCACTACCGTCGGTCTAATCAATGTTTTTCCTTTGGTTAAGACCATTTTTGCCCCTAAATTTCCGCCAATAAATTGTCCAACCATCATCACCAAGCCCACCGACCAAATCACTTTGCCGCCGATTAAAAAGAACATCAGCGAGGCAATGTTAGAGGTAAAATTTAGGACTTTGGCATGAGCTGTGGCTTTTGCTAAATTAAAGCCTAATAAGGTCACAAACGCCAAACTAAACATTGACCCCGTTCCGGGACCGAAAAAACCGTCATAAAACCCAATACCAAAGCCGGCAGTAAACGCAAAAACACCGTAAGAAACGCGTTTTTGTCGATCTTCTTCCCCTAATGATGGCGTGAGTAAAAAATATAAACCGATAGCTAAAACCAAAAATGGAATGGCGCGTTTAATCAACGAGCTATCAACCAATTGAATTAAAATCGTCCCCAGTACCGCGCCAATAAAGGTCATCAAAATCAGCAGCCAAACCTCCTTTAAGTTGACCGCTTTTTGGCGCAAAAAATAAATACTGGCTGAAAATGATCCGCCGCAAGCCTGCAATTTGTTGGTTCCCAATGCCATTGCCGGCGGTAACCCTGTCATTAATAATGCCGGAATAGTAATTAAACCACCGCCACCGGCTATCGCATCAATAAATCCGGCAACCAACGCTACCACAAATAAAATCGCCAAAATTTGCAGGCCGAGTTCCATTATTTCTCTCCTATTCTAACCACTCGCTACGATTGGGTGCATCCATCACTTGTTGACATAAAGCCGGCTCCGGCGGAACAACTTTTGGCTTAGAAACCGAGGGCGTCGGTTTTGCCGGTTCAAACCAAGAATACAACTCTGCACCACAGCCTTCTCCAGCCGGAATTGGCGCTTGGTTTTCACAATACGCCGCTCCTTGTGGGCAAGTTAAACGCACATGAAAATGGGAGTCATGCCCAAACCAAGGACGGATTTTATGCAACCAACTGCGATCGCCTTTTACGGTTTGACATAATTTAAGTTTAATCGCCGGATTAACAAAAATCCTGTTTACTTGCGGATCTTCCGCCGCCAAACGAATAAGTTCTACATGATTGGTCGACCAAAGGCGATCATCTACTCGCTGCGCTTTACGATTGACGACCAATAATCCCATACCTGACGGATCTTGCGCCTCTTTTGCCGACAAACGTCCCATACGTAGCCAAATATCCGCGTCTAATCCCATTTGATGGCTCGCATGTCCCGTAAGAAAACGTCCACCACCCGGCATCGCGATATCGCCAATCAACATGGTCGGCAATCCGGCTTGACTGACTTTTTTGCCTAAACGCTGTAAATAATGGATCATATCCGGGTGACCGTAATATCGATTTTTACCGGTACGAATAGCTTGATAACCCTCGCCTTCAAACGGCAAGGCCTGTGCGCCAATAATACAACCATTGCTATAAGAACCGATCGGCATTGGGTCACCCGGAATAGGACGTTTAACACGTTGCCAATACTCCGAGTTTGCAAAAGATACTGAGCTCAAAACAATAAAAAAATAACCGCACTTAAAGCAATTCTAAAATAATTAAACATAAATTCCACTATTTGCACTGTGCTTTAAAACGTAACAAATGATCCAGCAATACAATGGCTACCATTGCTTCTGCAATCGGCACCGCACGAATACCTACGCAAGGATCGTGGCGACCTTTAGTCACCACTTCCACCGGTTGATTATCCAAATTCACCGATTGCCCCGGAATAGTAATGCTGGAGGTCGGTTTTAACGCAATGGTGGCAATAATCGGTTGACCGGAACTTATTCCGCCTAAAATACCGCCTGCATGATTGGAACAAAATCCTTCCGGCGTCATTTCATCACGATGTTCAGTCCCTTTTTGTGTCACCACAGCAAACCCGTCGCCAATCTCCACCGCTTTCACCGCATTAATGCTCATCAGCGCGTGCGCCAAATCCGCATCCAAACGATCAAATACCGGTTCTCCCAACCCAACCGGCACATTCTCTGCCACTACGGTGAGTTTCGCGCCGATAGAATTGCCCTCTTTTTTCAACTCGCGAATCAATTCATCAAATTTTTCCACCGCACTTTGATCCGGACTAAAAAACGGGTTACTGTTCACTTGCTGCCAATCAATTTGAGCAACATCCGCCACTGTTGCCGGATCTATTTGTACTTGCCCGATTTGTGACAAATAGCCACGCACTTTAATACCGAAATGTTCACGCAGGTATTTTTTGGCAATCGCTCCCGCCGCTACACGCATTGCCGTTTCACGCGCGGAAGAACGACCGCCGCCACGATAATCACGCAATCCATATTTCTGCTGATAGGTATAATCTGCATGTCCCGGGCGAAAACGATCTTTGATTTCACTATAATCTTGCGAACGCTGATCGGCATTTTTGATGATCATACCAATACCGGTTCCCGTCGTTTTGCCCTCAAAAATACCGGATAAAATCTGTACTTCATCATCTTCACGACGCGGTGTGGTATAACGCGAGCTTCCCGGTTTACGACGATCAAGATCCGGTTGAATGTCCTGTTCGCTTAACGCTAACCCCGGCGGTATACCATCAACAATACAACCTAATGCAATCCCGTGCGACTCGCCAAAGGTGGTCACACGAAAAAGTTGACCAATACTATTTCCTGCCATTTATTTCACTTCCTTAATTTAATTTTTCAGAATTCACTTTAATTTCTTCATTAGTGGCTTGATTTTTAATAAACACATCAAGCTGGTTAAACGCAATTTCAATATTATGTTCAGCGAATAATTGATTAATTCGTCTATTTAAGAAATCAATTGTTACCGTACGATCACCTAATTTGCCCACATAAACTCGCAATTCATGATCCAATGTGCTGGCACCGAATGATAAAAAATATGCCGTCGGTTCAGGATCCTTAAGAACCCGCTCACTTTCATTTGCTGCCTGTAATAGTAAATATTTAACTAAATCTACATCAGAGCCGTAAGCTACACCGATAGAGATAACAACCCTTGTCATTGAATCGGCTAATGCCCAATTCACCAGACGTTCTGTTACAAATGCTTTATTCGGCACAATCACTTCTTTGTTATCAGAGTCAATCAGCGTAGTAGAACGAATACGAATTTTCGATACGGTTCCGGAATAGTTGCCGATAGTTACCATATCGCCAATACGTACCGGTCTTTCAAATAAAATAATAATACCGGAAACGAAGTTCGCAAAAATTTCTTGTAAACCGAAACCTAAACCGACAGACAAGGCGGCGAATAACCATTGTAATTTTGACCACGACATTCCAAGTGTTGAAAACGCAACCGCCGCGCCAATGGCGATAATAAAATAGGTCAATAAGGTTGTGATGGTATAAGGCGTACCTTGCGAGAAGTTAACACGTGAGAAGATTAAAACTTCCAATAAACCAGCAATATTACGCACTATGGCATAGGTGCCCAATAAAATCACGATTGCCAGTAACAAGTTCAATAACGTGATCGACTCCATCACCACGCCGGCGTCGGTAGTCACGGTTTGTTGCCATAAAGTTACACCTTGTAAATAAAAGGCAACCGTGATCAAATCTGCCCAAACCCAAGAAAATAGTCCAATCAACAAGCACCATAAAAAGAGATCGACCATGCGCAAGACTTGGCTTTTAACCGAGGCAATGGTTAATTCATCTTGTTGTAAATCAATTGTAATCTCATTGTCCGTATCTTGGTTGCTATTATTTTTCATTTGCTCACGTTTTTCTTTTAAACGTCGATAGGCTAGACGTCTGGAAGATACGCTAAATCCACGATAAATGATATCTCTAAATACCAACCACACGACAAAGACAAAGTAAGATGACATCAAATGATCCATCAAATTAAGCGCAGTATAATAATATCCCATCAGAATTAAGCTAATTAACGCCATTGGTGCCAGCACTAATGATATATGAGTAAATTTATACAACCACCCGACTTTTTGTTGATTATCTTGGTAGGCTTGTACAGCATAGCGCAAACGAGGACCAACGATAAATAAGGACACAATCAATACGGAAATGGTCATCACTTGTCCAATCACATCATTGGTAATCCCTGAATCTAAATAAGTAAACATCCCTGCATTCAGCCACAATGCTGAAATCCAGACCGAGCGTTTTAACACGCTACGGAAAATTTCCACGTTCTGTTGCGGCATATTAAAGTGACGATGAGATAATCCATTCGGTCGGAGCATTGCCAACATGAAGGCGAAAAACAACCAATACCCCGCCATCTCCAAGCTCCACCACCAATATTTCGCCGGCGTTTCAAAGCAGATAAAGGTGATAAAAATCAAAGCAGATAAAAATACCAAGGTACTTGGTAAACAAAGAATAATTGTCCAAAATACCGCCTCCGGCGTGTACCATTGGCTATCTGAAGTCAACGTGCCGACTTTACCGTTAATTTCACTTAAACGTCGTTTGATATTAGGTTTACGCCAAACAATCAATCCCGCAACCAGCAACAATATCGTGATCAAGGCTGTTGCCGGTACTAAATTCTCCCGCCAATTGGTAAAATTAATTTGTGCGCTAATTTCTTTAAGCTCAAAACTCACATTGGTCAAAAAGTTTTTTACCCAATCCATATCAATCGGCACATTACTTTTTACCCAAAAACTTTGTTGTTGCAATTTGCTTTGCAAACTGTCACTGATCGCGGTGACCTGTTGCTGGTTAAGCTCAATATTGATCGCTAAATTTAATTGATTATTTAGCGAAGTAATAGTATCGGATACGAGTTTGCGGCGATCTTGCAAGATCGTACCTAACTGCATTTTTTCATTTGCCGAAAAACTGATGGCATTTTTTTTCTCTAAATCACTAATATAAGCGGAAGTATCGTAAAGTTGATCACGCAATTCCGTCAGATCAAAAATACGTACGCGCAAATCGGTAATTTGCTTGGAAAGTCCACTAATAAATTGATCTTGCGGTAATAATTGCTTCTGTTTATTGATTATTTTGGATAATACCAAGGTACCTTGCAGCGCACTAATTTGCTCATTAATATTGCGCTCGGTTTGTTGCAAATTATCTAATACGTTTTTAACACGCAAATTATCTTGTGAAAGTGCATTAAGTTGCGTCGTTTGCTTCACCAAATCTTGGCTAATCATTAAATTAATGTGCGATTGCTCGCTCAAAATTGGATTATCTGCTTCGCTGTTCGATTGCGATTGGCTCAATTTTTCTACTTGCTGTTGCGTTTCTTGCAAGTTTTTTTCATTGATTGTCTCTTGAAGTGCAGTCAATTTTTTTTGTAATTGTTGCTGACGCAAGGTTTTATCTTCCGTTTGCAACGAATACAACGAAATTAAATCGTTATTTCCTTTTAATAAGGTTTGATTATAACTATTTTGCAACTCCAGCAACGCCAACTCGGTTTCCAATTTGGTTTTAGTCGTTGCACTGATGGTCGTATCAAACAATAATTTATCGATTTCCTGTCCGCGCGCCAAATTAGTACTTAATGCATTTTTTGCCCGTTCCGGCGATGAACGAAGATTGACTAATTGTGCATTGATAAAAGTCAATTCCGTCTGAACCTGTTGCAAACTTTGCTGTGTCTGTGCTAATTGCGATTGTAGTTCCGATAAGGATAAATGCCCGAAGTTTAGCGTCGTCTGTTCTCCTGTATCTTTCAACTTATCCAACGCCTGCTGTTCTTTCACAATCCCTTTAGCCGCATTGCCGATTTCCGCTTCTAACGCGTTATTACTTTCTTTTTGGGTTGCAATTTTAGATAACAACACCAAAGTATCTTCTAAATTTTGTATATCGGCTTTTTTGCTTTCATCCGCTTTTGCCGCATCCAATTGCGTTTGTAAATCTTTTTCCGTCGGCAATTTCGCCCAGCCCGCCTGGCTAAAGGCAACAACCAAACCGATAATCAAAAGCAATCGAGTTAGCACAGAAATTCTTCGCATCTTACTTTCCTAATAATTTGTGTAATTCATTTTTTAATAAATGACGGGAAATTTTAATTCCTTGCTGACTATTTTCAACATTTAATGGAAAATATTTCACCGGCTGTTTAAACCGCTCTAATCGACCAGATAACCAATCTGTTAAATTTTTAACCGCACTTTGCGAGAAACTCTCCTTAAATTTTATCATTGCCGCCGGACGTTGCCCAAATTCTGCATCATCTATCGGCAAAACAAAAACCTGTTCAATATTCTCATGAGCTAAAATCACTTGTTCAACTTCTTCCGGCTGGATATTTTCGCCGCCGGAAATAAACATATTATCCATCCGCCCCAATACCAGCAATTCATTGTCTTGCCAACAGCCTTTATCTTTGGTGGCAAACCAGCCTTGCTCATTTAGCAAAGAAACCACATTACCTTGCTGCCAATAGCCTAGCGCTAATCCCGCGCCACGCAACCAAATTTCATCATTAACGATTTTCCACTCCCGTCCTAATAACGGTTGCCCGACGCCTTGGCGTAAATCACCGGCTTTGGCAAAAACAGTGGACGCCATTTCCGTCATCCCATAACCGGAATAACTTTTAATCTTCAATGGAATTAAGGCTTGCGTCAATTTAAGGGGAATGTTAGTTCCGCCTAACAAAATATGTTGAGTTTTAAACCGGTTAATTTGCTGTGCTTGCAAATAATGTAAAAAACGCTGCAACTGGGTCGGCACTAAAGAAATATGCGAGGCTTGCGTAACTGAATAATAAAAATCGCTTTGCGGTAAATGCAACTGTGCGCCTGCGGTTAACCAGCGCCATACAATACCTTGACCGGAAACATGATACAACGGGAGAGAAAGTAACCAAGAATTTTCCGCTGAAAATTGCATTAATTGACACACCCCACGCGCATTATCCAAATGTGCCTGAACCGAATGCACCACCGCTTTTGGCGTACCCGTAGAACCGGAGGTAAGCGTCATGGTTGCCGGTCGCGTTTGATCCCAAGCGGCAAAAAGATCTGCCGAAACGGATTTATCACCTAAATCCACGGAAAGTGCGGTCAAACTTTGTGAAGTTTTATCTCGTTGATTGTCAAGTTGCGACGCATAATAAAATTGAATTTGATAAAGTTGGCATAACCGCTGCATTTTCTCCACAGGAAACGCAGGATTTACGCCCATCACTCGCGCGCCCAGTTGAATGGCGGCTAAATACAGTAACAAGGCAGGTAAGCTATTTTTACAGTACAACGCAACGCCTGATTGCGAAGAAACACCTTGTTGTTGGAGTGAAAAAGCAAGTTGATTGATATGAGCGGCGAGTTGTTGCCAAGTAACAGCGTTGCCTTGCTCATCACGCAAGGCAATTTTATGCTGCAAGGTTGGAGAACTTGCGTATTGTTGCCAAAGAAACATAGTTAGATCTAATTTGCAATAAAATAGCTTCGAATCTCTTCAATTAACTCATCCGGCAAATGCATGGATTGCATCGCGCCCTCCAACATCAACATTTTGCGCGCACTATTGGTGTTGGTGATCACCCAATATGGCGTATCCGGAATTTGTTTTGGTTTGGTGTGATTACCTGCCATTAATAATGTCCCTTCATCACGTGCAAAATAAACCCGCGTCCGCCCTTGGAGCGATTCTGTCGCTTGCGCAAAACTTTCCGGATTGGTGCGATACAATGCAGTCAAAATGGATAAAAAACGCACAACCGCTTTTGTTTCCTGCTGAAAATCTTCAGAACGAAGCACTTGGCGCACACGATCAACAATTTTCCGAATCGATTCATCAGATTGTTTTTTCACCGGTTTAATCGTCACCGACGCAATTTCCGGTGTGGCAGCTTTTTCATTGCTGACGGAATAAGGAATTATCGCAGGCTCAATTGGCGTTAATTCCACCGGCGTTTTCGCTGCCACCAATTTGTCGTCAATTTTGACCGCACTTTTGGACGAAAAATGGAGCAAACGTCTTAAAATATCAGAGGCACTTTCGCCAATAGATTGCGTTTGGCTGGCAATATATTGATAAAGTTCTTCATCCACTTCAATAATTTTCATTTTTTCTCTCCACTTACTTGATCTCTTTGGAATTTTGCAACATTATAACGATTTATGCACAAATTCTCTATGCAAAAATGATGTTACAACAAAATTTACTTAACTTCCAATTTCACCAATTAAAACAAGACAATATGAAGCCAACATTGGTTTTTATCCATGGTTTATTTGGCGATATGAACAATCTGGGTATTATTGCGCGGGCATTTTCAGAGCAATATTCAATTCTGCGCCTTGATTTACGTAATCACGGTCATAGTTTCCATAGTGATGAAATAAATTATGATCTGATGGCTCGGGATGTATTGCAAGTAATTACGCATTTGCAATTAGTAAAAGTCATTTTAATTGGGCATTCTATGGGCGGAAAAACTGCGATGCGTGCCGCCTCATTGCGCCCGGATTTGGTAGAGAAATTGGTGGTGATTGACATTGCGCCGGTGAATTACGGCAATCACGGGCATGATAGCGTGTTTAACGGCTTGTTTGCGGTAAAAGAAGCGCAAGTGAATACTCGCCAAGAGGCGAAACCGATTTTAGCGCAACATATTCGCGAAGAAAGTGTGCGACAATTTATGCTCAAATCCTTTGCCGCCGAGACGCCGCAACGATTTCGTTTTAATTTGACCGCACTTAAAGCCAATTATATGCACCTGATGGATTGGTCGCCTTGTTTTTTTGACAAACCAACGCTGTTTATCAAGGGTGGCTTGTCTGATTATATTTTGCCGGAATATACGCAAACCATTTTGGCACAATTTCCCAAAGCAACCTCATTTACCATCAATGGCAGCGGACATTGGATCCACGCTGATAAACCTGAATTAGTGATCAAAGCCATTACGCGTTTTCTGTCCTAATTCTTACTTGATTAATAGGGTTTAAATTGTGTCGGAATTATGCTATAGTTCGCCACAAAAAGAAGTTGTGGCTTATCATTCTCAATTAGCTCAACGTTAAAATAAACTCAAGTGAGTTGAAAATGGCAAAACAGGATGCAGATTGCATAACGTTGGATCTGTTTGCAAATACTCCTAAGGTGGGGCGTCCCAAAACCAGCCCACTGACCCGAGAGCAACAAATTCGAGTTAACAAGCGAAATCAACTGCGCCGAGATAAATCAAGCGGGTTGAAACGAATTGAATTAAAACTGCATTTGGAATTGGTGCAAAAATTAGAGGCGCAAGCGTCAAAACAAGGTACCAGCCGCGCAGAATTAATTGAAAATATCTTACAACATTATTTTTCGGTACAAGAAAATAGGAAATAACACATGGCTATTGTTGGTATATTTTACGGGAGTGACACAGGCAATACAGAAAACATTGCCAAAATGATTCAAAAACAATTAGGTTCCGACCTTGCTGATATTCGTGATATTGCGAAAAGCACCAAAGAAGATATCGAAGCCTATGATTTTTTAATGATCGGCATTCCAACTTGGTATTACGGTGAAGCCCAATGTGACTGGGACGATTTTTTCCCAACCTTGGAACAAATTGATTTTACTGATAAATTAGTGGCGATTTTTGGTTGTGGGGATCAAGAAGATTACGCTGAATACTTCTGTGATGCAATGGGAACGGTACGCAACATTATCGAACCGCATGGCGCAATTATCGTAGGACATTGGTCAACAGAAGGCTACCATTTTGAATCTTCGCAAGCATTAATTGATGATGATACTTTTGTTGGTTTATGTATCGACGAAGACCGCCAGCCGGAGTTGACTGCCGAACGCGTAGAAAAATGGGTAAAACAAGTTTACGATGAAATGTGCTTGGCAGAGTTAGCTTAAATTCAAATATAAGGGGCAATTATGTCTGAAGAAAATATCAAATTACTGAAAAAAGCAGGACTCAAAATTACAGAACCTCGCTTAACTATTTTGGCGTTGATGCAAGAAAATCAAGTTCAGCATTTTTCTGCAGAAGATATTTATAAGATGTTGCTTGAACGTGGCGAAGATATCGGTTTGGCAACGGTATATCGTGTGCTTAATCAATTTGATGAAGCCAATATATTAATTCGACATAACTTTGAAGGCAACAAATCCGTCTTTGAACTTGCTCCGGCAGAACACCATGATCATATTATCTGCATTGATTGTGGAAAAGTGTTTGAATTTAATGATGAAATTATCGAAAAACGCCAACGCGAAATCAGCGCCGAACATGGGATTAAACTCAAAACCCATAGCCTATATTTATACGGGAAATGCAGTGATCTCAAAAACTGCGATGAACATAAAAAATAAGGGGCTGTCCTAGATAACTAGCTTAAGCTCCCCTTAACCAATTGTTTTAAAAAGAAAACTTGAGATTTTAAGTCACTGTAATTAAAACGCCATTCGCATTCTTTCAAATACAGCTCAAAATGGGCTTTAGGAATGCCGTTAAATTTACGCAAATGGCGTTTTTGCTTGGCTCCAAAAATTCTCTATCCCGTTAATGTGATTTTGATTTTCGGCGAAGTAAGTACTGTGGTTGATGCGAAAATGATTAAATTCACTCACATCAAGCACATCATAGCTTCGATAAAAATCGGTGTAAACAATGCTGTCCGGTTTCACCTTTTCCCGAATAATCGGCAAAAGTGTGGCAGATTGCGTGTTCGGAATGACAACGGTATAAACCTTGCCGTCACGCTTTAAAAGCCCGAATACAGCAGTTTTACCGGCTGCACCACGACCTCGTTTACCTTTGCGGGTTCCGCCGAAATAGCTTTCGTCCGCTTCAATTTCGCCCTCAAACATTTCCAGATGAGGGCTATGTTGATAGATGAGCAATCGCAAACGGTGAAAGTAATAGGCTGCGGTGCTTTTGTTTACATTTACTAACTCGGCGGCTGTTCGAGCAGTTACACCTGCCACAAACAGTTCTATGAGTTTATGTTGTTTGTACTGACTTAGACGACTTTTTTTCATTGGGTTATCTTAACCTAAATGGGGGTTTTAGTCGTTATCTAGGACAGCCCCCAAAATAATATATAAGAAGCGTAAACCTGTAGAAGAACAAGCTCAATCTGACAGACTCCGTTTAAAACCACAGTGCCTGTCAGATTAATTTATGCTTAAATCCTTTTCCACTGAAATATGTTTTCCATCAGTAATATTGGTATCGGTGTTGAATCCCATCGAAAATGATACATTTTCCACTATATAGGAAAAATAATTGATATTTATTACTTTTGACTTTTGGTTGCTTTTTTATTTAAAAAATCCTTATAAACAAAATATTATGCCCTCCAGTTAAACCAATATGCGAGCGTAATTTATCTTTGAGTTCTTTAAATAAACCTTCAATTCGATTTGTTGTCTTTTCTATGCTCACTTCTGAACATTTCTCATAAGTAAAAATATATTCAAAGTGACGATTAACACTATTAGGCAATAGTATGTCGAAATATTCATTATTACAACAATGAGCGTATTCAAGTTAAATTGAAAGGACTAAGCCCTGTACAATACAGGGCTCGATTTAAATTAAAGCAGTCTAACTTTTTAGGAGCAGCTCAAAATGACCGCACTTTCTATACTTAAAAGACGAGGTTACCGATTTATTTATAACGTCTGAAAACCAACGCGGCGTTGGTACCGCCAAAGCCGAAGCTGTTTGACATAACGGTTTGTAAACCGGCGTTTTCTTTGGTTTCGGTGACAATGTTCATACCAACCGCAGCTTCATCCAAGGTTTCAATATTAATGCTTGGGGCGATAAAATCGTTTTGTAACATTAATAACGTATAAATCGCCTCATGGGCGCCGGCGGCACCTAATGAGTGACCGGTCATAGATTTCGTAGAAGAAATTGCCGGTACGTTGTCGCCAAAGACATTTTTGATGGCCCCTAATTCTTTCACATCGCCCACCGGCGTAGAAGTTCCATGTACGTTGATATAATCAATTGGTGTATCTACTGTTGACAAGGCTTGTTTCATGCAGCGCTCCGCCCCCTCGCCACTTGGTGCCACCATATCGTAACCATCAGAAGTGGCTCCATAACCGACGATTTCCGCATAAATTTTCGCACCGCGCGCAAGGGCGTGTTCCAATTCCTCCACCACTACAACAGCACCGCCACCGGCGATCACGAATCCATCTCGGTGAGCATCATAAGCCCGAGAAGCTTTAGTTGGCGTATCGTTATATTTAGTGGAAACCGCGCCCATAGCATCAAATTCAGCGGCACATTCCCAAGATAGCTCTTCCGCACCGCCGGCAAACACAATATCTTGTTTGCCTAATTGAATTAATTCAAGGGCATGTCCGATACAGTGTGCAGAAGTTGCACAAGCGGAGCTCATACTGTAATTAACACCACGAATTTTGTAAGGTGTTGCCAAACAGGCAGAAACACTGGATGCCATGGTTTTCGTTACCGCGTAAGGTCCAACCGCTTTCACACCGCGTGGACCGCGCACTGCATCACAAGCTACCAACTGATTATGCGCTGACCCCGTTCCGGCACCAATCACTAATCCAGTACGATCGTTGGAAACTTGATCCTCTGTTAAACCTGCATCTTCGATTGCTTCTTTCATTGAAAGATACGCATACGCCGCCGCATCCCCCATAAAACGATATACTTTGCGATCAATTAATTCGCTCGGCGTTAATTTGATGGTACCGGCGATATGGCTACGCATACCGACTTCGACAAACGCGGGAACCGCTTCAATACCTGATTTTCCCGCTTTTAATGAAGCTAATACTTCTTCTTTGTTATTACCAATACTGGAGATAACACCGAAACCGGTGATCACAGCTCTTTTCATAAATTATTCCTTTGCGTTAAATGTCAATACAACTGCTGGCTAACTTACTATGAATTGAAAATATTGCAAGTATTTCTTTGAAGGTTAGACCAATACAAAAATTTTCGCTATTATAACAAAAATCATTTACTCAACAAAGAGATAAACGACATCATGTTCAACGTAAGTCAAGCAGAGATATATTTTAATCACAACAACACGCCTGTCTCTGCACAATTCGAGGACGTCTATTTTTCCAACCAAGACGGTTTAGCCGAAAGCACCTATGTTTTTCAACAAGGAAATCAATTATGGGAACGTTGGTGCCATTTTCCTCATACGCATTTCACCATTGCTGAAACCGGTTTTGGGACTGGACTAAATTTTTTATCGGTTACAACCCTTTTTCGCCAATTTCGAGCGCAATTTCCTCAATCACCGTTAAAACGCTTATTTTTTATTTCCTTTGAAAAGTACCCGTTGCCGGTGGAAATTTTGCGCCAAGCACATCAAACTTACCCGCAATTTGGCGAATTAAGTCAACAATTACAAACCCATTGGCAAGCTTTTATCGTTGGTTGCTACCCATTTCATTTTGCTGAAACCCGCTTGGATTTATGGCTGGGCGACATTGCCGACAACCTGCCACAGCTGGGCGATTATATGCAAAATAAAATTGACGCTTGGTTTTTAGATGGGTTTGCGCCGAGTAAAAATCCACAAATGTGGCAGCCTAACTTGCTCAATCTTATCTTTCGCTATACTAAGCCACAAGGCACCTTTGCCACCTTTACCGCGGCAAGTGCGGTCAGAAAAAACCTGGAATTTGCCGGATTTAAAGTTCACAAACGGGCAGGCTTCGCGAAAAAACGAGAATGTTTACACGGAATGAAACCGCAAGCCGACGAAACGCCCGCCAATACGCCATGGTATTTACCACAGCCGGCAAAATTGGCGCAGGAGAACGCCGATATTGCCATTGTCGGCGGCGGAATTGCCTCATTATTCACCGCACTTTCCTTGTTACAACGTGGTGCCAATGTGACCCTTTATTGCGAAGATGAGGCACTGGCGCTCAATGCATCAGGCAATAAACAAGGGGCATTTTATCCGCAACTTAGCGACGACGATCATCGCAATATCCGTTTTTATATCCACGCCTTTGCTTACGGATTGCAACAATTACATTGGCTGATTGCGCAACAAATTGAATTTGAACATGAATTTTGTGGCGTTGGGTTATGTGCTTATGACGAAAAAAGCGCTAAAAAATTAGCCAAAATTGCTGATTATTCTTGGTCTGCGCAATTGTATCAGCCGCTCAATGCCGCCCAATTAAGCGAAAAAGTTGGTTTACCCTTGCCTTGTGGCGGCGGCTTTATCAAACAAGGCGCATGGCTTGCACCGCGTCAATTGGTGCAAAATACCTTTGCCTATTTGCAAAAGTGCGGTGTAAAAATCAAAACTTTACAAAAAATCACCGCACTGGAGCGCCAATCTCAATGGGTATTAACCAATGCCCAAGGTGAAAAAATGGTGCATGAGGTCGTCGTGCTAGCCAATGGGCATCAAATTACCGATTTTGCTCAAACGGAAAAATTGGCGCTGTATCCGGTGCGCGGTCAAGTGAGCCAAATTCTTACTTCTCCACATCTATTGAAATTGAAATCCGTCCTGTGTTACGACGGGTATTTAACGCCCGTTGACCAAGCCAAACAATCCCATTGTATCGGTGCAAGCCATGTGCGTGATAATGCCGAACGTACATTTAGCGTGCAGGAACAACAGGAAAACCAACAAAAAATTCAACACAATTTGGCATCAGTAGATTGGGTTAATGACGTGGATACCTCCGGCAATCAAGCGCGTATCGGCGTGCGTTGCGCAACCCGCGATCGCATTCCAATGCTGGGCAATGTGTCCGATTTTGCGCAGCAGCGCCAACAATATCATAACCTATTTAACCTGCGGCGCCGAAAACAACCGATTGAAAATGCCGCTTATTTTCCTAATCTTTATCTCGTCGCTGCACTGGGATCACGTGGATTAACCTCCGCACCTTTGTTGGGCGAAATTCTCGCCTCACTTATCTATGCCGAACCCTTACCGCTGCGGGAAGATATTCTGCAACAACTCTCGCCTAACCGAAATTGGGTGCGTAAATGGCTAAAAGGAAGCATAGTGGATTAACTTATTTAAGCTGCCAAATATCCAATAATAAATTGCCTCTTGTTGCAATTGGTTTTCCGACAAATCGCTAAAGCCCAAAGAAAATAAGAGGCGTTGCTCATAATCCACCGGATAAACCACAATTCCCTTTTGCAATGCAAGTGCGGTCAATTTTCCCTGCGTTTTTTCTTGCTCAAGAATTTCAATCAGCAAATAAAACCCGGAATGCTCCCTATAATAACGCACTTTGGATTTGCAATTTGCCAATAATTGACAAAATAACTCCTTCTTTTTACGATAAATTTTGCGCATCCGTTGAATATGCTTGGCAAATTCACCTTGCTGTATAAAATTGGTTAAACGTTGCCGCTCAAAGCGGGAAACGGAAGAATGAAAAAATCACAATATTGATGATAGACACCAAGCAACGATTTAGGGAGTACCATAAAACTGATACGCAATCCCTGCATAATTAATTTAGAAAAAGAGCCGAGATAAATCACTTTTCCATGTAAATCAAGCATTAAGTTCACGTTTGAACGGCACTTTCTCGCCGGATTATGAGCTGAATTTAAAAAATCGGGTCTTTTTTACTTGTTACGCCAAGAAAATATCAGAATTTATGATTTCCCTATCCCATAGTTTTTTAATTTATTGGCAATAGCAGTATGCGATACCCCCAAGCGAGCAGCAAGTTTACGAGTGCTCGGGTATTGCTCATAAAATTTACGTAATACCATGGCTTCGAAATTGCTCATAATTTCATCTAAAGTTTTATTGCCAAATTCTTCAATTTTAAGTGGTATACTGTCTTTTCTCGTCAACGCTAAATCCGCTAACCTAATCCGATTATTCTGCGCAAGCGTACAGGCACGAACAAGGGCATTATGCAACTCGCGCACATTTCCCTTCCAAGCATAGCTTTTTAAAAAAGGCAATATATTATCTTCAAGACGAGGAATAGAAATCGCTAAACTTTCACAAATTTGCCGGATAAAAAGTGTAGTGAATGCCACAATATCTTCCGGACGTTCACGCAAAGGAGGGATAGTCAAACTGAGAACATTCAAACGGTGAAATAAATCACCACGCATTTTGCCATCTTCAACATAACGTTGTAGTGGCACTTGCGAAGTACAAATCACCCGCACATCAGCGAAATGTTCTTTTTCTTCACCAACACGACGAAAGGTGCCATCATTGAGAAAACGCAATAACTTGGCTTGTAATAACAAAGGTAATTCTGCAACACTGTCAAGCAGCACCGTGCCACCGTTGGCATATTCGAAAAAACCTATACTCTCATAACCTTTATCTACCCGTCCGAACATTTCGCTTTCCGCATCATCACTTGGCAAACCCGCACAATTTACCGCAATAAATTTTTTATCGCACCTTGCACCGGCGTTATGGCAAGCACGCGCAAGTAAATCTTTTCCGGTTCCGGTTTCGCCCTGAATAAGCAGCGGGGCATTCAAGACAGCAAATTTCTTCGCATTTTCCACTACAGAATGCATATTATTACTTTCAGCGATAAGATCATCAAAAGAGACGGTTTTGCTTTGCATAAATTATTCTCCGGCAATATCTTTGTTCCATAACACGTTGTTCAGTAACAGATTATTATCAAACCGTAATGGATTAATTACACTTTACGCATAAAAAATACCGCAGTGACTAAAAGTGCGGTATTCTTTTATTTATTTTAAAAACCTGTTCGATCTTCGCCTTTTACTGCATCGGTAACAATAGTCATATCGCGATCCAAGGTTTCCGGCACAAATAATGTCGCCAAGAAAGAACACAGCATAGTAAAGCCAATGTAAATAGCAATAGGTAACCACGTACCGTAAGCAAGCAGTAGAAATGAACAAATCATAGGAGCAATACCACCACCGATTAAGGACGAAATTTCACGAGCTACAGTAACTCCGGCGTAGCGATACCTTGTACCGAATAGCTCCGGGAAATAAGCCATTTGTACGCCAACATTCCCATAAGCCGCGAAAATATAACCCAATATAACCGCAACACTGACTAAAAAGACGGATCCGCTATCCAATAAGTTGAAATAAATAAATGGCATAATCGTTGCCAATCCGGCGATCAACAAATATATGGGTTTTCGTCCAAACCGATCGGATAATGCACCCCACATAAAAGCGGAGATCATGCCGATAAAGGCTCCGATAAGTTGGATATCGGTAATCGTAGAACGTGGAAAAAAATCGGTTGTACCGGTTAAAAAAACATGTGCTGTGACATAGGTTACAAAAAAAGTTTGCACGGTGTAAGAATTCGTATTTGGTCCCCAATTCATTATGGCAACCTGTACAATGCGTTTCCAACCATATTTTACCGATTGAACTAACGGAGCCTCTGTTTTGTGATTTTCTGATGTCGATCTTTTTAGTTGCTCAAATACCGGCGACTCCGCCAAATGGCGGCGAATTAACCAAGCAGCAATGGTCACAATAACAGAAAATAAAAATACAATCCGCCATCCCCAATTAATGAAATCCTGCTCAGGAATTAACCATTGGATAACGGAAAACATGAAGGTGCCACATACCGTTCCCGCCGCAGCACCCACCATTACCGAGGAACTTAAACGTCCACGCTGACCAATCCGAGCAGTTTCTGCTAATAATGTCGCACTACCGGATTGCTCCGCACCAGCCCCCAAACCTTGTAATAAACGTAATAGAAATAATAAAATCGGTGCTGCAATTCCAATGGATTCATAACTTGGAATACAGCCGATGAGAAAGGTAGCAACGCCCATTAATGCTAATGTCATGACCAGTACCCATTTTCTACCGTAAACCTCACCAAAATGGGCAAAAATAATGCCGCCAATAGGGCGGGCTAAAAATCCTACTGCAAACCCGGCAAATGCCATCAATGCACCGGCAAGCGGATCGGATTGCGGGAAAAAGACTTGAGGAAAAACTAATGCTGCTGCTAAACCATAGATCGCAAAATCAAATTGTTCCAGCATAGTCCCCACACCGCCAGCCAATGCCGCAGCACGGACATTTTTTTCAGAACGGGCATGGTTATAAATATCTGTACGATTATTGTGTTCTTGTTGAGGCACTATAACAACTCCATAATTAAGATTAAATTGAGTATCTCTCCTAAATCAAGAAAAAAGGCTTACCGACTTAGAATACAAAACGGAGTCTACTCTTGGCAGAAAGCTTGTGAGGGCTAAGAAATACCCGTTTAAGCCCTGTCGCTATGCCTTAACGTTAGGAGAAACATGGAAGACATCTCTGTGAAAAAATCATTGTACCAATTTTTATACCTTATATCCATATGCCCTAAAGAACGTAGTTTTTATCGCAAGTTCCGATAAAATAGCACCTTTTTTAAAACAAACGATAAGAAAAATTTACACTTTTGTTTTCTCTTTGATTTTTTCGCCGCCCAACACCGTGGTTTTCAATTGACTTAATAGGTCTTTTTGAACGGTACCTAAGCGCAATTTTTCCTCTTTGCTCAATACCAACGGACGACAAAATTCTATCGTCTTAATGCCTAAACGCGCAGTTAATAATCCCACGCCGATCCCTTGCGCGATACGAGCAGATAATTTGGCGGTCATATCTTGCGATAACCAATCCATACCAATATCCTGCACGACTTCAGTCGCGCCGGCAAACGCCATGTTTAAAAACACCATACGCAATAAACGAAGTCGACTGACATAACCCGGATCAATACCATATAATCCGGCTAACCGATTGATTAAACGAATATTTCGCCATGCCATAAAAAATATATCCACCACCGCCAGCGGACTTACGGAAACGATCACAGCCGACTCCAATACACTTTTACTAATTAATTTTTTCGCTTGTATATCCAACGGTTTTAACACAGTTTGGCTAAATAAATGCGCCACTTCTTGTGCGGAATAACTGTCGTTTAATTGCTTTTTCCACTGCTGCATTGTGGGCGATTGCACATCCAGTTTCATATTTTGCGCGATTTCCAAACAAAGTTTTTCTCCTTGTTCCGCCGTTTGCAAACCTGATGAAAAATCAACCGCACTTTCTAACATCAAACGCCCACTTTGTTGTTGCAATTGCATCCGTCGTTTAAGTTTTGCCAATTGGCGCCATTCTTTCACAATCGCGACAACACCCGACATCACCACCACAAATCCCACCAAAGCAAAGGCGAAATAAATCCATTGATGTTGTTGCCAAGTGTCAATTAACCATTGCACCGATTGTGCAATGGTCGCACCGCCGAATAAAAGTGCGGTCAATCCTAAGCATTTTTTCCACCAACGCGGTTTAGGGCGGATAATTTGCCCCAAATTTTCCGTTATCCATTCCGCTTCCGGTTCCTCTGTATTGTCTACTTCAACGTTAGCATTGCTCAAATCAAATTCTTTTTTGGGCACAAACTCGTCATCAAGCGTTTCAACATGAGCATCATTTTGTTCAAAAATCTGTTTTTGCATAATTTTTTCGGTTTTCCTCGATTGTCCGTCAATCTAATTTATCCGCTAATAAAAATTGCAATACCGCATCCATGCGTAAGTGCGGTAGGTTTTCGCCCGGCTCTAAGCGTTGCGGTTCAAATTGATCAAATTCATATTTCTGTTGCGCCCAAAAATCCGCTGTAGGCAAGCGGCTTGGCACGGATCCGGGATAGAGGGTCACTTTTTGTTTATCGCTGGAACGAATGCCTTGAATTGCCTTAAATTGTTGGCCATTTTGCGTGATGTTCAACTGTTGCGTGGCGCGAATAGCGGCAATGGCGGTATATTCCGTTTGAATTCCCTCATATTCTACATAACGCCCACCCTCTTGCACCAGTTGACGCATTAAGCTGACCAAATTTGGCAGTTGATCGCTGGTGATGTGATCGGCTTTGGTCGCAATAAACATCAGCTTATCAATACGCGGCGAAAATAATCGATTAAGCAAGGTGCGTTTACCATAATGGAAATTCTTAAATAATTGCTGTAAGCCCTCTTGCATATCCAAAAACGCTTGGCGGCTGTGGTTAAGCGGCGTTAAACAATCGGCTAAAATCACTTGGCGGTCAAAGGTAGAAAAATAATCCTGATAAAATCCTTTGACAATATGGCGGCGGTAGTAATCATAGCGTTGCTGCAATACGGAAAAGTAGCTGCCCTTGGCGTCTTGTTTAATTGGCTGCCATTGCTTGATACTTAAATGCGATAAGGGGAAAAATTGTAACGTCGGCGCGCCTTCCAATTCGCCGGGCAAAACAAAACGCCCCGGTTGAATAAAATGCAAGCCTTGTTGTTTGCATTGCCATAAATAAGCGGTATAGGCTTTAGCAATTTTAGCCAGCACATCTTCGTCGGCAGGCGCGCTTAAATCCAGCCGTTTTAATTGCGCCAGCCAATCAGCGCCAATGTCTGCACGCATGCCTTTAAATAACTGTTGTTGCGCCAAAGACCATTGCTGATAGCTCAAATCCAATAGCGGCAAATCTAATAACCATTCGCCCGGATAATCAAAAATATCCAAGTATAATGTGCCTTGCTCTTTAAGATGACGCATTAAACCTTGCCGGCGTTGATAACGAATTGCCAGGCGAGTTTCGCTGACACCGCGTGTCGACCGGCACCATTGCGGCGGCTCCGCCATGAGATCTCGTAAATTACCCTCATAATCAAAGCGTGGAATTTTCAAATCCAATTGTCCAATACGTTTTACGCCGGTAATCGATAAATTACGCGCAGGTTCAAAGAGCGGAATATGATGATTACTCACGCGATTGATATGTAATAATTGGCTAATCAAACTGGTAATAAACGCGGTTTTCCCGCTACGACTTAATCCGGTAACCGCCAAACGCAAAGTGCGGTCAAAACTACGATTAATTAGGCTATCCAATTCTTTTTGTATATAATTAAACATTCTTAGTTTCTAACTTAAATTAAATATCTTACAATCTGGCTATAATTTATCACAAATATAGATTTTATGTTGACTAGAAATATTATCGCCCTTTGCACATTTCTCGGTTTATTTACGCTTTGCGAAAATGTCCTTGCGGCGCCGAAAGTGCCGGAAACGCTGACACAAAACGGTTTGGTTTATTGCACCTATCCCGGCGGATTTTCTTTTAACCCGCAAACAGCGGATTCCGGAACAGGCATGAACGTCATTACCGAACAAATCTATAACAAATTATTTGAAATAAAAAATAATAGTGAAGTCCTCGTCCCCGTGTTGGCAACGTCTTACTCGGTTTCTGCAGATGGTAAAACTATTACAATTCATTTACGCCGCGGGGTGAAATTTCATAAAACCCCATGGTTTACACCAACGCGAGATTTTAATGCGGATGATGTGGTTTTTTCCTTAAATCGAGTGTTGGGGCAAAATATGGGATTGCCCGAATTGGATCAAAATGTAAAAAATTACAGTAACCCACAATACAAAATTTTCCATGAACGGGCGAAAAAAGTCCGCTTTCCTTATTTTGAAAGTATTCGTTTAAATGAAAAAATCGAATCGGTTAAAGCGATTAATCCTTATCAAGTGCAAATTACCCTGTTTGCGCCCGATTCATCCATTTTATCCCATTTAGCCAGCCAGTATGCGATTATTTTTTCACAAGAATATGCAGTGCAATTAAATTCTGACGATAATTTAGTGCAACTGGATTTGTTGCCGGTGGGAACAGGTCCTTACCAAGTGAAAGATTATTTCCATAATCAATATGTCCGTTTAATTCGCAACAATGATTATTGGAAAAAAAAGGCGAATATTGAAAACATTGTGGTTGATTTATCTACCGAGCGAAGCGGTCGCTTGGTAAAATTCTTTAATAATGAATGTCAAATTGTCTATTATCCTGAAGTGACGCAATTAGGATTACTACAAAAGAATAATAAAAAATACAACATCAAATCGACAGAAGGAATGAACCTCGCTTATATCGCTTTTAATCTTGCGCGCCCCTCAATGCAAAATGTAGAACTTCGTCGTGCCATTTCACATGCAATTAATCGAAAAAGGATAGTTCAAACGATTTATCACCAAACCGCGACTGTCGCAAATAACATTATTCCGTCAATTTCATGGGCGGCAAATATTAATACGCCTGACTTTGACTATGATTATGACCCACTCAAAGCGCAAGCCTATTTTAAAAATCGTAAAATAAATTTAAATTTATGGGTATTAAACGAGGAACAGGTTTATAATCCTTCGCCAATAAAAACCGCAGAATTAATCAAAGCTGATTTAGCAAAGGTTGGCGTGATGGTTAATATCCGTTTGGTAACGCGCACTTACCTCATGAAACAATTAAAAAATCAAAATGAAAATTACGATATGATTTTAGCCGGATGGCTTGGCGGAAATTTAGATCCGGACAGTTTTATACGCCCTGTTTTAGGATGTGACGCCGCCAATAACCTAACAAATCTATCAAACTGGTGTTATCGCGATTTTGAAGAACAAATGGACAGTGCATTAACAGCAACCGACTTACATGAACGGGAGCAATTTTATAATCAAGCACAAGCGATTATTTTAAGAGAATTGCCCCTTATTCCGTTAGCGAACGTAAAACGAGTACTGGTCGTTAATGCGAAAGTACAAGGTATCGAAATGACACCTTTTGGCATAATTGATTTTTCTGCGCTCTCAATTCAAGCGGGAGAAACACCATGATTTCCTCTTTCTTTCGCCATCTATTATTACTGGCAATTACCCTGTTAATTTTATCCCTGATAAGTTACAGTATTTTTCTACGCGATCCGCTCAATGAAGTGTTTGCTACGCCAAGTTTATTTTCCGGTTATCGTTTTTATATAAGTAATTTATTACAAGGTGATTTGGGAATAAGTTATGTCAGCGGAGAATCGCTAAAAGACGTCATATTTACCCTACTCCCATCCACATTGGAACTTTGTTTTAGTGCAATTTTGCTCGCTATTCTCTTTGGTATCCCATTAGGGATATTAGGTGCAGTTAATAGCAAGTACCTACCGGGAAAACTCATTCGTGCTTTCTCATCCCTCGGCTTATCTTTACCGGTATTTTGGGTTGCGCCTATTATCCTTTATATGGCAGCAATTTACTCATGGGAAATTTCTGCTATCGGACAGTATAATCTGTTATATGAAATCAAACCGGTCACCGGTTTTCATCTAATCGACGTATGGTTTATCGAGCAACCCTATCGCCTTAAAGCTATCCAAAATGCACTACAACATTTAGTATTGCCGACCTTGGTATTAACCATTCTGCCAACAATGGAAATTACCCGCATAGTCCAACAACGGGCAGAATTTTTAATTGAACAAAATTATGTCAAAATAGCGGCAACCCGAGGTTGGTCAAAATGGAAAATATTGCGTACCCACATTATACGCAATACCCTCCCCTTACTTCTTCCCTCCATGACCCGTTTATTTACCTTGGTCATGGCACAATGTATGCTTACAGAGGCGACATTTGGCTGGTCGGGAATCGGGCGCTGGTTGATTGATGCGGTAAGCCAACAGGATTACAACAGCATTTCTACCGGCATTATCGTGATTGGATTATGTATTATTAGCGTCAACCTGATCGTATTGATCCTCACTTTTATCGTTGATCCGTTAAATAAGAAAGGCTGGTATGCAAGATAGAGAACCGGAAGACTTTAGACAAACCACCGCATTGCGCGATATTTGGCAACTTTTTAGTCAAGATAAAATTGCCCTGACAAGTTTTTATCTCTTTTTATTGCTAATTTTGACCGCACTTTTTAGTCGTTTTATTGCGCCTTATCACAGCGATCAGCAATTTATCGGCTTGGAACTGCTGCCGCCCTCTTGGGTACAAGGTGGGCAAATTGCCTACTTCTTCGGCACTGACGATATTGGTCGTGATGTATTCAGCCGTCTCATTATCGGCACCAGCTACACTTTTGGCGCGTCACTTATTGTGGTCATGTTTACTGCCATTTTAGGTAGCATTCTCGGCATATGGGCCGGCATGTCGCAAGGCATCAAATCTCGAATTCTCAATCATATTTTCGACAGCTTTCTCACCATCCCAATTTTGCTGATTGCCATTATTATTGCCACCCTAATGCAAGCCGGCTTGTTTAACGCCATGCTCGCCATTACCTTGGCGCTGCTCCCCTATTTTATTCATGAAATTTACAAAGCCATTCAAATAGAATTAAAAAAGGAATACGTACTGATGTTACGACTGGAAGGGGCGTCAAACTGGTTGCTGTTAAAAGAAACCATTTTGCCTAATATCAGCGCACAATATATTCGGGAAATCTCCCGCGCATTTACCATTGCCATTCTGGATATTAGCGCGCTCGGCTTTATTTCACTCGGCGCCCAGCGCCCAACGCCGGAATGGGGCGCGATGATTAAAGATTCTATCGAACTGATTTACTTGGCGCCTTGGGCAGCAATTTTACCTGGAGTGGCAATTATCACCAGCGTACTAATCAGCTTAATTTTTACCAATGGACTTTGTAAAGCCATGGAAAAATATTATCAATAGGACGAACAATGGCTTTACTTGATATTCGTAACCTGTGCATTGATATTCAAACCAACACAGGTAAATTCAGAATTGTAGATAACGTCAGTTTAACCCTAAACAAGGGAGAAATTTGCGGTTTAGTGGGTGAATCCGGTTCGGGGAAAAGTTTAATTGCCAAAGTGATTTGCAATGCAGTGAAAGAATCCTGGATTGTAAGTGCCGATCGTTTCCGTTTTAACGATATTGAATTATTGAAACTCAGCCCGAATAAACGTCGAAAATTAATCGGCAAAGAAATTTCCATGATTTTCCAAGAGCCGCTAAGTTGTTTAGACTCCAGTAAAAAAATCGGCAAACAAATTATCCAAAATATTCCGGCTTGGACCTTTAAAGGACGTTGGTGGCAATGGTTCGGCTGGAAAAAACGGCGCGCCATTGAATTGCTGCATCGTGTCGGGATAAAAGATCATAAAGAAATTATGAACAGCTATCCTCACGAAATAACCGAAGGTGAAGGTCAAAAAGTCATGATTGCCATGGCGGTCGCCAATCAACCGCGCCTGCTGATTGCTGATGAACCGACCAACTCCCTTGAGTCGATTACGCGCAGTCAAATTTTTCGCCTGCTTTCCAGCATGAATCAAAACCAAGGCACCTCTATCTTACTCGCCAGTAATGATATTAAAAGTATTAGCGAATGGTGCGACAGTTTTGTGATCCTCTATTGTGGGCAAAACGCCGAATCCGGCCCTACAGAAAGCATTTTAGACATGCCGCACCATCCTTATACCAAAGCCTTACTGCATTCGATTCCTGATTTTTCACAACCTCTACCGTTAAAAAGCCGGCTAAGTACCTTAAAAGGTACCGTGCCGCTATTGGAACAAATGCCAATCGGTTGTCGCTTAGGTCCACGTTGTCCCTTTGCACAAAAAAAATGTGTGGTAAAACCACCGTCTCGCCGCATTAAACAGCATGAATATTCATGCCACTATCCGTTAAATTTACGCGAAAATCAGCGCAAAGAAAAAGAAGCGCCAATGATGCCGCTTACGGTTAATAAAACAGAGGTGAAAGAATGAGAGCCTTATTAGAAGTGCAAGATTTATCCAAATATTTCTTTGATACCGTCGGAATCTGGGGCGTAAATAGCTTCGCCGCCATTGAAAATGTCAGCTTTGTCTTGGAACCTAAAAAAACCTTAGCAATCATTGGTAAAAACGGTTCCGGCAAATCGACCTTAGCAAAGATGATCGTCGGCATTATTGAACCCACCTCCGGAAAAATTATCTTCGACGGAAAACCGCTCACTTTCGGCGATTATCAATATCGCGCCCAACATATTCGCATGGTTTTCCAAGATAGCAACTCGGCATTTGATCCAAAATTGAATATTGGACAAATTTTAGATGTACCTCTGCGTTTAACTACAAACTTAGACGAAAGACAGCGCAATGAAAAAATCTTTTCCACCCTGCGTTTGGTCGGCTTACATCCGGATCATGCCAATATCAAAATTAACACCATGTCCGCCAGCCAAAAACAACGCATTGCCTTAGCGCGCGCCTTAATTTTAGAACCGGAAATCGTGATCACAGACGACGCTCTCGGCTTATTAGATACCACGGTAAAAACCCAACTCATAAACCTGATGTTGGAAATTCAAGAAAAACTCGGCATTGCTTATATTTATGTCGGGCAACATCTTGGCATGATCAAACATATTGCAGATCATGTGTTGGTAATGGACAACGGACAAGTGATCGAATACGGATCAACTCGACGCTTATTCACGCAACCCCACACCGACATCACCAAACGCTTAGTAGAAGGCCATTTCGGACGACTACTGACCGAGGACTCCTGGCGCGACGAAGGTTGAAAACCAATAAAATTAAAAAAATTTACCGCACTTTTTGCCTACTTCGCTCATCCCACTTTTACCGCTTCCGCGATTTACGCATTTAAGGAAACGCAGAAATCAGATGAGTTTTTATTACGCACACGATAAGTACTCGCCGGAAATAAAATGACGCACCTTTAGCAACAAAAAGCTCTCCACATAATAAGTAGTCTAAACATCCGGAAGTTTAGACGTCTAAAATTTCTTGACATTAGATCTTTGTCGCTGTAGTTTATGAGGTCAGGAAATAATTTATTATTTTGACGGAATAATCAATGGCAGTACAAAAAGCATTACTCTTTACCAATAAGTCGCTCTCTTTAGCTTTAGGCGGTGAACTGGAAAATATCGAGGTGGCTTACCAAACTTACGGGCAGTTAAACTCGGATAAAAGTAATGCAGTGCTGATTTGCCATGCGTTGACCGGTGATGCAGAACCTTATCATGCCGCTCCCAAAGAAAGAAGCGGATGGTGGCAAAGTTTTATGGGTGACGGACTTGCCTTAGATACGTCCAAATACTTTTTTATTTGCTCCAATGTATTGGGCGGCTGTAAAGGTACTACAGGCCCATCTTCGATTAACCCGCAAACGCAAAAGCCTTATGGCAGCTTGTTTCCAAATATTGTGGTGCAAGATTTAATTCAAGTGCAACACGAATTATTGACTTATTTACAAATTCCCCATTTACATGCCGTGATCGGCGGCTCTTTTGGCGGCATGCAGGCGACTCAATGGGCAATTGATTATCCGGATTACGTGGATAACGTCATCAATTTGTGTTCATCTCTATACTTGAGTGCGGAAGCTATCGGGTTTAATCATGTAATGCGCCAAGCAATTATCAATGATCCGAATTTTCACGGTGGGGATTATTATGACAAAACGCCGCCGACACAAGGATTGGCGATTGCCAGAATGTTGGGGATGTTAACCTATCGCACGGATGTACAATTAGCCAAAGCCTTTGGGCGGGCAACAAAAGCGGAAGGCGAATTTTGGGGTGATTATTTTCAAGTAGAATCCTATCTTAGCTATCAAGGACAAAAATTTCTTGATCGTTTTGACGCCAACAGTTATTTGCATTTATTACGCGCCTTGGATTTATATGATCCGGCGCTAAAATATGTCGATATTAAGACCGCACTTTCGCGCATTCAAGCGCGCTATACCCTTGTTGCGGTCAGCAATGATCAATTGTTTAAAATCATTGATCTGCATAAAAGCAAAGCCTTGTTGGAGCAAAGCAAGGTGGATTTACAATATTACGAATTTCCCTCCGATTACGGTCATGATGCTTTTTTAGTAGATTATGACTTTTTCGACGCGAAAATCCGTAGCGGATTAGAAAATAGCAATTCTTAATATATCAACGCCTTAATATCCTTGTTTTTCATATAATACCAATAAAAAACCATCCGAAAAGGATGGTTTTTTATCGTTAGGATTGCTTCAAATTAGAAGAATACGCGTAAACCTGTACCATAGATATGGTCTTTTTCAGTATTACCACTGATACCTTTTTTACGTTCTTGCTCATAAATTGCATAAGCCACAACGTTTTTGTGGAATTTATAGTCTAAACCAACTTGATAACGGTTTTTGATTACATCATCCTCATTCTTAACTCTAGTACGCTCATCCGCACGTTCCCATTGCGCAAAGAATGCAGAAGGCTCAGAGAATTGATAACGGAAGTCTGCCATTGCATAGCGACCTTTCTTATCCTCATCTGAAGAAATAGGGGACTCGTTTGAAGTTTTGGTTTGTCCATAGTTAAGCGCGAAGTAAACCGGACCGTAGGTATAACTACCGTGAACAACCCATTTACGATCTTTTTTCGTTGTTTCAGAAGTTACCAGTAAATCGTATTGGTTTTGGTTAAACGCCGCAGCAAATTCTACTTTTTGATCATCTGCGATATCATAGTTATAAAATGCTGCTACACCATAACCATTTTTATATTGATCATTAGCTGAAGCTTTATCTGAGTGACCGAATAAGTAATCAACACCGAAGCTGAAGCCATTCCATTCTGCAGAACGGAATTTTACAGATTTATCCGCACTACCGGTTAGCGGATTATATTCACCGGAGCGATAGTACGCGGCATCTTGAACAACATCATCTGAGTTTGTTGCTTGACGACCGAAAGTCAAAGTACCGACATCATCATATTTGAAACCGCCGAATAATTTACGAGTCGTTGGGTTACCAAAATTGCTTTTCGCCCCCTTTTGTTTGAAATGTTGTTCACCATCTTCAAAGCGAATTTCATAACCGGCAACCGCTGACAAACCATTACCTAAATCTTGGGCTGCCTTGATCCCGATACGGGAACTATCGTTGATCAAATCACCACGTTTGTCACCCACTTTACCTAAAAACGTACGGAAAGAACCGCCTAACTCAACTTTACTTCCATCTTGTTCATAGATAACGAATGCGTTTGCGGAAGTAGCCGCCATTGCTGCTACTGCTAATGCTACTAATGTCTTTTTCATAATAAATTCCTTTCCAGAATTAAGTTTGTTATAAGATTAGTGCCGAACTCTTCAAGAATTGAACTGTCAAAACTTGCTTAATCCGAGGCGAGCTAATATTGGCAAAGAAATATACGCCTGTCAATAAAAAAACAACAAAGTTCAATTAATTTGGTGATCATGATCACATTTCTATGTTTTATTTTCATTCTCTTTTCATACTAATGCACTTTTTGTTGTTTTTTTATTCGGCTCGATTAAATCAAAGCGCTTTTTAAAATAGCTCTCGCGCTTTGTTATTCATTAAAATTGCATAAAAATCGACCGCACTTTCTTTATCTTTAGCAAAGAGATAATTCCTTAGGCATTATTTATCGCAAAAGAAATCACGCGGTCGATACTCTCTTCGCTAAGCGCGAGCATAATAAGGCGATCAACACCGAGGGCAACGCCGGAGCAATTTGGGACGCCGGCGTGAAGCGCGGCAAGGAACCGATAGTCAATGGCGCGCTGTGGCAAGCCCATTTTTTCTCTTAATCGATTATCTTGCTCAAAACGAATCCGTTGTTCATTACTGTCGGTTAATTCATGGAAACCATTCGCCAATTCGATTCCTTTATAGTAGAACTCGAAACGTTCGGCAACGCGGTGATCTTCGGAGCTAAGTTGCGCTAATGCGGCTTGTGTTGCGGGGAAATGATAAATGGCAACCGGACGTTCTTTGCCGATTTGAGTCTCGACAACGCTACTAAATAAAAATTGTAATAACGTATCGCGATCCTGTTGATCGGCATCCATAAGACGGTGTTCTTTGGCTTTGCCGGCAAGTTCCGCTTTGCTTGCCGAAAGCGGATCTAACCCGACATATTCTTGGAAAGCAAATTGGTAACTTAAACTTTCCGCCGGTTCGCAATCGAGAATTTGTTGGAGCAAATCGTCTACTTCATTAATTAGGCGATACATATCAAAGTGCGGTCGATACCATTCCAGCATGGTGAATTCCGGATTATGCTTGCGTCCCGCTTCTTCATTGCGAAATACGTGGCACAACTGAAAAATTGCGCCACTGCCTGCCGCGAGCAAGCGTTTCATGTGATATTCCGGGCTGGTTGATAACCAAAGCCGTTTGGATTGCACATTATGCGGCGCAATAAAATCCGTACTAAAAGTAGAAAGATGGACGTCGGTAACGCCAAACTCGCTTAATACCGGCGTTTCCACTTCAAGCAATCCGCGATCGGTAAAAAAGCGTCGAATATCGCTGATGATTTTGGCGCGCGCTAAAAGATTTTTGATTGGCGCACTCGGTTGCCACTGCATTTCGATATCGGTTGACATGATAAAATTTCCTTCAAAAATAAAGTGCGGTCAATTATAGCCGAATTTTTAATTTCGGTTTAACTTTTTTGAACTAGATCACGAAACTGAATTATTCTTACAAGAATTTAATAAAAAAGGGTTATTTCTCTTCAAAAATAATGGCAAAATAAGAGCGTCCCTATATGGTGTCCTAACGAGACCTTAATTTTTACTTTCATATCTATTATTGGAGGAATATCGTGCAAACTGTTAATGTCGATATTGCAATTGTTGGTGCTGGTGGCGGTGGCTTGCGTGCCGCAATTGCAGCAGCGGAAGCAAACCCTAACTTAAAAATTGCATTAGTTTCAAAAGTGTATCCAATGCGTAGCCACACTGTTGCTGCAGAAGGCGGAGCCGCGGCGGTCATCAAAGAGGAAGACTCTTACGAGAAACATTTCCATGATACGGTTGCCGGCGGTGACTGGTTGTGTGAGCAAGATGTGGTTGAATATTTCGTTCAACATTCTCCGGTGGAGATGACTCAACTTGAACGTTGGGGCTGTCCTTGGAGTCGTAAAGCGGATGGTGATGTCAACGTGCGTCGTTTTGGCGGGATGAAAATTGAACGTACTTGGTTCGCTGCCGATAAAACCGGTTTCCACCTGCTTCATACGCTTTTCCAAACTTCCATTCAATACCCGCAAATTCAACGTTTTGATGAACACTTTGTCTTAGATATCTTAGTCGATAACGGTCATGCACGCGGTATGGTTGCCATGAATATGATGGAAGGTACTTTAGTACAAATCAATGCCAATGCGGTTGTTATCGCGACCGGCGGCGGCTGTCGTGCATTCCGCTTCAATACGAACGGTGGTATCGTAACCGGTGACGGACTTTCTATGGCATATCGTCACGGTGTGCCGTTACGTGATATGGAATTCGTACAATATCACCCAACCGGCTTGCCAAATACCGGTATTTTGATGACCGAAGGTTGTCGGGGTGAAGGCGGTATCTTAGTCAATAAAGACGGTTATCGTTACTTACAAGATTATGGTTTGGGACCGGAAACGCCAATCGGTAAACCGGAAAACAAATATATGGAATTGGGTCCGCGCGATAAAGTATCTCAAGCGTTCTGGCAAGAATGGCGTAAAGGTAATACCTTGAAAACTGCTAAAGGCGTTGATGTAGTGCATTTGGATCTACGTCATTTGGGTGAAAAATATTTACATGAACGTTTACCGTTTATCTGTGAATTAGCGCAAGCCTATGAAGGCGTAGATCCGGCAAAAGCGCCAATTCCGGTACGTCCGGTAGTTCACTATACCATGGGTGGTATCGAAGTGGACTTCAATAGCGAAACCCGTATCAAAGGTTTATTTGCAGTGGGTGAATGTGCCTCTTCCGGATTGCATGGTGCAAACCGCTTAGGCTCCAACTCATTGGCTGAGTTAGTGGTGCTTGGTCGCGTTGCGGGTGAATATGCGGCGCAACGTGCGGTTGAAGCAACTTCCGTTAATCAAACCGCGGTTGATGCCCAAGCGCAAGATGTTATTCGTCGTTTAGAAGATTTATATAACCAAGAAGGTACTGAGTCTTGGTCACAAATCCGCGATGAAATGGGCGATTCTATGGAAGAAGGCTGCGGTATCTACCGTACTCAGGAAAGTATGCAAAAAACCGTAGATAAAATTGCCGAATTAAAAGAACGTTATAAACGTATCCGTATCGCTGATCGTTCCAGCGTGTTTAATACCAATGTACTTTACACCGTAGAATTGGGATATATCTTAGACGTTGCACAATCAATCGCCAACTCGGCAATTGAACGTAAAGAATCTCGTGGTGCGCATCAACGTTTAGACTATGTTGAGCGTGATGATGTCAATTATTTGAAACATACCCTTGCCTTCTATAATCCTGAAGGTGCGCCTCGCATTGAATACAGTGATGTGAAAATCACGAAATCTCAACCTGCAAAACGTGTATATGGTGCGGAAGCGGAAGCTCAAGAAGCCGCTGTGAAAGCTAAGGAGAATACAAATGGCTAATCAAGCAATAATGAATGTTGAAGTATTGCGTTACAATCCGGAAGTGGATAAAGAGCCATACTTAAGAACTTATCAAGTCCCTTACGATAGCCAAACTTCATTACTTGATGCCTTAGGTTATATTAAAGATAAACTTGAGCCTGAACTTTCTTATCGTTGGTCTTGTCGTATGGCGATTTGTGGTTCTTGCGGTATGATGGTTAACGGTAAACCAAAATTGGCGTGTAAAACTTTCTTGCGCGACTACAGTGGCCATATGCGCATTGAAGCCTTGGCTAACTTCCCGATTGAACGCGATTTAGTCGTGGATTTAAGCCATTTTATCGAAAGTTTGGAAAGCATCAAACCGTATATTATCGGCAACCAAGCGCCGGAATTAGACGGAAAACCGCATCCTTCGGCTGAATTGGCGAAAAGTCGTACAAAACAAACGCCTGCACAATTAGAGAAATATCGTACATTCTCCATGTGTATCAACTGCGGTTTGTGCTACGCTGCTTGTCCGCAATTCGGTTTAAACCCTGAATTTATCGGTCCGGCTGTTATTACCTTGGGGCATCGTTACAACCTTGATAACCGCGACCACGGTAAAGCTGAACGGATGAAAATCCTTAACGGTAAAAACGGGGTGTGGAGCTGTACTTTCGTCGGTTATTGTTCCGAAGTTTGTCCAAAACACGTAGGACCGGCTTCCGCAGTAAACCAAGGTAAAATCGAAAGTGCGAAAGATTACGTCATTGCGATGTTAAAACCGCAAAAGTAAGGAGTGTAGAATGACAACGACAACAAGTAAACGCAATCGTTATGTGCGCGAAGTAAAACCGACATGGTGGAAAAAGTTAGATTTTTACAAATTCTATGTATTGCGTGAAAGTACATCCTTACCGACAATTTGGTTCTGTCTTGAACTGCTTTACGGTTTAATTTGCTTAGGAAATGATACCTTTGCAACTAACTTTGTAAATTTCTTACAACATCCGCTCGTAGTAATTTTAAATATTATTACCTTAGGTGCAGTGTTACTTAACAGCTTCACATTCTTCAGAATGGCGCCACAAATGCTGAATATTATCGTGAAAAACGAACGTATCGACACCAAATTAGTGAACCGCGTATTTTGGGGAATCACCGCTGTAATCAGTATTATCGCCTTAATTTTGGTATAGGGAGAAAAGACATGGAAAAAACAAATCCAAAACGTTCAAATGAACCTTCCGTATGGTTGCTATTTGGCGCCGGCGGTGCGATTAGTGCGGTATTTTTCCCTGTATTAGTCCTAATCTTAGGGTTTTTACTCCCTTTCGGCTTAGTGACCTCGGATAATATCATTGCATTTTCGCATACTTGGATTGGAAAATTAGCCATTATTGCCTTGCTTATTTTCCCAATGTGGTGCGGTATGCACCGTGTACACTTAGGATTACATGATTTTAAAGTTCATGTTCCTGCCGGCGGTTGGATTTTCTACGGATTATCTGTACTGTATAGCGTTATCGTATTATTTGCCGTTATCGCGCTTTAATGGATAAATGAGATAACCTAAAACCCTTTCAAATGAAAGGGTTTTTTCTTATAAGCAAACAATACCAATGATAATAAAACGATTAAAAAAACGATCGCACTTTTCCCACTGAACTACCGACGCAAGCAAGTTTCAAATTTTCCGTGAAAGAAATGGTAACCAATTGCAGGAAAAAGGTAAAATTGGGTTGCCTTTCTTTCGGTTTCTTTTCATTACTCGCTGCGCTCGCACTGCGTGCTGTCGGCAAAGCCGACGTTCAAAATCTAAAGATTTTATGGCAAAACAAAGAAAAGTGACAACTAAAGAAAAATACCTCTCCCACCAAGAAAACGCACAATAACACTTGAATTCCTATTCATTTTTCATTATGTTGGTGTTGGTAGTGTTTTTTTCAGTTATAAAACCCCATGTCGGTATTAACAAAAATATATTCATTCATGTTAAAAGAAAGCAGTAAAAAATATTCAAAAAAAGCTTTACATTATACTGTCGTATTTTTGTTGCTATGTTTAGGTCTTTTGATCCTAGTCGATCAATCTATCGGATTTTATGTCCGACAAGCTATTTACACCGATATTCAAAAACTCCCCTATCGCCCTTATGGCTTAGTTCTGGGCACCTCAAAATATTTTGCTAAAAATACGCTTAATCTTTTTTATTACAATCGTTTACTCGCCACACACGAATTATTTAAAGCAAAAAAAATTGATTATTTATTGCTCAGCGGCGATAATCGAACCATTTATTACAACGAACCGGTAACAATGTATAAGGATTTGAAAAAAATGGATGTTCCGCCGGAATTTATGTATATGGATTATGCCGGCTTTCGTACATTAGATTCAGTGATTCGTGCTGATCGGATATTTAAAGCACATTCCATGACGATTATCACACAAAAATTCCATTGTGAAAGAGCATTATTTATTGCCAAATATCACAATATTGACGCTATCTGTTTTGCGGCGGAATATCCAACAGGATACACCTTTGTTCGCTTTAGAGAATTTTTTGCCCGTTTGCAAACAATATGGGATTTATTAATCGAAAAAGAACCGCACTTTTTAGGTAAACCGGAACCGCTACCGTTACCGGCAACGGTTCCGTATCATTAGAAATGATGACTCGTAATATCACGTAAAAGTGCGGTCTGATTTGGTTCCGTTTTGCAGTTATTTAACTGCCCAATCACCAACTCCACCAAATTACGACTGATATTTTCATGATTTTGTATACTACAAATAGCCTTGTTCGGCAACACATCCAATATCTCGTGCGTACCAAACGTAGCAATCACAAGCGCGGGATCAATGCTGCCGCGCTGTTGTAATAAATACGAAAAAACCCCTTGTAGCAAAGTTAACGAAGTGGTAAAAATCACTTGTGGTAATCCATGATCAGATAACCAAGTGGCAAACGCTTCTGCCGCCTCCTTTTTATGGAATTTTTTTGCATAGAGAAAATCGGTAGCAATCTGCGGATGGTTTGCAATTGCTCGACGAAAGCCTTGTTCCCGCTCGCGGCTAATTGGTAATTCCGGCAAAGCTCCCAAAAATAATATCTGCTGATAATCACCTTGCTGCAACAATTGACTCGCCAAACGATAGGCATCTTGTTCATCATTCGTGATTAAATTCGTGACCCATTCCGAGGCTAACCGACGGTCAAAACAAAAGATCGGCGTTTTTTTATATTGCGTGTAAAAATCTGTTGCTATTGGCAAGGCGCTAGAGACAATTAACGCATCAATTTGACGCTGGAATAAATGTTTGGCGCAATCAATTTCGCGTTCTGCATTATCGTTGCTACAAGTAATTAACAGCTGGTAGCCTCGCTCACGAAATTTATTTTCCAGTTGATTGGTAATTTTGGCATAACTGATATTTTCAAAATCCGGCACAATCAAACCGATAGTATAACTGCGCCCAACCCGCAACCCTGCCGCCATGGCATTGGGTTTAAAATTATATAGTTCAATTAGGGCTTGGATTTTATCAATTGTTTTTTGACTAACACGATATTGTTTCGCTTTTCCATTGACTACATAACTGACGGTAGTGCGTGAAACGCCGGCCAGTTTGGCGAGTTCATCTAATTTCAAATTCACTCCTTAAATGTTTGAAATGACTACTGTGAGATTTAGGATTAATCTACTACAGCCCCTTAATTTTTACTTAGTTAGGATATCCACATCCACAGGCTGCACATAACTCATCTCAATATGATGTCAATCTTGATACGGATATTCAGCGTACCATATTTCTGTACGGAAATATATCACAGACTTAGAAAAACATTCCAAAAGAAGTTAAGCGTTCGCCTGTTTTTTATGAGAGAATTCAGCCTAGGCGTTCGCTTAATATGAACCTTATTTGAGCCGATTTTGATAGGAGGTCAAGGTATTATGCATCAACATTGCCACCGTCATCGGACCGACTCCCCCGGGAACCGGCGTAATAAATGCCGCTTTTCGACTTGCCACATCATATTCCACATCACCTTTAAGTTTGCCATCCACGCGGTTAATCCCAACATCAATCACTATCGCACCTTCTTTCACCCATTCGCCCGGAATTAATGCCGGTTTTCCAACCGCTACCACTAAAATATCCGCTTGGCGCACATGATGTTGCAAATCCTTGGTAAAACGATGGGTCACTGTTACGGTACAACCGGCTAACAATAATTCCAACGCCATTGGGCGTCCTACAATATTTGACGCACCAACAATCACCGCGTGCTGCCCATATAAATCTACACCGGTGGTTTCCAATAATTTCATCACCCCGTAAGGCGTACAAGCGCGTAATGTTGGAATACGTTGACACAAACGACCGACGTTATAAGGATGAAAGCCATCCACATCTTTTTCCGGCGAAATGGCTTCAATCACCAACGTGGAGTTAATATGTGCCGGTAATGGCAATTGCACCAAAATCCCGTCAATAGCGTTGTCTTGATTAAGTTTATCAATCAATTCCAACAATTCTTGTTGCGAAGTGGATTCCGGCAAATCATAAGATTGGGAATAAAAGCCAATTTCCTCACAACTTTTGCGTTTACTTTGCACATAAACCTGCGACGCCGGGTCGGCACCGACTAAAATCACCGCTAATCCGGCAGGGCGATAACCTTGCGCCACATACTGCTGAATTTTCTGCGCCACCTCTTGTTTAATTTTTTTGGAAAGTTCCGTACCGGAAATCACTTGAGCTACCATTCTTTGATCCTTTTACAATCTGAAAGTAAACGTTTGCTATTTTGTCAGAAAAAAGCATTTTATGTAACCCTAATTGGAATAAATTTGAGCGATTGAGCAAAAAATCTAAAAAATTCATTGACTGTCGGCAAAAGAAAATTATAATGCTACACATTCGTCGGCGAGTAGCGCAGCTTGGTAGCGCAACTGGTTTGGGACCAGTGGGTCGTAGGTTCAAATCCTATCTCGCCGACCACTTCTTTATATCCATTTGAAAGGCGCCCTTAGCTCAGCTGGATAGAGCAACGGCCTTCTAAGCCGTAGGTCATTGGTTCGAATCCAATAGGGCGTGCCATTTTTACTTTTTCAGATAAATCCTATGCAATTTCCAACCTTACAATCTGCTATTTTACTGCGTCGCTATAAACGTTTTCTTGCTGATGTGCAATTAGAAAATGGCGACGTCCTGACTATCCATTGCGCTAATACTGGGACAATGACCGGTTGCGGGGCGCCCGGCGATCGGATTTGGTATTCCACCTCCGACAGTACCACACGTAAATACCCCCATTCTTGGGAATTAACCGCATTACCAAACGGACAATTAGTTTGCATTAATACCCATCGTTCCAATCAATTGGTATTTGAAGCATTACAGCATAAACAAATCAAGGAATTAGCCATATATTCGAACATTTTACCGGAAGTCAAATATGGCGAAGAAAACAGTCGAATTGACTTTTTATTAAAAGGTGAAAACTTGCCGGATTGCTATGTGGAAGTAAAATCCATTACCTTGGTTAAGCATAATTTAGGGATGTTTCCTGATGCTGTGACCACGCGCGGACAAAAACATTTGCGAGAATTAATGGCGATGAAAAAACTCGGCAAAAGAGCGGTCATTTTTTTCGCCGGATTGCATGATGGTTTCAATCAATTTAAAGTAGCAGAATATATTGATCCCGATTACGCAAAATTATTGCGCCAAGCCATTCAAGAAGGCGTGGAAGTGTACGCATATTCGGCACAATTTCAATTTTCGAATAAAATTCCGACCGCACTTTTACTTAAAAACAGTGTTCCTTGCTTAGATAAAAATAACTGTCACCAACCACATAAAATGAGAGAATGAGAAAAATTAGCTGATTAGAGCCGGTTTAACCGCTTAAAGTGAGAAATTCCAAAACCGCCTTAACTAATTGGCTCAATACCCAAGACAGAAAACAAAAAGTCGTAGTAGAGGCAGCACACCCTATCGAAATACCGACTTCCCGCAGAGTGTTTAGGGCGTTAGATATGGCGAAATTATTATCCATAATGGTCACAATTTACCGGGCAAGTGGTGTGGTAAAACCAAAGCGGCAACCGCCTAAAAAAAATCGAAATGTGCGGATGATTACCGCCAGTCCCGCACGATCCACATTAAGCTCGATTTTGTATGGATTAGCTTTAGAACGATGCCCCACGCCGTAAAGACCGCGTAAGCCGAATGATTACTAAAAATTTACAAGGTACAGTGATTACCCTTGATTTAATTTTAAACACACAAGCACAAATGACCGAAGCCAATTAATGAAAAATCCGATCTTTATAGCCCCCCTATGTAGAAATAACCATTGAGTGGTTGAATAATTAACCCGATTACAAAAATGTATCGACCTCCTCGACAAAATGGGACTGCACATCATCTCTAATCAATAGGTGTATCAACAGTGGAACCTTTACGGCAACATTATCATTGTTGCCGTTTAGCACATTTTTTATTGTGGCAATTGTTGAAAAAAGCCGGTGTTAATACCGCACTTTTAGGCGATATTCAGCGTTCTTCATCTCATCGCCCTTACTTTTTACAAAACCATTAAAGCCATCCACTCAAAATAAGAAACGTGTCCACGAAACTTGAGAAACATTTTTCCCACGTTACGTGGACTTTTAATAATTGAGAATTATTTTCATTTTACCATTGACTTTATATTTGAGAATGATTATTATCTATCCCATAAAAATAGATAATCACTCCAATCTTCGGCGTTTCTTTTCCCACAGAAAGAAACGCTTTTTTTTCACTAATGTAATACCGGATATTTCGCCCGCCTTGCCGACATTTAAGTTACCATCAAACAAATCGCGGAAATTCAGGATAAATCCCGTAACGACCCTTTTCATTTCAGGAATAATCTCTATAATACGAAATTTAGTCTTTAAATAATAAGTAGGAATTCGCAATGGCTGATATTAATACCGTTCTCGCGGAACTAAAGCGCGGTGTAGATGAAGTGCTTTCTGAAGCAGATTTGATTGAAAAACTAAAAGAAAATCGTCCATTAAAAGTAAAACTGGGGGCGGATCCGACTGCACCGGATATTCACCTTGGACATACCGTCGTGTTAAACAAATTGCGTCAATTCCAACAATTTGGGCATGAAGTCATTTTCTTAATCGGGGATTTCACGGGTATGGTTGGCGATCCTTCCGGCAAAAATACAACGCGCCCACCACTTTCTCACGAAGATGTTTTACGCAATGCGGAAACCTATAAACAACAAATTTTTAAAATTCTTGATCCGCAAAAAACTCGTATCGTATTTAACTCCGACTGGCTGGGACAATTAGGTACTGAAGGTATGATCCGCCTTGCATCAAATTATACCGTGGCGCGTATGTTGGAACGTGACGATTTCAAAAAACGTTTTACCAATAATCAACCTATTGCTATTCATGAATTTATTTATCCATTATTGCAAGGTCATGATTCCGTGGCGTTGAAAGCGGACATCGAGTTAGGCGGAACCGACCAAAAATTTAACTTATTAGTGGGGCGTGAATTACAAAAATCCGCCGGTCAAAAACCACAAGTGGCGATCACATTACCATTATTAGTTGGTTTGGACGGTGAGAAAAAAATGTCTAAATCCCTCGGTAACTATATTGGCGTGACCGAAACACCAAATGAAATGTTTGGTAAAATCATGTCAATTTCTGATGAATTAATGTGGAATTGGTATGATTTATTATCCTTCCGTCCATTAAGCGAAATTGCACAACTGAAACAAGAAGTTCAAGCCGGTCGCAACCCACGTGATGTTAAAGTATTGTTAGCCAAAGAAATTATTGCACGTTTCCATTCCGATGCAGAAGCGCAAGCAGCGGAACAAGAATTTATCAATCGCTTCCAAAAAGGCGCGTTGCCGGATGAAATGCCGGAATTTACATTTGAAGGTGAAACCGGCTTAGCAAACTTGTTAAAAGACGCGGGATTAGTTGACTCCACTTCCGAAGCCATGCGCATGGTAAAACAAGGAGGGGTCAAAATCGACGGTGAAAAAGTTGAAGACAGCAAATTGGCCATCACATCAGGTACGGCAGTTTATCAGGTGGGTAAACGTAAATTTGCGCGTATCACGGTAAAATAACATTTATTTTGACCGCACATTTAACGTGCGGTTTTTATCGTCTTTTTTGAGGGTAACAACCTGCCAAATAACATGCTACTTTTCGGCAACAATCTTCTTTCGAAAAAATAGATATGGTGGGCAATCCCCACCAATTGACATTATTCGCTTACCGTGGTTTCAATCGCCAACTCGGTTAACGCTTGCGCATTGGCGATACTTGGCGCATCCGTCATCAAACACGCCGCAGCGGTCGTTTTCGGGAACGCAATCACATCACGAATATTTTCTGTACCGGTCAACAACATGGTTAAACGGTCTAAACCAAAGGCTAACCCGGCGTGTGGCGGTGTCCCAAATTTTAAGGCGTCAAGCAAAAAGCCAAATTTTTCCCGTTGTTCTCGTTCGTTAATACCCAAAATGCGGAACACGGTTTGTTGCATTTTCGGATCGAAAATCCGCACCGAACCGCCGCCAACTTCATAACCATTAATAACCATATCATACGCATTGGCAACCGCCGCTGTCGGCCGCGCTTCTAATTGCTCCGGCGTAAAATCTCTTGGTGAAGTAAATGGATGGTGCATTGCTGCTAAATTACCCTCATCATCCAGCTCAAACATTGGGAAATCAATCACCCAAAGTGGCGCCCATTGATCCAATTCGGTCAATCCAAGATCACGCCCTAATTTCAAACGCAACGCCCCCATTGCATCCGTTGCCACTTGCCATTTATCGGCACCGAAGAACAAAATATCGTTATCTTGCGCTTGCACGCGATCCAAAAGTGCGGTCAATTTTTCTTCCGTTAAGAATTTAGCAATCGGACTTTGCACCCCATCCAAACCTTTAGCGCGTTCGTTAACTTTTAACCACGCCAAGCCTTTTGCACCATAAATACCGACGAATTGGGTATATTCATCAATTTGTTTACGCGTAATCGCGGCACCATTTGGTACACGAATCACGGTCACACGCCCATTCGCTTCATTTGCCGGACCGCTAAAGACTTTGAAATCCACATCTTTAACAATATCTGCCACATCCACCATCTCCAACGGGTTACGCAAATCCGGTTTGTCCGAACCAAAACGTTGCATTGCCTCTTGCCAAGTCATTGTTGGAAACTGACCGAGATCCACACCAATGGTGTTCAACCATAATCCATGCACCATTTTTTCCATAATAGCGCGGACTTCCGGCGCAGTTAAAAACGAAGTTTCCACATCAATTTGGGTAAATTCCGGTTGGCGATCTGCGCGCAAATCTTCGTCACGGAAACATTTTACGATTTGATAATAACGATCAAACCCAGACATCATCAACAATTGTTTAAACAATTGCGGCGATTGTGGCAAGGCATAGAATTTACCTTTATGCACGCGACTTGGAACCAAATAATCGCGCGCCCCTTCCGGCGTTGCTTTAGTCAACATTGGGGTTTCAATATCCAAAAAGCCATGATCATCCATAAAACGACGCACAAAGCTGGTAATTTTCGCACGGGTTTTCAAACGTTGTGCCATTTCCGGGCGACGTAAATCCAAATAACGGAATTTTAAACGCTGTTCTTCCGTATTATTTTGATTAAAATCCAACGGTAGCGGCTCTGCGGCATTGTAAACCGACAAGGATTTTGCCAACACTTCTACTTCACCGGTTGCCATGTTTTTATTAATTTGATTTTCCGGACGTGCAATCACTTCGCCTTGAATTTGAATACAAAATTCATTACGCAACGCTGCCGCCGCGGTAAGCGCCTCTTGATATTTCGGATCAAAACAAACCTGTATAACCCCTTCACGATCACGCATATCAATAAAAATCAATCCCCCTAAATCACGACGTTTATGCACCCAGCCGCTTAAGGTCACGTTTTGCCCGATATGGCTACGATTTAAAGCACCGCAGTAATGAGTTCGCATCATAATGTATTCCTTTTTAATACCACTTAAATTACGTTTTATTCGACAAAATAACGTTCAAATTATACCGAAACTCAAGTTAAATACCTAAATTTATTTGAGTAGAACGCAAACTTCTTCTAAAATATTAAAAATTTTGCAAAAATGACCGCACTTATGAATAAAGATACCATTTTTTCCGCACCTATCGAAAAATTGGGTGATTTTACCTTTGACGAAAGCGTCGCCGAAGTATTTCCCGATATGATCCAACGTTCCGTACCGGGCTATTCCAATATTATTACTGCCATAGGAATGCTTGCCGAACGTTTTGTTACTGAAAATACCAACGTCTATGATTTAGGTTGTTCCCACGGAGCGGCAACCTTATCCGCGCGTCGCCATATTCGTCAACCGAATGTGAAAATTATCGGCATTGATAATTCACAACCCATGGTCGAACGCTGCCGCCGGCACGTCAATGCTTATCATAGCGATATCCCAGTGGAAATTTTATGTGATGATATTCGCCAAGTAGAAATAAAAAATACCTCCATGGTGATTTTAAACTTCACGTTGCAATTTCTGCCGCCGGAAGACCGCCTTGCACTGTTAGAGAAAATTTATGCCGGTTTAACGCCCAATGGGCTATTGGTGCTGTCGGAAAAATTCCGTTTTGATGAAGAAAAAGTCAACGATCTGTTAATCGATTTGCACCATCAATTCAAACGCGCCAACGGGTACAGTGAATTGGAAGTTAGCCAAAAACGTACCGCATTGGAAAATGTGATGCGCACCGATACCGTAGAAACACACAAAGCACGGTTAAAATCCGTCGGATTTTCCCATATTGAACTGTGGTTTCAATGTGTTAATTTTGGTTCAATGATTGCGATAAAATAGGATATAATGCCCGAAACTCATTCAACAAGGATAATACTATGCGAATTTTACACACCATGTTACGGGTTGGCAATTTAGATCGTTCAGTTAAATTTTACCAAGATGTATTGGGAATGCGTTTATTACGTACCAGCGAAAACCCGGAATACAAATATTCCTTAGCATTTTTAGGTTACGACGACGAAGATAAATCTTCCGTGATTGAATTAACTTACAACTGGGGCGTCAGCGAATACGAATTAGGCTCCGCATTTGGTCACCTTGCCATTGGTGTGGACGATATTTACGCTACTTGCGAAGCAGTTCGCCAAGCCGGCGGTAACATCATCCGTGAACCGGGTCCGGTAAAAGGCGGCACTACGGTTATCGCTTTCGTACAAGATCCGGACGGTTACAAAATCGAATTTATCGAAAATAAACAAGCGCAAGACGGATTAGGACATAATTAATCCTTGTACCCAAAGTGTGGTCGTTTTTATAGGCTTTTTTAGCGTGGTTTCTGCCACGCTTTATTTTTCAAGGAGATAATGTGCAACAAACCAATGAAGAAACTAATTACAACTTACTAAAAAATCGTTTCCGCGGCTATTTTCCCGTGATTATCGACGTGGAAACCGCCGGTTTTAATGCAAAAACTGATGCCTTATTAGAGTTAGCGGCGATAACGTTAAAAATGAATGAACAAGGTTTATTGGAAATCGATCAAAAATGCCATTTTCATATTGAGCCATTTGAAGGTGCCAATATTAATCCGGAATCCTTACAATTTAACGGAATTGATATTCATAATCCGCTGCGCGGTGCGGTGTCGGAAAATATCGCTATTAGTGAGTTATTTAAAATGGTGCGCCGTGCACAAAAAGAGGCGGATTGCCAGCGTTCGATAATCGTGGCACATAATGCGGCATTTGATCAAAGTTTTGTGATGGCGGCGGCAGAACGTACCGCTATCAAACGCAATCCGTTTCATCCTTTTGGTTTATTTGACACAGCAACCTTAAGTGGTTTTATGTTCGGTCAAACCGTCTTGGTAAAAGCCTGTCAAGCGGCAAACATTCCCTTTGACGGAAAACAAGCTCACTGCGCCCTCTACGATACTGAACGCACCGCCGAACTGTTTTGCTATATGGTTAATCATCTCAAACAACTCGGCGGCTTTCCGCATAAAGAGGTAGAAGAATGAAACAAAAGCGCGGTGATTTTTTCGTCTTTTTTAATAAAAAACAAACAAAAAATCACCGCACTTTGCGCTATAAAAAACGGATTAAATTAAAATTACGCCGCAACCATCACCATTGCCGGACGGATGATGCGCCCATTTAAGAGATAGCCTTTTTGTAGCACCACCGTAATTTGGTTGGTTTCAAACCCTTCTGTTGGTTGCATGGAAATGGCCTGATGCAACTCCGGATTAAAGGTTTCACCCACCGCCCCTACCGGCTCAACGCCAAAACGTGCAACGGTTGCCAATAACCCTTTCAAGGTTAAATCAACACCATCAACCAAGGCTTTGACGCTTTCATCTTCGACATTTGCCGGGGTTGTTAAAGCGCGTTCTAAATTATCAATGGTTTCCAATAAATCTTTGGAAAATTTTTCTAACGCAAATTTATGCGCTTTTTCCACATCCTGTTCCGCGCGACGACGGATATTATCTATTTCCGCACGAGTACGTAGCAAAATATCTTGTTCTTTTTTGGCTGTTTCCGCCAATTTTTCTTCCAATTCCTGAACTCGAGCAATCGCTTCTTCTAAAGCATCCGTTTCTTGTTGGCTTTCTTCCGCTTGCAACTCGACATTGTTTGGTTGCATTTCTACCACTTCCGCTTCATTATTTTCAATTTTCTGTTCTTGCTCTGACATACTCTACTCCATTGATTAAAAATTTCAGCTATTGTAACAATAAAAATGAATACTTCAACTGCGACTTACTAGCAACTGATGTACTTTCTGTGTAATATAAGGATAAAACCGTTGAATTCAAGATGTGATTGATTAGACAAGCAGAGATCTTTATGCCGGCACGAAATTTTGTTGAAAATAACACATTACATGCATCTTTCCAAACTATTGCGTTAGTAGGCAAGCCGCGCAATGATGTGAATTTGCAAATGCACAAAAACCTGTTTCATTGGCTAAGTGAAAAAGGTTATCAGGTATTAATCGAACAGCAAATCGGCGAATATTTAGCTTTACCCAAAGAAACTTACGCTACCTTGGATGAAATCGGCAGCCAAGCACAACTGGCGATCGTGATCGGCGGTGATGGCAATATGTTGGGCAGAGCGCGAATTTTAGCGAAATACGATATCGCTTTAATCGGCATCAATCGCGGTAATTTAGGTTTTTTAACGGATATTGATCCGAAAAACGCTTATACGCAACTGGAAGCCTGTTTGGATCGTGGCGAATTTTTTGTTGAAGAACGTTTTTTATTGGAAGCCAAAATTGAACGAAATGCTGAAATTATTCAATCAGGAAATGCTGTCAATGAGGTCGTTATCCATCCGACAAAAATTGCCCACATGATTGATTTTCATGTATATATTGATGATAAATTTGCCTTTTCACAACGTTCAGACGGGTTAATTGTCTCAACACCAACCGGTTCCACCGCCTATTCCTTATCTGCCGGCGGACCTATTTTAACCCCGCAACTTAATGCCATTGCCTTGGTACCTATGTTCCCTCACACGCTCACCTCTCGTCCGTTAGTTATTGATGGAGAAAGCAAAATTTCCATTCGCTTTGCCGGCTACAATACCGCGCAATTGGAAGTCAGCTGCGACAGCCAAATCGCCCTACCGTTCACACCGGATGCTGTTGTACATATTGCGAAAAGTGCCGATAAGCTCCATTTACTACATTTAAAAAATTATAATTATTACAATGTGTTAAGCTCAAAATTAGGTTGGTTAAAAAACGTTGCCTAAAATTTTCTAAAAAAATCCTTTACTGTATATAAAAACATGTATAAACTAATATTTATACAGTGGAGGATTTCATTATGTTAGCTCAACTCACCATTAACCAATTTGCTATCGTTCATCATCTTGATATTGAATTTGCCCAAGGAATGTCCGTCATTACCGGCGAAACCGGCGCAGGAAAATCCATTGCAATTGACGCACTCGGGCTTTGTTTGGGGCAACGTACCGATATTGGTATGTTAAGAGAGGGAGAAGAACGAGCCGATATTTGTGCCACTTTTCATATTGAACCAACCAATCCGGCGTACCAATGGTTAGCACAACATGAACTACAAGATCCTGATTTTCCCGAAAATTGTATTTTACGCCGCATTATCAATCATGATGGGCGTTCTAAAGCCTTTATTAACAGCATCCCTGTATCGGCAACGCAATTAAAAGACCTTGGTCAATATTTAGTTCAAGTCAATGGGCAACATAGCTCACAATTTTTGCTCAAAAACGACTACCAACTACAATTGTTAGATAGCGTATGTGCACACACCTCCTTATTAGCTCAGATGCAACAATCCTATCGCACATGGAAACTACTGCACCAACAAGTAAAAAACTTTCAGCAACAATGCGCTGAAAATCAGGCGAAAAAGCAATTGCTACAATACCAAGTGGAAGAATTGGATGAATTTAACCTCAAACCGGATGAATATACTGTATTGGAAGAAGATCATAAGCGATTATCCGCCAGCGAAGAATTGCTTTCAGCTTCACAAGCTGCCTTGCAATTACTCTGCGAAAATGACGACTTTAGTATCGATAATTTGTTGCATAAAGCCAACCAATATATTGATGAATTGTGCGATCTCGATCCGAGTTATACCGATATCCAAAAAATGCTACAAGAAGCCTTAATTCAAGTACAAGAAGCGGCCTCTGAAATTCAGCATTTATCTTCTCGTATTGATCAAGATCCGGCATTGCTGCAAGAGATCGAACAGCGTATGACCCAAGCGTTACAATTAGCGCGCAAGCACAATGTAAAAGCGGAAAACTTAGCAGAATTACACCGCACTTTAAAGCAAGAACTGCAACAACTAACGGATTTTTCCGAAAGTGAAAGCGAATTAATCGCACAAGAAAAAGCAGCTTATGAAGCCATGCTCAATGCTGCTGCGACGTTAAGCCAAAGTCGTCGCTTAGGCGCGGAAAAACTTGCAGCGCAAGTTACTAAAACGATTAAAAAACTCGCCATGGAAAACGCCGAATTTTCTATTAATTTGCAATCAGAAAAAACGTCAGTCTCTGCAAACGGAATGGATGAGATAACCTTTATGTTGCGCGCCAATTTAGGGCAATCACCACAACCGTTAGCAAAAGTCGCATCCGGCGGGGAATTATCGCGCATTGCTCTCGCATTGCAAGTATTAAGTTCCGATAAATCAAATATTCCAACCTTAATTTTTGATGAAATAGATGTTGGTATTAGTGGCGCTACCGCGAGTGTCGTCGGAAAACTGTTGCGTCAATTAGGGAGAAAATGCCAAGTCATTTGCGTTACCCATTTACCGCAAGTCGCTTGCCAAGGAAATCATCATTTTATCGTAGAAAAATCGGTGGTAAATCATAAAACTGAAACAAAAATGACCACTCTTTCTGCGCAACAACGCGTAAAAGCGCTGGCAAAATTGCTCGGTGGCAGCAAAATTACGGAAAGTGCCTTGGCAAACGCACAAGAAATGTTGGACTTGGTGTCATAATATAGGTAACGCCATAATGGGTAAAAACATGGTATGAACAAAGTCTATAGTGAAAAACGGCAGGACGGACAAGGGAAAAAATATAATAGAAAAACCATTGTAAAAAAGAGTTGGCATATCATGCCAACTCTTATCTGCAAGAGGATTAACCATCCTACATCTTAACGAAGACTAATTTTTTCAAACTCGCTAAAATAGGATGGGAACGTTTTAGTAGTACATTTCGGATCTAAAATAGTCACCGGCGTATCCGATAAAGCAACTAATGAAAAACACATTGCCATCCGATGATCATTGTACGTTTCAATTTCTGCCGCCTGAAATTTATCTAATGCCAACGGTTGAATACGAATAAAATCCTCACCCTCCTCCACTTCTGCACCAATTTTCCGCAGTTCTGTCGCCATTGCACTTAAACGATCGGTTTCTTTTACTCGCCAGTTATAAATATTGCGGATAACCGTTTCACCACGCGCAAATAACGCGGTAGTGACAATGGTCATTGCCGCATCAGGAATGTGGTTCATATCCATATCAATGCCATTCAATTCGTCGCGTTCTGCTTGAATAAAATCCTCTCCCCATGTAATTTTCGCTCCCATTTTTTCCAGCATATCAGCAAACAAGCGGTCGCCTTGAATAGAATGTTTACCAATTCCCGTCACTTTCACTTTTCCTTTAATCGCCGCAGCAGCCAAGAAATAAGAGGCGGAAGAGGCATCTCCCTCCACCAAATATTTTGCCGGCGCAATATAGGATTGATTTCCTTTGACTAAAAAGGTTTGATAGTCTTGATTGACTACATTCACACCAAAATCTTTCATCATAGCAAGAGTAATATCAATATAAGGCTTGGAAACCAATTCACCGATAATTTCAATTTCCATATCTCCCTCTGCCAAGGGGGCTGACATTAAAAGTGCAGTCAAAAATTGAGAAGAAATAGAGCCGTCAACTTTAATTTTGCCACCGCGAATACCGGAATTACGGATAGCGATCGGCGGATACCCCTCATTTCCCAAATATTGAACATCCGCGCCCGCTTGCTGCAACGCATCCACCAAGTGCTTAATCGGACGTTCTTTCATCCGCGGCTCACCGGTTAATACCGCCTCCGCCGGCGCCTTTCCTTTTAAACATAATGCCGCTGTCAACGGTCGCATTGCTGTTCCCGCATTACCTAAAAACAACGATAATCCGTCTTGCCACTGAAAAGCGCCACCAACACCCTCAATGGTACAAATGCGTTTATCTTCCGAAAGTTGATAATTGACACCTAATGCCTTCAACGCATTTAACATATGACGAATATCGTCGCTGTCTAATAAATTGGTCACTTGTGTTGTACCTTGTGCTAAGGCTGCCAACAATAATGCACGATTGGATAAACTTTTTGAGCCGGGTAAGTTAATCTCGCCTTCAATTTGTTTAATAGGCAATAAAGTTAATTTTTCCATGTCCTGTTCCGATAATAATCAATAGGTTGTTTTTTCCGTTGTTTTGCCAGTTTAACGGTTCAGCATAAAATTACAATCAATTTTAATGTGATCCATGTCATTATTTGTAAATAAATAATTACAATAGTAAAAATTATAGTACAATTTTATTTTCTCTCTGATAGAATAGCATTCTTCTCATTTTATCTAAGGTCTAATATGAAAAACAAAACTCTTGGAAGTGCCTTAATTGTTGCAGGCACAACAATTGGTGCGGGAATGCTTGCTATGCCGCTCACTTCAGCCGAAATGGGCTTTGGTTATACACTACTTTTATTATTCGCATTATGGATTTTACTTTCTTATAGTGCATTATTATTCGTGGAAGCCTATCAAAAAGCAGCTCGCAAAGATGCAGGGATTGCTACCCTTGCCGAACAACATTTTGGTGTTATCGGGCGAATTTTAGCCACATTATCCCTCATTATTTTTATGTACGCGATTTTAACCGTGTATGCCCTTGGTGGCGGTAATTTGCTGGAACCATTTCTCAGCTTCGCCGGAGAAAATGCCGGAACGCTGGCGATTATTGCGTTCGTTGTCATTTTTGCAATTGCGGTAACCATTGGAACCCATGCGGTTGATGCATTTACTCGTATTCTGTTCACCATCAAAATATTCGCTTTTTTATTCGTACTATTTATGATGTTGCCAAAAGTGACCATGGAAAATTTAGGTGCAATGCCACTGCAATATTTACTGATTATTTCTGCCAGCCCCGTATTTTTCACCTCTTTCGGTTTCCATGTAGTCATTCCGAGTATTAATAATTATCTTGATGGTGATGTGCGCCGCTTACGCATTGCCATTATCATCGGTACTGCCATTCCGTTGGTTACCTATATTTTATGGCAAATGGCGACCCATGGTGTATTCAGTCAAATGCAATTTGTGGAAATTATCCGTAAAGATCCAACCTTAAACGGTTTAGTAGAAGCCACTTATCAAGCCACCGGCAGCAATTTTATCAGCGGCGCAGTCCGTTTATTCTCTGCCTTGGCGTTGGTCACCTCGTTTTTAGGCGTCTCCTTATCCTTACTGGACTGTATAGACGATTTGTTAAAACGCGCCAAGGTCAATACCAATCGTATCGTATTAAGTTTACTGACTTTCGTACCGGTATTATTATTCGCGCTATTTTATCGTGACTTCTTGGCTGTACTCACTTACGCTGGTCAAATGTTCACTTTCTACGGATTAGTACTTCCGGTAGGGATTGTGTGGGTATTGCGCAGAAAATATCCGGATTTACCTTATCGCGTAATGGGCGGCAATTTGGCACTGCTCTTGGCATTAGTGTTAGGTTTATTGATTATGAATGTTCCATTCTTAATCGAAAACGGATTATTACCAAAAGTCGTCGGCTAATATTTAAGCTCAACCAACAAAAAAGCGATAAATATAATGTTTATCGCTTTTTATATCAGAAAATTTCTACCGAATTATTTACCTAATACCTTGCAAAGTGCGGTAAAAAATTGATCATTTTCGTGCGGTAAACCAATACTGACGCGCAAATGATTTGGCATTCCATAACCGGCAATCGGACGTACGATCACCCCTTCATGCAATAAGGCTTGATAAATTGGCTGCGCCGGTTGTTTTAAATCAACGGTGATGAAATTGCCTTTAGATGGAATATACTTCAACTGATGTGCATCAAAAAAAGCTTCATAACGTTTCATTTCTTGACGATTATTTTCAGCAACTTTTTCAATAAAATCATCATCTTGCATCACCGCTATCGCCGCTACCAATGCAAGGCTGTTGCAGTTAAACGGTTGGCGCACACGATTAAGCAAATCAGCAATTTCAGGATGCGATACCGCATAACCGATACGCAAGCCTGCCAATCCATAGGCTTTAGATAAGGTGCGACAAACAATTAAATTTGGGAATTTTTTCGCTAACTCAAAAGAATTTAACCGCTCTTTTTCATCCGTAAATTCCGTATAAGCCTCGTCTAACACCACAATCACATTCGCCGGGACTTTATCTAAAAAGACTTCCACTTCTTCTTGAGATAAAAAATTACCCGTCGGGTTATTTGGGTTAGCAATATAAATTAATTTAGTTTTTTCGTTAATCGCTTGTGCAAACGCCGCTAAATCATGTCCCCAATCTTTTGCCGGCACTTCGCGTGCAATCGCATTGATGGCACGGGTCACTAACGGGTACACGATAAACGCATATTGTGAATAAATAATTTCGTCTTTCTCGCCGGCAAAAGTATGAGCAAACAACTCGATCAAATCGTTGGAACCATTCCCTAATGTAATCTGATTCGCTTGTAACCCAAATTTTTTCGCGATCGTGGTTTTCAGCTCAAAGCCATTAGCATCAGGATAACGGGTCAGATCATTTAGTTGTCGGATAATCGCCTGTTTTGCGCTTTCCGGAAAACCAAGCGGATTTTCGTTGGACGCCAGTTTAATAATATTTGAAATACCTAATTCACGCTCAAGCTCTGCAATCGGTTTACCGGCTTGATAAGGCGCTAACGTTTTCACACCCTCATTGGCGATATTGATAAATTGCATAATTCTTCCTTTTTTATCGCTATTTTATATTTTCATCACATCAACAAATGCGGAAGTTCCGCCTTGTCTTTTTTATTTTCACGAAGCATTTATCTTAACCGATTTTGCCTAAGATTAAAAATCACTTCTTATCAATCTTGCTAATCGCTCTCAAAATGACAAGACAACGGAAAAAATCCACTAAAATACTGCTAGAATGCGACTATTACTCAAATCATCACTTCAAAATAGGTCATCTCTCCAGCTTCACGATTTGGTACAGGGAAAAGCCTTACAGTAAGCGGTTTATTCAAACGAAATGCCATGGTACCAATATCTCGCATTAAGGCAGAAATTTATTCAACCGTGGCATTACAATGAATGGGTACAGTATCTAACCCAATGCCACATGATATTAAGGGTTGCGACATAGTTTCGTAGCAATCGCTAAAGAATTGGTTATGGTCGGTTTTTGGTACCTTTTCAGGACTTCCACCAACAAATCCGGTGTTTCAAATCCAATGACAAAACTATTTGGCACATCACTGCCGTGATAACCCGCGGGGAAATAAGGGATAAATGGAATAGCAGGCACCAACAAATCAAACTCTTGTTTAGCAAGTTTTAACGCCTCCGCCCGGCTTTGTTAATCCGCATTGAGCGACAAAACAGGGTCACTGTTCTTACGCGGCAAAGAAGTTTCGTTTGCTCCAAAGAAATAGCATATTGGTTGATAATGTTGGTAGATTGCATACGAATGTCCTTATTATGAATAGGACTTGTAGTTTATCCGCTCGTTAGCTCATCTGTAATCACTTCCGCCTGATCCAACACAAACTGAATCGCCTCATCGCATTTGTCAGGCGGATATTTGAATAAACGCAAGGTAATTCGCACCAAGTTACGCATTTTCGCGCGAACAGCTTCTTTGTATTGCCAATCAATAGTCGCGGATTTGCGCAGCTTATCAGTAATTGCTTTCGCCAGATTTTTCAGGGTTTCATCGCCCAGTTCACGCACCGCACTTTCATTGCACGCCAGCGCATTATAAAAAGCAATTTCCGCAGGCGATAAGCCTAACTTCTCGCCACGTTCTAAACGTTCCGTGAAATCTTTTGCCATCGTAATCAACTCATTCAGCACTTCTAAAATGCTAATGGTGTGATTATTATATTTACGCATTGCTTCCGCTAAGCGTTGCTCGAAATCCTTTTGTACCGCAATATTCACGCCGCCTTTGTTCTGAATTTCAGCACGAAGGTAACGCTCTACCGCCAGCAACCACAGGTTTTTCGTGTTACTTTTCCCAATTTTGTCTAAAAATTTTTCAGACAACAAACTGATATTCGGCTGATCGCGATGTAACATATCCAGTAAATTCACCGCGCCATTTGCTTGCACCGCGCGATTGATGAGCTTCACCAATTCCAACTGACGATCTGCCATATTGGTTTCACTGCTTGGCGAACGCTTCGCAATAATCGCTCGCACTGCATCATAAAATGCCAATTCTTTCTGATAAGGCTTCACATCAAGCGAATTACCGCACAAGCAATAGCCTTTTTTCGCACTGCGCACCGCATTCAAAAAGGCTTTTCGGCGAGAATTTTCTGTTAAAGTGCGGTCATTTTGAGCTTTATTTTCTTGATGATCTAATGCAAGAATATGGTTTGCCCCACCATAATTTGATGGAACAACACCGTTTCATCTTCTAATTGCAACGCATCAAACAGTTTAAAACTTTCGCCTTTCACGGGAGTGGCAAATTGCCCACGAATAATATCGATATGCTCCAACATCTTGGCTTTCACTTTCGCAATATCTACGGTAATTTCGCCCTTGCCTCTTGCGCGCGAATATTCCAATTTCGCTTCTTTCAGTTCTTCCGCAATGCCCACATAATCCACAATCAACCCGCCATTTTCACTGCTTTTATTGCGGAACACACGGTTCACACGCGCAATCGCCTGCATCAAATTATGCCCACGCATTGGCTTATCAATATAAATCGTATTACAGCAAGGCGCGTCAAACCCTGTCAGCCACATATCGCGCACGATCACGATTTTGAGCGGATCGTCAGGATCTTTAAAACGGCGTTCAAGTAGCTTTTTATCTTGCGGAGAATAAATATGCTTTTGGAGTTCATCAGGATCGCTTGCTGAGCCTGTCATCACAATTTTAATCGCGCCCTTATTCACATCATCGCTGTGCCAATCAGGGCGAAGTGCGGTGATTTTTTCGTACAATTTTACGCAAATTTGACGACTCATCGCCACCAACATCGCCTTACTTTCCAGCAGCGCATTACGTTGCTCAAAATGTTGCACAAAATCTTCCGCAAGTCGTTGCAAACGCTCATCTGCACCCATCAACTTCTCACGCAAGCGGAAGTTATAAGTGTTTTCATCTTCGCCAAACAAATCTTGCGCTTCTTGCACCGCACTTTCAAACTCGCTACTTGCATCAATCTTAATTTGACGTGCTTCATAAAATAACGGTACCGTTGCCCCATCATCCACCGCATCATCAAAGTCATAAATCGACACATATTGACCAAATACCGCCTGTGTATCTTTATCATCAAGGCTAATCGGCGTGCCAGTAAAACCAATAAAAGAGGCATTGGGCAAAGCATCACGCAAATGCTTCGCATAACCCACACGATACGCCCCTGTTTGCGTACTTTGGTTTACTTTCAAACTTTGGTTAAAACCATATTGTGAACGGTGTGCCTCATCGCTGATCACAATAATGTTATGGCGTTCATTTAAAATCGGGTGTGTATTTTCACCATCTTGCAAGCCAAATTTTTGAATAGTGGTAAAAATCACACCGCCTGTTTCACGTTTCGCCAACTCCTCACGCAACGCCTCCCTGCCGTCGGCTTGCACAGGCAACTGACGAATTAAATCCTGCCCGCCCGAAAAGGTAGCAAAAAGCTGACCGTCCAAATCATTGCGGTCGGTAACGACAACAATGCTCGGATTACGCAATTCAGGCTGCGACAACAACTTCGCCGCATAAAACAACATCGAAATCGACTTGCCAGAACCTTGCGTGTGCCACATCACACCAATCTTGCCATTCCCCTGCTCACCTGCTGCAAGAAGCGTACATTCCACCGCCTCATTCACACCATAAAACTGATGATAAGCCGCAATTTTCTTGATTAAACGACCGCTTGTCACACGCTCAAACAGCACAAAATTTTGGATATAATTCAGCAAATTTTCAGGCGTAAACAAGCCATTCACCAAGCCTTGCAACTCATTTTCAAATAACACTCGTTGCTTTAACTTCTCGTCCACCACACGCCAAGAGGTAAAACGCTCCAAATCCGCCGTAAGCGAACCGACTTTCGCCTGCACGCCATCGCTAATCACCAACACCTGATTGTAAACAAACAGATCGCCAATTTCCTGTTTATAAGTCTGCAACTGGTTAAACGCCTGCGGCAAATCCGCATTTTCCGTGAGCGGATTTTTCAGCTCCACCACCACAGGCAAACCATTGATATAACCAATCACATCAGGACGGCGATTGCCCTTTTTGCCCAAAATCGTCAGCTGGTTCACCACATCAAAACAGTTATTTTCAAGCGTTTGGAAATCAATCAAACGTGCAAATTCCACCTTTTGCTCATCATTGGCACGATACTCCACCCGCACGCCCTCACGCAAATAGCGATACGCCTGCTGATTACGCTCCGCCAAATCCATAATATCCGTCTTGCACACCAACGCCACACCTCATCAACCGTTGCAGACGGCAATTGCGGATTTAACCGCATAACCGTCTCACGCAACCGCTCACGAAAAATCACCTCGTCGGTGCGCAACCGCCAAGAATTTTCCCCATCAACATTGATGGTCGAACCGTGCGTATATTGCCAACCCAAACGAATAAAACCCTGCAAACAGGCTTGTTCAATCGTGTTTTCATTGATGAGCATAGGTTTTTCCTTGTTTAATTTTGTTTTTTGTGATGTTGATTCCAAAATGGAAATGATTGTTTGTGTTTTTAAATTATTCGTTTTATTAATTTTGCATTTACGGACGCCAGCGTGGCGTCCCTACATTCACGTTGTGAATGTATTTGGGATATTTAAAATTCCGTTAAACCCTTTGCGTTTTGTTTTTCGTAAAATTTTAATTCGAAGTCATCGTAGGGACGCCACGCTGGCGTCCGTTTTAAGACACGCCGGTGTCCGTGAACGGTTTACCGTTCAATTGCGACATTGTCGCAATAAATTTTCATTTAAGGTTTATTATGAATTATCCAAATCGTCAATCCGTCCGTGTAAAATGGAATACATACCAAAACGGCTGTTATTTCATTACCGTTTGCACTAAAAACAAAATGCATTATTTTGGTGAAATTATTAATAACGAAATGCAATTCACACCATTGGGATTGGAATTGCAAAAAATTATCGAAAACACACCGCTTGTACGTAACGATCAATATATTGAAATCCCGATTTATACCGTAATGCCAAATCATTTCCTTTTTATTATCACCATCAATTACGAAACGGATCGACATCAACATTATTTCGGTGCACAACGCAAAAATTTATCGTCCATTGTGCGTGGGATTAAATCCAAATTAACCAGTTTTGCCATTCAAAATAACATTTCATTTCAATGGCAATCGAGATTTCACGAACATATCATTAAAAATGAACGTGCGTTTTCCTATATTTAGGATTATGTGCAAAACAATGTTATAAACTGGTTGCAAGATTGTTTTTACAAATAAACATTTTATGTTGGTTGATATTTTTTTCGGACACCAGCATGGCGTCCCCATATTCACTACGTTAATATATTTTTGGATATTTAAAATATCGTTAAACCATTTATATTTTATTAATTCGTAAACCCTTAATCCGAAGTCATTGTAGGGACGCCACGCTGGCGTCCGTAAAACATTACATTCTTTAACTTACTGATTTTCTTGTTCAAACTTCTGCATAAACGAAATCAACGCTTGTACGCCTTCAATTGGCATGGCATTATAAATAGAAGCACGCATTCCGCCTAATACTTTGTGACCTTTTAAAGCTTGTAAACCGTTGGCAGCGGCTTTGGCGACAAATTTAGCGTTCAGTTCGTCGTTGCCTGTGGTGAAGGTGACATTCATTAAAGAGCGGTTGTTTTTCGCCACTATATTGCGGTAAAAACAGCTTTGGTCGAGGAAGTTGTAGAGTAATTCGGCTTTGGCTTGGTTGCGTTTTTCAACTTCGGCTAATCCGCCGATATTAAGCAAATGCTTAAATACCAAGGAACAAAGATACCACGCAAACGTCGGCGGTGTATTGATCATGGAATCGCTGTTAGCTTGGGTTTCGTAATTCCAAATAGACGGTGTCGTTTTGCGTGCTTTGCCGATCAGATCTTCACGCACAATCACAATCGTAATCCCTGCCGGACCTAAGTTTTTTTGCGCTCCGGCATAAATTAAGCCAAATTGGCTGATGTCGATTTTGCGGGAAAGAATATTAGACGACATATCCGCGACCAACACCGCGTTGCCCACTTTCGGTACCTCAAAAATCTCTACTCCACTGATGGTTTCATTTGGGCAATAATGTACATAATCATATTGTTCCGCGATATCGGAAAAATCCAAATTACTCACTTTTAATTCGTCGCCCGGCGCTAAAATATTCACTTCGTCAATGTCACAAAAATTGCGCGCTTCCTTTGCTGCGATGGCTGACCAATGTCCTCCGGTTAAATATAACGCTTTGCCTTTTTCACCAATTAAATTCATTGGGATTGCGGCAAATTGCCCTCTTGCGCCACCTTGCAAAAACAGGATTTTGTAATTTTCCGGAATATGGTAAAGCTTGCGAAAATCAACAATCGACTCGTTGATCATATCCATAAACAATTTCCCACGGTGGCTCACTTCCATTACGGAAGTATGTTGATCTTGCCAATTTAACAATTCACTTTTCGCTTTTTCCAAAACGGGTGTTGGAATCATCGCAGGACCTGCACTAAAATTATAAACTTGTGTCATGTCGTGTTTCCTATAAATCAAAATAAATAAAAACGATTTTGTAGTTTTATCACCACATGAGATGATAGGCAATGACTTTATTCCATTATGCGAAAATTTTCCGGATATTTGAGAAAAACGTATTGAATACTTTGACGAATTCGGCAAAAAATACTACATTATGAGGCAGTTAATTTAATTTTAAGCAAGAGAGTGAATTTATGGAAAATGTCAATAAACAATCCTTCCAAGAAGTATTGGAGTATGTGCGTATGTATCGTTTAAAAAACAAGTTATTACGTGATATGAATGATAATAACCGCAAAATCCGTGATAACCAAAAAAGGGTGTTGTTGTTAGACAATCTTAACCAATATATTCGTGATGATATGAGCATTGAAGATGTGCGCGTGATTATTGAAAATATGCGTGACGATTATGAAACACGCGTTGATGATTACACCATTCGTAATGCGGAATTATCCAAACAGCGTCGCGAAATCAGTACAAAAATGAAAGAGCAAAAAAAAGCACACGCTGAATTATTAAAAACTAAATAAGATTTTGGAAAAATAAACAAAAAATGACCGCCCTTTAAAAGGACGGTCTCTTTTTACCGTTTTTTATCTTTTACGATTTTTTCACGCGATTTAAGTAATCCTGTTCATCTTGCGCAGTAAAAATTTGCTGTTGATCCGTTAACACAAAACCGCCCAACTCTTCCGCCAAGTTTTTAGCCGTGCGGATCATCATGCGTAAATTGGTAAGATCATCACCATGTTGTGACGGTAACTGCATAAATAACACCACACCTACAGTATGGAAATCCGCCATATTATAAGGATCAAAGATTCCCGGATCTTGAATATTCGCCACGCTGAATAAAATCGGGCTGGAAATACTCAAATCTAAATGGCGATGATAAATTTGCTGCGCACCATAAATAAAGCCTAAATTATCCAAGGCTTGCACCAATAATTCGCCACCGAAGAAACAGTTTTCCGGTGCCACAATATAAAGCAACATAAACGCATTATCTTGTTCCGCTTGATTGTTATTAACTTCATGTTGTTGCGCTTGTGGTTGCACCATTTCCTCTATCTCAATTTTGGCGCTTGGCTCCAAAGCAGCGGATTGTACAGAAGGTGCCGCACGAGATAATTTAGCCGCCGGTTGCAATGCGGCATCCGCCAGTTGTTGACGCAATTGTTCGGAAGACAAATCCACCACATTATCTTGCGACTCAAGCTCAGCAATGGAACGCTCGGCAATAGAACGCTGCGACACATTGCGGTTACCGGTTGGATAAAATTCTTCTTGAACGGTGGTGGCTTGCGAAGCAGTCGGCGAGTTCGGCAAGCTAATCTTAATTTGGCTGACCGCTTGTTCAACATTTTGGATATCATGCTGATAGGTTTGAGGATCTTCTCGCATTTCATCAAAGTTTAGTGATTGTTGCGTTGCTTGCGACGCGATTGGAGGGGCAGACGGTACCGACGCGGTAAAAGAATTATTAGCAGTTTGCGAGGAATTAAGCGTCTGCTCTTGCGAGTAAATTTGGTTGTCTTGTACTTGAACGCGCGAATCTTTAGTAAAGGTATTCGCATTTTGAAAATACTGTGATTTTTCACGTCGATTTGCCCATAATCCATGGGCAACCAAAATAATTAAGGCTATCACTCCTAAAATAATTAAAATCGTGTTTAAATCCATTATGAGATCCCTCGTTATCGTTACTTCACAGGACAAATTTTTATTTAGCTTATCACATTTTATTCTTGCGGTGATATGCAAAAATTGATTTTTTTCACCGCACTTTGTATTCTTATCGCTCATTTGACTTTAAAGAGAATTATTATGCAACAATCTGAACTAAAGTTAGGTTTTCACTATTTTATCATGGGCTGGCACTTAATCATGAAACCCGGATTAAGACGTTTTGTGATCCTGCCTATCTTGTTGAATATTTTATTACTTAGCGGGTTATTTTGGGTTTTGTTATCGCAAATTAACTATTTGATTAATAATCTGATTGACTATATTCCGGATTGGTTAAGCTGGCTAAGTGGTATTTTGCTGATATTATCCATTTTGATGATCCTAATTTTATTCTATTTTATTTTCACCACGCTGTCGGGCTTTATTGCGGCACCCTTTAACAGTTTGTTGGCGGAAAAAGTGGAAAAAATGCTGACGGGTGAGAACTTATTAGACGGAGGTGCCATGGATTTTGTCAAAGACGTACCAAGAATGTTGGCGCGCGAATGGCAAAAATTAGTTTATAGCCTGCCTAAACTTATTATCTTGTTTTTATTAGGTTTTATTCCGGTTTTAGGGCAAAGTATCGTACCGATTTTAACCTTTATATTTACTGTTTGGATGATGGCAATTCAATATTGCGACTACCCTTTTGATAACCATAAAATTCCTTTCGGCATTATGAAAACCGAGTTGGCGGAAAAACGTTCTATGACTTTAACATTTGGTACGTTAGTCACCTGCTTTACCTTTGTGCCGTTGTTAAACTTGGTGATTATTCCGGTCGCGGTTTGCGGCGCCACTGCAATGTGGGTCGGTACTTATCGGGATAATCTGGCGTTTAATATTAATCTAAGCAAAACCGGTACAGATGTAGTAGTACATTCTTATCGCACCGAGTTACAAAACAAAGCGAGTGGCAATGTCTGATTAAATAGCATTTGGTTATAAAATATAGCTAATAACTATTTTTTTATTCTAAAAGCCTGTGCTAAAAATAAACGCAACTGAACACATCATGTTAAATCATAAACCAAAGGGGATTTTTTTATGACAATTTATGCAGATAACTCATATTCTATCGGCAACACGCCATTAGTTCGTTTAAAACATTTCGGCAACAATAATATCGTAGTCAAAGTAGAAGGGCGCAACCCGAGTTTTAGCGTCAAATGTCGTATTGGTGCGAACATGGTATGGCAAGCAGAAAAAGACGGTACATTAACCAAAGAGAAAGAAATTGTTGATGCAACCAGTGGTAATACCGGTATTGCGTTAGCTTATGTTGCCGCCGCGCGTGGCTATAAAATTACCTTAACCATGCCGGAAACCATGAGTTTAGAGCGTAAACGTTTATTGCGCGGTTTAGGCGTAAACTTAGTGTTAACTGAAGGCGCAAAAGGGATGAAAGGTGCGATTGCCAAAGCGGAAGAAATTGTAGCGTCAGATCCAAACCGTTATGTGATATTAAAACAATTTGAAAACCCAGCAAACCCAGCAATTCACCAACAAACTACCGGTCCTGAAATTTGGAACGATACAGAAGGTAAAGTGGATGTGATCGTTGCAGGCGTAGGTACCGGCGGTACGATTACCGGTATCAGTCGCTATCTTAAACAAGATCAAGGTAAAAAAGTGATTTCTGTGGCGGTTGAACCGGAAGAATCCCCGGTAATCACTCAAACCCTTGCAGGTCAAGAAGTCAAACCGGGTTCACACAAAATTCAAGGTATCGGCGCCGGCTTTATTCCGAAAAATTTAGATCTTTCGTTGATCGACCGTGTTGAGCGCGTAAGTAGCGATTTGGCAATTGCCACTGCACGTCGTTTAATGGCAGAAGAAGGGATTCTTTCCGGAATTTCTTCCGGTGCAGCATTAGCCGCCGCCGATCGTCTGGCAAAATTGCCGGAGTTCGCCGATAAACTTATCGTGGTAATTCTACCTTCAGCATCAGAACGTTATTTAAGCACCGCCTTATTTGATGGTATCGAGGGCTAATTTATTTTCCCCTTGCGGTCAGATTCTCTCGCGGAACTGACCGTTTTTTTTCTGTATTTACCGGCGCGTTAAGTGCGGTCAAAATTTTCCGTCTTTTAAGCAAAAATCACGATAAAAACCTAAGATCAAAAAACGGCTTTATGCTATGCTAACTCCTCACAAAAAAACCGCCACATTTTAGGGAATACAATGCTAGATTTTGATTTATTTCACCAATACAAAGGATTAATTTTTGACATGGATGGCACTGTCATCAACACCATGCCAAGCCATGCAAAAGCTTGGGAAATTGTCGGTAAAGAAATGGGTTATACCTTTGATGGCACCACCATATACCATTTAGGCGGTGCGCCGGTTCGTGTCATTGCACAAACCATGATGCAAGAAGCCAATATGCCATTGGATCGCATTGAAGAAGTCATTCACTTAAAACGGGAATGGGGGAAAAAATTACTATTACAAGAATCAACCTTATTGCCCGCTGCACAAGTAGTCAAACAGTTTTATCAGAAAAAACCCCTGGCGTTAGGCACGGGTTCCCATCGCGGGATGACCGAGCTATTGCTGGATAAATTTAATTTCCATCAATATTTTAACGCAGTGGTCACCGCCGAAGACGTGCATAAACACAAACCTGAACCAGATACGTTTTTACGTTGTGCCGAATTAATTGACGTAGAAGCCAAAGATTGCTTAGTATTTGAAGATGCGGATTTGGGTATACAAGCCGGACTTGCCGCCGGAATGCAAGTTTTTGACGTACGCATTAATCAAATTATCCGCGCTTAACGGTTGCGCGCCTTGGCAATAATATTGTGCTATGCTTGATTATTTTACTTGGGATTTTTGGCAACCTCACGGTTTATGGCTGATGTTCCTCAGCGCTTTTTTAAGCGCAACCGCGCTACCCGGCAATTCGGAAGTGGTATTTCTCACCTTGATATCACCACCGGCATTAAAGGATCATTTTTCTTTTTCTAGCGATATGTTAGCGTTACTCACCGGCGCAGTGATTGGCAATAGCCTTGGCAGTTTAACGACCTATTGGCTGGGGTGCCGGTTTCCCGAAGCCAATCTGCGCCAATGTGCACATCCTCGCACCTGCTGGGCGATAGAAAAAATGCAACGTTATGGCGTTATCATCTTATTTTTTAGTTGGGTACCGATTGTTGGTGATTTATTTTGTGCCATTGCCGGTTGGTTACGCCTCAATGGGGCTCTCACAATGCTTTTTATTACGCTTGGAAAATTAGTGCGGTATATTTTTCTTATGTTTTTTGGTTGGGCAACTTTATTTTAAGTTGCAATCCAGTGTATGCCAACAAGTAAAAAAAACGCCACCTAAAAGGTGGCGAATAACCTAAGGAACCAATTTTTTATAGACAACTGCGAACTGCAGTCTCGGCAAGATTATAACACAAGCTTTAAAAAAATTTACATAAAATTACATTATTTTACAAAAAACTTTCGCTACTTTTAAAATTCATTTATGATTCAAAAAGTTAAAGTTTACACGATTGTTTATTCGCTCAAAAAAATTTACAATTCTCTTTTTGTAGCACAAAAAAACCACTTAAAATAATTTAAGTGGTAAAAAGTAATCTAAGGAACCAATTTTATAAAAACAACTGCAAGTTGCTACTGTATAAGACAGTATATTCTTTTTAAAGTTCAGATATTTTTACATAAGTTTATAATTAAGGAAAAACTATGCCTTTACTCGACAGTTTTAAAGTGGATCACACTCGTATGAATGCGCCGGCGGTGCGTGTTGCCAAAACAATGAGAACCCCGAAAGGTGATGATATTACAGTGTTTGATCTGCGTTTTTGCATTCCGAATAAAGAAATTCTTTCCTCGAAAGGCATTCATACATTAGAACATTTATTCTCCGGATTTATGCGCGACCACCTCAATAGCGATAGCGTAGAAATTATTGATATTTCGCCAATGGGATGTCGTACCGGCTTTTATATGTCCTTGATCGGCATGCCGAGTGAACAACAAGTCGCTCAAGCATGGCTTACCTCAATGAAAGATGTATTAAATGTGCAAGATCAACGCCATATTCCGGAGTTGAATGAATATCAATGCGGCACCTACACCGAACATTCCTTATCCGACGCCCATCAAATAGCACAAAACGTGTTAAATCGTGGTATTGCAATTAATAAAAACGAAGATTTAACCCTCGACGAAGCATTACTCAATCCATAAGCAAAGGAGTATATATGACAACTATCGGAACCGCCCTTACCGCCAACGCCACCAAAGTGATGTTGCTCGGCGCCGGAGAATTAGGCAAAGAAGTCGTTATTGAATTACAGCGTTTAGGCGTAGAGGTAATCGCGGTAGATCGCTACGAAAACGCACCGGCACAACAAGTGGCACACCGTGCTTATACCATTTCCATGTTGGATGGCGCAACATTAAAAGCCTTAGTAGAAAAAGAACAACCGGATTATATTGTACCGGAAGTAGAAGCGATCGCCACAGATGCCTTAGTAGAATTAGAACAAGCCGGCTTTAACGTTATCCCAACTGCGAAAGCCACGCGCCTGACAATGAACCGCGAAGGTATTCGTCGTTTAGCTGCGGAAGAATTGGAGTTGCCGACTTCCCCTTATCAATTCGTAGATAACTTTGCTCAATTTGAAAGTGCGGTCGAAAAAATCGGCATTCCTTGCGTGGTCAAACCCATTATGTCCTCCTCCGGACACGGACAAAGCATCTTAAAATCACGCCAAGATCTGAAAAAAGCTTGGGATTATGCCCAACAAGGCGGACGTGCCGGCAGCGGTCGCGTTATCGTCGAGGGCTTCGTGACATTTGACTACGAAATTACTCTCCTAACCGTGCGCCATATTCATGGAACCTCATTTTTAGCGCCAATTGGACATCACCAAGAAGATGGGGATTATCGAGAATCCTGGCAACCACAAGCCATGTCGAAAGCGGCATTACAAAAAGCGCAACATATTGCAGAGAAAATTACCACCGCACTTGGCGGTCGCGGTATTTTCGGCGTAGAAATGTTTGTATGCGGTGACGAGGTTATTTTCAATGAAGTTTCACCACGCCCACATGATACCGGCATGGTCACCCTCATTTCACAAGAACTCTCCGAATTTGCACTACACGCCCGAGCTATTTTAGGCTTACCGATTCCGCACATTGGTCTGATTAGCCCGTCAGCCTCCAAATCCATTGTCATAGAAGGAAAATCCAATCAAGTGCAATTTGGCAACCTCGCCGAAGTCTTAGCGGAACCGAATACTAATATTCATTTATTCGGTAAAGGCGAAGTAGATGGACACCGCCGCATGGGCGTATTGCTGGCGCGCGATAATTCTATCGAAGAGGCGTTGGCGAAAGTGAAGCGTGCTTATGATAAATTAGAGGTAAAATTGTAATTCCCCCAAAAAACAAAAGTGCGGTGAAAATTTTGTTATTTTTCACCGCACTTTTATCTTTAATCGCTTTACTATTTTAGTTCAGGAAATAGCATTTTAATCACATTTTGCGTCACGCGACGGGATTTACCGACGTAAGGGAAAATATGCATCATCATCATTGGATTGAAATTGGCTTCAATCACGCCCCAAGAAGATAAACTTGGTTGCGCCGGTTGTTTTAAATCCGGAATAATTAAATCCACGCCACATATCGCCACCCCCATGGCTTTGGTGATCTCCACCGCCAATTGCTTGTAACTAGGATGCATTTCGTCGGTCATATCAATGCTGTCGCCGCCGGTGCTGATATTGGAATTTGCGCGTAATTGAACCGGCTGACCTTGCGCCGGGATACTTTCTACGGTTAAGCTCTGTTCTTTGAGTTGCAATTGTTCAATATCGCCTAAAGCAATTTTTTTCAGTGGCGTGCGGCTACCGTCACCACGTAGCGGATGATCATTTTTCGCAGCAACCAATTCCGCCACCGTATGTTCACCATCTCCGACCACATTCGCCGGTACGCGCAACAACACTGCCAACGTATCTTCACCCAACACAAAGAAACGATATTCCGTTCCGACCAAATAATCTTCCACCATGATTTCTTTATCTTCACGGAAAGCAATTTCGACTGCCTTAGCAAAATCATCGCGATCTTGTACCCCTTGTTGGAAAATGGTAATGCCCAGCCCATAATTTGTGGATTTCGGCTTGATCACCACCGCTCGCCTGGCAAATAAAGCATAACTTGCCACAGCTTGTTCCGCCGAAGTAAATTCCACACTCTGCGGTACATTAAAACCCGCTTTTTGTAGCACTTTTTTGGTGACCACCTTATTTTCCATAATCAGCGAAGAAATATAGCTGTCATGGGAAGTCATATTACCATTTTTCACATATTCAATATGATCGCCGAATTGTAAACGTAAGAATTGATCATTTTCGTCTAAAATTTCAGTTTTGATGCCCTTTTGAATTAGATCGAACATCAAGGCTTGAGTGGAAAGCTCCATATTATCAAAGGCAGATAAGGCATAAAAACGTTTAAAAGCATCCGCTTTATATTGTTGTGCCAAGGTTGCCCCCAATTTTTGATAACCGCCGGCGCGTTCAATGGCTTGCACTAAACGCCCACACAGCGTCCGGCTTGGTTCGGCAAATTGCGCGAATTTTTCTTGCACTATTTCCACCGCACTTTGCTCCGCCCCGATCTCTTGCAACATAACCATTAATTGTTGCAACAACGCTTCGCCCTCTTGACGATATTGAGTCTGGCTTAATGGATGTTCAAACGCCACATCTGCCAAACGTTGTTTACCCGAATTCACCTCGTCTTGATCGGCAGTTTCATCCAACCAAATCATCAACAAAATAAAATAATAAATAAATTTTGCATCCTTAAGATTGATGCCGCAAGGTTCAAATGGATTAAGATCAAACAATCTAAATTCCAAATATTGAATCCCGCTGGTCAATAAGTCCCGTGCTTTTTTCGCGCCACGCAAGCGCACATTGGAATAAAATTCTTTTTCAGCAATCAAACGTCCGGATGCTACCCAATGTTCCAAGGAGTCAATATATTGCTGCACGCTGTCAAAAGAAACGATAATATCCGGTGCATTCACATAACCATATTGGCTGGAACGCAAACTGCGCACATATTGTCCCGCTTTTAATGGCGAGTCATCTCTAAAATAGTTGCTGTCAACCGTTGGCGTTGCGGATAAAAAATATAATAAAACCCATTGATAACGAAGGAAATTTTTCGCCATTTTAAGATATAAATCGTTCTGAAATTCGACCGCACTTCGGTACTCATTCTGTAAGCGAAATAGGGTATGAATTAAATCGCCATCCAGTTGAAAATTATAATGAATGCCACTAACCATCTGCTTACTTTTGCCGTAAGATTGCACCAAATGTTCGCGGTAGGCCACATCCTCCGGATTATCCAATTGCGCCACTTTAATTTGATCTTCCGGCGGCAATCCGGCAGGCATACTCATTGGAAAAATATATTCATCTTCCGCCATGGAACGTAGCACCACTTCATGAATCGCAGATAACCAACGCAGCGTATCTTCCAATTTTTTATTTGGCGGCGTGATTAATTCCAGCTGGCTTTCAGCAAAATCAGTTTGAATATAAGGATGATAAGAACGATTACCAAAGCACTTCGGATGTGGCGTCGTTACTACAGATCCATCCTGATAAACGCGCTGACTTTCTTTTTCCAAGCCAAATGACGCTTGTTGAAAAAGCAGCCCCAAACCATGTTTTTTTATCACTTGCTGTATATTCATTCTGTTTTCCTTTGTACAACGCAGAAATTTAACCCAAGCTCCGCTTTCATCAATCTTGAAAAGTGCGGTAACTTTTGGCTTAATTTTAGCTTGTTTAGTGTTCTTCTCTGGCGTGATTTAAACTGTATTTCGGAATTTCCACCACCAAATCTTCCGTGCCAATTTGACATTGGCAACTTAAACGACTATCGACTTCCAGACCCCAGGCTTTATCCAACATATCATCTTCATCATCCGTGGTTTCATTTAAGCTATCAAACCCCTCGCGCACAATCACATGACAAGTGGTACAAGCGCAAGATTTATCGCAAGCATGTTCAATTTCAATCCCCGCCTCCAAGGCAACATCTAACAAATTATCCCCTTCGGCAGCGTCTACTACCATGCCTTCCGGACATAACATTTCATGCGGTAAAAAAATTACTTTTGTCATCATTATTCCTACATTGACTAAATTTTACAATTACTTGGCACTTAATTTTTGCACTGATTGACCGGTAAGTGCTTTACGAATGGATTGATCCATGCGACGCGCGGCAAATTCTTGCGTCTCCTGATCCAAGATCTTAATACCTTGTTTAATCGCTAAACTATCATCTTGCTTACACAACGCCTGTAGAGAAACAAGCGCATTTTTGACCGCACTTAGTTCCTCATCGTTTAATAAATCTTTATCTTGTTGCAACGCCGCATACACGCTTTCCAACACGCGCGTCGCTTCAACGCGTTGCTCTGCCAACAAGCGAGTTTGAATATCCTGTTTGGCATTTTCCATGGAGGATTTTAACATAGTGGCAATTTCGTCATCCGTCAAGCCATAAGAAGGTTTAACTTGAATGGATGATAGCACACCGGTTGATTTTTCCATGGCGGTTACGCTTAATAATCCGTCGGCATCCACTTGATAAGTCACGCGCACGTGCGCCACGCCCGCTGCCATCGGCGGAATACCACGCAAGGTAAAACGCGCCAACGACCGACAATCATCCACCATTTCGCGTTCTCCTTGTACAATATGCACTGACATTGCCGTTTGTCCCTCTTTAAAGGTGGTAAATTCTTGCGCGCGCGCTACCGGAATCGTGGTGTTACGTGGAATAATTTTCTCTACTAAGCCTCCCATGGTTTCAATCCCCAAAGACAGAGGGATCACATCCAATAACAGCATTTCCGAATCCGGTTTATTACCGATTAAAATATCTGCCTGAATTGCCGCCCCCAGCGCCACTACTTTATCCGGATCGATTGAAGTCAACGGTGTTTTACGGAAAAATTCGCCCACTTGCTCGCGCACATAAGGTACTCGTGTAGAACCGCCAACCATCACCACTTCGCACACTTCATCCACAGCCACTTTGGCATCTTTTAACGCACGGTGACACGCCAATAACGAACGTTTTACTAAGGGTTGAATTAATTGATTAAATTGCGCGCGGCTAATTTCTCCTTGCCAAGTTTGATAATTTAACGCACAATGTTGCACTTCACTTAATTGGGTTTTCACGCCTTTGACAAGTTCTAGCAATTGACGATTTTGACGATCATCATGCGGCGTAATGCCCGACTGCGCCACAATCCAATCAGCAAGCAAATGGTCAAAATCATCACCACCCAACGCCGTATCACCGCCGGTAGCTAAAACCTCAAAAACCCCTTTGGATAAACGCAAAATAGAAATATCAAAGGTACCACCGCCTAAATCATAAACTGCAATGACGCCCTCTTGCCCGCTATCCAATCCATAGGCAATCGCAGCCGCCGTCGGCTCATTGAGTAAACGCAACACATTTAAGCCGGCAAGTTTCGCTGCATCTTTAGTACTTTGGCGCTGCGCATCATCAAAATATGCCGGCACGGTAATCACCGCGCCATCCAATTCGCCACCAAGTCGTTGTTCTCCAAGTGCGGTCAATTTTTTCAAAATTTCAGCGGAAATTTCAACCGGACTAAAGGTTCCTTGCGACGTATTGATTAATGGCAATCCATTTTCGCTTTGGCTGAAATGATAGGGTAAATTTGGGTAACGCGTTTTTACATCAGCTAAAGAACGTCCGATTAAACGTTTGACGGAAATGATCGTATTTTGCGGATCTTGACTGGCTAATTCGCCGGCTTCGTAACCAACAAGCACTTCTTGCGCTTGACCAAAATGGACAATGGAAGGTACCAGCGGACGCTCTTTTGCGTCGAGTAAAATATCTGTAGAACCGTTACGCACGGTCGCAACTAAAGAATTTGTTGTCCCTAAGTCAATACCAACCGCGCGTTTTTGTTGGTGTGGTGCGGCGCTTTGACCGGGTTCTGCAATTTGAAGTAATGCCATTGTTATTCTCTATAATCATGATAAGCGCAAATTTAACGCTCAGTTTAACTCATTTAGTTGGCTTGCGAGATTAAATTGTATAAAACATCTTCGATTCGTTCGATTTCTTGCTGTAATTTTTTGATAAAACGTAATCGATCCGTCAACATTTTCGCTTGTTGCCAATTTTGTGCAGAAAGTGCGGTAGAAATTTCAGCTAAAACAGACTGTTGATATTGTTCAATTTGTTGGCTAAATTCAATCAACTGCTGCGCATCTTGTTGCGCCTCTAAGACTTCCAATTGCTCGCGCCATTGCATTTGTTGCATCAAAAATGCCATATCTTTTGAGCTTTGCGGCTCAAGGTTCAAGCTCTCGCCAGTATGTAACGCCACGATACAGTCCGCCCGCAATACGGGATCTTTGAGAATTTTCAGCGCATCATTTACTTCCGCCGATTTTTGCATGGCAAGTCGTTGTTCTTGTGGAGAATGTTGCACAAAATTATCCGGGTGTAACGATTTTTGCAGCGCTAAATAACGTTGCGAGAGTAAAGTTAGATCCACCGTAAAATCCACGGGTAAATCAAAGAAAAGAAATGGATTTATCATTATAATCCCCCTCTAACTATACGTTAAAACTTTCACCGCAACCGCATTGATCTTTAACGTTTGGATTGGTAAATTTAAATCCTTCGTTTAAGCCTTCTTTGACAAAATCAAGTTGTGTACCGTCCAGATAAACCAAACTTTTCGTATCGACAATGACTTTAACTCCATTACTTTCAAAAATCTGATCATCTTCATTGATATGATCGACAAATTCCAATACGTACGCTAAACCAGAACAACCTGAGGTTTTTATCCCTAGGCGTAAACCAATCCCTCTTCCTCTATTTGCCAAAAAAGTCAGGACGCGATTTGCTGCTGTTTCAGTTAATGTAATTGCCATAATACGGACTCCAAAACCATACAAAAAACAGTGGGTGTTATCCACCCACCTAACCCGATAAAATTATTCACCTTTTTTCGCTTTATAATCTGCGATTGCTGCTTTGATGGCATCTTCGGCAAGAATAGAACAGTGCACTTTGACCGGCGGAAGTTCTAATTCTTCGGCAATTTGGCTATTTTTGATTGCTTGCGCTTCATCTAAGGATTTACCTTTTACCCATTCAGTGATCAATGAGCTGGATGCGATCGCTGAACCGCAACCATAGGTTTTAAATTTCGCATCTTCGATAATGCCTTGCTCGTTGACTTTGATCTGCAACTGCATTACGTCACCACAAGCCGGCGCACCAACCATACCGGTTCCTACATCAGCAGATTTTTTATCAAATGATCCCACGTTACGCGGGTTTTCATAATGTTCAATTACTTTTTCACTATATGCCATTTTCTGTTTCCTTTCGCGTTGGGCGGATAAAACAGTCCGACCAATCAATACTGATATTAATTAATGATGTGTCCATTCAATAGAACTTAGATCAATCCCTTCTTTGTACATATCCCAAAGGGGGGATAATTCTCTTAATTTTTCGACCGCACTTTTAACCAAATTAATTGTGTAATCAATTTCTTCTTCCGTGGTGTAACGACCTAGGGTGAAACGGATTGAGCTGTGTGCCAATTCGTCATTTAATCCTAAAGCGCGTAACACATAAGAAGGTTCAAGGCTGGCAGAAGTACAAGCGGAGCCTGAAGAAACCGCAATATCACGCAACGCCATCATCAAGCTCTCCCCCTCTACATAGTTAAAACTGATGTTCAGGTTATTATCTACACGATATTCCATTGAACCATTCACATAAGTTTCTTCAATTTCTTTTAACCCATTGTATAAACGATCACGCAAGGCTTTTAAGCGCGGCATTTCTGTTGCCATTTCTTCTTTACAAATACGATACGCTTCGCCCATACCAACAATTTGGTGTACCGGCAAGGTTCCAGAACGCATACCACGTTCGTGTCCGCCACCATGAATGATCGCTTCCAAACGTACGCGCGGTTTACGACAAACATATAATGCGCCGATCCCTTTCGGTCCATATAGCTTGTGGCTTGACATTGACATTAAGTCAATTTTTAATTCGCTCAGATTAATCGGCAATTTACCAACACTTTGGGTCGCATCCACATGGAAAATAATTTTGCGTTCACGGCACAACTCACCAATAGCTTTAATATCTTGTATCACACCGATTTCATTATTAACATGCATAATGGAAACTAAAATCGTATCCGCACGCATTGCCGCTTTTAATTCATCCAAATTAATCAAACCGTCTGATTGCGGACTTAAATAGGTCACATCAAAACCTTCACGTTCTAATTGACGACAAGTATCCAACACCGCTTTATGCTCTGTTTTGCAAGTAATAATATGCTTACCTTTGGTTTGATAGAAATGGGCTGCCCCTTTGATCGCCAAGTTATCTGCTTCTGTTGCACCTGAGGTAAACACAATTTCACGCGAATCCGCACCAATTAAATCTGCAATCTGATTACGTGCAACATCTACCGCCTCTTCCGCTTGCCAACCGAATTTGTGAGAACGCGAGGCCGGATTACCAAAATCACCATCAACTGTTAAATATTCCATCATTTTTTTTGCAACACGATGATCCACAGGACATGTGGCAGCGTAATCCAAATAAATGGGTAATTTCATTTAATTCACTCCTAAATAGCTTTATTCTATAGCGCACTTTATGCTGACTTATTGATTTACAACGACTAAATTTTCAAAATCTTGATATTGATGAATTTGTTTGCTTTTGCGTCGATTTTGCTGTTGTGTCACCAACTCCGATACCGTAATTTCATTTAAAAAACCTTCAATACGCAAACTAAGCTGTTCCCACAGCGAATGGGTTAAACATTCTTTTCCACCTCGACAACCAGCCTGTCCCTGACAGCGGGTCACCGTAATATTTTCATTGACGGCGGCAATAATCATCCCAATTGAGATTTCTTTTTGCTCAAGTCCCAATTGATAACCGCCACCCGGTCCACGCACACTTTTTACCAATCCGTGACGGCGCAATTTTGCAAATAATTGTTCTAAATAGGAAAGGGAAATATGTTGGCGTTCGGAAATATCCGATAAACTTACCGGACCATCATCCGAATGCAAGGCAATATCTAAGATTGCAGTTACTGCATAACGACCTTTTGACGTTAATTTCATTTTCTGTTCCTTCCTCTAATAACGATTGGCTGATCTTTACAGATCATACCAAAATAGTCAACTATTATCCCGCTAAGATTTTAGGGATTTTTCCACCGCACTTAACATTCCAAGTAAAATATTCAGCTCATTTTTTTCCGGCGCGGCACGTTGATAAAGGCGTCTTAGTTTTTGCATCACCGCTTGATTTTGGATAAACCCTAATTGTCGATACAATTTTTCAGTATGAGAAAAAAAGTACTCCATTTCCGAAGCACTGGGAAAAGGATTGTCTGTCCGGGTAAGAGTAAATTCCGCTGAGGACTGTTGCGCTGCCAGCCATGCCATCCGCACTTCATAACAAACCAGCTGTACCGCCATCGCCAAATTTAAAGAAGGATATTCAGGGTTTGCCGGAATAGCCAGATGATAATGACATTTTAATAATTCATCATTAGTTAACCCAACACGTTCCCGTCCGAAAACTATCGCCACTGTCCCCACCACTGAATGTTGCAAGGTTTTAACACCGCATTCACGCGGTTCAATAAGACTACTTTGTAAATGACGTAATCTGGCGCTGGTTCCGATAACTAACGAGCAATCTGCAATGGCTTGCTCAAAATTAGCTACAATTTTGATATCACGCACAATATCCTCCGCCCCGGCCGCCAAAGCAAATGTTTGTTCATCTACGGATTTAGGCGAAACCAAATAAAGTTGGCTTAAGCCCATGGTTTTCATGGCGCGAGCAGCGGAACCAATATTACCGCCATGCGAAGTTTCCACTAGGATAATTCGAATATTTTCTAACATAATCAAACAGATAACATTATTCTTGGGGAGAGAGGCGAGCAAACGAAATGATCCGACTTAACTCCCACTAAATTAGTGGGAGTTATTCTATCATAATATCCGCTATTTTTAGTCAACAATTTTCATTATTTATTACGATAAAATAGACACTGACAACGCATGCATCAAGATTTCCGATACGAAATCACATAATTTTGTTACAAATCAGAAAAATTATGCGAACAAGATCACAATATTTTATTAACAAAATTGATCTATTTTATAATCTCATTTAAATTATCTCAGAGACACTTCTTTTATATTCCCTATTTTCTCTGTTTATAGGAGTATGCTATGCAAAACACAACATCTATTATTTTTAAACCAAATGATGAATTTCGTCGCCAAGCCAACATATCAGGACTGGAAAATTACCAAGCGCTTTGGGAATTTGCCGATAAAGATTATTTGCAATATTGGAGTGATTTAGCCCGCGAATTGATCACGTGGAAAAAACCCTTTATGCAAATTTTTGATGATAGCAATCCACCATTTTATAAATGGTTTACCGATGGCACATTAAACGCCTCCTACAATTGCTTAGATCGTCACTTGCCAGATAAAAGCGATAAACTAGCACTGATTTTTGAATCCGATTTCGGTCAGGTCTCACAATTCACCTATGCACAGCTCCATAACCGTGTTTGTCGCTTTGGTAACGCCTTGCGCGAACTTGGCGTAAAAAAAGGCGATCGAGTTATTATTTATTTACCTATGATTGCCGAAGCGATTGTGGCAATGCAAGCCTGCGCGCGAATTGGAGCAATCCATTCCGTTGTTTTCGGCGGTTTTTCTGCCGGTGCATTACGCGATCGTATTGAAGATGCGGAAGCTAAAATTGTCATAACCGCTAATGCTGGATTACGTGGCGGAAAAATTATTCCATTAAAAGAAACCGTTGACGAAGCCTTGGAGATTGGCTGTAAATCCGTAGAAAATGTGGTGGTCTATCATCGCGTTAATATCGATACTCCTTGGAAAAAAGGTCGTGATTTATGGTGGAATGAACTATCTAAAAACCAACCCGCCTTTTGTGAACCGGAATGGATGAATGCCGAAGATCCCCTCTTTATTTTGTATACCTCCGGTTCTACCGGCAAACCCAAAGGTGTGGTTCACAGTACTGCCGGTTATTTATTAGGCGCCATGAATTCTTTCCGTACGGTATTTGATCATAAAAATAGCGATATTTACTGGTGTACTGCTGATGTGGGCTGGGTAACCGGACACTCTTATATTTGCTACGGACCGCTTGCCAATGGTGCCACACAATTGATCTATGAAGGTGTCCCAAGTTATCCTGACGTCGGACGAATTTGGCGCATGATTCAACGTCACAAAGTCACCGTTTTTTATACCTCACCTACCTTAATCCGCTCCTTAACCCGCGTGGGCGAACAAGTGCCTAATAAATACGATCTGTCTTCCCTACGTTTACTGGGGAGTGTTGGAGAACCTATTAACCCGTCAGCATGGATGTGGTTCCATGAAGTAGTCGGTAAAGGAAAATGTCCAATTGTGGATACTTGGTGGCAAACAGAAACCGGATCAATTATGCTGGCGCCAATTCCGGGCGTTATTGCAACCAAACCCGGCTCCTGCACCCTGCCATTACCGGGTATTATGGCGGATGTGGTGAATGAGCAAGGTAAAAAATGCGAGGAAGAAGAAGCCGGCACGTTGGTTATCAAACGTCCTTACCCATCTATGTTGCGAACAATTTGGGGCGATCCGGAACGCTATAAAAAAACCTATTTTCCGGAAGAATACAATGGTAAATACTATGTCGCCGGAGACTCGGCATTACGTGATAAAGACGGTTATTTCTGGATTTTAGGTCGTTTAGATGACGTATTAAACGTCTCCGGTCACCGCCTCGGTACTGCCGAAATTGAATCGTCATTAGTTTCACACGAACAAGTTGTTGAAGCAGCAGTAGTTGGTAAACCGGATGAAGTGAAAGGTGAATCCGTGATGGCGTTTGTGGTGGTGAAAGGCTATCGACCGGAAGGTGAAGAAGCCAAAGCCCTTGCTGAAGAATTAAAAATTTGGGTTTCCAATCAAATCGGCAAAATCGCCCGTCCGGAAGATATTCGCTTTGCAGAAAACTTGCCAAAAACTCGCTCGGGTAAAATCATGCGTCGTTTATTACGTTCCATTGCGAAAAACGAATTAATTACACAAGATATTTCCACCTTAGAAAACCCACAAATTATTGGGCAATTGCAACAACAAATTGTGTGATTTTTACTCATAACAAATCGGGAAAGTAGCGCAATAACGCGCACTTTCCTACTTTTTTATCTATCCGGCATGCGTAATCATTTTCTCCCACCTCCCTGTCAGAAAAAGGAAAAAGCACGATTTCCTCTTTGCAATCTGAGACAAAATTTCCTATAATCACGACTTTTAATCCGTTCTTTAAAATCCGGTGGAAATATGAATCCAATGTTAAATATCGCTATTCGTGCGGCGCGAAAAGCGGGTAATGTAATTGCTCAAGGGTATGAACGTCGCGATACAGTGCAAACATTTACAAAAAGTCCGAATGACTATGTGACAAATATTGATAAAGCCTCTGAAGCGGCAATTATCGAAATTATCCAAAAGTCATATCCGGATCACACAATTATTACCGAAGAAAGCGGTGCGCTGGAAGGGAAAGACAATGATGTACAATGGGTCATTGATCCGCTAGATGGTACCACCAACTTTGTTAAAGGTTTACCACATTTCTCTGTGTCTATTGCTATTCGTGTCAAAGGTCGTACCGAGGTGGGTGTGGTTTACGATCCGATCCGCAATGAACTATTTACCGCAGTACGTGGCGAAGGCGCTAAACTTAATGAAATCCGCTTGCGCGTTGACAGCAAACGCGAATTAGCCGGCACCGTAATTGCCACCGGTTTTCCATTTAAGAAAACATCATTAATACCAATGCAACTTGCCATGATGAGTAATTTGCTTTCCGAAGTCGCTGATTTCCGTCGTACCGGCTCTGCCGCATTGGATTTATGTTATGTTGCTGCCGGTCGTGTGGATGGGTACTTCGAATTTGGTGTGAAAGCTTGGGACGTTGCTGCCGGTGATTTAATCGTACGTGAAGCGGGCGGATTGGTTTGCGATTACCACGCCGGCCACAACTACCTCACCGAGGGTCATATTGTTGCCGCACCGGCTCGTATCGTCAAAGAAATTTTAGCTAAAATTCAACCTTGCATTGATGGTAAACTATAAGACTATTTCAATGAATAACAAAAAAGCGGAAGTAAAAAAAAAAAAAAAAAACCCCTGTGTGCCCTTGCCTCCCACGACTGAAGTTATACGATTACTGCCTTACGCAATATAAGCAAAACTTACCCACAGCGGCAGGCCAGCGGTTAATAAGAGTAAAATCACCAAGGTATAATAGGATAGTATCCATTTGCGGAAAATATGTAGCGCAATAATCGCCACAATCACTAAATGCAACAAAAAGTATAGCCCAAGGGCAAATTCATTGGCAAAAGTGACCGCGCTTGAATACGCATATGCCATAAAACCGAATACCGCAATCGCATTTAGCAATAAGAAAATCAGCATCACCAATGGCAACAAGGCGATAAATCCTTGCAGCCGGTTACGCGAAATTACCAATAAAATATTTGCCAAAATCACGCCCATTAATAATTGAGCAAAGAGATTATATTGCGGGAAAAAATGCCACGATAAATTTGTAAACATCAAGAAATAGCAAATGATTCCAAGCCCCGATAACAATGTGCCTAAAATTAAAATTGACTTGCGCATTTGCGGATCTTGTGGCTGAAACCAAGCGGCTAAACACCCTGCAATCCCACATAAGCTGACCAAATCGGTGATCACATAATGGTAATTAGAAAAAAGGCTAATAAACAACCAAATGCCCCAATATGGCAACAAATATAAATTTACCTTAATTAAGCGTGAACGTTGTCCATGGCAAATTTGCCCCCGACTAAACACCAAAAACATCACCAGTTGCGCAAATAGCACCCCAACGCTTAAATGAGAAATGGCTCTGGCTTGCGGTTGCAGGAATAAGGTAAAGAAATCGATGCTCAATAAAATAACGATAAAAAATAAAGAGATAAAAATATTTTTTGTGTTGGATTGTATCTGTGGCATAGTCATCATACAAAAGTGAAACAAAATTGTTTATCATTATGCAAAAATTTAAAAGTGCGGTCAAAATGAATATTGTTTATGGCATTTTATTTCGTTCCCCACTAAAATATCGACCTAAAGCATCTCTTTTGGAAATAAATTATGTTACTAAGCATACTGTATATTATTGGCATTACTGCTGAAGCAATTACCGGAGCTCTTGCAGCCGGAAAAGAAAAAATGGATATTTTTGGCGTGGTTATTATCGCCTCAATGACGGCGATCGGCGGAGGAACGATACGGGATATCTTATTAGGGCATTATCCTTTAAGCTGGGTAAAAAATCCACAGTATTTTTTAATCGTTGCTACAACGGCTATATTAACCATATTTATCACTCCATTAATAAAACGACCTATTCGTTATTTTCATAAGGCTTTTCTTATATTAGATGCCCTTGGATTAATTGTATTTTCTATCATCGGTGCACAAATTGCACTGGATATGGGACACGGTTTCATCGTTACCAGCATCGCTGCAATTGTCACCGGAGCGTTCGGCGGCGTTTTACGTGATACCTTCTGTAACCATATCCCGTTAGTATTCCAGAAAGAGCTTTATGCCAGCGTTGCACTCATTGCAACTGCTATCTATGTTGAATTACAACGCTTACAAATCAACCAAGATATTGTTATTATTACTACATTAGCTTGCGGATTCACTATTCGTTTACTGGCAATTCATTTCGAATGGGGACTACCGATATTTGATTATCAGGAAGATGATACAAAAAAAGTAGCCAAGGTAATAAATTACCGAAAAAAACAGATAAGGATAAAAAATGAGCATCAATTTAGTGGAAATAGGCAAGCAAGCCAAACAGGCAGCATTCTCTCTGTCCCAATTGTCGAATCAAGAAAAAAATCATGCGTTGGCGATTATTGCTAATCAATTAGAAGCGCAAAGTGAAAAAATCCTCAATGAAAATGCCAAAGATATTGCCTTGGCAAAAAAAAATGGGTTAAGTGAGGCGATTATTGATCGCCTGCTGCTCACCAAAGCGCGGCTTTGTAACATTGCCAATGATGTGCGCCATATTATTTCGCTTGCTGACCCGGTCGGAAAAATTATTGATGGCGGCATTTTAGATAGTGGACTGAAAATTGAACGCGTACGCACACCGCTCGGCGTTATCGGTACAATTTATGAATCCCGTCCAAACGTCACCATTGATGTTGCCGGTTTATGTTTAAAAACCGGCAATGCAGTGATTTTACGCGGTGGAAAAGAAACCCAATACTCCAACCAAGCGTTAATTGAGGTGATCCAATATGCCCTTGAACAAGCACATTTACCGAAATACGCGGTTCAAGCAATTAACTCGCCAGATCGAGCTTTAGTGATGGAATTGCTCAAACTCGATCGCTATGTGGATATGATTATTCCGCGTGGTGGCGCCGGTTTACATGAATTTTGCAAAAAACATTCCACCATTCCTGTTATCGTGGGAGGAATTGGCGTATGCCATTTATTCGTAGAAGAAAGTGCAGATCAGGAAAAAGCGCTGAATGTCATTGAAAATGCGAAAACTCAGCGCCCAAGTACATGTAATACGTTGGAGACTTTATTAGTACAAAAAAGCATTGCTGCCGATTTTCTACCAAAACTTGCCCGTCATCTTACCGCGAAAAAAGTTAAATTTCATGCTGATCCAACCGCACTTTCCCTCTTACAACAGGCTTCCGCTGAAGTTTATCCGGTGCAAGATCAAGAATTGCGTAACGAATGGCTATCCTTTGATTTAAATGTGGTGATAGTCAAAGACATTGCTCAAGCAATTGAACATATTAGATCATATGGTAGTCAGCATTCGGAAGCTATTTTGACGTCGTCACAAAAATTAGCCCATCAATTTATCACTCAAGTAGATGCGGCAGCGGTTTATGTCAACGCCAGTACACGTTTTACTGATGGAGGACAATTTGGATTAGGTGCAGAAGTCGCTGTCAGTACCCAAAAATTACACGCGCGTGGACCTATAGGATTGGAAGCACTGACAACTTATAAATGGGTATGTTGTGGTGATTATACCATCAGAAACTAAAAACATTTATTATTAATAAATGGCAATTTTAGATTGTATTTTATTGCTAACATTCGGATGACGATACAGGCAATGATAGCGAGCCACGGGCTAAGTAAGGGGGAGATCACCCCCATAGAACCCAGCAGCTCTATCGATGCCCCGACAATAGCTGCACTGGCGTAAATTTCAGCCTGAAAAATCAACGGCGGTCTCCCAGTCAATACGTCTCTGATACAACCGCCACCTACAGCTGTAATACATCCCAAAATAATCGCCAACTGAATACTTCCCGTCATGTGCCAAGTTTTATTTGCTCCGAAAGCGGCAAAAAAGCCTAACCCAATGGCATCTAAAAAATTACTAATCCCAGAAAGTGACAGTATTTTTTTCTGAAAATAAGACACGCATATAATTGCTAAAATGACGGCGCCTAAATATTCAATATTCTCCAATCCGACAGGAGGCGTAGCAGACAGACATAAGTCCCTTATTACGCCACCACCAACAGCAGTTACCGTCGAAACAACAAAAATACCAAATAGATCAAATCCTTTTTTCACCCCTGCGATAGCACCGCTCAAAGCAAAAACAAATGTACCGAGAAGATCAATGAAACTAAATAAAGATGACATAACACCCCTTTCCCTTGACCCCAGCCTAGGGGCAGGGGATTATCACAATTAATCTAAATACGTTTCAACCAATTTTATCCAATAAACTGCACCGTTTGCAATCATTACATCATTAGAATCGTATTTTGGATTATCAATTAGCCGGAATAAGACGCCGAGTTGACTTTGGTACGAAAATGCCCCTGAGATCAATACTTGATTTTTGCTGAAATTTATTTAAAAATCGTCAATTCTACTAACGTTATGTTATATAGTGAACACAATATTTTATTAACCAATAAGGAAAATTTATCATGTCTCATCTTTCAGTTGCTAAATTCGGTGGCACCAGTGTCTCCAATCATGCCGCAATGACCGCTTGTGCCAATATCGTTATCGCGGATCCCAATACGCGCATAGTCGTCCTATCCGCCTCTGCCGGTGTCACTAATTTATTAGTGAAATTGGCAAAAGGTTGTGAGGCAACGGAGCGGAGCAAATTAATCGAAGAGGTTCGGCAAATTCAAGAAAATATTTTAAATGAACTTAAAGATGCCTCTCAAGTTCGAAACAAAATAGAGCAAATTCTAAAACACATTGAATCTTTAGCTGAAGCAGCAAGCTTGGCAAACTCAACCGCACTTACTGACGAATTAATCAGCCAGGGCGAAATGATGTCCACCTTAATTTTTGTGCAAGTATTGCGTGAATTAAATACCAATGCAACATGGGTAGATGTACGTACTGTGGTGGCAACCAACAGCAATTTCGGTAAAGCGGCACCCAATGACAAACAAACGCAAAAAAATAGCGATTTAGTATTAAAACCGTTAATCGATCGTGGTGAATTAGTGATCACTCAAGGCTTTATCGGACGTGAACCAAGTGGCAAAACTACAACCTTAGGTCGCGGCGGCAGCGACTATTCCGCCGCACTTTTAGCCGAAGTATTAAACGCCAAAGATGTATTGATTTGGACAGACGTTGCCGGTATTTACACTACCGATCCCCGCATCGTGCCTGCTGCCAAACGCATTGATACCATGAGCTTTGCTGAAGCCGCCGAAATGGCAACTTTCGGCGCGAAAGTATTGCATCCGGCAACCTTGCTTCCGGCAGTTCGCAGCAATATTCCGGTATTCGTCGGCTCAAGCAAAGCACCACAAGATGGCGGAACTTGGGTTACCCGCGATCCGCAACCTCGCCCAACTTTCCGCGCCATTGCCTTACGTCGAGACCAAACCTTGCTTACTCTTTCCAGCTTAAGTATGCTGCACGCGCAAGGATTTTTAGCAAACGTGTTTGCCATCTTAGCTAAACACAAAATCTCCGTCGATACCATCACGACATCAGAAGTGAGTGTCGCCTTAACACTCGACAAAACCGGTTCCGCTTCATCCGGTGCGGATCTGCTTTCCAGCGATTTATTGACGGAATTAAGCGAAGTGTCCAGCGTAAAAGTCGATACCGGGCTTTCTCTTGTAGCATTGGTCGGCAATGATTTGCACATTAGCGCCGGCGTTGCCAGACGTATTTTTGACACGTTAGAAACATACAATATCCGCATGATCAGCTACGGTGCCAGCACAAATAATATCTGTATGCTCGTTCACAGCCAACAAGCTGATGAAGTGGTCGGAGCGTTGCATAAATCCTTGTTTGAATAAAAGCCGATAATTCTTTTGCTTTAAACAGAAAGTGCGGTCAAAATTTTACATTTTTTGACCGCGCTTGTTATTGACAAATCAATTAAAACCCTTGGGTTTTACCATCCGGATTACGCGGATCGGAATAACCATAAAATCCATCTCCTAAGGCTTGGATAATTTGGATACGTCCCATTGGCGCTTTTTCGCTGATTTTATGCCCTCTTTCCACCAATAATTTCAACGTATCTAGGCTTAAGCCTTCTTCAACACGCAATTCATCAGGTAACCATTGGTGATGAACACGCGGTGTCACAATCGCTTCCGCCGGATTCATTCCGTGATCAATTGTATTTAAAATACTTTGCAATACCGTAGTAATAATCCGCGCGCCACCCGGGCTACCGGTGACCAACCAAGGTTTATCATTTTTCAACACCAAGGTCGGCGTCATTGAAGAAAGCGGACGTTTTTTCCCTTCCACCGCATTCGCATCACCGCCAATTAAACCAAACGCATTCGCCACCCCTGGTTTTACCGAAAAATCATCCATTTCATTATTCAACAAAATACCTGTTCCCTCCGCTACAATCCCACTACCAAAATTCATATTTAAGGTATAAGTCACCGCAACCGCATTACCATATTTATCCATCACAGAATAATGAGTAGTTTGATCGCTTTCATAAGATTGCGGTTTACCCGGTTTAATCTCTACCGCGGGACGAGCTTTATCCGGATCAATAGTTTTAATTAATTCTTTCGCATAATCTTTCGAAATTAGCCCCGTTACCGGAATTTTCACAAAATCCGGATCACCCAAATATTCCGCACGATCAGCATATGCCAACTTCATAGTTTCAGCTAAATAATGAATCGTTTCGGCGCTATTAGAACCGGAATCCGCCAGAGCATAATTTTCCAACATATTCAAAATTTGTACTAAATGGATCCCGCCGGAGCTTGGTGGCGGCATGGTTACAATTTTATAACCGCGATATTCGCCGACGATCGGTTTGCGCTCCACGGATTGATAAGCTTTCATATCTTCTAACGAAATCAATCCATTATGTTTTTCCATCTCGGCGACAATTTTTTTGGCAATTTCGCCCTCATAAAAGGCTTTCGATCCTTGCTGCGCAATTTGGCGCAATGAATTCGCTAAATCGGCTTGCACTAAACGCTCCCCTGCCACTAAAGGGCGGTCATTTTTAAAGAAGATTTTTTTACTGCTTTCCCATTTCCCTAAGGTTTCCGTTTCTGCTTGCAAGGTTGCAGCCAAAGTATTGCTCACGATAAAGCCTTCTTCCGCCAACTTAATCGCCGGCGCCATCACTTTTTCTAAGGGCAAAGTTCCCCATTTTTTCAAGGCATATTCCATCCCTGCTACAGTTCCCGGTACGCCAACAGCAAAATGCGTATAAAGGGATTTACCATCCACCACATTGCCTTGTTCATCTAAATACATATCTCGGCTAGCTTTGCTCGGTGCCATTTCGCGAAAATCAACGGAAAAGCTCTCTCCGCTTCTCCCATCATGCAACACCATAAAGCCACCGCCACCAATATTTCCCGCATTCGGTAACACCACCGCTAAAGCAAAACCAACCGCCACAGCCGCATCAACCGCGTTACCGCCTTGCTGCAAAATCTCAATCCCGACTTGCGTTGCCAGCTCTTGTTCAGAGGCAACCATCCCCTGCTTGCCAAATACCGGATGAAAAATATCCTTACTGCTGTCATATCGCTGCGCTGCCAATTGGGTCGCCGTCGGCTGCGTATTTGCCAACAAATCAAGGGAGACCGGAAGCGCCAGCGCAGCGACAATACTGCTAATTAAAAAATATTTTTTTGCTTTTTTATACATAGCGTTCTCCTGTTGTATGATGAGTGTTCAATCCGATTATGCACAAAAATGAAGCAAAAGCAAAATATTTTTAACAAAAAGATAACATCTATATTTATTTAGCGAAAAAACGCCCTCATAAAGAGGGCGTTTTTTGCTATTACTTTGAATTAGCGACGTAAACCTAAACGAGCGATAGTAGTATTATAAAGCTCAAGATTAGTGCGTTTTAAGTAATCTAAAAGTTTACGACGACGAGAAACCATACGTAATAAACCGCGACGACCGTGGTGGTCTTTTTTGTGAACGGAGAAGTGGGCTTGTAAGTGGTTGATTTGCGCAGTTAATAACGCAATTTGCACTTCTGAAGAACCGGTATCTTTCGCATCACGACCAAATTCAGCAACGATAGCTGCTTTTTTTCTGTACTTAGAGACATAATTAAATCCTCATAAATGAGTGGTTGATAATACATCGTTCGCCGATCTCTAACTCAGCGACGACAGGGAATGCTAATTCTAATAACGAAAAGCAAAAAATGCAACTAAGTTCACAGTTTTTTCTGTTTAAATTAAGTAAATTATATAGAAATAAGGTGATTTCTTTATAGCTCAACGATACGGAGGTTATTATGACAGGTATTGCACTGATTATCAGTTTTATTGTCGCTATTATAATAATGATTTGGATGATTGCCAAACTAAAAGTTCATCCATTTCTTGCCTTAATGACAATATCCTTGGCTCTTGCCTTTTTAGCCGGCATTGAGCTAAATAAAATTCCAACGATTATTGGGGATGGATTTAGCGGAACCTTTAAAAGTATCGGTCTTGTCATTATTTTCGGCGCCATTATTGGTACCATATTGGAAAAAACAGGTGCTGCACTCAAATTAGCAGATATGGTGGTAAAACTCGTTGGGCAAAAACGTCCTGAATTAGCGATGCTAATTATGGGGTGGGTCGTGGGTATTCCGGTATTCTGCGATAGCGGATTTGTGGTACTCAATCCAATTCGAGAAGCTATCCGTAAAAAAATTGCTGCCAATCCAGTCGGCATGGCGGTAGCATTAAGTGCAGGGTTATACGCCTCTCACGTATTTATCCCACCAACACCAGGTCCAATTGCCGCCGCCGGCGCAGTTGGTCTTAGCCACAATCTTTTGTTAGTGATCGGCATGGGGGTTGTCGTTTCAATTCCAGTCTTATTCGCCAGCTATTTATTCGCCAAATATATTGGCAAACAAGTGACTATATCAGATGAAGAAGCAGATACTGTCATTAATCAAAGTTATGAGGAACTGCTCAAAAAATACGGAACGCTACCAAGTGGCTCACTTAGCCTTGCACCAATTTTTGTTCCCATTGTCCTTATGGCATTAGGTTCTATTAGTAAAATCATCGGATTAGAAGGTGTGCTTGGTAATGTGATGAATTTCTTGGGTAATCCGATCATTGCTTTAGCAATTGGGGTAATCTTTTCTATCTTCCTTTTGGCGAATACAAAAAAATTAAGTGAATTTGATGTATTAACCAATGATACCTTGAAACTCGTCGGTCCAATTTTGTTTATTACCGCGGCCGGCGGCGTATTAAGTAAAGTCATTACGGAAGCTGGTTTTATCGAATATATTAAACAAAATGCACATGTGATCAGTACCGCCGGTATTTTCTTCCCATTCCTAATTTCAGCAATTTTAAAAACCGCACAAGGAAGCTCAACCGTTGCCATCATTACTACCGCCTCTATTATGGGAATGTTTAGTGCGTCGGACTCTCTAATGAACGCGCTCGGTTTAACATCTGAAATTGCCGCAGCGCTTACCGTTATGGCAATTGCCGCAGGTTCAATGTGTGTATCTCATGCAAATGATAGTTATTACTGGGTTGTCACGAATTTTACCAAAATGACCCCACAACAAGGCTATCGTACTCAAACAACCTTGACATTTATTATGGGTATCGTTGGAATCTTAACGGTTTATGTACTTTCTTTGCTGCTGTTATAACAAGGAGACAGAATGAAAATCATTATTGCACCGGACTCTTTTAAAGAAAGCCTCACTGCGTTAGAAGTAGCGGAAGCAATTGAGACCGGATTTAAACGGATTTTTCCACACGCCGAATACGTAAAAATACCAATGGCTGATGGTGGCGAAGGTACCGTACAATCTCTTGTTGATGCAACTCAAGGAAAACTCATCCAAACGGAAGTCACAGCACCACTTGGAAATAAAGTGAGGGCAACATGGGGATTATCCGGCGATAAACAAACTGCCATTATCGAAATGGCGGCTGCTTCCGGTTTACATTTGGTTCCATTAAACCGGCGTAATCCTCTTTTAACAACCAGTTTCGGTACTGGGGAACTTATCCGAGCCGCGCTGGATTTAGGGGTAAATAAAATCATTTTAGGTATCGGCGGAAGTGCGACCAATGACGGTGGCGTCGGAATGTTGCAAGCCTTAGGCATTCGCTGTCTTGATCATCAAGGGCAAGAAATTGGCTTTGGTGGAAAAAACCTGGCCAATATTCAACAAATTGATCTTTCCGCACTCGATCCACGTTTACAACAAGTAGAAATTGAAGTAGCCTGTGATGTCACTAACCCACTTTGTGGTGACAATGGTGCATCCGCAATCTTTGGACCGCAAAAAGGCGCCAATGCCGAAATGGTCAATCAATTGGATCAAGCCTTAGCGCATTTTGCACAGCAAGTAAACGCACAATTAGGCTTAAACATTAGTGCCCAAGCCGGTGCCGGTGCCGCGGGCGGAATGGGTGGCGGCGTATTATTATTGCCAAAAGTGCGGTTAAAATCCGGCGTCAATATTGTACTTAATACAGTGCAATTAGGCGATAAAATTCAAGATGCCGATTTGGTCATTACCGGCGAAGGAAGAATGGACGGACAAACCACTCAAGGCAAAACGCCTGTTGGGGTAGCATTAGCAGCTAAAGCGGCAAATAAACCGGTGATTGCCATTGTCGGTTGCCTACGTGAGGATTATGAAGTGGTTTACGATAAAGGAATTGACGCGGTTTTTCCAATTATTCGCCAGCTAGATAGCCTTGAAAGCACCTTGAAAAACGGACGAGAAAATCTCATCTCCAGCGCACAAAACGTAGCGAGATTATATCAACTTGCCCAATTGAACAAAAATGTATAAAAAACAACCGCACTTTAATCTCACTTAATCAAAGTGCGGTCGTTTTTTTAAAATTTTATAGACAAAAAATTTATTTTGGGTAAATTAAATCAGGCAATACTGGATAAAGCATTTGTTATAAGCGCATTTAGCCAGTGTTCGTTTTCATTTTTATAACAATCTATAAGGACAACACACAATGTTACTAACCAACCCTGTTGTGATTTCCATTATTGTCTTGCTCGCATTAAGTTTATTACGCATTAATGTGGTTATTGCCTTGGTAATTTCTGCGTTGACGGCGGGCTTAACCGGCGGACTTGGAATGAGCAAAACGATCGAAACTTTTACCGGAGGTCTGGGCGGTGGCGCAGAAGTAGCAATGAACTACGCTATTTTAGGTGCCTTTGCTATTGCTATTTCTAAATCAGGCATTACGGATTTACTCGCATACAAAGTGATTAAACGTTTAGGAAGCGCACCAAGCGGGCGTTCTATGGCTGGATTTAAATATTTTATTCTCGCGATTTTGGTATTATTTGCCATTTCCTCGCAAAACTTATTACCGGTACATATCGCCTTTATTCCTATCGTAATTCCGCCGCTACTTGCGATTTTCAATAAACTAAAATTAGACCGCCGCGCAGTGGCTTGTGTCTTAACCTTCGGGTTGACCGCCACCTATATGCTGTTGCCGGTCGGCTTCGGTAAAATCTTTATTGAAAGCGTATTGGTGAAAAATATCAACCAAGTCGGCGCCGGTCTTGGTTTACAAACCAGTGTCGGAGAAGTCTCTTTAGCCATGGCAATTCCGGTTATCGGCATGGTTTTGGGGTTATTAACTGCAATTTTTATTACCTATCGTAAACCAAGAGAATATGCCACCAGCCCCACAGAATTAACCACCGCCGAGATCGAAGCGCACATTGCTAAAATCAAACCATTCCATGCTATCGCCAGTATTACAGCGATTATTATTACCTTCGCGCTACAATTATTCACCAGTTCAACTATTATCGGCGGTCTCGCAGGATTAATCATCTTTGCTGCTTGTGGAATTTTCAAGTTAAAAGAAAGTAACGATATTTTCCAACAAGGGTTACGTTTGATGGCGATGATCGGTTTCGTGATGATTGCCGCATCCGGCTTTGCTAACGTGATCAATAGTACCGGCAGCGTAACGCAATTAGTGGAAACCTTTAGCCAAGGCTTAGGCGCAGACAATAAAGGGCTTGCCGCGTTCTTGATGTTATTGGTTGGATTATTTATTACCATGGGAATCGGTTCATCTTTTTCAACCGTACCAATCATCACCTCTATTTACGTGCCGCTTTGTTTAAGCGTTGGTTTTTCGCCTCTTGCCACAGTATCTATTGTTGGAGTTGCGGCAGCGTTAGGTGATGCGGGTTCCCCGGCATCCGACTCCACATTAGGACCGACATCCGGCTTAAATATGGATGGTAAACATGATCATATTTGGGATTCCGTGGTGCCAACCTTTATTCACTATAATATTCCGTTATTAGTGTTCGGTTGGATCGCTGCAATGTATCTTTAAAAAACACAGGGACGCCGCAAGCGTCCCTTTCCGATAAACATTTTGACCAAAACTTATGCCAACCTCAAGCCTACATCAACAACTGCGCCAAACAGTGCGAAGTCTTTTTTCCTCCTATCAAACCCAGCGGGATCAACAAATCTTAGCTAAATTTGACCGCACTTTATTTCGTGACGATTTTGCGCAACTGAAAGATTACCTCGGCGAAATTGAACAAACTCTAGCTCAATTGGCAAAGTTATCCGACAACACACAACCCCAAACCGATTTTTACAGCCAAAAATTATTGGCGCAATGTCATGCACTTATCGACGCTCTACAACGCCAAGATACGGATTCCACGCTCCAACCCTCCTCCTCCACGCAAAACTCTCAAAAACGCCACGCTTCTGAACGCCAACAAATGCAAAACGCTCTCTATCAATTACCGCCAAGAGAGCGTTTAGCCAAATATTATGAATTCTTATTGCAATTAAATGAAATAATAGAAAATAACCAACTGGCATTTTATCAAGCTCGTTCAGATCAAGAAAAACAATATTGGTCAAAAAAAACTCAAATCACCCGACAACGACATGATCACTGCCAGGAGGCTATTGATTTATTAGAAGAATACTTATCCACCATAACGGAAGAATAAGGCTATAACCACCGACGCACACGAGTACAATATTGCGCATATTCCTCGCCGAATAATGCAAGCAACGCGCGTTCTTCCGCCTTAATTTGCCAATGTGTCAATGCCCAAACAAACGTTGCCAAGACAACAATTCCCAGCCCATTTCCTAACCAAAGAAAATAAGCAAATAGTACCAATAATAAACTTAAATACATCGGATTACGACTCCAAGCATAAACACTATCGGTGACCAGCGAGCTTGTTTTCTCCGGCGTCATCGGGCTGACTGTGGTGTGCACTTGCCAAAATCGCCATAAACTGCCCAATGCAAATATCCCCGCCAGTAATAATGGCGGAATAATCCAAAGCCAATGAAGTTGAAATGTGCCCCATATTGGCATCTGTTTCAACGCCACTACCCCGGCTAAAAATAGCAAGGGCGGTGGAATTTTTTGCTGTTTTTTCACCGTAGACAAATCAGATTTCTGCAAGTTCATCTTTTACGCCACATTTATACACAGATATTTCATTTCGAGAAATTCATCCAAGCCCTGGCGTCCGCCCTCACGTCCCAATCCGGATTGTTTTACGCCGCCAAAAGGTGCCACTTCGGAGGAAACTAAACCTTCATTAATGCCCACAATTCCTGCTTCCAACGCTTCGCTCACCCGCCAAATACGTTGATGATTTTCCGTATATAAATACGCCGCCAGACCAAACTCGCTATCATTTGCCATAGCAATTGCCTCTGCTTCATGATCAAACGGAATCAATGGCGCCAGCGGTGCAAAGGTTTCTTCATGGCAAACCAACATATCTTGTGTTACATTTTCCAATACCGTTGGTTCAAAAAAAGTACCGCCTAAAGCATGACGTTTTCCGCCTTGCGTCACTACCGCACCGCGACTGACCGCATCTGCAATATGTTGCTCAATTTTCAATACTGCATTTTCCGTGATCAACGGACCGATATTGCTTTCCGGCAAAGTAAAATCGCCCACAGAAAATGACCGCACTTTTTGCGCCAATCGATCAGCAAAAGCGCGATAAATACCACGTTGCACATAAATTCGATTAGTACAAATGCATGTTTGACCGGAATTTCTGAATTTAGAAGCAACTACACCATCAACCGCTTTCTCTAAATCTGCATCATCAAACACCAATGATGGCGCATTACCGCCTAATTCCAAACTCACTTTTTTCACGCTGCCCGCACATTGTGCCATCAGCAATCTTCCTACCTTCGTCGAGCCGGTAAACGTCAAGGCGCGCACATCCGGATGCGAAGTCAACACTGCACCAACCTCTTGCGCCTGATCTGTCGGCAGCACGTTAAACACGCCTTGCGGAATGCCGGCTTGATGCCCCAATTCGGCTAATGCTAATGCTGATAACGGAGTTTCCGGCGCAGGTTTAATGACAACACTACAACCTACCGCCAATGCTGGGGCAGCTTTGCGCGTAATCATTGCATTCGGGAAATTCCAAGGCGTAATCGCTGCCACTACACCAATTGGCTGTCTCACCGCCAATAATCGGCGCCCATCACGATCTTGCGGAATAATCTCGCCATAAGCGCGCTTGGCTTCTTCTGCGAACCACTCAATAAAACTGGCACCATAAGCAATTTCGCCGCGTGCCTCTGCCAGCGGTTTTCCTTGCTCCAAACTTAATAAATACGCCAATTCTTCTTGATGTTGCATGATCAAAGCAAACCATTTTTGCAAAATTTTTGACCGCGCTTTTGCTGTCAAGGCTTTCCAATCTTGCTGCGCCACTTTCGCCGCTTGAATGGCTGCTTGGGTTTCTTCCACACCACAACTGGCAACTTGCGCAATAACTTGCCGGTTTGCCGGATTAAATACTGTAAAAGTGCGGTTATTTTTTGCCGAAATAAATGCGCCATTAATGTAGGCTTGTGTACGTAATAATGTGAAATCTACCATACTTTGTTTACCTCAAATACTATTCAATCAATTTATTCAGAACCTATTTCCTTTTTTAACATACTACAATCCGCTCAAAAGATACAGTGACTTTCTTTTTTCTAGGAATAATTCTTACACCCTATTAAGAATAAACTTTATCACTATTTAGGACTATTTTTAATTTTGTATTATATTTTAAATGAATGCTAATATATTGATTTTAATCAAGAAAATAACATTGTTCAGCGTTCTTCCTGATTATATACTCACCTTGTCTTATCGCATTTTTTGATAATGACTTCATCATAAAATTAAGACTAAACAAGAATAATTTAGGAGAACATTATGTTTTCATTTTTAAAAGCCTCCCCTCCTACAAAGAGGATGGATGATGCATTAGTTGATGTAGAATATAAAAAATTACGCTGAAAAGTATTTGCCGGGGTATTCATTGGATACGCAGCTTATTACTTAATACGTAAAAACTTCTCACTCGCCATCCCTTATTTAATTGACGAGTATGGATTTACTAAAGCGGATCTGGGGATGGTCGGTGTGGCGTTATCGCTTGCTTACGGTTTCAGTAAATTCATCATGGGAAACGTTTCCGACAGAAGTAACCCCAAATATTTTATTACTATCGGTTTGCTGGGATCTGCCCTTGTCAGCTTAATTTTCGGTTTAGTTCCCGGTGTTCTTGCGTCTATTCCGTTCATGATAATTTTAGCTGCCTTAAATGGTTGGTTTCAAGGTATGGGCTATCCACCGGGTGCGAAAACCATGACGAACTGGTTCTCCGTCTCCGAGCGTGGGGTTTGGTGGAGTTGGTGGAATGTGTCACACAATATCGTGGCGGATTAATCGGACCATTAGCTATCCTTGGTTTATCCGTTTTTGGCGTATGGCAATCTTTATTCTACTTACCAGCACTTATCGCCATTGTACTAGCCTTAATCATGTTCTGGCTAATGAGAGATACACCGGAATCACAAGGCTTGCCACCGGTAGATGAATGGAAAGGGGAAAAAGTGATTGAGAAAGTGGAATCCGCACACACGTTATCCTCAAAAGATATTTTCTTCAAATATATTATTCATAACAAATTTCTATGGGCAATCGCCATTGCAAACGTCTTTGTTTACTTCATTCGCTATGGAATTATCGACTGGGCACCAACTTACTTAAAAGAAGTGAAGCATTTTACTGTGGATAAACAAAGCTGGGCTTATTTCTTATATGAATACGCCGGTATCTTCGGAATGCTCGCCAGCGGTTATTTAAGTGATAAAGTATTTAAAGGTCACCGCGCCCCACCAATGTTATTCTTCCTGGTTGGTGTATTAATTGCCATTATTATTTACTGGAAAAACCCAGCGGGTAATCCGTTAGTGGATAATATTTGTCTAGTGGCAATCGGTTTTTTAATCTACGGACCGGTGATGATGATTGGTTTACAAGCTGCGGATTTAATTCCTCGCGTAGCAACCGGAACCGCAACGGGATTAACCGGCTTATTCGGCTATCTTCTCGGTTCTGCCAGTGCCGGTTGGGTCATGGGTAAATTAGTTGACTTATACGGATGGGACGGCGGTTTTTATGCATTAATCGCATCCTGCTTCCTCGGCTTCGGGTTTATTGCTTTTACCCTATTACATAAACCGATCAGAGGTTAACCGATTAAATGAAAATATAAAAAAGAGCTGATGATAATCAGCTCTTTTCTTTAGCACGAAAACTATAAATTATTTAACCGCACTTGAATTAATTGCCGTTCCAATTGATCAGCCTTAGTAAGTGCCGCTTCAAAACTGGCTTTCGCTCCGGTTTTATCGCCTTTTGCCGCAAAAATATCACCGGTCAATAAATTTTTGCGACTATCCCAACTGCTGCCTTTCACTGATTTCAAGGTTTCCAATGCCGCATCAAAAGATTGCAATTGGAATTGCACCGTCGCCAAACGCAACGCCGCAAGCGAAGTTAAAACCTCATCAGAAGATTCGCTCATGGCTTGTTTCAACGCACTTTCCGCCGCAGAAAAATCGTTATTTTCCACCGCACTTTTCGCACGCTCAAAAAGCGCTAACACCGCATAAGCAGTTTTACTGTTATCTTTCGCAAATTGTTCCAACTGCGCATTTTTCGCCTCACCTTTTTCCGTGCCATAAATTAATTGATCATATTGTGCAGAAAGCAGCTGAATTTGTCCGGCTTGATAATTCTGCCAATATTTCCAACCAAACACACCTGCAAACACCAGCACCACAATCGCAATGATGGATTTATAATTCTCATTCCACCACGCCTTTATGTCATTAATTTCCTGTTCTTCTTCAATGGTATAAGCCATATTGTTCCCCTTTTAATTAAAAACTTGACTAAGATGTGCCACAATATCATCCAGCGCTACGAATTGCTGTTCGACGCCGGCTAATAAATCTTTGACAATCACTTGCCCTTGCGCTACTTCACTTTCGCCAATTACTAACGCAATTTTTGCTGCATTTTTATCTGCACGCTTAAACTGTTTTTTAAAATTACCCCCGCTACAATGAACCATAGTACGTAAATGTGGCAATGCTGTCCGCACTCTTTCTGCTAACTGAAATGCCGGCAATGTCGTATTTTCACCTGCATAAATTACATAAATATCTACCGATCTCGGCAACTCAATTTGGTGATTGACTTCCTGCACGAGCAAAACCAAACGTTCCAGCCCCATTGCAAAACCAACCCCGTTAGTTGCATGCCCTCCAAGTTGTTCCACTAAGCTGTCATAACGCCCGCCTCCACAAACTGTTCCTTGCGCACCAAGTGCGGAAGTTACCCATTCAAATACCGTATCATTATAGTAATCTAAACCACGCACCAATTTGGGGTTGACTTCATACTGAATACCCATAGCATCCAATAATGCACACACTCGGGAAAAATGCTCACGACTGTCGTTATCCAAATAATCCAACAGTTTTGGCGCATCATTTAAGACCTTTTGCAACACTTCATTTTTACTGTCTAAAATCCGCAGCGGATTTTTTATTAATCGTTCTTTTTCCTCTTCGCTAAGTAAATCAAGGTGTTGTGCTAAAAATGCCACTAATGCTGTACGATAATTTTGACGTGCTTGTAAAGAACCAATAGAGTTAAGTTGTAAAGTCACATGCTCAAAAATGCCCAATTCCTTCCACAACCGTGCGGTTAACAATATTAACTCCACATCAATTTCAGGGTTGGCAATACCGAAAATCTCCACACCAACTTGGTGAAATTGGCGGTAACGCCCTTTTTGTGGACGTTCATGGCGGAACATAGGGCCTAAATACCAAAAACGTTGTTCGTTATTATAAATCCAACCGTGTTCAATCGCGGCGCGTACACAACCGGCAGTCCCTTCCGGACGTAAGGTCAATTGCTCATCATTATCCCAGAAAGTATACATCTCTTTTGACACTACATCGGTCACTTCACCGATGGCTCGCGCAAATAATGGCGTACTCTCCACAATCGGCATACGTACTTCCGAATAGCCATAATTTTGTAAAACCGACCGCACTTTTCCTTCCACCCATTGCCACAACGGACTTTCGGTCGGAGAACAGTCATTCATTCCTCGAATTGCTTGAATTGTTTTTGCCACGCTTTTTTTCCTATTTCTACCGGCTGTTAATAATACATTAAATAATCCGATTTTTCGGATCTTGTTGTGCTACTTTAGCACGAATTTTCGCTTCTAATTGATTAATCAAATCATCATTATCAAAGCGTTCCCGTTGGCGTTCGCCATTTAAATAAAAACCACTTTTTTTATTTCCACCGGTCACCCCCAAATCAGAGACCAATGCCTCGCCCGGCCCGTTGACCACACAACCGATAATCGATACATCCATTGGCGTAATAATATCATCTAAGCGTTGTTCAAGCGTATTAACCGTACCAATAACATCAAACTCTTGACGAGAACAGGTTGGGCAAGCGATAAAATTAATCCCGCGCGAACGAATACGCAGCGATTTTAAAATATCAAAGCCAACTTTAATTTCCTCCACGGGATCTGCTGCCAACGATACGCGCAACGTATCGCCGATACCTTCGGCTAAAAGCATCCCCAAACCGACCGCACTTTTCACCGCGCCCGCGCGCGCACCGCCTGCTTCCGTAATTCCCAAATGCAACGGTTGCTTAATGGCTTTCGCCAGCAAACGATAACTTTCTACAGCCAAAAATACATCCGAAGCTTTCACGCTCACTTTAAATTGATCAAAGTTCAAGCGATCTAAAATTTCCACATGACGTAATGCACTTTCCAACAAAGCTTCCGGTGTCGGCTCGCCATATTTCTCTTGTAAATCTTTTTCTAACGAACCTGCATTCACCCCAATTCGAATCGGAATATTTTTATCTTTCGCGCAATCCACCACCGCACGAATACGATCTTCGCGCCCAATATTGCCGGGGTTAATACGCAAACAATCCACACCATATTCCGCAACTTTTAGCGCAATACGATAATCAAAATGAATATCCGCTACTAAAGGCACTTTCACTTGTTGTTTAATCAATTTGAAGGCTTCCGCGGCATCCATGGTTGGAACAGAAACACGAACAATATCTGCACCTACACGCTCTAATGCCTTAATTTGCACCACGGTCGCTTCCACATCTGTGGTTCTCGTATTGGTCATGGATTGTACCGCAATCGGCGCATCTCCGCCGACAGGGACGTTACCCACATAAATTTTTGTCGATTGACGACGTTGAATAGTTGGTTTAAATGATGACATAATCTTTATTGCAATTTAAATCTCGCTACACGCCCATCCACTTTTAACGGATAAGCCTCACCTTTGTAAGTAATTTTAACATTACCCGGCGCACCAATAATTAAAGAATATGGCGCCCCTTTGTTAAAGGTTAAAATTTCACCTTGTTTATATTCTTTTTGTGCTAATACTTTGCGGTTTGTATCATGTACACTAATCCAACAGCTCGCGCCCGTCACTTCAATCACTAAATCGCCACTGATCACCGGTGTTGCTTGCACCGTTTTAATCGCATTATTCCCCGTCATTTTCTCCATTTCGGATTGTAACGCTCGGGTAGAGGTTGCCGGCATAATAAACTCACCCACAGCATTATTCGTGCTTGTATCTGTCGCTTTCGCTATGCTCATATTGTCACTTGCTGCCGGTAAATTCGTCATATCAGCATTTGCATTTTCGTTCGTGGCATTTGTCGTCATATCACCTACCACATTAGTTATATTTTGTTCTGTCGGTTTATCTAATATCGCTTCTGCTACCGGAGCAGCTGCCGGCACATCAACAGACACAGAAGCAGGTTCATTAGATTGTGTATAGGTTTGTACAAAATTTTCCCGTTCTTGATTGGATTGTTGGTAGTTTTCCCACCACCAAAGCGCGGTCATCCCCGCCACCACTAAAATTACCAAAATAGTAATATAGCCTACCCAACGATGACTATGAAAAGAGTATTGATTAACTGATTTCGTCGCTAGACTGTTTTTTGCCAAATCGTTATGCACGGTATCGCTTAACCCCGCGACCACAGATTCCCATTCCGCAGCTGGCAAATGTAAAAATTTAGCATAACAACGAATATAGCCTTTCATAAAGGTTGCCGGAATGGATTTATGAGAAAATTCATTATTTTCAAGATGAGCTAAAATTGTCGGGCGTAAATTAATTTCTTTTGCTACATCATCAAAAGACAGTTGCAATGCTTCGCGTGCCTGACGAAAACGCTCGCCTAAATTAAGTTCGCCGGTTATTTCGATTTGTTCCTGATTGGTTTTTAAATTCGTCATAATTTCTACGGGTTAGATTGCTTTTATTGGAAAGTAGAGTTTAAAGTCGTAAGCTCGGTTTTGCAACAGTTATTGCTGTGAATATAGAAAATAAAACTACCCCAAAAACAAAATACGCGAAATCATTACCGCACTTTTATTGCATTTGACGCAAACTTGCCACACGCTGTGGAGAAACTTTCTCTAATAAAGCAAGATATTGCTGAAAACGGGGCATATCTTGTGCCGATAATGCACAAAGTGCAATATTTTCGTAGGTTTCCGCTTGATGATAATAATTCGGTGTATCTAAGGCAGATTGAAATTGCTGATACGCCTCGTCAAAACGCCCATGAGAACACAAAAACGTACCGTAATTATTAAAGGTATCCCCTTGCTTTTTATCTAATTGAATTGCAGCTTGATAGGATTGTTCGGCTTGTTCAACTTCACCTTGCATTTGGTGATAATATGCCAATGCTGAATGCACTAAATAATACTCCGGCGCATAGCTTAAGGCTCTATCCAAATTTAATTTGGCGTGGCTAACTTGCTGCTGTGCCAAATAGCCCAGCCCCAACTCAACGCGTGCTTTCGCTGCTTCTTGTTTATCAAAATCTTGCTGTGGTGCTTGTGACACACAAGCCGCTAATAAAAAAGGAAAAAACCAAAATTGAACCATTTGAAATAACGTCGTTGCATTTTGCCTCCTTCATTTTCGATTTATTATTGCACGTTAACCGTAATCGCCTGTCCAAATTGTTTTTTCTGTGCAGTGCGTTTGGTACGATCAATCACCTCACCTGCCAATTGCCCACAAGCGGCATCAATATCGTCGCCGCGCGTTTTACGCACAATCACGGTAAATCCATATTCCATCAAGGTTTTCTGGAAGCGATCAATACGCGTATTGGAACTTTTCGCATAAGGTGCTTGCGGGAACGGGTTCCACGGAATTAAATTGATTTTGCACGGCGTATTTTTCAACACTTCCGCTAATTGGTGTGCGTGTTCAACGCTCTCATTTACGTGATCCAACATCACATATTCAATAGTCACTTTACCATGATTCGCATTGGAAACACTTAAATAACGATTAACCGAATCAATCAACATTTTAATATTATATTTTTTATTGATCGGTACAATTTCATTACGCAATTCATCATTCGGCGCGTGCAAAGAAATCGCCAAGGCGACATCAATCATTTCGCTTAATTTATCCAATGCCGGTACCACGCCGGAAGTAGAAAGGGTCACACGACGTTTGGATAATCCATATGCAAAATCATCTAACATAATCTCCATTGCCGGTACCACATTTGCCACATTCAGTAAGGGCTCCCCCATACCCATCATCACCACATTGGTAATCGGACGCACTCCGGTCACGCCAAAATTACCAATAATTTTTGACGCACGCCATACTTGCCCGATAATTTCCGAAACCGTAAGATTACGGTTAAACCCTTGCTGCGCGGTGGAGCAAAAAGTACAAGCCAAAGCGCATCCCACTTGCGAAGAAACACATAACGTCGCACGATCCTCTTCCGGAATATACACAGTTTCCACCTGTTGATCCCCTACTTGCATCGCCCATTTGATCGTTCCGTCCGCCGAACGTTGCTCGACCGCCACTTCCGGCGCTTTAATTTCCGCAACCGCTTTCAGTTTTTCACGCAATACTTTGTTAATATTGGTCATATTGTCAAAATTATCTTCACCGAAATGGTAAATCCATTTGACTAATTGATCGGCGCGAAATGGTTTTTCCCCAAGTTCTTTAAAAAACTCGCGCATTTGTTGGCGAGTTAAATTCATTAAATTAGTTTTCGTCGACATACTTCAGCCTCGTTATTACACCTTGTGGCATGGATGATAAATCAGATAAAAATAGGCTGCGATTGTACTGGTTTCACTCCGATTAATCTAGATGTTTTCTTCAGTTTAGCAAAACAAAAGAAAAAATCACCGCACTTTTTTGCGATCCGGATCGCTAAATCCGAAAAAAGTGCGGTCAATTTTAAGCACATTTTATTGCTCATTTTTGTCTACGGGTTTTCGTTTTTTCTAACGGAATATCAGCGTTAGTACTGTCCGCAAAATGCACCTCGCTAACATCACCTAACAACGCGGCGTATTTTATAGTAGATTCATCCGCTTCAAGCGCGATTTTAAATACCATGGTCAAAGGAACCGATAACAACATCCCCACCGTCCCCAACAACCACCCCCAAAATAGCAAGGATAAAAATACAATCAGCGTAGATAACCCCAAAGTACGCCCCATCATACGCGGCTCCAAAATATTGCCGAACACCATATTAATCACCAACACGCCGGCGGCTGTCACAAGTCCTGCACCAAACCCGTTTAACAATAGCGCTTGCACAATAATCGGTACCGCGGCAATGATTGAGCCAATATTGGGTATATAATTCAACAAAAAGCTAAGCGTTGCCCACAAAATCGCATATTGTACCCCGGCGATTTTAAGCAAAATCCAAATCGCGATCCCCGTCATTAAACTGGTCACGGTTTTCACTCCCAAATAGCTAATGACACCTTGTAAAATGCGATTGAGATAGCGTTCTTCACGCACTACATCTTGATTATTTTGACTCAACGCTAATGCCAATTTGTACTTGATAGTCGGCGCCTCCAATAACATAAAAATCACCACCAACAGCAGCACAAAAACATTCGTTACTACGCCGGAAAAACCTAACAAAACACGACTGACAAACTCCATCAATACACTCGGATCGAAATATTCCATCACGCTTTCGCGCGAAATATTTATCGGCAAATGAAACCGCTGCGCCAACGCCAAAATATCGGAAATCCGCTCGTTTAACAATATACGATATTGCGGAATGGATTGCGTAAATTCGCGTACTGTGCTGTTAATTAAACCGAGCAAAAAGAAAAAGATAATCAAAATAAACACCAATAATAAGGTTATCGCCAACCAATGCGGCACCTTGCGATCGGTCATAAATTTAATTGTCGGCGAACAAATAATCGCAATAAATAACGACAATAAAAACGGAACGACAACCTCGCCCGCCAATTTCACCCCAGCAAGAATAACAACCATTGCAGCAATGGCAACCAGCGTTCCGGTCACAGAAGAAGATTTTGTCATCATTAAATCGCCTCCTCGTTTTCTTCGCCGGTACGAATGCGGATTACTCGTTCAACATTTGTGACAAAAATTTTTCCATCACCGATTTTTCCTGTCTGTGCAGCATCAATAATAGTCTCTACACACTGATCCACAATATCGTCTGCTACCACAATTTCCAGTTTCACTTTAGGCAAAAAATCCACCATATACTCCGCCCCGCGATATAACTCAGTATGCCCTTTTTGCCGCCCAAAACCGCGAACTTCGCTTACGGTCATACCGGTAATCCCAATATTGGAAAGGCTTTCGCGCACATCATCCAATTTAAACGGCTTAATAATCGCTTCAATTTTTTTCATCTAAAACTCCTGTTTTTTTGACCGCACTTTTAACGTCCGGCGGATTTTGGTCTAAAACTTTCAATGACAGATGGATGGGTATCAATATAAATCCCATCGATAAGTTGCAAACAATAAGGTACCGCCGCAAAAATCCCGCGCACGATAACCTTGCCATTTTCATCTTTCACACCCTCCAAGGTTTCTTTAATCGCTTTCGGCTGACCCGGTAAATTTAAAATCAAACTCTTTTTACGAATAACCCCCACTTGGCGAGATAAAATCGCGGTCGGCACAAAATGCAGACTGACTTGTCGCATTTGCTCACCAAAGCCCGGCATTTCACGATCTGCCACCGCTAAGGTTGCATCCGGGGTCACATCCCGTTTTGCCGGTCCCGTCCCACCGGTGGTTAACACTAAATGGCAATGCTGTTCATCCACTAATTCACGCAAGGTTTTCTCAATCATCACCTGCTCGTCCGGAATTAAACGACTCTCTATCACAAAGGGACCAACGAGCGCTTGCTGCAACCAAGCCTGCAATTCCGGAATGCCTTGATCTTGATAAACACCTTGCGAAGCACGATCAGAAACAGAAACTAAGCCAATTTTTAAAAGTGCGGTCATATTTTGCATAATTTCACTCATTATTTTGTTATTAAAAAGGGAATAATATTGGTACCAAAAATACGGTCACCAACATCACTAAAATGGTAAATGGGACACCGACTTTAACAAAATCGCCAAAGCGATAATTCCCGGGACCAAGAACCATGGTATTGACCGGCGAAGAAATCGGCGTCATAAATGCCGAGGAAGCCGCAATAGCCACAGTCATGGCAAAAGGCGTCGGCGACACATTTAAATGCTGCGCTAAGGTGATCGCGATAGGTGCCATTAAAATTGCAGTTGCGGTATTTGAAATAAACAACCCGATTACCGCGCTTATCATAAATAAGAAAATTAATATCCAATGTTTACCCATGCCGCCGACAGTTTCGATCATAAAATCAACGATTAAATTAACCCCGCCGGTTTTTTGCAACGCAATCGAAAATGGCATCATACCGATAATCAAAATCAAACTTGACCAATGGATAGAGGCATACGCGCTTTTAGCATCCACGCAGCGAAACTTCGCTAACAATAGACAAGCAATCAATGCCGCCACTACATTCGGTACGATCCCCGTAACCATTAATACAACCATGATCAATACGGAAAACAAAGCATGTAATGCTTGAGTTTGTGCCGGCGCAGCGCGTTCGATCTCCGTCGGATAATCCAAGACTAAAAAACTTTTGGTTTTTAAGTTCATTTCTTGGATCAATTTCCATGCCCCAATAACCAATAACAGGTCGCCGGCTTTGAGCGGTTCTTCCACCAAATTACCACGCAAAATTTCATTATTACGCTTTATTCCAATGATATTTACGCCATAACGCGAACGAAAACGAATTTCCGCAATACTTCTGCCTAAATAATCACTATCGGGAATAGGCGTCACCTCGACCATACCAATGGATTTTACCTGTTGATTAAAATCGTATCTGCGAATTTCCGCCGGCTCTAATTGATGAAGTTGACAGAAATTCCCCTGATCAAATTCCGGATTACTAATATCTATCAATAAAATATCTTTCTCTTTTATATCAACTTTTCCCAATGAAACAGATAAAAAAACTGGTCTAAAACGTTTCCAGCGTTGAATTGCCAATACATTTAATCCATATTTTGAACGTAAATGTAATTCTTCTATTGGCTGACCGATAAAATCCGAACCGCTACGCACGACAAATCGTTTGGTGCGACTGGAAAGTTCGTATTCTTCAATTAATTCTTTCAGCGAATAACGCTCATTATTCTCTGCGTAAGTTTCATCTGCATTATCCAACCAGCGCCGAGCGATTAACATATATAAAATACCAATCAGCAAAATCACCACACCAATAGGAGTAAAAGAGAAAAAGCTAAAACGTTCGCCACTAGCACGCACCAATTCGGAGTTCACCACCAAGTTAGGCGCTGTGGCAATTAATGTCATCATCCCGCTAATTAAACCGGCAATACTCAGTGGCATCATCAAACGCTTCGGCGAAATATTCATCTGCCGACAAATCACCAACACCACAGGAATAAAAATCGCCACAATGCCGGTAGAACTCATAAAAGCCCCCAATCCAGCTACCGCTAACATTAGCAATACCAACACTTTAGTTTCGCTGTTTTTCGACACCTTAATTAACCACTCACTCACTTGATAAGCGATTCCGGTTCTCACCAATCCCTCACCTACAATAAAAAGTAAAGCTATCAAAATAATGTTAGGATCACTAAAGCCGGCCAGTACTTCTTCTGTAGTCAGAATACCACTTAAACTAAAGACCAACATGACCAACAACGCCACGACATCCATACGAATTTTATTGCGTACGAACAAAAAAATCGCCACCAGCAAAAAAATCACCACCCACAATAACGGGGAAGTCAATAAACCGATTTGTTGCTCCCAAAAAGACATAAATATTTTCTACTCCTCTCTAACGCATGGGTTTTATTTTTTTGTACTTACTAAATATTTTTTTACCGGTGCAAAGCTACGACGATATTCAGGCAACACGCCAAGCTGTGCCAATTTTTCCAAATGCAATTTGGTTGGATAACCTTTGTGTTGCGCAAAGGCATAATCCGGGTAGCGACGGTCGAGTACTAACATCTCCTGATCTCTTGCCACTTTCGCCAAAATCGACGCTGCGCTAATTTCTGCCACCAAACTATCCCCTTTCACCACCGCCTGTACCGGCATGGGTAAATCAGGAGCACGGTTTCCATCAATTAACACAAAGTGCGGTTGAATTTTTAAATTTTTCACCGCTCTTTGCATTGCCAACATGGTAGCGTGCAAGATATTTAATCGATCAATTTCTGCCGCTTCTGCACGCCCCAAGCTCCAAGCTAATGCCTTTTGCTTAATTTCCTCGGCAAGTAACACCCGCTTTTTCTCAGATAATTTTTTACTGTCATTCAATCCTTCAATCGGCTGATTGGGATCTAAAATCACTGCAGCGGTCACCACGGCACCCACTAAGGGACCACGTCCCACTTCATCCACACCGGCGATAAATTGATAATCCGGATAATCAAATTGCCGCATCTTATATATTTTCCAATAAATCAATCACCGATTGAGCCGCTTGTTTATCTGCATCACATTGAATTAATTGATGTAAATCGACAAAACGCTGAATTAAATGATGTCGCTGTTGCACCGCTTCTTCCTCTTGGCTTAAATAAACTGCCATTTTCTGCGCTAATTTTTCTGCTTCGCATTCCTCTTGGATCATCTCCGGTACCAGCATTTCATTCGCCAACAAATTCGGCAAAGAAATATACTCTGTTTTAACTAAGCGCTTGGCTAAAAAGTAAGTGGTCGCTTTCATGCGATAACCCACCACCATTGGTGATTTACACAACATACATTCCAACGCGGCAGTACCTGACGCCAACAAGGTTGCCTCTGCCGCGATCATAGATTGGCGCGATTGTCCATCCAATAAATACATCTCCAGCTCCGGTGCAATTTCTGCTTTAATTTGCTCAAACTGCGCGCGACGTTTCTCATTGACCAAAGGAACCAAAAATTGAATATCCGGAAATTGTTGTTTGAGCAATTTTGCAGCTTGTAAAAAAGGTACGCTTAAAAACTCCACTTCCGAACCGCGACTGCCTACCAAGATCGCGACATAACGTTGATTTTCTTCAATATTTAATAATCGACAAGCTTCAGTACGTGACGGTTTTAAGGCGATCGCATCCGCCATCGTATGCCCAATAAATCGACAAGGCACGTTAAAACGATCGTAAAAAGCTTTTTCAAAAGGCAAAAATGCTAACACCAAATGGGTAGCTTTAGCGATTTTATGAATCCGATTTTGTCGCCATGCCCAAACGGACGGGCTGACGTAATGAATGGTTTTTATCCTATTTTCTTTTAATTTCAACTCAATATCCAGATTAAAATCCGGTGCATCAATGCCGATAAAAATATCCGGCTTTTTCTTCAGCATGGTATCAATCACTAAGCGCCGAATTTTTAACAAACGCGGCAAATGCTTCACCACTTCCGCCAACCCCATCACCGCAATCTCTTCCATATCAACGAGGGATTCAAATCCTTCAGCACTCATTTTTTCCCCACCAATACCGATAAAACGCGCATGGGGATAGCGTATTTTTAGGCTACGAATTAAGCCTGCACCTAAAATATCGCCGGACACTTCGCCGGCGACAATGGCAATAGTCGGACTATTCTTTTGCATTTTTGATTTACCTTATGTGCCATTTAAAATGATAAAAACGAAATAAAAAATAACCGCACTTAATATAACAAAAGTGCGGTTAAAAATAACGGGATTTTTTATGAATTATCTAACGAATAATACCACGAGTTGAGCGTTTGAAGAAATCCAGGAAAAAACTAATCGCACTTTCGCGTTCCGCATAATTTTCGATTTCCGGCATCACATCTTCTAGGGTTCTGCTGCTACGATAAATCAATTTATATACATTACGAATCGCGTGTAAGGTCGGTTTATCAAAGCCACGACGTTTTAATCCTTCAATATTGACTCCAAAAGGCTGCGCATGGTTTCCTTGCGCCATTACATAAGGCGGTACATCTTGACTAACCATTGATCCACCACCGAGCATCACGTGTGCGCCGATGATCACAAATTGGTGGATTGCCGACATTCCGCCAACAATGACAAAATCATCCAACTCAACATGACCGGCTAAGGTGGCATTATTTGCCAGAATACAACGATTTTTAATTTGGCAATCATGGGCAATGTGTGCATTGATCATAAATAAATTATCATCACCAATACGCGTTACTCCCCCACCTTGCACCGTACCACGATGAATGGTTACGCTTTCACGAATACGGTTACGATCACCAATCACCGTCTTGGTCGGCTCACCATGATATTTCAGATCTTGATTTATTTCACCAATGCTGGCAAATTGGAAAATCCGGTTATCTTCGCCAATTTTCGTCTCACCTTTAACAACTACATGGGAATTTAACACGGTGCCTTTGCCAATTTCAACACCTCGTTCCACAATACAAAATGGACCGATAACTACGTTTTCACCGATCTTTGCCCCTTCCTCAATGATAGACGACGGATGGATTTTTGCACTAGCATGAATCATATTCACCTCTTAGCGACGAGCGCACATTAATTTTGCTTCACAAGCCACTTTACCATTTACCGTCGCAATGCCGGTAAATGCGGTCACTCCGCGACGTTCTTTAATTACGGTAACGCTTAATTCCATTTGATCGCCCGGCAACACAGGACATTTAAAACGAGCTTCATCAATACCCGCAAAGTAAAATAATTCGCCACCTTGAAGTTCATGGGTTTTAAACGCCAAAATCCCCATGGCTTGCGCCAAGGCTTCAAGAATTAAGACACCGGGTAAAATCGGCTCTCCGGGGAAATGCCCTGTAAAACAAGGCTCATTCACACTGACATTTTTCACTGCTTTAAGCCAACGACCCTCTTCAAAATCCGTAACTCGATCCACCAATAAAAACGGATAGCGATGAGGAAGTAGCGTCATAATTTCTTTTGCTTCAATTGTTCTTGCAGTTGTTGTAGTCGTCACAATAGTACCTTTAATTTAAAGAATAAAATATCACTAGGTGAAATTATACGATATTTAACCGTTCAATACAAAACGTACCACAAATTGTGGCACGTTTTTTACGAAAGTTTTTTTTCTAAAGTTCTTAAACGCTTATTCATCTTATCAATGTCTAAGGTGAGCGCAGCGGTTTTACGCCATTCCTTATTGGTTTGTAATGGAATCCCTGAAGAATAAATGCCCGGTTCGGTAATCGGTCGCATTACCATTCCCATTCCTGTCACCGTGACTTTATCACAAATTTCCATATGTCCATTAATAACACTTGCACCACCAATCAAACAATAACGTCCGACTTTCAAGCTTCCCGCCATAATCACGCCACCGGCAACTGCAGTTCCCGTACCGATATGGACGTTATGCGCAATTTGACAAAGGTTATCAATGATCACATTATCTTCGATTACCGTTGCATCCAATGCACCACGATCAATACAAGTACAGGCGCCGATTTCGACATGATTACCGATTAACACCGTTCCCGTTTGCGGAATTTTAATCCAACGACCACGATCATTAGCATAACCAAAACCATCACTACCAATTACCGCTCCGGATTGAATTAAACAGTGTTCACCGATTTTCACTTCATGATAAACGGAAACGTTCGCCCATAATTGTGTTCCGGCACCGATTTTAACATTTTTACCGATAAAACAACCGGCACCAACCACCACATCATCACCTAACACCACACCATCTTCAATCACAGCATTGGCGCCCACTGCCACATTATTACCTAAAATAGCAGAACAAGAAACGACTGCACTTTCGGCAATATGGTTTGCCGCTTTCGGTGTATTATCCATATATTGCGCTAAAATCGCATATGCCACATAAGGATCTTTCACAATTAATAAATTGCTTTCAGGCGCACAAAAATCCACATCCGCATCAGAAACAATAATTGCTCCGGCTTGAGACTGTGCTAATTTTTCACGAAATTTTACATTAGAAATAAACGTCAATTGTCGTGCATTCGCGTTATCTAGTGATGCAATACTTTCAACAACAACATCGGCGTTACCGCGAAGGATAGCGCCGATTTGAGTCGATAATTCTTGAAGAGAATAATCTCGCATTATTTAGCCTGTTTTGTCGTAGAAGTTGCCGGTTGTGGCAGTGCTTTTAGCACATCTTCGGTAATATCTTTACCTTCTACTGTATAAACAACCGTTTTTTCATCTAAAACAATAGAGAAATTTTTAGCTTTTGCGATATCAGTTGCTGTTTTTTGGATTTCAACCAATGCTTTTTGATTAATTTCTCTCTCACGTTGTTGCACATCAGCTTGGAACTTAGCAACATTTTTCTGGTGTTCTTCAACTAATTTATTAAAATCAGCATTACGTTGAGAAATCAGCTCTTGTATCTCACCTTGACGTTTTTTAGCTAAAGCCGAAATTCCATCTTGGCGTTTTTTTATATCCGCTTGACGTAATTTCGGTGCATCTTTCTCTAAAGACTTAACCTTGGATTCAATTTCTTTATCAATTGCTTTAGCTTTATCATCAATTTCTTTTTCAAAACTTGCTTTTTTATCTTGTAACACTTTTTCATCAGCTTTAAGTTTATCTGCCGGTGCTTTGAACTCCTTGTCCATTTTTTTCAATTCAGCTTGACGGGTTGGATTATTGACAAATGCATAATCCACATTTAAGAAAGCAATATTTTCCTCTGCCATAGCAAATGAAGATGCCAATGCTAAACCTAAAGAAAGTGCGGTTAATTTTACAGCTTTTTTCATTTTTAACTTTTCCTTTAATTAATTACTATTTACCTCCTGTACTATAAACGAATCTATAGGACAAGAACAAGACATTAGACTATATATGTTAATAAAAGTTCCATATCTAGAAAGTTCCTCCAATACTAAATTGGAACTGCTCAATCTCATCCCCATCATATTTTTTCAACGGTTTGGCATATGAGAAGACCAAAGGTCCGATTGGAGATTGCCATTGAAAACCAATACCGGCAGAAACACGAACACGTGATGGATCACTATAATCGGGTAATTTTGGAAAAAGTTGTTTATCTTTTGCGCTCCACTTGGTATTCCAAACACTCGCTGCATCAATAAATAATGACGTTCTGACACTACGTTGGTTTTTATCGGCAACAAACGGTGTCGGTACAATAAGCTCGGCACTACTGCTCATCATCGCATTACCGCCGATAATATCATTATTCACATAACCCCATTGTCCATTGCGCTCCTGATAAATCGCTTGAGGACCTACCGCACCATAAGCAAATCCACGCAATGAACCTATACCGCCGGCTGTATAAAATTGATAAAACGGTAAATTTTTACCTCCAAATCCATTTGCATAGGCTGCCCCCAATGAACCGGAAATAACCCATGTATGATCACGATCTAACGGATAATATCCTTGTACATTGGTGCTTAGTTTATAATATTTATTATCTGAAACCGGAACAGTCACCTTACCGCTAATAGAGGCTTTCACCCCGGAAGTAGGGAAAAAGCCTCGGTTCAAACTATTATAGTTCCATCCCATTGACAGTTCAAAATCATCCGATTTAAACTGCCAATCATTGTTATTATATCCCATAGATTGACGATAAAGATCACGAGTGTATTCCGGAGCAATATTTTTCAATTCGTTATGTATATAACCTAACCCTAAATAATATGAGTTATTTTCATTTACCGGAAAACCTAAGGTTCCATTGATACCATAACTGGTACGTGAATAAGACGCAGAGGTATCATTGCGAGAGTTATCATAACTTTCATAGAAAACGTTACCCCCTAAACTTACACCATCTTTGGTGAAATACGGTTCGGTATAACCTAAGTTAATACTGGTACCGTAATCGTTACGGGAACCGCCCAAACTGATAGATGATCCCATTCCTAAGAAGTTGTCTTGTTTAACACTGGCTTGATAACTTAAACCGCTTTCTGTACCGTAACCGATACCGAAGTTGATACTGCCGGTATTACGTTCTTTTACTTTATAGATAACGTCCAGTTTATCATCTACCCCCGGTACGTTTTCAGTACGAGTTTCCACCGAATCAAAAAATCCGGTACGATCTAACCGCACTTTACCTAATTCCACTAATTGAGAAGATAACCAAGCGCCTTCTTGTTGACGCATTTCTTGACGCAATGTGCTATCGGCACTTACCGTGTTGCCCTCAAAACGAATTTGACGTACAGAATAACGACGACCAGCATCCACCACAAAAGTTAAAGCAATAGTTTTATTTTCATCATCGAATTCCGAGTTAACATTTACCTGTGCGTTCGCATAACCTTGCTCACCCAATGTTGATTTAATACTTTCTTCAACGCTAACGACATCACTACGACGGAATGTATCGTCAATATAAATTTGTTTCAATAATGGCGTTAACGCTTCCGACATACCACCTACATCACCGACAATACGCGCATTTTTTACCGTATATTGTTCACCTTCATTGACTTTAATAATGACATTTGCTTCCGTTTTATCTTCATTAAGCCGAATATTTGTATCTATAATTTGGAATTTTGCATAACCATTATCTAGGTAATAAGCCCGAATTGCGTCTAAATCATTATTAAATTCTATCGGGCTGAATTTATTCCCAAAAAGCTTCCACCATGCATCCGGTTGTAACTCCATTTGCTCTTGCAATTTACTGCTACTCACCGTTTCATTACCGATAAAATCAATTGATTTAAATTTTGCTACATCATTTTCTTTGATTTTTAGCTTCACTTCCGCTTGGTTATTAGGTAATGTATTAATAACCGTATCTACGGTTGCATTATAGCGACCTACACTCGCATAATACTCCACTAAACTTTGACGAAAGGCTTCCAGCTTTTCACGATTAAGAACATCCCCGACTGCAAATCCATTAGAATTCAAATTCTCCTTCAGTGCCTCATTAGGTATTGAACTATTCCCATCTAAAGTTACCTCGACAATAATCGGTTTAGGCACCACAGAAACAACTAAGGTATCGCCTTCTCTAGAGGCTTTGACATCATCATATTGTCCACGTAAAAACAACGTTCTTACAATATTCGCAATATCGTTATCCGTCGCACGTTGACCAACACGAATAGGCAAACCGCTTAACACCGTACTTTCAGATCCGGCTTGTACACCGTCCACACGAATATCTTTCACCACAAATGGTGCTGCAACAACTGTTGTTGAACCAAATAAGAGGCTTGCAATTAGAAGTTTTTTCATCGTTACTTTTATCCTGTTATAAAAAATGACTATAAACGTAAAAAATCATTAAATAATGCGAATGCAGTCAGCACCAGCAACAAAATCGCTCCAATTCTGTACGCAACATTCTGTACAGCCTCGGAAACGGGTTTTCCTTTTACCGCTTCAGCAGCCAAAAACACTAAATGACCGCCATCTAATACCGGCAATGGGAGTAAATTCATAATCCCTAAGTTTACGCTAATCAGTGCCATAAAGCTAAGGTAATAAATCAATCCAATTTCGGATGATGCCCCCGCACCTTTCGCGATAGAAATTGGTCCACTCAAGTTACTTACAGATAAATCGCCGGTAAATAATTTACCGATAACTTTAATCGTTAGCCAAGATAACTGAAGTGTCTTTTCAATCCCTTTTTGCAAAGATTGTAGAATACCATATTTTAATTCTGTGCGATACTCATATGCAAGCGGTTGAAAGGTCGGCGACACCCCCACTTGCCATTGCCCTTTCTCATTTAATGCCGGGATGATCATTTTCGTTAAAAACTCACCCTGACGTTCAATTTTTACACTAAAAGGGATACCCGCCTGCGCCAGTTTAACAAAATCCTGCCATGCCATTAACTGCGCATTATCCGCATAAATTTTATCTCCGACTTGCAATCCCGCTTGCTCCGCCGGCGAATTTTCCAGCACTTTAGACAAGGTCATCTCGACTTTGGTTCGAACCGGTATCATGCCTAATGCACTAAAAGCAGATTCTTTTTCCGGATCAAATGTCCAATGCGATAAGTCAAGAATTTTGGTTTGTGAAGTCGTGGAACCGAAAAGCGATAGCGTCAATTCCACTTGTGGATCCCCCATCTTCGTTGCCAACAGCATATTGATCGTTTCCCAATCCGGCGTCGCAGTTCCATCAATCGCCATAATTTGTGAATTAGGCTGGATTTTCGCTTGCTGTGCAATTGAACCTTGCGTCACTTCCTCAATCACTGGCTTGACACTTGGAATGCCAACCGTATAAATCACCCAATAAGCAAAAATCGCAAATAAAAAGTTAGCTATCGGTCCGGCAGCAATCACAAATGCCCGTTGTGCAACGGTTTTACTGTTAAAGGATTGATGTTTTAAGTTTGCCGGAACTGCTTCATTACGCTCATCCAACATCTTTACATAACCACCTAAAGGAATTGACGAAATAGCAAACTCAGTACCTTGTTTATCAATTTTTGACCACAATACTTTGCCAAACCCAATAGAAAAACGGTGAATTTTTATACCGCACTTTCTGGCTGCCCAAAAATGACCGTATTCGTGTACAGAAACAAGGACACCGATCACAATCAAAAATGAAACTAATGACCATAAAAATGACATAGCACTTTCCTATAACACATAAAAATAAAAATAGGCAAAAAACGGTACTGCGGCGGTTAGACTATCAATTCGATCTAAAATCCCGCCATGTCCCGGAATTAATTGGCTACTGTCTTTTATGCCACTTTCACGTTTAAACATACTTTCCGTTAAATCTCCTAAGATCGAAATTGCCACCGTGGCTACCGATAAAACCACAAAAGGCACTATCACCACCGTAAATAAATTATCCGGCGCCACTTGAACAAAAATCGTCGCCAGCACACCGGCTGTCACTAATCCACCAAAAACCCCTTGCCAAGTTTTTCCCGGCGATACGCTTGGCGCTAATTTATGTTTGCCAAATTTACGTCCTACAAAATAAGCACCGGAATCAGCACTCCACACCAAAATAAACACATACAGCAACAACATTAAGCCATGATATGGATTGGCGCCATACTCGTCCAAACGTAATTTTAAAACGCCGACTAAGAAAGGAATCAAGGTACAAAAAGCAAAAATAAGTTGCAAAAATCCCGATTTTCCCCAAAGTTTCGCTGAAATTGGATAGTACACAACAAATCCCAAGGCGACAAACCACCAAATCACGGAAAGCAACAATAAGGGTTGAGCGTAATTTTCAAATACCCGACCGGCATTGATATAATCGCCTTCGCCAAAAATCCACAGAAACAAAAATGCACCACATAAGCCGGCAATTAAAATACGCCAAAAACCGACATTAATTTTCGCAAACTGCGTCCATTCCCACACACCAAGTGTTACCACGACGCCTAATGCCAAGGCAAAATAGAAAGGTGAAAATAAAAATAAGGCAGCGAAAACAATCCCAATAAGCACAATGGCTGACAAAACCCGTTCTTTAAGCATTTAATCTCCTCACTATTCCGCACTACCAAAACGACGATGGCGTTGCTGATACACCATGATCGCCTGATGAAATTCTTGTTCATTAAAATCCGGCCATAATACATCGGAAAAATACAATTCAGCATAGGCAATCTGCCATAACAAAAAATTACTTATCCGCTGCTCGCCGCTTGTTCGGATCAATAAATCCACCGGCGGTTGATCTTGGGTTACCAAATAACGCTGAAACAGTACTTCCGTAATCTCTGAAACTGCCAGCCTATTCTCTTTAACTTGCCCAGCCAATGTTTTTGCCGCCTGCACAATGTCCCAACAACCGCCATAATTGGCAGCAATATTCAAGGTAAGTGCGGTGTTATTTTCAGTTAATTTTTCCGCATCATTGATTTTTTCTTGCAAACCGGTACTAAAACCTGTCACATCACCAATAATTTTTAACCGAATATTATTTTTATGTAAATTTTTTACTTCACGCTCAAGTGCCTGCATAAACAAGGTCATCAATGCACTAACTTCTTGTTGCGGACGATTCCAATTTTCGCTGCTAAAAGCATATAATGTCAGCACCTTTATACCAACTTTACGCGCATAAGCAACCGCTTGACGAACAGCAAAAACGCCATTTTTATGTCCAAAAATACGCATTTTCCCTTGTCGTTTCGCCCAACGTCCATTACCGTCCATAATAATCGCAACGTGTTGTGGAATATTCTCTGGATCTACTTCTTTCATATGCTCAATTGACTCGGATTTTTAACCGCACTTTTATTCTTGCCACTATATCATAGGCTTAATCATGTTAAAAACGTAAAATCGCTTGTTTTGCAAATTCGCGTGCTATGCGATCGACTGACAATACATCGTCAATCCCAGAAATGACTTGTGGCGTCATTTTTTCCACCGTCACCTGATTCACTTTCGCAATATCCATAAAACCAATTTGTCTATTTAAAAATGCCTCTACCGCCACTTCATTTGCCGCATTCATCGACGTTGTCGCATATTGTCCGGCAGCAAACGCTTCAATCGCCAATTTTAAGCAAGGATAACGTTGGTAATCCGGTTGCATAAAGGTCAATCCGCTCAACTGATAAAAGTCAAGCGGTGCCACACCGGCAACAATCCGCTTTGGATACGCCATGGTTTCGGCAATCGGCGTGCGCATATCCGGATTACCCATTTGTGCAATCACGCTTCCGTCAATATAACGTACCATTGAATGAATAATTGATTGTGGATGAATAATCACTTCCATTTCATCCGCCGACGCATTAAACAACCAACGAGCTTCAATGTATTCCAAGCCTTTATTCATCATGGTCGCCGAATCAACAGAAATCTTTTTCCCCATTGACCAATTTGGATGAGCTACCGCCTGTTCCGGCGTAATCTGTGCAAAGTCGGCTAAATCGGTATAACGAAACGGACCGCCGGATCCGGTCAATACAATTTTGCTAATACCTAATTCCGCTAATGGACAAAAACCAATTTTTTCTTGAGCTTGCGGTGGCAAAGATTGAAAAATCGCATTATGTTCACTATCCACCGGCAATAATTGTGCACCATATTGCCGAACCGCATCAATAAAAATTTGCCCACAAGTCACCAATGCTTCTTTATTTGCCAACAACACGCGTTTGCCAGCTTTCACTGCCGAAAGCGTCGGCAACACTCCTGCCGCGCCCACGATTGCAGCCATCACCTGATCTGCTTCATCATGTGCGGCTAGCTCACAAATCGCTTGTTGACCACTAAGCACTTGAGTTTGACTGCCTGCTGCCGATAACTTTGCTGCCAACAATTTTGCCGCTTGCTCATTTTCCAACGCGACAAAGTGCGGTTGAAATTTTACGCATTGTTCAAACATTAATTCGACATTACGCCCCCCCACCAATGCAAATACCCGGTAGGATTCCGAGTTGTGTTCAATCACTGATAGGGTACTTTTGCCAATCGAACCGGTGGATCCTAAAATCACTATTTTTTGTTTTTTTGCATAATTTTTCACCGCACTGTTGTCTTATCGTAATCACATAAAAAAGGACGCCAGCATAGCGTCCTACATACAAGCGTATTAGTAATCGATTGAAATTATTAGAAATCCAATAATTCTTTTTCTTTTTCCGCTAAAGCTTCATCCACTTTTTTCACATAAAGATCAGTAATTTTTTGGATTTCATCCTGAGCTTTACGTTCTGCATCTTCACTAATTTCTTTGTCTTTCAACAACACTTTAATTTGATCATTGGCATCACGACGCACATTGCGAACCGCTACTTTTCCTTGTTCCGCTTCATTTTTTACGATTTTAATCAAATCGCGACGACGTTCTTCAGTCAGTGGAGGTAATGGAACACGAATAGTCGTACCGGCAGAAGAAGGATTTAATCCTAAATCAGAAGTTAAGATTGCTTTTTCCACCGCACTAATTAAACTGCGATCAAAAACAGTTACTGCCAACGTACGCGCATCTTCTGCCACAACATTGGCTAATTGACGAAGTGGCGTTGCCGCACCATAATAATCAACTTGAATACCATCAAGTAAACTTGGTTGCGCACGTCCAGTACGAACTTTTGAAATATGACTTTTAAAGGTTTCTAAACTTTTTTCCATACGCACTTGCGTATCTTTTTTAATTTCGTTAATCACAGATATTCCTTTTAAATTAGATAAAATTACAGATTGAGTAAAAAATTATTCACAAATCAATGTGCCTTCTTGCTTACCTAAAATGACATTACGCAATGCCCCCGGTTTGCCCATATTAAATACGCGGATCGGCATATGGTGATCTCGCGCGAGAGTAAATGCTGCCAAATCCATTACTTGCAATTCTCGGTCAATGACTTCCGCATAAGTCAATTGATGATACAATTTTGCCTCTGAATTTTTCGCCGGATCAGAATCATAAACCCCATCCACTTTTGTCGC
>NZ_NLFK01000010.1 GCF_002263215.1 Actinobacillus seminis
TAATTATTATCAAATAAGCTGCGGTCAGTTTTTAGGCAATTTTTTTTGATTTTGAAGATAGGGTGATATTTGTTATTAACCGTCAAGGCGCTATATGAGTTAAGAACGTCCGTTTTCATTTCTTCATTTTGCCGGTTCTTAACCTCGGTGGAAGTTTGAGCAGTGTTGTCATGGCATAATAGGCATCTTATGTGAAAAGTCGCCTTGCTGCCGGCTCAAAAGCAATTGATGTACCCTTTGCGATAAAAAGTGCGGTCAATTTTTCTTGTTTTTTTTCATGGCAAATTTGGTACACTAAGCGAAATTTATTGCAATTGCATAAGGATAACAATATGCCAACCCTCAGTGTGGCGATGATCGTCAAAAACGAAGAACACGAATTAGCACAATGTTTAGATTCAGTGAAAGATTGGGTGGACGAAATCATCATTTTAGATTCGGGCAGTACGGATAATACGCCGAAAATTGCCCAACAATACGGTGCAAAATTTTATCGGCATACCGATTGGCAAGGCTTTGGTCGCCAACGCCAAATTACGCAACAATATGTAACCTGTGATTATGTCTTGTGGCTTGATGCCGACGAACATGTCAGCGATAAATTGCGTCAATCCATTCAAAAGGCGGTCAGTGCCGATTTAGACAATACCGCCTATCAAATCTGTCGTTTAAGCACGGCGTTCGGCAAACAAATTCGTCATTCCGGTTGGTATCCGGATTATGTGTTACGCCTATATAAAACGCAAGCTGCGCAATATGGCGACGAATTGGTACATGAAAAAGTTCATCTGCCGCCAAATACGACGGTCAAAAAATTAGACGGTGATTTGTATCATTACACCTATAAAACAGTGCATCACTATTTATCCAAAGTGGCGCACTACAGCAAAGCTTGGGCGGAACAAAAAGCTGCTAAAGGCAAAAAAACCGGCATAACTCAATGTGTTACCCATTCTCTCGGTTGTTTTGTGCGGATGTATATTTTGCGCGCGGGTTTTCTTGATGGCAAACAAGGCTTTATTCTCGCGGTATTATCGGCATTTTCGGTGTTCGCCAAATATGCCAATTTATGGATTTTAAATTTAAAAAACAGAGGCTAATATTTATGGCTAATCAACGCCCCGCTATTTTATTTATTAATATGGCCAAAGGGTTCGGCGGCGGTGAGTATCAAAGTGCACAATTGATAAAACACGTCAGCGGCTACGATACTTACTTTTTGGGTAAAAAATCGGGAAAATTTATACCGCACTTGCAAGAAAACCTTCCGCAAACGAAAATCGTCAATCTTTGGCAAGCCCTTAAATTGATTTTTACCCACTCGCCATTAATTATTCACGCTCTCGACGGGCAAGGCGCCCATTTTGCCGGCGCCTTTAAACGATTATCCGGTAAACCGACAATGATCACGCGCCGAATCAGCGTACCTTTTCGCCATAAATCCTCTGCGCGCTCTTATCAAAATGTGGATATGGTCGTCGGTGTCAGTCATCAAGTGACCGATAATATGCGCCTGCTAAATGCGAATGTGCGTACTATTTACGGTAGTATCAAACCGTTACAGGAAAACCGCGAATTTGAACAACGTTACTTCGCTACCCCCAAACAAGGTTTACGCGTGGCGCATATCGGCAACTTGTTGAAAATCAAAAATTTTCCATTGACCATTGAACTTGCACGCCGATTTCCGCAAGTCACATTCTATATCGTCGGATCCGGTGTATTGGAAGCGGAATTAAAGCAACAAGCCGAAGGCATCGGCAACATTGAATTTATCCCCTTTAATCCTTACGTCGGCTCCGTATTAAAACAAGTGGACTTACAACTGGTTCCCTCTCATTCGGAAGGCATGGGATTTGTGATTTTAGAGGGTTATTTGTATAAGCGCCCCGTCTTGGCACATAAAACCGGCGGTATTCCTGAAATTGTGCAACATGGAAAAACCGGCTTTTTAATTGAAAATAACGATATTGCCGCATATCAAGCGATCTTGCAGCAATTGGTGGACAATCCGGAACAATTGCAAACCATGCAAAATCATATCGCCGATTATATGCAAAACATGGATTTTTCCGTGGAACGTATGATCAAAGAATATGAAGACGCTTATCAGATGCTCCTGACGAAAAGATAAGTTCATCAAAGTAACCCCAAAAATAAAAGGCTCGGATTGTGCCGAGCCTTTTGAGTTATTGTCTTATTATTCGCCAAGACGTTCTTTGATACGTGCAGATTTACCTGAACGCTCACGTAGATAGTAAAGTTTCGCTTTACGTACCGCACCTTTACGTTTCACGCTGATGCTGTCAACTACCGGAGAGTGCGTTTGGAATACACGCTCAACACCTACACCGTTAGACACTTTACGTAAAGTAAATGCACTGTGCAAGCCACGGTTACGAATTGCAATAACCACGCCTTCAAATGCTTGCAAACGACGTTTGCTACCTTCAACAACCCATACTTTCACTTCCAAAGTATCACCCGGGCGGAAGCTTGGTACGTTTTGTTTTAATTGTTCCTGTTCGATTTGTTTAATGATGTTACTCATTTGAATAATCCTTCTAAGATCCTAGTGTTAACTGATTTCACTACTTGCAGCTTTAATCCGCTTAAGCAGTTTGCGTTGTTCGTCAGTCAGAGCTAGGCTTTCCAATAGCTCAGGGCGTCTTAACCACGTCCGCTCAAGAGATTTTGTTAATCTCCATTTACGAATTTCTTCGTGATTGCCTGACATCAGTACAGGCGGTACAGCTAACTCATCCAAGACTTCCGGTCGGGTATAATGTGGACAATCCAATAATCCTGTCGCAAAAGAATCTTCTTGTGCCGAGACTTGTTTGCCTAATACGCCGGGAATAAACCTTGCAACTGCGTCAATCAACGTCATTGCAGGTAATTCTCCACCGGTGAGTACGTAATCTCCAATTGACCATTCTTCGTCAATTTCGGTTTCAATCAAACGTTCATCAATGCCCTCATAACGACCACAAACCAAAATAATCTTTTGATATTGCGACAGTTCTTGCACACCGTCTTGATTGAGTTTACGTCCTTGGGGTGAAAGATAAATCACTTTTACCCCCTCCCCCGCCGCCGCTTTAGCCGCTCGAATTGCATCACGTAACGGTTGTACCATCATCAGCATTCCGGGACCGCCGCCATAAGGACGATCATCGACCGTTTTATGTTTATCCGATGTAAAATCGCGAGGATTCCAACATTGGATATGCAGCAGACGTTGTTTAACTGCACGTCCTGTGACCCCAAAATCTGTAATAGCGTTAAACATTTCAGGGAAAAGACTAATAATCCCAATCCACATTTTAATTATCCTGTGTCAAAATGTTACAACAAACGCCACACAACCTACCTGAGGTTAGAAACCGGCATCCCAATCCACTTCTATAGTCTTTGTGGTGAGATCTACTCTTTTAACTACTTGTTCATATAAAAACGGAATTAACCGTTCTTGTTTACCAAAAGCATCTTTCGTTTTAGCGCGCACGACCAACACATCATTAGATCCGGTTTCCATCATTTCAGAAACCGTTCCCATGGCATAACCCTGTAAATTTACCACTTGGCAACCAATTAAATCATGCCAATAATAATCACCTTCCTCCAGTTGGGGGAAAACGGATAAATCCACACCGATCTCAATATTTGCCAGAATTTGCGCGGCTTCACGATCATTCACCCCTTTTAATTTAACAATTAATTCGTGGTTATGATGTTTCCAGCTTTCCAGCTCGGTCGGTTGCCATTGCCCTTTGATTTTTAAAAACCAAGGTTGATAGTCGAAAATGCTTTCGGCATATTCAGTAGATGAATAAATACGCAACCAACCTCGAATGCCGTATGTTGAACCTAATTTGCCAACGACTTCAATTCTTTGTTGTGTCATGATTATTCACCTCTAAAAACGATCAAAATCTGTGATTAAGCCGCTTTTTGTGCTTCTTTTACCAAAGATGCAACGCGATCCGACAAAGATGCGCCTTGACCGACCCAGTGGTTAACGCGATCCAAGTTGACACGTAGACGTTCCGCTTTACCTGTCGCCAGTGGGTTGAAAAAACCGACACGCTCGATAAAACGACCGTCACGCGGGCTACGACTGTCAGCTACAACGATTTGATAGAATGGGCGTTTTTTAGCTCCGCCACGAGTTAAACGAATGGTTACCATAACCTTCCTCTAAATAATAATTACGAAAAGAAAACCCACATCGAAGAAGTGGGAATGCTTACTTTTTTCTCTGTATATATAGACAAAAAGCCTGTGGATTGTACTCTTTTTTCTGAAAAAATCAAGGTGAAATCATACCTATATGCCATTTTCGCGGAAAATTCCTTTTTTTGATTGCTTCAAATGCTCGCTTTAAAGTGCGGTCAAAAAATCGCATAAAAATTAAAGGAATATAAAACGGTTTCATCGTTTTTGCCTTATATCCCCGCCCTCAAAGGGCGGGGTTTTAGGGTACAGGCAGATTCACCTGTGTTGATAAATTACCACTGATAGCCTACCGACACCGCGCCGGCAACCTTGCCTTGGGAGTTGCTGTTACCTTGTAGTTTCAGCATCACCTTACCGTTATCACTGACGCGAGAATAACCAATCGCCACCGCATTTGCCCCGGCAATACCGGCACGTAGGTTTTTATTAGCAGCGCTTCCCTCTTGAGTTGTAGCAGGTGCAGTTTGATCACCTTTAATCACCAGTTTTTGTCCAAGATTTCTATGAACTTTTTTAGTTTCATCAGTATCATTTCCGGCAAAATCCAGCCCTGCTTGTCCTAAAGCTTGCAGATCTCTTATAGTGGCAACATTATTTAATATTGGATCGCTATCTTTGATATTATCATCTTCATTAGCGTTATTTCCTAACAACTTATCAATAGCATCTTTTTTAGATTTTTGATGATTTTCCTTAGCTTTTGCTATCTCTTTCTTTTTAGCTTCTTCATCCATGTCATCAGTATTAGGATCTTGATATTTTTCAAGTCCTAAACCGGAATCAACATTAGCGATTTTCTTAGGTGTATCACCTTTTAGGTTAATCTCCGCTTTAACCCCATTTTTCGCTACCTCTTTAGGTTGCTGATCAGTAGCCAAATCTGAATTATCGCTATTTACAAATTTTTTCTTGGTTTCATCGTATTTTAAGTTTTTAACATCTTCTTTCTTGTAGTATTTATCTCCAACCTTAACTAACTCTTTACCATCTTTATCTTTGTAAGTCGTTTCAAATGGATTATTAGCATCTGTTTTTGAATTTTTATCATTAATTTCATTTTGCATTGTATCAATAGCTGTTTTTACTGCTTTTGATGTAACCACTCTTTCATCATCTTCAGATACTTTTGCCGATTTATTTAGCTCTAATTTTATTTTTACATTATCCTTATCTTCTTTTACTACTGATATGTCTATATCATTTTCTTTATGAGGAAGAACTTTTCCATCCGGATCTTTTGATTCTCCATGTTTACTTTCTGAACTGTCTATAGCTATTGTGTTACCTAATTGTAATGTTGCTTGTTCCGGTTTTTGTATTTGGTCTTTTCCCTTTGTTAATTTAGTACCTTTAAATGTAAGACCTTTCTCCACAATGGCTTTGGCGATATCAGAGACATCTTTAACGTTAACCGCATTGCCATGAATACCCTTGTCCATCGTTCCGGATAAAATTTTCTCTATCGGTTCCGGATCTCCATTTTTTTGATTTTGTCCATTATGTTTTTTATTCAACCCGCTTTGTAATCGGGTAATTCTTCTTTCAGCGACATCAAAGCCCGTTCTGTCAAAGGTATAGTTCGCTCCATTTGATGAAATGGTGACATTTGTCGTTGCCTTTGAGCCATTTGAACGATTAAATTCAATCTTACTATTTACAGTACCATTTTTACCATTAGGAATACCTTCTCCTGTAATAGATTTAATCCCTTTTAATCCCTTATTCAGCGCGATATTAACCGTTTTGCTATTACTATTCACCGATGTTTGAATATTCTGATGAGAATTATTAGTCTTACCTTTAATATTCAATTCAGTATTATTTTTATCTAGTGTATAACCTTTTCCTTTATCGTCACCCTAACGGTAAAGTTTGCCGCTACATCTTTTGCTAACTTAGAAAATTCATGTGTCACAGCATATAATTGACTTCCGTTAATAGCGTCTGTTGAAGTTTCATTCACTTCTCCCGCCGCTACATTTTTAATAATACGTTCTTTGCCTTTATCTCCTACACTGAAAATGTTTTTTTTGCTTTCTTCTTTATCATCAGTACTTACTCCGCCTTTGAAAGTAAATTTAACGCCATTTATTTTGGCTTCTTTCTTAGCCGTCTCTTTAGCTGTTACTTTAGATTCTTTTCCTATTGCTACCGAATCTTCTGCCCCAACTTCAACTGACGCTTTATATCCTATCGCAATTGAGTCTTTTCCTTTTGCTAGGCTTCCTTTGTAGTTAGAGGCTTCTATTTCATCTTCTGTTAAATTAGCGGCCTTATCTTTTTTCTCCATATCTGTCTTAACAGCTGCTGTAATTTCCTGTAATTTTTTTAACAATTCATTATTGTTATTACCGTTACTGGTTTTCCCATTTAAACCATCAACAATTTTTATAATACTATTTGTATTTTTTGCTATATCAGGATTTCCGTTTTTTAATCATCTAATTCAGCCTTAACTTTGTCTAACGCTCCGTCTTTAAATTTTTCGCCGCCATTTACTTTTCTATTTAATAATTTTGCATATTCACCCGCCAATTTAACATAACGTTCATAATTTTGTTTTGCTTCTTGACCTTGTGCTATTTTTGCACTATCGCCACTTTTTTGCTCCACACCAAAGTTAGAACCCCAAGCCACCGTATCATTCCCTAGTGATATTGATTCCTTTCCTTGTGCAAAGGTTCTATACCCCACGGCTGTCCCTTGGTGGGTGTCGTTTTCATTACTTGTTGTAACTTTACTATTAATTCCCGCTATCGCTTATACCCCACAACAGTAGTATCATTTCCACCAGCAACCGCACGAGCCCCCACAGCTACCGTTCTCCAGAAATCTTTGTTTTTTAATTCTGTTTCTGACCCCGTTTTATTCCGTCCACTGGTTAAAAGGGTTGTTTCTTGATTATTAATTTTGTTTTTATCTATACTATGATTATAACCCCAACCACCTTGGTCATACATAATTCCAGTTCCCTCATGTAAACCCCCGTTACCATTACTGTTTAAATTATTCTCAGATAGAAGCCATACATCTGCCGCCTGCCCCACACTCGGCAACAACCCACATACCAACAACACCAAAGGAGCAAGCTTAAACAACCCTAAAGCATATCCCAAAAAACCACCGCACTTTGGTTTCTCCGAACTGCTCGCCACTTGGCGGTTGCTGGCTAATTCGGAAACCGCTTTGGTTTGACCGGTGGTTACATCATATTTGGTTTTAAGGATTCGGTTCATAATTTACTCCTCAAGAAATGAATGAAAATATATAAAAATACGCATTAAATACCTAAAAACAACGCAATGGCGTCAATGCTTCAATGTAACAAATTATACACAAAAAGTGGATTTTACCCCTCCTGCAAATTATTTTCCCTTTAAAATCAATTGGTTATTAATTTAACAAAATTTTAACAAATTTATAGGTTATTTTCGGATCCGATGGTAGGGTGGGAATAAGCCGTTCGCTTAGAAAATTTAGACGGAGAAATAGGAAGCCTCAGAAGTTCAACCACAATATGAACCGAAAGAACATTACAATAAAGTAACGGAAATATTCACTTTTGATATCTTACTTATATTGATTTTTACGGCTGTCAGCCGTAAAATTAAAAACCCTTATAGAAGAGGAAAACAACAATGACAGTACAAAATACAAAAGCAAGATTGGAAGCTAAAGTAAACTTGGATATATACCAATTAATTAAGCAAGCGGCAGCTATTTCAGGGCGAACATTAACTGATTTCGTTGTGGACGTAGCTTACAAGGAAGCAAAAAAAACAATTTCAGAACATCAAGTTTTGCGTTTGACATTGGAAGATCAGGCTTTACTTATCGAAAGTTTAAGTAAACCATTTAAACCTAACGCTTCAATGCAAAATGCTCTTGATGTGTATGAAGAGTATTTATCCATTCATAGAGATAAATAAGTAATGAAAAATGAAAATTTGATAAATTTAACCGTATTGCCTTTAGAAGAATTAGGCATTAAAAAAACGTCTTTTTCTTGTTCTGTCAAGGCATTGGAGAGCTACTTTCATCAGAATGCTTCTCAAGACGTAAAAAAAGGGCTGGCAAAGTGTTTTGTGCTTATCGATAACAAACAATCTAAGATTATTGGCTATTACACATTGTCAGCGTTATCTGTACCGGTTTCAGATATACCACAAGAAAGAATAAATAAAGGGATTCCATACCCTAATATTCCTGCCGTTTTAATCGGTCGATTGGCGATTGATGATTGTTTTCAGATGCAAGAATATGGTAAATTTTTAATTGCAGATGCGATGTACAAAATCAAAAATACGACTGTAGGCTCTGCAATTTTAGTTGTTGAAGCAAAAGATGATAATGCGGCTTCATTTTATGAGCGATTGGGCTTTATTGAATTTAAACATTTGGAGACAAAGCATAGAAAATTCTTTTATCCGCTCACAAAAATCATAAAATAGATGAAAATCCCCTTTTTAGGAGGGGATTTTCATCAGCACTTGTGGTCGCTTGGCAGCTTACGCCTAAAGGACTTAGATTTGCGGCAGGTTGGTAAACCCAATCGCGCGGTAGACTTCATCTAAGGTTTTCTTTGCTCGCGCCCGTGCTTTTTGCGCCCCTTCCGCCGCAATGCGTTTAAGCAAGGTTTCATCGTTGCGGAAATGGCGATAGCGTTCTTGCAAACCGGTTAACATTGCGCAGACTTCATCTGCTACCGCGCCTTTGAGATGCCCATACATTTTACCTTCAAATTCCGCTTCTAATTCAGCAATACTCTTGCCGCTTACACCGGATAAAATATCCAGCAGATTAGAAACACCCGCTTTATTTTTCACATCATAACGAATCACCGGCGGTTCATCGGAATCAGTCACCGCACGTTTAATTTTTTTCGCAACCGCATTCGGATCTTCCAATAAACCGATCACATTATTGCGATTTTCATCAGATTTCGACATTTTTTTCTCCGGCTCAAGCAAGGACATCACGCGCGCACCCGCTTTTGGAATAAACACTTCCGGAATCGTAAAGTGCGGTCCATAAACGGCATTAAATCGTTGCGCAATATCGCGCGTGATTTCCAAATGTTGCTTTTGATCTTCACCGACCGGCACTTGATTAGCTTGATAAAGCAAAATATCCGCTGCCATCAATACCGGGTAAGTAAATAAGCCGACATTGACATTTTCTGCATGGCGTGCGGATTTATCTTTAAATTGGGTCATCCGTCCCATTTCGCCGAAATAAGTATAACAATTTAGCACCCAAGCCAATTGGGCATGTTCCGGCACATGGGATTGAATAAAAATCGTACTTTTTTCAGGATCAATGCCGCAAGCCAAATACAGCGCCAATACATCTAAGGTCGCTTTACGCAATTTTTCCGGATCTTGACGTACGGTAATCGCGTGCTGATCTACGATACAAAACAAACATTCGTAATCTTCTTGCATTTTTACCCATTGACGTAATGCGCCCAAATAATTCCCGATAGTTAATTCGCCGGATGGCTGTACACCACTAAATACCACTGGCTTTGTCATGTTTATTCCCTCTATATTTTTATCTTTTTGTTTAAACAATTGCTAAAATTTCAGCAAAATCGTCAAATACCCAATCAGGATTTGCCTCGGCAATTGGAATATTATAGTTGTAACCATAAGTTAACCCGACCACCGGACAACCGGCAGAATGTGCCGCCAAAATATCATTTCGAGAATCGCCGATAAACAATATTTGCTTCGGATATAAACCGAATTTCCCACATAAATAATAAAGCGGTGCCGGATGCGGCTTGATTGCCGGTAGGGATTGACCGCCTAACATTTCGCTAAATAAATGATCAATACCGAACGCACGTAATACAGGTTGTACATGTTTCGTCGGTTTATTCGTCACTACCGCCAAAATATAGCCTTGTGCTTTCAACGTTTCTAAGGTTTCTTTGACATTTGGATATAACCTACTGATATTACACAGATTTTCGCCATAATAAAAACCGAAACGGCGTTTAAATTGTAAGGTTTCTTCCTCGCTCAAAGAACGACCGGTCTGTTTTTGCGCCCAATCTAACGCACGCGCACTCAACACATCCGCTCCATTACCAATCCAAGTTAAAACCAAAGCCTCTTCCGCTTGCGGCAAACCCTGCTCCGCCAACGCAGAATTAACCGACAACGCCAAATCCGGCAAACTATTAACCAAGGTTCCGTCCAAATCAAATCCGATTAATTTAAATTGTTTTGTCATTTACTGCTCGCTTATCTCACTACCGTTGCCAATTGTTGACGCATTTCATTGATGACTTTTTGATAATCCGGCTGATCAAAAATCGCCGATCCCGCCACAAACATATCCGCACCGGCTTGGGCAATTTGCGCAATATTATTCACTTTTACGCCGCCATCCACTTCCAAACGAATATCAAACCCGCTTTCATCAATACGCCGGCGCGCTTGTTTTAATTTTTCCAACGTCGCCGGAATAAAGGATTGACCGCCAAATCCCGGATTCACCGACATCAACAAAATCACATCCACCTTATCCATCACATAATCCAAATAACTCAATGGCGTTGCCGGATTAAATACCAAACCGGATTTACAACCGCAATCGCGAATTAATTGTAAAGAACGATCAATATGCTCCGTGGCTTCTGGGTGAAAAGTAATGTAATTAGCGCCGGCTTTGGCAAAATCCGGAATAATTCTGTCCACCGGTTTCACCATTAAATGTACATCGATCGGCGCACTCACACCATAATCACGTAACGCTTTGCAAATCGCCGGACCAAAGGTTAAATTCGGCACATAATGATTATCCATAACATCAAAATGAATCAAATCCGCACCGCACTTTAAGACATTTTCTACATCTTCGCCCAAACGCGCCAAATCGGCAGATAGAATAGACGGCGCAATTAAAAAAGGTTTCATGCTTTATCCTCTTTAGTTAGAAAAGAATTTGCCCTAGTGTACTACTTTATTATATAAATATTAAAGGATTTATTCTGAAAATCGCGATAACTTAGGCTTTTCTTTGAGGGAGCAAAATGGGAAATTTTATTCATGGATTTTTAGTCTGTGCCGGCTTAATCGTGTCTATCGGCGCACAAAATGCGTTTTTATTAAAACAAGGCTTATTAAGACAACACGTTTTTTTAGTGGCAATGACCTGTTTTATCTGTGATGTAGTCTTATTCGGCGTCGGCATATTAGGCTTTGGTACCCTCTTAAATCAAGCACCCATTGCCAGCGTCATTTTAGCCTTTTTCGGCGCCGCATTTTTATTTTTATATGGCGCAAGGACCTTTCTTTCTGCTTACAAAGGCACGTCTATCGTCAATTTATCCGAAGGCAAACAAACCCAATCCGCGCTCAAAGCCTTTTTATTTACACTCGCCATCACCTTACTCAATCCGCACGTCTATTTAGATACCGTTGTGATTATCGGCAGTATCGCCGGAACGATTGCCGGCATGGAAGGCAAAATTTTATTTATGATCGGCGCGAGCACCACTTCCGCCCTTTGGTTTTTTGGCGTCGGTTATGGCGCGAAATTACTTATTCCGTTTTTCCACAAACCGATTACTTGGCGCATTTTAGATGGGATCACAGGAACTATTATGTGGTTGATTGCATTAAGGTTAATCAAATATGGCGTGGGATTATTGTAATCCCACTCCGTTTTGCCGGCGGAGTTGCCGACACCTTATTTACGCAGCGCAATCGCTTCAATTTCAATGCCAACCTCTTTTGGCAAACGCGCTACTTCAACGCAAGAACGCGCCGGAAAATTCGGATGCTCATTTTCTTTAAAAAAATTCTCATATTCCGCATTCACCGCCGCAAAATCATTTAAATCTTTCACAAATACCGTCGTTTTCACAATATCCGCTACGGTCAAGCCGGCTTGCTCAATAATGGCTTTGATATTTTCTAAGGATTGGCGGGCTTGTGCCACGATATCTTGCGCCACTTCGCCGGTTGCCGGATTAACCGGAATTTGACCGGACGTTAACACCAAATTACCCAAATCTACCGCTTGTACATAAGGACCGATCGCTGCCGGCGCTTTATCCGTACTAATAATTGCTGTCATCATTTTTTCCTTTAGTTTGGTTAAAATTCAAGGGCTATTGTACCCGTTTCTTACGAAACTTTCAGCCCGTTTAAGGCATTAATCAGGCGAATTTCCTCAAAGTGCGGTACATTTTCCAACAGAATTCGACGTGCCTGAATTTTACCTTGCGCCAACAATAAGGCACGCTGTGTTCCCGCCAGCAGCGGCGTATCCGGTGTAAACCATTGGTCACCTTGACGAAAAATCAAATTGCCGATAGAACAATCAGTAACGCAACCTTGTTTGATAATCATGATTTCATCACAGTCACCTTTTTGCTGTAACAACCCATTGAGGTACGCACGATCAGCATATTTCAACCCATAATCAATATCATCATCAATCACCGGCTGAAATGTACGGTATGTTTTGCGCTGATAAGGAAAACATTGAATGTGATAATCGCGGGCATGATAATCAATGCGACAACGAACCAAGGGACTATCCAACTCTGCCCAAAGTGCGGTGTTTTTTTGCAAGACTTCTAAAAGATCGTAAATTTTAACCGCACTTTTCCTGTAAAATTGCCGCAAACTTTGCTCATATCGCGCTTGATGCTGCGCGATATTTAAGATTTTTCCCTGCTCAACGGCAATGGTTTCAAATAAGGGAAATATTGTCTTTTCCATTTTACCACCTATTTTTTCATTAACGGCACATAAACTTTTTGGATCAATTCTGCATATTCCTCTTGCACTTGGCTTTGCATGGTAATCCCGCCGCCGCTGCGAAAAAATAAACGCCCGTGTTGTTGTTCAATAAAACGAATGGCGACCGCACTTTGTAAACTATCGCCCAAAAACACACCAAAAATGCCGGTATAATAACCGCGTTCCCCCGTTTCCGCTTGCTGAATAATTTCGACGGTTTTTTCCTTTGGTGCGCCGCTAATGGAACCGGCGGGCAGTAAACTCGCCAATATAGTCCCAATATGCTCTTGCCAATTTTCCGCAAGATCCCCGCAGATTTCCGAACTTGTCTGCAAAATTGCGCCACTTTCCGTATCAATCCGCTCCACATAACGAAAACGTTTCACCTCAATATTGTCCGCCACTATCGCCAAATCATTACGCATTAAGTCCACAATAGTATAATGTTCCCATTGCTCTTTTTGCGAATTAAGCAGCTGTAATTCGGCTTCCGGCAGCGTCGCATCAATGGTTCCTTTCATGGGATAAGTAAAAATACGGTTATCTTGAATTTGCACAAAATTTTCCGGCGAAAAACACACAAACTCGTTACCATACAATAACTTATATTTAGCCTGCGAATGCTTAAAAAGTTGCGGCAAGGTATAATTGGTTTGGATTTCCGTGGCATAGGTTAAATTTAACAAATAAGAATTGCCTTTTTGTAATTCCTGTTGTACCAAATCAAAACCGTGCCGATACTCCGCTTCCGGCAGCGGAAATTTATGCAAGAAAAATGAGGGCGATCCTAAATCCTCCGATTCATTTACATTTGATAAAGAAAAAATCTGAAAAAAAACACCGCACTTCTGCGCCTCATTCAGCTTGCAAATTATTGGTTTTTTCTTTTCAAAATCAATAAGAAAGAAAAAAGGTTGACGCAATGCGCCCCATTGATTGGCTTGCGCAATAAAGGTATCAAACAACATAACACAAAATAAATCAGTAAAATAAACTCAATTTTAGCGTAAAATAACCTAAAAATCTGTTATTCTTTGAAATCAACTCATGTCAAAACTTTTAATTATTAATAATCACGACTCTTTTACGTACAATTTAGTGGATCTCGTACGACGCTTACAAACTCCGTTTCAGGTGATCAACGTCGAGGAGGCGCATAGCAAAGCCGTTGAAAATTTCTCGCATATTCTGATTTCACCCGGTCCGGATATTCCTACAAGTTATCCGCAATTATTTGAAATATTAGAAAAATATCACCAAACACGGACATTTTTAGGCGTTTGTTTGGGGCATCAAACCCTGTGCCAATTTTTTGGTGCCGCGCTTTATAACTTAGCGCCGGTTCGCCACGGGCAGGCGCACCGCTTAAAAGTGCGGTCAAAATCGCCACTGTTTTTACGGTTACCTGAACAATTTCAAATTGGGCTTTACCATTCTTGGGCAGTTTCCGCTCAACATTTCCCCGCCTCTCTGGAAATTACCGCCACCTGTGAACAAGATCTTATTATGGCGGTACAACATAAAACGCTGCCGCTGTATGGCGTACAATTCCATCCGGAATCCTATATGTCAGAATATGGTAAAGAATTGCTGGGAAATTGGCTAAACGTATTAGAACACACTTAAAAGCTATCCTAATTACCTGTTAACGAATGAATAAGTAAATGTTGGCAGGTCATTCATCTTAAGAAAACGACCTTCCGTATCATGCTGCCTCACATGATTTTCATGCAGTTAAAAATAGGTTTGTTATATTTAAAAATCAAGGAACTAAACGCAGTTTTAAATGTGCAAAAATAAAAAATAAGCATGTTATTTTATGTTTTTTGATTTATATCAAGAAAAATAAGCAAAAAATAGATGACTTTTTCAACTAACAGGCGTAAATTTAGTTGCATAATTCAACTTTATTCCGAATAACGAGAAATATTCAAAGGATAAAATGTTGAATGGATCAACAATATTAAAATTTGCAAACGTCGTAATAATGCACTTTTTAGTGCCATGAAATTACAAATAATATAAAGTCGAATAAAAGCGATAAAGCTGAATATAAGGCTTTTACTTATCAATAAATCAAACCGTTGGAGGTTTACCATGACAACTCAAACAGCTCCTGCTTCTACCGGAGCTAACTTTCAGGGCAACGACAAACTGTTGTTCGGTATGATTATGGGCGTAATCGCCTTTTGGCTTTTTGCGCAAACGACATTAAACATTGCTCCCGATATGGAAAAATCTTTGGGGGTTGATACCTCCGTGATGAATATTGCCGTATCCATTACCGCTCTCTTCTCGGGTATGTTTATTGTCGTAATGGGAGGCTTAGCCGACCGTATTGGTTGCGTAAAAATCTTGAATTTGGGCTTTATATTAAGCATTATCGGTGCGTTATTAATTGCACTGGCGCCGGCCGGTTCTTTAGCTGTACCGGTATTAATGTTAGGTCGTATTATTCAGGGTATATCAACCGCCTGTATTATGCCATCCAGTTTGGCGTTAGTAAAAGCCTATTGGGAAGGTGCCGGTCGTCAACGTGCAATCAGTATGTGGTCCATCGGTTCTTGGGGTGGTTCAGGCTTATGCGCGCTCTTCGGCGGTTTGGTTTCACAAAATTTAGGATGGCGTTATATTTTCTTCGCTTGTGCAGCTGTGTCTTTATTAGGCTATCTTATGTGTCGGGGTACGCCTGAGTTCAAAATGGAAAGTTCCGGCAAAAAACACAAATTTGACTGGGCAGGCGTTATTACATTTATGATTGCCATGATCGCTTTACAAATATTAGTGACTCAAGGCGGTGATTTTGGTTGGACAAGTATGGCAACCATCGGTCTGTTAATCATCACTTTTGTCTCAATCGTACTATTCTTATGGTTTGAAGAGCGTGCTGATAAAGCCTTTGTCGATTTCTCCTTATTTAAAAATGCAACTTACACGGGAGCAACCATTTCTAATTTCTTGGTCAATGGTGTAGCGGGCATGTTAATTATATCTCTGCAATTAGTCCAATTAGGGGGTAATATGACCGCACAGACTGCCGGATTACTCACGATTGGTTATGCTATTGCGATTATTGCCTTTATTCGCGTAGGTGAAAAATTATTACAACGTTTCGGTGCACGTAAACCAATGATTTGGGGCTGCTTAATTACAGGCTTATCCATTGCGTTATTATTACCTACGAATATGATGTTAGATCAATATAAAATTATTGTTATCATTTCTTATATCTTGTTTGGTATCGGTTTAGCTTTCTATGCCACTCCGTCAACTGATGCTGCATTATCTAATTTACCGCCTGAACAAGCAGGTTCCGGTTCCGGTATCTACAAAATGGCATCTTCTTTAGGAGCTGCGTTCGGTGTTGCAATTTCAGCAGCGATTTTCACTGCATTGCGCGCAGACAACGGTAGTGTCTCTTGGTTAAGTGATGTCGTACCTTTTGTCGGTAGACAAGATAACCTCGCCATCCGAGAAGCGGCAACGTTTGCATTAATGTTTAACTTATTGATGATTTTAGGTGCAATTGTTTCTATTATGTTGACTGTACCATCCGGTAAAAAATCGTCTTAACTTAAACAATATTATCTAACAAATTTTCAGGCTACCTAAATAGAACAATAGGTAGCCTGAAAACAATAAGGCATGAGGAAAAAAAAATCGTGAGTACATTATTACAAACTATAATAACTGAGCAAGCGGAAAAAGCAAAAGCACATTTTCGTCATCTTCATCAATATCCCGAAGTGGCATTTGAAGAACACGAGACAGCGGCTTATATTGCTGAACGGTTAAAAAGCTGGGGTTACGAGGTTACTACCGGTATCGGTAAAACAGGCGTAGTAGGGAGATTAAAAGTAGGTGATGGTAAAGTATCTATCGGATTACGTGCGGATACTGATGCCTTACCGGTTAAAGAATGTGCGGATCTGCCGTATAAAAGCAAAGTGGAAGGTCGTTCACATACTTGTGGACATGATGCGCATACATCAATGCTCCTTGGTGCAGCTGAATACTTAGCTCGCACTAAACAATTTAACGGTACCTTAAACCTGATTTTCCAACCGGCTGAAGAAATCATGGGCGGTGCACCGGCAATGATTAAAGATGGCTTGTTTGATCGTTTCCCAATGGATTATGTGTTCGGTTTACATAATATGCCCGGTTTAGATACCGGTAAGATCTATTTCACCGGTGGTCCGATTATGGCGGCAGTTGATAACTGGGAAATTGAATTAACAGGTAAAGGCAGTCATGGTTCAATGCCTGAAAAATCTATCGATCCATTAGTAGCAGGTGCCGCATTAGTGATGTCATTACAAACTATCGTCTCACGTAATGTAGCGCCAAAAGATTCCTCAGTGGTCAGTGTAGGCGCATTCCAGTCAGGTGATGCCGGTAACGTTATTCCACAAACTGCAATTTTACGTTTGAGCGTACGTAACAGTACTCCGGCGACGCGCGTCATGGTTTTAGATAAAATCAAATCGATCACTAAAGCGACCGCAGAAGCATATAATGTTACCTACGAAATTCGCGAAGGTCAGCCCGGTGCTATTTTAGTCAATGACGAATCACAAACTGAAAAATGTATCCAAATCGCTTCTGAGGTATTAGGCGCTGAAAATGTGATCACACCCGGACCAACATTTATGGGAAGTGAAGACTTTGCTTTCTATGCCCAACAAAAACCAAGTGTTTATGGTTTTATCGGTAACGGTGATACTCCAATGGTTCACCACCCTATGTATGCTTTTGATGAAAACAACTTACCTGTCGGAATAGCATACTGGGTAGGATTAGCACAAAATTATCTACGTTAATACCGCTTCTATTCTTTAAAAATAAATGCCAAACGGTGATTTTACTGCTTCGGCGTTTTTTATTATACGGTCTTAACTGTTGTTTATAATTAGGAAAACACATGGCTTTTTCTCGCCCATACCTTACTTATCAATTTGAGCTGCTCAAAAATTTAGCGATTAAAGCAGCTAATCCCTACTATGAACAGGCGGCACAACTTCGTGTACGTGAATTGCGTGTATTGCGTTTAATCCATGATACCCCGGGTGTAACCGCTACCGAATTACGACATAAATTAGTATTGGACAAAACACTGTTGTCAAAAAATTTAGCGGTATTGGAAGAACGCGGCTTAATTTGCTACAACACTGATCCGCAAGATAACCGAGTTCATCGTTTACAATTGACTGAAAAAGGTACGCAGGCATGGAAAAAATGCGAGAAAATCGGTCGTGATCTGGAAGCAAAAATGTTCGGTGAATTAAGCATTGAAGAATTAGAGCAGCTACAACAACTGCTACATCGTGCCTATACTTCCTTTTCAAATTGGCACGAACAATATAGCAAATTTTCAGTTAAGTAGAAATCTTATAAAAAATACACCTATTTATTCTTTTCGCTAAACAAAAAATGCACCTTAATCTTATCCGGTTAAGGTGCATTTTTGTGGTGAAATCACTCAACAAAAACAAGCTTAAGGTTTATAAATAATTTCCACTCCGTCTTCATCTTCTTCAGACAGGTCATCCCAATCGTCATCCTCATCATCAAGTAATTCGCTTTCTGCCAGTTGTTCTTGATGATAATCTTCCCATTTGAATTTCACTTCTTCCGGCGCTTTTTCTTGCTCCGTTTCACGCGGGTTAGCTTCGATAAAATCCATAATATCGCGGCAAAGTGGAGGGACATTTTTGCCTGTTGCGGCAGAAATCAAATAATAATCCTCATCCCAACCAAGACGCTCGACAATCTCCTCAGCGTGCTCGCGCGCTTCTTCATCGCTCATCATGTCGACTTTATTAAAGACCAGCCAACGCGGTTTTTCCGCTAATTTTTCGCTGTATTGGAAAAGCTCGCTTTCAATGATCGCCACGTTATCTGCCGGATCAGTTTCGTCAATCGGCGCCAAATCCACTAAATGGATCAGGACACGACAACGTTCCAAATGTTTTAAGAAACGAATGCCGAGACCGGCACCTTCGGACGCTCCTTCAATCAAGCCGGGAATATCTGCAATGACAAAACTGCGATTCGCGTCAACCCGCGCCACGCCTAAACTTGGTACCAACGTGGTAAACGGATAATCCGCTACCTTTGGTTTCGCCGCAGAAACCGCACGGATAAAGGTCGATTTTCCTGCATTCGGCAATCCTAACATTCCAACATCCGCCAGCAACATTAATTCCAGTTGCAAATCCCGCTTCTCACCCGGCGTACCGTTAGTCTTTTGTCGCGGCGCACGGTTCACGGAAGATTTAAATCGGGTGTTACCCAATCCATGATAACCGCCTTTTGCCACCAACATTTTGACTCCGTGCTGAGTTAAATCCCCCAACACTTCTTTAGTATCATTATCAATAGCACGCGTTCCCACCGGTACACGCAAAGTAATATCTTTACCGCGACGTCCGGTACAATCAGAACTGCGACCATTCTCACCACGTTCTGCGGCAAAACGTTTTTCAAAGCGGTAATCAATAAGTGTATTTAAATTCTCATCAGCAACCAAATAAACATCACCGCCGTCGCCACCGTCTCCGCCATCCGGTCCACCTTTAGGAATATATTTTTCACGACGAAAACTAATACACCCGTTTCCACCATCACCCGCCTCAATACGAATTAAGGCTTCATCAATAAACTTCATTTTGTCTCCTATTTATAATTCTTAATCAATTTATGCCCAATAGCAGATAACATAGCACCGAACACAACAATACACGCGCCAATATAGCTCAAATTATTTAAACTCGGGGCAGAAAAATACTGTGGAAAAATGCCATGTAACAAATGTGAAAATACAATAGTGAATAACGGTACTAATGTCACTATCATGCTCACCTTAGCAACCTCCCAACGATTAAGCGCTTCAGCATAAGCCCCATAACCAATCAATGTATTAATACAACAATAAATAAAACAAATTGTGGTAAAAATATCTAATTTTTCTACTTGCAATGGATGAGTAAATGGAGAAAAAACCAAAAACAACCTAAATAAATAATCAGTAAAATCTGCGATGCTGTAAACTGGCGAGACAATAATTTCTGCGCCAATCCGTAAGCTACCCAAACCAAAGCTGCTGCAATGCCCAATATAATGCCAATAGTATATTCACCGGAAGAAAAAAGACTTCCCAAACGATCATTAAAAAATAACGCTAATCCGATAATCAATATTCCTAATCCGATTTTTTGGTGTATGCCAAATTTTTCTTTAAATAAAAGCACCCCGCAAATCAGCATTGCAAAAGAAGAAAAATGAATAAAAATTTGTGTTACTGAAGGTTCAATAAACCGTAACGAGGAATTAAATAAAAGAAAATTGCCTGCCAATCCTAAAATACCAAATAAAATCAAGCCCATATAATAGCGATTAAATTGACTAAATCCAGGCAATTTTTTCGATATGGCTAAAAGCAAAAATAATGCGACACTTGCTACTAAAAAGCGAAACCAAACAATAGTTTGCGTATCCATCACAGCCACGACTTTTTGTAAAGCAATCGGCAATGTTCCCCATGCAATTGCGGTAATCAATGCAAATAGAAAACCTAATATTGGTTGCTGCTGTTTCATTTTATCCTCGAAAATAATATTTAAGTTTATGTCCTAACGCCGAAAATAATGCACCGAGTACAACGAAAAATGCTCCAAAATAACTGATCCAATTAAGCTCAACCGCTGAAAAATAGGTCGGACTCAAGGCAAATGCTAAATGGGAAAACAATAGCGTAAATACCGGAATTTGGGTTAATACTGCACTAACTTTGGAAATATCCCAACGACTTAACGCCTCGGCGTAGCAACCATAGGCAATGATGGTATTTAAGCCGGTTAAAATCAAACAGATCAATTGAAAATGATCTAATTTTGCCGCTTCTTTCACTTCAGAAACGGGAAACAAAATGACCGCGCTTCCAATATAAATTAACAGTAAAATTTGTTGCGGCGTGAGCCTATCAAGCAATAATTTTTGCGCCAAAGCATAAATAATCCAAACCAAGGTAGAAGTGATCATAAAAATCACTCCCAACGAATACAGATTTAAATGGCGAAAATCGTCAAAGCGTTGATTGAAAAACAGCAATAAGCCGGTAATCAGTAAAAATAGCCCGACTTTTTGGTGCCACCCCATTTTCTCTTTGAAAAACAAAACGCCGATAATCAACAAAACAAAAGAAGATAACGGGCTAAGTACTTGGCTGGTAGTCGGTGGAATATATTTTAATGCCAAATTATATAACCAAAAATTCGACGCCAGTCCTGCAATTCCCAATACCACTAACATCACCGCACGCCTATTTAACGTACTTATTTTGGGTAGCTTACTGCTCATTAACAGAAATACAAATAATAAAACACCGGCGATTGCAAAACGATACCACACTGCCGTGACTGCATCCATTGATTTTACAACTTGCTGCACGAACAAGGGTAACGAACTCCACATCCCTGTCGCAACCAGTGCCAGTATGCCTCCCACTAAAGGCTGTTGTTGTTTCATCTTGCTCCTTCAAATAAAAAAGCCCCACAAAGCAACTCTGTGGGGCATTTTATCCGATAATTTGAATTATTCAGCAATAATGCTTACATATTTGCGACTTTTTTCGCCTTTTACTTCAAATTTTACTTTACCGTCAGCGGTAGCAAATAATGTATGATCTTTACCCATCCCCACATTGCTACCGGCATGGAATTTAGTTCCACGTTGACGAACGATAATGCTACCTGCTAAAACAGACTCGCCACCGAAACGTTTAACACCAAGGCGTTTAGCTTCAGAATCGCGACCGTTACGAGTTGAACCGCCAGCTTTTTTAGTTGCCATCTACTTGATCTCCTCTGAAATTATGCTTGAATCCCAGTGATTTTCACTTCGGTGAACCACTGACGATGACCTTGTTGTTTACGACTGTGTTTACGACGACGGAATTTGACGATTTTCACTTTATCGCCACGACCGTGTGCAACTACTTCAGCCACTACTTTACCGCCGGCAACAACCGGGGCACCGATTTTAACATCTTCACCGTTAACGATCATTAACACTGAGTCAAACTCAACTGTTTCACCAGTTGCAACTTCAAGTTTTTCTAGACGAACTACTTGACCTTCGCTCACTCGGTGTTGCTTACCGCCACTTTGGAAAACTGCGTACATAAATACTCCGCTATACATTGTGCCTTAATTCAGCACACAAAAATTCATATAAATAGGTGGCAAATTCTACGTAAATTTTAAGCTGATAGCAAGAATTTATTTACGATAAAATAAAAAAATTCCGATTTTGCACGGTTTGATTTCAGAAAGCCAAGAAAATCAGTTACAATTGACCGCACTTTTTATGTTTCATCCTTCTATTGAAAAAATTTTCCCTATGGCAGCAACAAGTAATTTAATGAATATCAATGAAATTCAAACGCTTATCGCCCCCGAAATGCAGCAGGTGAATGAGGCAATTCTCGCGCAATTGAATTCCAATGTCGCCCTAATTAACCAATTAGGTTTCTACATTATTCAAAGTGGCGGAAAACGCATTCGTCCGATGATCGCGTTGCTTGCCGCTCGCGCCATGAATTGTTCGGGACAGCAACCGGTCACCTGCGCCGCGTTTATTGAATTTATTCACACTGCTACGTTATTGCATGACGATGTAGTTGATGAATCGGATATGCGTCGCGGAAACCCGACCGCCAATGCTGAATTCGGCAATGCCGCAAGCGTATTAGTAGGCGATTTTATTTATACCCGCGCGTTCCAATTAATGACACAATTAAATTCATTGAAAATTTTGCAGGTCATGTCGGATGCCACCAATGTGATTGCTGAAGGCGAAGTGCAACAGTTGATGAACGTCAATGATCCCAATACCAGCGAAGAAAATTATATGCGGGTAATTTATAGCAAAACCGCACGCTTATTTGAAGTGGCAACCCAATGTGCAGCGATTATCAGCGGCGCTGATGAGCAACAAGAAAAAGCGCTGCAAGATTACGGTCGCTATTTGGGAACCGCGTTCCAATTAGTAGATGACGTATTGGATTACAGTGCCAATGCACAGGCGTTGGGGAAAAATGTCGGTGATGATTTAGCCGAAGGTAAACCGACGTTGCCATTATTACACGCCATGCATCATGCTAATCCACAGCAAGCGGCAATGATCCGCAATGCCATTGAGCAAGGCGGCAAACGCGATATTTTAGCGGACGTGTTGGCGATCATGACTGAACATCATTCCCTTGATTATGCCATGGAACGTGCCGGACAAGAAGCACGGAAAGCAGTAGATGCTATTGCCTTTTTGCCGGAAAATGCCTATAAAAAAGCCTTAATTTCCTTGGCTTATATTTCCGTCGATAGAAAATACTAGTAAGCAGATTAAACGAATCTTATGACAGAGCAAATAACTGAAAAAAGTGCGGTCGATTTTCCGCCTAAAATGCGTAAACAAAAAATGAAAAAAGATCCGAATGCGCCTTTTGTCCGCCCGAAATTAAGCTTACCGGACGGGCATAATAAATTATTGTTGCATTCTTGCTGCGCACCTTGTTCCGGCGAGGTGATGGAAGCGATCCGAGCCTCCGGCATTGAGTTTACCATTTATTTTTACAACCCGAATATTCACCCGTTGAAAGAATATTTAATTCGTAAAGAAGAAAATATCCGTTTTGCTGAAAAATGGGGTATTCCATTTATTGATGCCGATTATGAGCGCCAAAAATGGTTTGAACGCGCTAAAGGCATGGAAGATGAACCGGAACGTGGCATTCGTTGCACCATGTGCTTTGATATGCGTTTTGAAAAAGCGGCACAATATGCCCATGAAAACGGTTTTCCGGTATTTACCAGTTGCCTTGGCATTTCTCGCTGGAAAGACATGAACCAAATTAACGGTTGCGGTCATCGCGCAGCAGAAAAATATGATGATGTCATTTATTGGGACTACAACTGGCGCAAAGGCGGCGGTTCACAACGAATGATCGAAATCAGCAAACGCGAACGTTTTTATCAACAAGAATATTGTGGCTGCGTGTATTCTTTACGAGATACCAATAAATGGCGCGAAGCCAACGGACGTGAGAAAATCGAAATCGGCAAACTGTATTACAGTGCGGATTAACGAAGTCAATCACACTAAAACAACTCAACAAAAATGGGGGAAAATTTCCCCCATTTTATCTTTATGTCTCTATGCGCTCAATAAGCGCTGCACCAATTGCGTATAAATATTCACGCCGGTAACGAGTTGATTTTCATCAAAATCAAATTCCGCTTGGTGATGCCCGGCTGTGCGATCAGCACCTAAAATAAAGTAAATCGCTTTGCCACCCCGTTCTTGCACTCGACGTCCCAAAATTGTCGCATCTTCGCTGGCATTAAATGCATATTTCGCTTGAATTTGTTGTACTTCCGGTTGCTCCAAAGCAATTTCAGAAACTAAATCAATAAGTTGAGTATCATTATTCATATCCACCGCTTCACCCATAATTTCCGTCTCATAACTGACGTCAAAACTTATCGCCACACCCTGTGCAATTTGCATCACCTGCTCCACCATATATTGGTTAATCGCTTTATTTTCCCCACGTACTTCCAATTGAATTTGCGCACTCGCCGGAATAACATTACGTCCTTCGCCGGCAGTTAATACGCCCACATTAATTCGCGTCATTCCGTCGCCATGACGAGCAATACCGTGCAACTGGGTCACCGCGTGTGCCGCGGCTAATAACGCGTTACGCCCTAAATGGGGCGCTGCTCCTGCGTGCGCCGGTTTACCTTGATAACGAATATCAATTTTAGTCGTTGATAAGAAATTTTTCGGATTAACAATCACCGTGCCGCTGTCAGCACAAAAACTGATATGAGAGCCGGCAAAATAATCCGCATCATCAATCACACCACTTGCCGCAATTGCTGCCGCGCCACGCACGCCTTCTTCCGCAGGCTGAAACACAATTTTCACCTTACCGCTAAATTTATCTTTATTTTGCGATAACCAAAGGGCAGTTCCTAAACCGATCGTAATATGGGCATCATGCCCACACGCGTGCATAAATCCGTCGTTTAAAGAACGGAAATTTAATTGATTCGGAAGATGTTGCGGATCGGCGGTTTCCGTGACATTCACGCAGTCAATATCAAAACGCAACGCCACCGTTTTGCCCGGTTTTCCGCTGTCTAATATCGCCACACAGCCCGTATATCCATTCATTTTCTCCAACCATTTTGCTTTTGCTCCATAGGCAATGGCATTTTGTAAGCCTTTTTCCACCACTTTTTGCCGGCGACCGCGCACAAAATCAGGATGAATAATTTGTTTCCCCAAGAGAATGCAAAACCCCATTTCCTCCAAATAATCCGCAATACGTGAAGTCGTCCAAAACTCAGACCAGCCGATTTCCGGGAAACGGTGAAATTCGCGCCGCCATTTGGTTAATTGAGATAATGCGATAGTCATGTTCCCTCCTCAAATAGGATCTTTTTTAACCGCACTTTTACGCCAATCCGGATGAAAAAGTGCGGTCATTTTTCTTGCAATTTTTACAACATAAACAAGGCTAAAAATAATACCGCCGGCACCATGCTCGGCGCAGTTCGTTTCACCATCTCAATCGGACTGACCGACGCCAAGCCGGCGCACACAATAGTCACACCCGCAATCGGGGAAGCTGTACGCCCAATCGCACCGGCAATCGCCGCCGCCATACCAAGATTTAAATGGGTATAACCTAACTCGGCAGCGTGTGGGGTTACCGCGGTATTAAAGGCAATCGCAGCAGCATCACCGGAACCGGTTATCAAACCCATTAAAAATGGCCCAATGGTCGCGCCCCAACGTACGAATTCGTTGGAATGTTTCAAAAATTCAATGGCGCTATCTACTGCTCCGGTTGATTTTAAGCCGGCAACAAACACGCTTGCCGCAATAATAATTCCTAGTACATTAGCGTAAGAATTACCCATTCCGTTAAAGAATTCTTCGGTAATTTTGGCTGGTGAAATGCGGGTGACGATAATGCCATAAATTGCCCCGATCAACATGGCTTGCGGTACCCCCATGTTAGTCCATGCCAACCATGAGATTTCTTTTTGCAATGAGGTTCCGCCGATCACCAAAATCACCAACGGAATTAAGGGTGCTAAGGCAAATAATGGATTAACTTTAGTAAATGCAGTTTCAACGGCAGTATTTTCTTTCAGATAAGCCTGACGGTGTTCTTCAGCGTAATCTTTAAATACAATCGCTAACAGCGTAAGTATCACCGCGCCAATCGCCCCGGCAATTATGGTATAAGGTGCGTGCGATAGGTTAACTTCGGTAATCGTCAAACCGGACATTTCACTTATCATGGCAGAATGTGATGATCCCGGACTCATCATAGAACCGAAAGTACCGGCTAAAATTGCCGCGCCCGCAGTTGCCGGACGAACCCCTGCAGATTTTAACACCGGAATTAAGGTTGCCCCAACCGCAGCGGCACAACCCGCCGCAGACGGAATAGCGATATTGATAAAAAAGGTCATGATCGTAGCAATGGGGATTAAGAAGAATTTTAATCCGCTCAATGGTTTAGTTAATAAATGCACCAAATGCGTATCACATTTCGTATATTTCATCACATACGCAAAACCCATGCTCGAACAGATCGCCATAATCAAGCCGCTGCCGGTCATGGCTTTAGCGAACGCATCCAATGCTTCCATTGGTTTTACGGTAATAATTGCCATGATCAATCCAACGCCGATTAATACCGTGCGGGTTTCATATTTCTTAATTAGCAAATAGATAGTGGCGATAATGCCCACAATCGCGACTATGGAATTAAATTGCTCCATCATCTTGTCCTCAATAGTTAAATGTAGAATGAGCGGCAATCGACTCCGGTGGTAAAAATTGCCGGTGAAACGCAAAATAGCGGTTTTACCCAAAACATGGGCATGATTATCTCGGATCCGTAATGCAACTCCCTCCGACAAAGCATAAACAACATCAGCATTCACAATCAAAATTTCGCTTAAACGCTCTTCGCGACTTTCTCCGTTATGCCCTTGCATTTTGCCGCTAATCAAGTGCGGGTTAATTTGGCACGGATTGGTTCGATTAACTGATGTGCATACAACCCGTTTAACAAACAAAAAGTATTGTCGCCACTAATAGCAATCATGCCTGCCTGTTCAATCACTTCAGAGCGCAAGCTAAAATCCAAACCTAATTGAGTAAGGAACGAAGATCATCCATTTCCTTGTTCTTTCGCCATTGCCAAGGCAATCGCAAGGGTTTGTACAAGGGTCATAGTGGCACATTGGGATCTAAAACCACGCACTTGCGCCTCTTTGATCACGAAAGAAACATCACTAAAGGCAATTAACGGGCTAATTTGGCTATCAGTAATTGCAATTTGTCGAATACCGCGTTGCGACGTGGTATTCATAATTTCCAAGGTTTCTTTGGCATATGGCGAAAAACTGATTGCCACTACCGCATCACCGGGTTTAACTTGACTCAATTGCTCATCAAACATCCCGCCCAATCCGTTGATGACAAAAGAGCGGCAATCCAAATGATGCAACGCATAATCCAAATAACAGGCAATGCTAAAAGAACGTTTCAAACCGACGATAAAAATATTATTTGCCTGATTTAAAATCTCCACGGCGGTCTGCAATTGCTCCTCCGAAGTCTGATTTGCCAATTGTTGCAATGCTTGATGGTTTGATTGTGCAAAAATATTCAAAATATCGACCGCACTTTCTTGCTGATCTTGTGACGGCTCCAATTGACGAAAAAGATGTAAACGTTCGGTATAACTGGCAGTTTCTTCCATCAAATTTTGACGGAAAATTTGTTTCATTTCATTAAAACCGCTAAAACCGAAAGCATTCGCAAAACGGATTAACGTGGAAGGCGGTACGCCGGCACGCTCGGAAATAGTCGCTACCGTATCAAAAACAACGCTATTATGATTGTCTAACACATATTGAGCCACTTGTTTTAAACGTTTACTTAAACTGTCATAACGAGCGCGAATTTCATTTTGTAACCGAACCAATTGTGAATTTTCTTGCATAAATTCATCCTTTAAATGAAACATTTTTTCGATTTATTGATTATGAGCGAAAATGCCTCATTTGAATAGTCATTTTTGTACAATGACGTCATTTTATGCGCCGGCTCAAATCATCATGAAGTTTACCCGCCCGACAAATAATGGTACAGTAGCGCTTTCAATTAACTTATTTTTAACAATGAAACAGTTTAGCGAAATCACGCCGCAACAGGCGTGGGAAATGATGAACGAACAGCAAGCGGTCTTAGTGGATATTCGCGATCTACCTCGTTTTACTTACAGCCATCCGCAAAATGCCTTTCACCTAACCAATCAAAACTATGGTGAATTTCAACAACGCTATGATTTTAATCATCCGATTATCGTCAGCTGCTATCATGGCATTAGTAGTCGCAATATTGCCGCCTTTTTAGTCGAACAAGGGTACAAGAATGTGTATAGTCTTATCGGCGGGTTTGATGGCTGGATGCGTGCCGAATTACCAATTGAAGTGGCGTATTTATCCGAACCGGAAACTAATTAAATCCAACCGTCGCCACATACGCTAAAATTGCATAAAAAAAGACCGCGCTTATTGCCAAGATGCTTTTTACTGCCATGGTATTTTTTTCATGAATACGATAACAAATTCTTGCAACAATACCTAACCATAAAGGATAACTCCACAAAAATACCGACATCCATGTGATTTGAAACTCAGATAAATGGGGATTTTTATTTAAATTAGGTGAAATTAAAAGCGCCAATGGCCATAATAAAACCGGCAGACAAAAAATAGCTAACGCCCAATTAAATCGGGTAAATCCTATTGGCATTTTTTGTTTTTTCATTTTGTCCTCATCGCGTTAAAATAATCAAAATTTTTATCTTGGGAAATATAACAAATGCAGCATTTATTTGGTAGTGAAATTCCAATTTTTTGTGTCTATTTTCGTGACTATATTCGCGCAAAATACCAAGTTGAGCTGGAGTTACGTCCGATTGAAAAAAACGGACTTCCAATGACAGGGGTTTATCTTGAAGAAAATTGTCAATATTTTGCCGAGATCGTGCAAGAAAAAGACGCCTTTTTAAAAAAACCTTTCGATCCCCAATATCAACAGGCAAGCTGGCAAACCGGCGATATCCGAATACACGCTCCAAAATTAACGCCATCATCATGGCAATTCCATGGATTGGCATTATTAAAACAACAAAAATTTACGCTATTTTTGACCGCACTTTGCTGTCTGATTTATATCTTCCGGTTAATCGGTTTTGAAAATATCATTTTTTCCATTGCACATTATCCCGAAGATGCGCAACAGCAAGGGGAATTATGGCGTTATTTTTCCCATTCTTTAGTTCATCTTTCCCTTTGGCATATTGTCTTTAATTTGGCATGGTGGTGGTTATTTGGCGGCGCAATTGAAAAAGCCTTTGGATCTATCACCTTGATTTTACTTTATTTTTGTACCGCACTTTTAACGGGCTTTGCTCAAAATCTCGCCTCAGGACCTGCCTTTTTCGGTCTGTCCGGCGTGGTCTATGCGGTTCTTGGCTTTGCCTTTGTAGCGGATAAATGGAGCGATATTTCCTTTGATTTACCGCAAAACTTTTTCACCATGTTGGTCGTCGGTATCGCCTTGGGCTTTATCGCGCCGCTGATTGGTATCGAAATGGGCAATACTGCCCACATCAGCGGGCTGATTTTAGGCAGTTTATTTGGCATATTCGCTACAAAATTAGTGCGGAAAAGATGATTTAAACTTAAAAATGAGCTAAAGTAGTGCCAATCAATGATGAAGATTACAACAAATAACGCAGTTAATGTTAAGGATCGGACATGAAGCAATCTCTACGTCATAAAAAAATTATTGAGCTTGTGAAACAAAAAGGTTATCTCAGCACAGAAGAACTGGTTAATTTGCTTGGTGTCACCCCGCAAACTATTCGGCGCGATTTGAAAGAGTTAGCAGAAACCAATCGGATTAACCGTCATCATGGCGGTGCTGCCTCAGTATCTACTTCTGAAAACAGCGATTATATTGAACGTAAACAGTTTTTTTCTCAGGAAAAGCAAATTATCGCCAATGAAGTAGCTAAAATTATTCCTAACGGTTCTTCACTTTTTATTGATATTGGTACTACGCCGGAAGCGGTTGCCAATGCCTTATTGCAACACCAAAATTTGCGGATTGTGACCAACAACTTAAATGCGGCGCATATTTTAATGAAAAATCAAACCTTTGATATTACCATGGCAGGCGGTTCCTTGCGTCAAGATGGCGGTATTATCGGTGAGGCGACAATTGCCTTTATTTCTCAATTTCGCTTGGATTTTGGTATTTTAGGGATCAGCAGTATTGATACGGATGGTTCATTGCTGGATTATGATTACCACGAAGTACAAGTCAAACGTGCGATTATTGAAAGTTCGCGCAATACGATTTTAGTCACGGATCATTCGAAATTCAGTCGGCGCGCCATGGTGCGTTTAGGAACATTAGCGGAAGTGGAATATTTGTTTACTGATACCGCACCGCCGGCACCGATTGTGAATTTGCTCAACGGTAGCAATGTGCAATTAAATATTTGCTGCTAAATGAAAAGATAAAAATGGACGCCAATGTGCGTCCATTTTATTCCGCCCAATTAGGCTAACGCTTTGGTTAACAAGGTAATTGGGTGCAAACAGGTTGTATTGGTTGACATATCAATTTGCCATTTGCAGGTTTCACATTCTGAAATCACAAAATCAAATCTGCCACGTTCAATATTTTCAAATAAGGTATTACCAATCGCTTGCGCCACCTCATAATTTTCCGATTTAAACCCGTAAGTTCCCGCAATACCGCAACATTGTGATGGTAACATGACAATTTCTAAACCCGGAATATATTTCAAAATATCCAGCGTATAAGGCGCCCACCCGGCTTTATCGACATGACACGCAGTATGATAAGCCACTCGCAGCGGCATATTTTTAAACCGCGGTGCCTTACCTTGATTAAATAATTGATACAAATAACGCGTTACAATATGAATATGCGGACGAACTTTGGCATTATCCATGCCCAAAATATGATGATATTCGTCGCGTAAATTCATGGTACAACTGGATGAGGTGCCAACCACATCAATTTCCCGCTTATCAATCACTTTTGCCAATTGATCCAAATTAAAGCGAGCTTGTTTTTTAGCGCGATTTGGAAAACCGTTCACCATCAGCGGCAAACCGCAGCATTTTTCTTTTTCCAATAACACCACACCAATATCCATGGCATTGAACAAAGTGATCAAATCCTTACCCAATTGCGGATTGTTATAATTCACATAACAACCGTGATAATACGCCACTTTTTCACGAAAATAGGCTTGGCGTTCGGCTTCATGTTTGCTGTACCATTGGCGGAAAGAACCGAAAGAATATTTTGGCAACGCGCGATGCCGGCTGACATTTAAGGTTTTTTCCAACAAAAAGCGCGTCGCATTTAAGCCCGTGATTTTATTCACAATCGGCGCAAATGGGGTATTCATGGTTCCCATAATATCAGTGTTACTTAAAATGGCATCACGTAATTTATGCACCAAGGATTTATTTTGTCGATCCAAATATTTATTTCTGGCTCGAATAATCAAATCCCCGATTTTCACATCAGACGGGCAAGCCACTTCGCAACGTTTACAGTTGGTACAATATTTTAACGCTTCATCATATAGATCTGCGCTTTTCAATCGCAAACGCTCACCATCCGGTCCCGATTGTTTTGGTCCCGGATAGAACGGATTTTGTTTAGACACCGGACAAACCGCGGTACAAGCGGTACATTTGATACAGCTTTCAAAACTGCTGTCCATGCCTTGATGGATCACTGCCGGATGCAAATTTTGTTTTGCGCTCTCAATGAGTTCTTGAATATTCATATTATGCGACTCTCCCATTTTTTGCCCCGATGATACGTTCTGCCACCGTCAGTGCAGTAACAATCGCTACGCCGGAACCACAACCAAGGTTAATCCCGTCATAGCCGCCGACAACATTACCGATAGCATATAAATTTTCAATAAATTGACCGCTCTTTTGCACCTGACAATCGCCATTGATTACTACACCGGCGCTGTGATAAGGTTGCGGCGCAGAAAAGCGCGAATGCGTCCAAGAAAAACGTTGATCGGCTTGGAAATTCCCATCACGAATAATATCCGCCTCAAACACCGGTTCAAGAACACGTTCAAAACTTGCCACTAGCCCATTGCTGAAAAAACTACCGGAAGCAAGAACAAAATGCTCACCAACAATGGCATCTTCCGGATGCAAACGAGTATAAATTTTTTGCACTTTTCCATCTGCCATTTCCGCGCGGGTCGCCTTGTCACCATTTAACATCAAGCCACCCAAGGCTTCAAATTGATGGCGTAATTGTTTATGTTGACGAATGCCTAATAAAGAGGGGGGCAAGGTCGGCAATTCGTATAAATTCAATCCCGTTTCCTGTTTTAAGTTATTGAAAAATTCTTGATTTTCCATTCCAAAACACGCCGGTAAAAAGACCGCACTTGCATCCGCCGCCGCTTGTTTAATTTCTTGAACCAAGTCTCTGAATGTCAATTTATGTTCAAGCACTTGCGAAATATTCACACTACGGAATTCACGCCCTTCTTTACGCAATTGATCCAATTCCGAAATACTTAAATAACCTGTGGTTACGTTACAATGGGCAAACTGCGGATTTTGTACCAAATTTTCCGCTAATAAGTGCGGTTGAAAATCGTGGTATCCTTCAATGCCTAAAATTGCAATGTGCGAATGCGAAAATTGTTGTTCCGTCAATGCCAGCATTGGAACGCTGTTCGGCGATAACCAAGATGCACGTAAACCGCCAAGCGGGGTGACGCGCCAATGATTTTGTTGCACATCCCCTTCCAGCCCTAATCCAAGGGATTGGGATAATTGTTCAAACTGTTTCGCTTTTGCCAATACTTGTTCTTCTCCGAGCAAACAATAAGGATGCTGCGGCAATTGGGTGGCTAAATCGGAATAAGATTGCGCAAACTCTACCACATTTTCGCCGCTTGGCAGTCGACTTAATAAGTCCATTGAACCGGAAGCAAAATCAATCGCTGCTTGCCCGTTATTGATGATGACACAACGTTTACCCTGTTGTTGCAGTTCAATCCCACACGTTAAACCGGCAAGTCCGCCGCCAATAATTACCACGTCAAATTTCATTGCTATCTGTCCCCTGTTGCGCTTGTTCTGCAAGCGGTTGAACATCATTTAAGCCCAGTAAGCTGAAATAAATCCAGCTGGTAAATTCAGCTTCACGAATCGCATCTCCCCACGCAATCGGCTCAATGCCACGCCAACGTTCCTCCATAAATGAAGCAAGCTGTACAGTAGACCGGCGCGGTGTTGCCACTTGGAAACGCGCCATTAACCCCGCGGCACGACAAGCACAGAGTTCTGCTTGGCAAGTTCCCATACCGACACGGGTACGACGACGTAAATCAACCAAATTATTCACGTTTAATTCATCCACCGCATAGCGTACTTCGCCGGCGGTAACCACTTCACATTCGCAAATTAACGAATAATCCAACCGCTCTTTTTTCAATAAACGGGTTACGCGTTGACCGTGGCGATAGAGTGCAGAAATACGAATGGGCGCCGGTAAAGACACAATTTGTTTTTTCGTTTCTTCATCCTCTTGATTAGAACCCGGAAGCGCAGTGGTGGCGGTTTTACATTCAGCTGATTTATTCAGTTTTTTACACACTAAATCCGTTGCCCATTCAGCCATCAAACGGTATGTCATTAATTTACCGCCGGTAATGGTGATGAAACCGTCTAATCCGTCACGTTCCGCATGATCTAATAATACAATACCGCGACTTACATTACGTCCGGACGGATCATCATCCGTCGCCACCAAAGGACGTACGCCGGCATAGGCGCGTAACACACGGGTATGACGCAAACTTGGGGCTAATTTTTCGCCCTCACGGAATAAAATATCCACTTCTTCCGGAGTGACAATCATGTTATCAATTTGATCGTAAGGAATACGACTTGAGGTGGTTCCAATAACACAAATTGTATCGCCAGGAACCAAAATATCCGCATCCGCCGGCTTACGACAACGGTTGATCACCATGTTGTTGATACGGTGTCCCATGATCAATAAGGCACCTTTTGCCGGGAACATCCGAATTTTCAAATCCGCATATTCAGCAATACCTTGTCCCCAAATACCGCCGGCATTAACTACAATGGGTGCAAAAAACCGGCGTTCTCTTTTATTTTTGTGATCATATACTTTGGTGCCGATCACTCGTCCGCCTTCACGAAGTAATGAGATCACTTCGCAATAAGTAAAGATTTTGGCACCATGCTCCGTTGCATCCAGCATATTGGCAGCAGTTAAACGAAACGGGTCAATGGAACCGTCCGGCACCACAACAGCCCCTACTAAATCCGGATTTACCGAAGGTTCCATGCGTCCGGCAAGTTCAGGATCAATCGCGACTGCTTCAATCCCCGAGGCGCTACAAGCATCAAGAAAGATTTTTTGATAGTTTAAATCATCTTCCGGCAACGTGATAAAAAGCCCTTTGGTATCGTCAATACAATGACGCGCAATTTGCTTTAAGATCATATTTTCTTGAATACATTCGGCTGCCGATTCTTGGTCGTTTACCGCATAGCGTGCACCGCTGTGTAATAACCCGTGATTTCGCCCGGTCGCACCGGTTGCAATATCTCGACGCTCCAATAAAACGCATTGCAATCCACGCATTGCGCAATCACGCGCAATCCCCGCTCCTGTCGCGCCGCCGCCGATAATAATCACATCCGTCGTGATCGGTGAAAAATCATCATTTGATTGATAAATTCTAGATGGAATAGGCATAATCTCTTCTCCCCGCACCCTACAAAAGTGCCTCATTTGATGAGGCTAATCATACCTTAAATGTTCGTTTTAGAAAATAAACGAGTGCATTTATATTTTATTTATGTGAAGCAGATCACTTTGTAATTCCTTTAAGAACATCAAAGTACAAGATAAGCTAAAAAAATCAGCGCCTCTGACAAAGAAAAAACGGGAGCAATTCCCGTTTTTTTATAAATGGCGCTTAATAAAAATCGCAGTCAGCTTGCTTAAACGCTACATCACATATTGTAACACCAGCATATAACCCGAGAGACCCAATAAAATCCCTACAAGCCAATGTCGCATGACTTTGGGCTGACATACTCCTCGTATTTTCATTGAGAAGAAACTTGTCACAAAAGAAAAAGCAATCACAATTAGCACTACGGAAAAATTCACATAACCAATTTGCCAAGAATTTTCCAAATACACGGGTGGTGTTTTATTTAAATAACTATACAAACTCCCAATACCACCAAAAATCATCATCACATTACTGTAAACCGCGATTTGATATATTTTGATACTCGGCAATAAGGCAAGCAAGGGAGACATAATGGAACCGCCGCCAATTCCTGTCATTCCTGCAACCGAGCCACCAAAGGCGCAGAGAAACACGCCTTTAATATATTCCTCGTTGCTCGCCACTGTCATCGCTTGCACTTTCGGTTTACTTATTAATACCACCAACGACAGCACGATTAGCGTAATAACAAAAACCCAAACAATAAATTCATTAGGTACTAAAAAACTGCCTTCAAATCCCAATTGCACGCCAATTAACATGCCAATGGAACACCAAATGAGTAATTTAGCTCGAATCGCAATATGTTGGCGATAAAAATAAATCAAATTAATCATCGCAGTTCCCATCACCGTCGTTAATGATGTCGCCGCGACCATTTGCATCGAAAATTCAGGGAATAACGTATGCAAAATTGGCACCATCAACACCCCTCCACCGATACCGAATAACGCTGACATCGTATTGGTTAATATTCCACAAAATGCAAGTATGATCATTGTCATGATTGTCATTTCTATTTTCCCCTTGGCTAAACTTGGCATTTAACTAATTATAATTTTGCGTAAAAAAACACCGCTCTTATTTTATATTTGAAATACGTTTTGCATAATTTATGCATATTGTGCCGAGTATAAAATAAATTTTATTATGATCACTATCATATCTTAGTCGTGGGAGGCAAGGCACACAGGGGGTAAAAAAAAAAAAAAAAATGATAATATCGCCTGACAAGTCTAAGCTGTAGCAGAGCATTTCTATAAGTAAACAGACTAATTGCATTTTATGCATTTCCAATATAATGTAATGAGGACATTTTATGTCAATAATTTACCCTACCGATTTAAAACACTGTCAACTTACCTACTTAAATTCTTTCTCCAAAGGAGCCACTATTTATACTCAAGGAGAGGAAGCTAAGGAGTTTTATTACATAATTAACGGACTTATAGGGTTATACCATTCCCTGGACAACGGAAAAGAAAGTTTGGTACGCCTTTACCAGAAAGGAGAATATTTTGGCTATCGAACGTTATTTGATAGAAATATCTATCATTGTAATGCTAAAGTACTTGTTAACGCAGTGCTTATTAGGATTAAACCGACAAACCTTAATACATTTTTTATTGAGAATCCTAAGATGAATAAATTTTTAATTCAAGCACTTGCGAATGAATTGCGTGAAGCAGAGCAACGCTTAACTAAAATTTCTTATTTACGCACTTTAGATCGAGTAATTGATAGCATTTATTTTCTGACAGATAACTTTCCCTATTATAACTGGACTCATCGTGAAATTGCCGAATATGCCGGATGTGAAACAGAGACTGCTATTCGAATTACTAAGGAACTCAAACGTAACGGATTATTAAAAAATTTACATAAAGATAAAACAGAGTAAATGCTCCTCTGCTTTATCTTTTTACACTCAAATAAATACCAATCGGTATTATACCATCACCAAACTATAACCTAATGCCGCTAAGATTCCGCCGATAATTGGACCGATAACCGGCACCCAAGCATATCCCCAGTCAGCCGAGGTTTTGAGTTTTTTACCTAAAATCGCTAATGCAATACGCGGTCCCAAATCACGAGCAGGGTTAATCGCATAACCGGTTGTTCCTCCGAGACTCAAACCAATCGCCCACACCAAAATAGCTACCGGCAATGCTCCAATTGAACCTAAACCAATTGGGGTCTCTGCATTCGTCCCCGGCAAAACAATTGATCCCGCGGAAATATAGAAAATGACTGAAACTAATACAATAGTACCGATGATCTCACTGACCAGATTGCTGGAAAATTTACGAATCGCCGGTTCTGTGCAAAAACAAGCTCTTTTAACCCCCTCATCTTCTGTTACAGCGAAATGGTCGCAATAGAATAAATATACAACCAGCCCACCTAAAATACCTCCGACAATTTGTGCCAAAATATACCCCGGCACCATCCCCCAATCAAATGTTCCGTGCATAGCCAGTCCAAGGGTAACTGCCGGATTTAAATGCGCACCACTATAAGGTCCGACCGCAACAACTGCAACATAAACCGCAAAAGCCCATGCTGTGGTAATCACTATCCAACCACCGGCATTTCCTTTGGTTTTATTTAAACACACATTGGCGACCACTCCATTCCCCATTAAAACAAGTAACACGGTACCTAAAAACTCTGCAAGATAAGCATTCATATAAAGAATCTCCTTAACGAATTATGAAAGTTATGCTTTTATTATTGCCAAATAATAAAGCATTCCGTATTTTCTTCGTTTTCAATCAAAATAATGTTCTTTTGAATATCTTTAAGTGCTAGGTGATTATCTAACTTTGTATTAATAATTCAATGCACTTTCTATGCTTTTTTGTAAATGTGTTAACTTAATCACACTTTTACTCTCCCTATTGTGTTTTTAATGAACAATAAAGCGGTTACAAAAAGAGTACAACAGCTATTTTATGTGAGCAGGCTCAAATATTTGAAATATTCTTATTCCCAAACAACATATTTTATATTAGATTTTTCGCGTAATTTGTTCGTTTTAGATCAAAAAATCTATATTTAAATCTGTAAAGTGCATATACCGATTTTTAATTTATATTGGATTTCAGATCACAGGAAATTTATTATGTCAGAAAAAAATACATCATTGCGCTAGATCAAGGCACAACCAGTTCAAGAGCGGTTTTATTAGATCACAACGCGAATGTCGTCGAAATCGCACAGCGCGAATTCACGCAAATTTATCCGCAAGCCGGTTGGGTTGAACATAACCCAATGGAAATTTGGGCAACTCAAAGCTCAACTTTAAACGAAGTGGTAGCAAAAGCAGGGATTACTTCGGATGAAATTGCTGCAATCGGTATCACAAACCAACGCGAAACAACGATTGTTTGGGAAAAAGCAACCGGCACGCCGGTTTATAACGCTATTGTATGGCAATGTCGTCGTACATCTAATATTACGGATAAACTCAAAACGGACGGTCATGAAGACTATATTCGCAATACTACAGGTTTAGTGGTTGACCCTTATTTCTCCGGTACAAAAGTAAAATGGATTTTAGATAACGTTGAAGGCGCGCGCGAAAAAGCAGAGCGCGGCGAGTTGTTATTTGGTACCGTTGATACTTGGTTAGTTTGGAAATTAACTCAAGGTCGTGTTCACGTAACGGATTACACCAATGCTTCACGTACCATGTTATTCAACATCCACACCAAACAATGGGATGACAACATGTTGGAATTATTAAATATTCCACGTTCAATGTTGCCGGAAGTCAGAAACTCTTCTGAAGTCTATGGTCAAACCAACATTGGTGGTAAAGGTGGGGTTCGTATCCCTGTGGCAGGCATTGCAGGAGACCAACAAGCGGCGTTATTCGGTCATTTATGCGTTAACGCAGGTCAAGCAAAAAATACCTATGGTACAGGTTGCTTTATGTTGTTACACACAGGTGACAACGCAATTACATCCCAAAATGGCTTATTAACGACTATCGCATGTAATGCTAAAGGCGAACCTGCTTACGCGCTGGAAGGCTCTGTATTTATCGCCGGCGCCTCCATTCAATGGTTACGTGATGAGCTCAAAATCGTTCATGACAGCCACGACAGTGAATACTTTGCAACTAAAGTACCAAACTCCAATGGTGTTTATGTCGTTCCTGCATTCACCGGTTTAGGTGCGCCATATTGGGATCCGTATGCACGCGGTGCAATCTTAGGATTATCTCGCGGCGCAAATCGCAACCATATTGTTCGTGCAACGCTCGAATCAATTGCTTACCAAACACGTGATGTATTAGAAGCCATGCAAGCGGATTCCGGCAGCAAACTTCAATACTTACGCGTTGACGGCGGAGCCACCGCGAATAACTTCTTAATGCAGTTCCAATCTGATATTTTAGATGTTAATGTTGAACGTCCAGTAGTGAAAGAGGTCACTGCATTAGGTGCAGCATATCTTGCCGGTCTTGCTGTTGGTTTCTGGAAAGATTTAAGCGAACTTCAAGACAAAGCACGTGTAGAACGCACATTCACGCCGGATAATGACAACGAAAAACGCGAACGTCGCTATAAAGGCTGGAAAAAAGCGGTTAAACGTGCATTAGCATGGGAAAATGATCTCTCTGATTAATTTCGCTCTTTTAGTATACGATTATCGCAAGATAATCGTATACTAATGTTCCTTTTAGAAAAAAACGAAAATAAAAAACACCTTACATCTGTAAACTCAATCTAATATCGCTCAAATTTTATAAAATACGAATAATTTTTTGTGAGAGCCATCACAATATAAAAATTATCTTCTTTTATTTTTTCTTTTTTTAGTTATCATCACAAAAAAATATTCATAAATGAACATTTTTCTAAAGTAATATAATTAATAACAGTTGGAGATTTCTTATGTTTGGTCCATTTAAACCCGCTCCCCACATTGCGGAGCTACCTCAAGACAAAATCGATCCAACCTATAAACGCTTACGTTGGCAAGTGTTTATGGGGATCTTTTTTGGTTATGCCGCCTATTATTTCGTACGTGCTAACTTCGACTTAGCGCAAAAAGGGTTAATTGAAGCGGGTCTTTATAACAAAGCTGAATTAGGAATTATCGGTACCGGTGCCGGTCTTGCCTACGGATTATCAAAATTTGTGATGGCAAGTATTTCTGACCGATCAAATCCAAAAGTCTTCTTACCGTTCGGTTTATTATTATCCGGTTTATGTATGACCATGATGGGGTTAATGCCTTGGGCAACTTCCGGTATCGCAGTCATGTTTGTTATGATCTTCCTAAATGGTTGGTTCCAAGGAATGGGTTGGCCTCCTTGCGGTCGTACTATGGTGCACTGGTGGTCAAAATCCGAACGCGGTACTATCGTATCCATTTGGAACTGTGCACATAACATCGGCGGCATGATGCCTGGCTTAATGGTCTTATTAGCCAGCGCATTATATTTCAGTACACACGGAGTTGAAGCAACTGCTAAAGACGTATGGCAACAAGCTCTCTACTATCCGGGTATTGCCGCAATGGTTTGTGCAATCCCTGTATATTTTGTGATGAAAGATACTCCACAATCTTGCGGTTTACCATCCATCGAAAAATATAAAAATGACTATCCGGATGATTACAACGAAAAAACTTACGAACACGATTTAACTACGAAAGAAATCTTCGTTACTTACGTGTTAAAAAACCGTTTATTATGGTACATTGCAATCGCTAATGTATTCGTCTATTTAATTCGTTATGGCGTCTTAAAATGGTCTCCGGTTTACCTTGGTGAAGTAAAACACTTCAACATTAAAGGTACCGCTTGGGCATATACCATCTATGAATTAGCCGCAGTACCGGGTACTTTAATCTGTGGTTGGGTATCAGATAAATTATTCAAAGGTAAACGTGGTTTAACCGGTTTCATCTTCATGATTTTAACAACTGCGGCGGTTATCGCTTTATGGTTAAATCCGGCAACCCCTGAAGCGGAATTAGCCCTTTATGCGGATAAAGCGTGGTATCAAAACCCATATCAATTAACTGACTTTATCTTAATGACCACAATCGGTTTCTTAATCTATGGTCCGGTAATGTTAATTGGTTTACACGCACTTGAACTTGCCCCGAAAAAAGCCGCGGGTACTTCAGCAGGTTTCACCGGTTTATTCGGTTACTTAGGTGGTACAGTTTCCGCTTCTGCGGTAGTCGGTTGGGCAGCCGAGTACTATGGCTGGGACGGTGGTTTCTATGTCATGATCACCGGCGGTGTGTTAGCGATCTTGTTAATGTTCATTACCATGATTGAAGAAAGTAAGCACAAAGCGAAATTAAACGACCACTATGGTAAATAATGATTGATGATTATAAAGGAAGGGTGTTTATACTCTTCCTTTTTTAACAAACTACACCTCGAAACAGATAGCATTTTATTAACATTTAATATTAATTAACCGATAAGAAGAAAAGGTGAATATGACGTATTTATTTAAATTAAGTTTAATCGGTTTAACTATTATCGCGGCGGCGTGTTCAGCTAATGCAAAGGGACCTAAAATACCTTACTCTCATCAAGGCGTTACGGCAATTGATGATAACTATAAGAAAGAAGTGAAATGGGTTTCAGTAGAAGATATTGCAGAACAATTAAAAGGCAAACCGCCAATGACGGTAAGTTTTGATGTTGATGATACCACTTTAGTTTCTTCTCAATGTTTTTATTATGGAAAAAAACATTTTCACCTAATAGTTTTGATTATTTGCATAATCAAGCTTATTGGAATTTTGTAGCTGATGGCTGCGATAAATATTCTATTCCAAAAGAATCTGCAAAACGGATTATTGATATGCACCAAGCGCGTGGAGACCAAATTATCTTCATTACAGGACGTACCCCACATGAAAATCATAAAGCGGATCAAATCGATCAATTAGGACGTATTTTAGAACAAGCTTTCCAAATTAAAAATATGCAACCTGTTAACTATACGAAAGATACTCCCGTTGAACCTTATAAATATGATAAAACGAAATATATAGTAGATCACAAAGTGGCAATTCATTATGGAGATAGCAACGATGATATTCTTGCTGCTCGTGAAGCAGGTATTCGTGGTATTCGCGTAATTCGTTCAGCTGTCAGTACCAACCGCCCATTACCATTGAATGGTGGCTATGGCGAAGAAGTTGTTGTGGATTCATCTTACTAAAATGAAATGATATGCAATAATATATCGTAAAAATAAATACTTTTTTAACCGCACTATACCTGTCAAAATAGGAGATTTTTTATGAAAATAAAAACAGCGTTAACCCTAGCTGCATTAGCAACATTAACCGCTTGCAGTAACCAAGCTCAGCTACAACAAATGAATAACAAAGAAAAGATAGTCATTGCCCATCGTGGTGCAAGCGGTTACTTACCTGAACATACTTTAGAAAGTAAAGCGCTTGCCTTTGGTCAAAAAGCAGATTATTTAGAACAAGATTTAGCAATGACCAAAGATAATCAATTAGTGGTAATTCATGATCATTTCTTAGATGGCTTAACCGACGTAGCGAAAAAATTCCCTAACCGCCATCGTAAAGATGGGCGTTATTACGTCGTGGACTTTACCTTAAAAGAAATTCAAAGTTTAGAAATGACCGAGAATTTCAAAGTGGAAAACGGAAAACAAGTTCAGGTTTATCCAAACCGATTCCCAATGTGGAAATCCCATTTCCGCATCCATACATTTGAAGAAGAAATTGAATTTATCCAAGGTTTAGAAAAATCAACCGGTAAAAAAATCGGTATTTATCCGGAAATTAAAGCTCCTTGGCTACATCACCAAGAAGGAAAAGATATCGCCTTTGCCACCTTAAAAGTCTTACAAAAATACGGTTACACGCAAAAAAATGCTCCTGTTTATCTACAAACCTTTGATTTCAATGAATTAAAACGGATCAAAACTGAACTGTTACCAAAACTCGGCATGGATATCAAATTGGTACAGCTTATTGCCTACAGCGATTGGGGGGAAACACAAGAAAAAGATGCCAATGGTAAATGGGTAAACTACGATTACGATTGGATGTTTAAAGATGGCGCAATGGCGGAAGTAGCAAAATATGCTGATGGCGTAGGACCGGGCTGGTATATGTTGATTGATGATAAAGCTTCAACACCAAACCATATTGTTTACACACCGTTAGTCAAAGAATTAGCGAAATATCCGGTCGAAGTTCACCCTTATACCGTTCGCAAAGATGCCTTGCCGAATTTCTTTAGTAACGTCAACCAAATGTATGATGCATTATTAAATAATGCCGGTGCAACAGGTATTTTTACTGATTTCCCTGATACTGCGGTTAAATTTCTGAAATCCGAGCAAAAATAATACCTTCTTATTATTTTCATCTCTTCCTAATACGGTTGCTTCATGTGACCGTATTTTTTTGAAAAATTTATTTTAAAATATTCTAAAATCCAGACTGCACTTTTTATTTTTCATTTTGTATAAAATCATCTCAAAACACATATAAACCATCATAAAAACTAGCCTAAAAGCAAAATTTTTTGAGATCAATATCTCAAATAATAATTTTACCTCTTGAGTTTTTTGAAATATATGTTTCAATTTAACCATCAAATAATAAGTTAGGATTTGTGATTAATTCATCACTAAGGAAAAGCACAATGAAAACAGAAAAAACATTAGATCTTATCTGTCTTGGACGTGTCGCGGTTGATTTATATGCGCAACAAATCGGTTCACGCTTAGAAGATGTCAGCTCATTTGCCAAATATTTAGGCGGTTCTTCCGGCAATGTCGCTTATGGAACAGCAGTTCAAGGCGTTAAATCATCCATGTTGGCACGCGTCGGAGATGAGCATATGGGGCGATTCTTACGCGAAGAATTACAACGTGTCGGTGTTGATACCGGTCATTTAATCACGGACAAAGAACGCCTTACTGCTCTCGTCATTTTAGGTATTAAGGATCAAGATACTTTTCCACTCATTTTTTATCGTGATAATTGTGCCGATATGGCAATTAGTGCAGAAGATTTTGATGAAGCCTATATTGCCTCTGCCAAAGCTTTAGCTATCACGGGAACCCATCTTTCCCACCCTAAAACTCGCCATGCGGTCTTAACCGCTCTTGAATATGCCGGTCGTAATGGAACCAAACGCCTGTTGGATATTGACTATCGTCCAGTACTTTGGGGCTTAACTTCCCTCGGGGATGGTGAAACTCGTTTCATTGATTCTGAAGCAGTAACTAAATCGTTACAAGAAGTATTACATCATTTTGATGTACTGGTCGGTACCGAAGAAGAATTTCACATTGCCGGAGGTTCTACAGATACACTAACTGCGTTGAAAAATGTGCGCAAAGTCAGCCAAGCCACATTAGTTTGCAAACGCGGCGCACTAGGTTGCTCCGTCTTTGAAAGCTCCATTCCGGATGATCTTGATGGAGGTATTAATGTCTATGGCGTACGAGTTGAGGTGCTGAATGTGTTAGGTGCGGGAGATGCCTTTATGTCCGGGTTATTACGCGGTTATATTAATGGCGAAAGCTGGGAACAATGCTGTCGCTATGCCAATGCCTGTGGCGCATTGGTGGTTTCTCGTCATGGTTGTGCTCCGGCAATGCCGACCAAAGCGGAATTGGACGATTACCTCTCCCGCGCGGAATCCGTACCTCGTCCGGATTTGGATGCTCAATTAAACCATCTGCACCGAGTTACCACACGTAAAACACAATGGGATGATCTCTGCATTTTTGCCTTTGATCACCGCAAACAACTGGTCGATATGGCGGAAAAAAGTGGTGCGGATCCCAAACGCATACCGAAATTAAAAACACTCTTATTGCAAGCGGCGGTACAAACTGCCAAAGAAGAAGGCATTTATAACGGTCATGCCGGTATTTTAGCAGATACCACTTTCGGTCAAGCGGCACTTAATGAAATCACCGGTAAAAAATGGTGGATTGGGCGTCCGATCGAATTACCATCCTCACGTCCATTGCGTTTAGAACACGGTGATTTAGGCAGTCAACTCATTAACTGGCCAACAGAACATGTTGTCAAATGCCTCGTATTCTATCATCCGGCAGATAAAGCAGAAATGAAAGCAGATCAAGATGCGACCTTACAACAAGTGTATCAAGCCTGCTGCCGCACCGGTCACGAGCTATTGCTCGAAATTATTCTTCCAGCCGATATGGAACAAAAAGAAAGCTATTATGTTGATATGGTTACCCATTTCTATCACCTTGGTATCAAACCTGACTGGTGGAAATTACCGGGCGTATCTACTGAAACTTGGGCAGCATTAAGCAAAGTAATCGAACAAAACGACCCCCACTGTCGAGGAGTTCTGATCCTTGGCTTAGACGCACCGGAAAGTGTCTTTGAAGCAGTATTCAAAGCCTCCGCCAACGCACCGTTAGTCAAAGGTTTTGCCGTCGGTCGCACCATTTTCAGTCAACCGTCTGCCGATTGGCTTGCAGGTAAATTGGATGATAAAGGCTTAATTAAAGAAATCTCCGAACGCTACAGAAGATTAATTAAACTGTGGAAAAACCGAAAAACTAAACCATTCAAACAAGGGTTCCTACGAGAACCCTTAATTTTTGCTAAAATCACGCTATAATAACCTCATCTTCAACCAATCATTCCTCATTATGCACACACTCATTTTTCTACACGGACTGTTAGGTTCAAATCAAGACTGGCAAAAAGTCATCGAAAAACTACCGCACTTTCACTGCATCAGTTTAGATCTCCCACTACACGCACAATCTCAACAATATCACGTGGAAAACTTTGAACAAACTTGCCGGTATCTTGCCACACAAATCCAACAACATATCGGCAATTCACCTTATTTTTTAGTCGGTTATTCACTCGGCGGGCGTTTGGCATTATATTACAGCTTCCAGTTTCAACAAGCTAAAGGAAACCTACAAGGCATTATTTTGGAAGGCGCTAATCTTGGATTAAGTCGCGAAGCCGACCGCCTGACACGTTGGCAAAATGATGAGCTATGGGCGCAACGATTTGCACAAGAACCCATCCAAGAAGTCCTCAACGATTGGTATCAACAGCCCGTCTTCGCTCATTTAACCGACAGCGAACGCATGGCGCTCATCGAAAAACGCGCCGCTAATCAAGGCACAGCAATCGCCCAAATGCTGCGTGCCACCTCTCTTGCCAAACAACCTGACTTTAGATCCAAAGTACGCATAACTCGCCTGCCGATTTATTATCTTTGCGGCGAAAAAGATCAAAAATTCCGCACCATTGCCGAACAAGACCGCCTCAATTTACGCCTTATCCCGCAAGCCGGACACAACGCCCATTTAGAAAATCCCCTCGCCTTCGCCAAGGCAATACAAGCGATTTTCAACATCACTCCCGCATAAGCCCCTGCATTAAATTTAACGCAAAAATTAACCGCAATTTTAGGCGCAGATCAAAGTGCGGTTAATTTTTATATTATTTACTAGGAGTAACTAGGCGCCTTTTTTACGGCGTTTTAATGTATCAACTAAGACTGCAACAACAATGATGCCACCTTTGACAATTTGTTGCCAATACGGGTCAACCCCTAACATATTTAAGCCTTTGTTTGTTGTACCGATAATTAATGCGCCAATGACGCACATAGGAATAGTACCAAATCCGCCAGTCAACGATACCCCTCCAATAACTGCCGCCGCAATAGCATCCAGCTCCCACGACAAACCATAAGAAGGGTTTCCAGCATAAGTTCTGGCAGCAAGCAGCGCACCGGCAAGTCCAGATAAAGCTCCGGCAAAGGTATAAACAAGAATTAAGGTTTTAGTGGTGTTAATTCCACAAATTTTAGCTGCATTTAAGTTGCCCCCTACCGCATAAACATGACGTCCAAAAGTGGAATGACTTAATAAAATATGAGAAATAATTACAATAAAAACATAGAGAATGACAAGACCGGGTAAACCAAAGATATCCATATCGGCAATCCAAGTAAAGGATTCGGAAGAAGCATCGATAGGACGACCATCAGAATATAATTGTGCCGCACCTCGTGCGATAATCATCATACCCAATGTAGCAATAAACGGCGGAATACCTCCCAATGCTGTCAACCCGCCATTAATTGCGCCCATAAAAGCGCCGAGTACGAGCGATATGGCAAAGGCTAAAAGTGCAGCACTTACTGCATCACCACCAGTCACAACAGATGCTGCCACAACGGAAGTTAATGCAACCATTGAACCTGAGGATAAATCAATACCGGTAGTAATAATTGCAAAGGTCACCCCGATAGCAATAATACCGAACATAGAAACTTGCTCAATAATACTCCATACGGTACGGGTGGAAAAGAAACCGTCAATAGACGCGGACAGAACTAAAAATAATGCAATCAGGATCAGAACCATTCCATATGCATTAATAATTTTTTTCAAAGAAACTTGTGACATAATTCGTACCTCGTTTGTTATTTTTAAACAAATTTTGTATCTATAAATTAATGAACCGCTAATCCTGAAGCCAATTCCAACACGCGTTCTTGACTCAATTCTCGGTGCGGAATAATTCCTGCTTGATGCCCCTCATGCATTACCATTACACGATCACTCATTGATAACAATTCCAACATATCAGATGTAATCATAATAATCGTTTTTCCCTGCTTAGAAAGCTCCACCATCAATTTATACAATTCTGCTTTCGCCCCTACATCAATCCCTTTAGTTGGCTCATCTAAAATCAAAATATCCGGTTCAAGCAATAACCAACGAGCAAGTAACACTTTTTGTTGATTTCCGCCGGAGAGATTATTGGTAATCACTTCGACATTAGGTGCTTTAATTTTCAATTTCTCTTTTTGTTCATAAGCGGTTTTTTGTGATTTTGTTACCGAAACTAAAAAATTTTCCAAATAAGGAGACATTTTCGGCATAATCATATTATCCGTAATGCTTAAATTGAGGAATAAACCCGTTAACTTACGATCTTCCGTTACAAACCCTATTTTATGTTTCATTGCATCCAACGGATTTTTAATTTCAACTTTTTCTCCGTGAATATAGATGTCGCCACTATCTGCCGGTTTATACCCAAATAAGCTCTCGACAATTTCAGAGCGACCTGCTCCTACTAATCCGGCAATACCAAAAATTTCCCCTTTCCGTACCGCAAAGCTAACATCTTGATATTTTCCGGCGCGAGTGAAATTTTTAATTTCCAATATAATTTCATCAGATAAATCAAAGCGTTCTCGTTGGAACATTTCTGACATATCACGCCCGACCATCATAGAAATCAATTCTTCTTTCGTCACTTCAGAAGTAGCTTTTGTTCCTACATATTGACCATCACGAATAACCGTGATCTCATCAGAGACTTTAAATACCTCATCTAATTTGTGTGAAATAAAAATGATAGAAATACCACGTTTTTTGACCGTATCAATAATTTTGTAAAGTTGATCCACCTCCGTTTCCGTCAATGCGGTTGTCGGCTCATCCATAATAATAACTTTAGCATCATTGGATACCGCCGTTGCGATTGCAACCAACTGTGCTTTCGCTACAGATACATCAGACATTTTTTGAGTCACATCCATCGGCACCCCTAATTCTCTTAAGATTTCCGAAGTTTTGCGATCCATTTCCTTTTGATTTAAAAAAAACTTTACCGGAAGTAATTTCGCGTCCAAGATAAAAATTATCCGCGATGGTTAAATTTGCCGCCGGAGAGATTTCTTGTGGCACCATGGTCAATCCGCTACGAATTGCATCAATAGGACAACCAGGTTTAAACGGTTTTTCATCTAAAATCAGATCGCCACCACTATCAGGAATATAAATACCATAAAGAATTTTCATTAACGTGGATTTACCTGCGCCATTTTCCCCCATTAGTGCATGAATACTACCGCGTTTTACTTTAAGATTAATTCCGTCCAATGCCTTTACGCCAGGAAATGTTTTTGAAACATTTCGCATTTCCAAAATATAAGGTGACCGATTTAAATCATTCATTGAGAACTCCTTAGTTCATTACCGATTAGTAACAGACTATTTCTTATACTTATTCAGATATTGTTCTTTTTTATCCGGAGTAACTAATTCAAATGGAATCCAATTGTATAAAGGAACTTTCTCCCCCATCACTGCTTTATATGCCATTTCAACACTTGTACTCCCTTGCCCCGATGCCGATTGATAAACTGTTGCATCCAATCCTTTTCCTAAATATTCCAATGCATCAGGCGTAGCATCAATGCCAACAATTAATAAGTCTTCATCTTTCAAGCCAATTTTTCTGGCTGCCAGCAAGGCACCAATGGCCATTTCATCATTATTTGCTAAAACAACATTAATCCCTTTGTATGCTGAAAAGAGGTTTTCAGCGACCTCCATACCTTTAGCGCGCTCCCATTTGGCTTCTTGCTCCGCAATAATTTGGATTTCATTATGCTTAGCTAAAATATTTTTGTTACCTTCAGTACGTTTAATTTGCGCATCCAATCCCAACGGTCCCAGCAAAATAATAGCTTTTGCCGGTTTACCTTTTAATGCATGTTCAATAAAACGACCTTGCATTTCACCACTTATGATTTCTTCCGATCCAACATAACTCGTTAGATATCGCATATCATCTTCGTTAGGGCGAACTGCGACAACAATGAAAGGGATATCGGCTTTTCTGGTTTTTTGCCCCATTGCCTTAATAATTTTAGGATCGGTCGGCATGGCAATTAATGCATCAATATTTGAATCAATAAAATTCTCCGTATCATTGAGCATTTTGGCAGGATCACCACTTGCATCAGCAAAACGTAATTTAATATCCGGATGATCTTTTGCATAATTCCGTATCGCATCTTGCAAATATGTTGGATACTTATCTGCCAAACTATACATTGCTACACCAATATTAATCTCTTTCGCCGGTACACCCCGCGCAAACAGAAAACCGAGTATCAATACAGATATTTTTTTCAACATCGCATCTCCTCCCCATTATCATCAAATTAATTGCTTGAAAACGGGCAATACAATGCATTGCCCTAACCAATCAATAATTATTTTTTATATTTGGCTTGGTATTCTTCTTTTTTATCTGGCGTCACTAATTCAAACGGTACCCAGTTGACTTGCTCGACTTTTTCGCCTTTAGCGATTTTATAAGCGGTTTCCGCACCAGTGTAACCCTGACCTTGAGCAGATTGGAAAACCGTCGCATCCAAGCCTTTACCCAAATACTCTAATGCATCCGGAGTCGCATCAACGCCAACAATGAAAATATCCTCATCTTTCACGCCTAATTTACGTGTTGCAAGTAATGCACCAATCGCCATTTCATCATTGTTACTCACAATAACATTGATATTTTTATTTGCTGCGAGTACGTTTTCTGCAATGGTCAAACCTCTATCACGTTCCCATTTACCCTCTTGCTCAGAAACGACCTTGATATTTGAATGTTGTGCAAAAATTTCTTTTGCCCCTGCGGTACGTTTAGCGACCGCATCCAAACCTAAAACCCCCATCAAAATTAAGGTTTCCGCCGGTTTACCGTCAAGGGCATTGACAAGATAATTTCCTTGAATACGCCCCGCTTCAATTTCATCGGAACCGACATAGCTGGTGACATATTGCATATCCTCATCATTTGGTTTGCGGTTCACAACTATAAGGGGAATGCCTGCTTTTTTTGCTTTACGCCCGATTACTTTAACGATATTCGGATCAGTAGGAACCACTAATAAAGCATCAACTTTTTGATCAATAAACGTTTCTACGTCATTTAATTGACGTGCAGGATCCGCATTGGCATCAGAAAGTTTAATTTCAACGTCATCATGCTGCGCATCAAAATCACGAATGGCATCTTGTAAATAGGTTTGCCATTTATCTGCAAAAGAAACCATCGGGGCTCCAATTACAATATTTTTTGCAGTTACTGCTTGAGACGTTAAAAGTAAACCACCGCATAACGCCGCTAATAGTGCTTTCTTCATAATGCTACTCCTTAAAGGTTGAGTGAATGACTACATCCTGAAATACCACTATATTGCACAACCTGTCTCACTTGTGAATATAAATTTCAAAATAGAACAATTTGAAATAAATTGTCTAAAAGTATGTATATCATTAAGGAAATGGCATAGCAAATAGAAAGTTAAGATTTTGTGAAATAGATCTTGTTTTTAAATAAAAAATTTTTTGATACTTGATTTTTGTTGAAAAAATCAAATTTTATAGGAAGTAACATACGATTTTAGAATAAAAAAGGTAACTTAATGATATTCCTTAATAGTTAAAAACACTAAAGTGCGGTCAATTTTTCGATCATTTTTTCAATCGCATAAAACGAAAAAAGAGCGATTTACTTAACGCTCTTTATCCGTGTTCCATTACATCAACGCAAAAAATTAGGCAATTTCATCCACATTAACCCAACGCTTTTGTTCACAAGATTGCGCAATAGCATCTAACACTCGAGATACTTTAAAACCTTCCTCAAACGCCGGATACATCGTTTGATTATTTGCCAATCCATTGACTAAATCACGAATTTCAACCGTTTTTTGATCATTAAAACCAATACCGTGTCCCGCACTTACACAGAAATTTTTATAATCCGGATGCAACGGACCGGTTAAAATGGTTTTAAACCCTTGTCTCGCCGGATCGTCATCATGAAGATAAAGTTTTAATTCTGCCATCCGCTCTTGCGTATAAGTAATCGTACCTTTGGTTCCCGTAATAACATAACTTAACCCCATCTTACGCCCACACGCAATACGAGACGTTTCAATCGTTCCCATGCAACCATTGACAAAACGAACAAGTGCGGTCGCTTGATCTTCATTTTCTACCGGCAAACGTTCGACTAAATTTTTCGGGTTTGGACGATCCTTAATTACAGTTTCCATATCCCCAATCACTTTTTCAATATCGCTCCCCACTAAATATTGCGACATTTGTACAATATGCGCAGCTAAATCACCTAATGCACCTAAACCCGCTTTTTCTTTCACACAATGCCAATCTAACGGCGTATTTTCATTGGCTAAATAATCTTCATTATGAGTACCATAAAAATGAATCACTTCACCGATTTCACCCCGCGCAATAATTTCACGTGCTAATTGCGTGGTCGGATTTTTAATATAATTAAATCCCACCAAGGTTTTCACACCAGCCTTTTCTGCCGCTTCATACATGATCTTCGCATCCGCCGCACTTAATGCCAATGGTTTCTCTGAATAGACATGCTTACCATTCGCTATCGCGGCGAGCGCAATCTCTTTATGCAAAAAATTTGGCGTACAAATATCCACCACATCTACATTAGGATCGGATACGACCTCTTTCCAATCACCGGTAGAACGATTAAAACCAAATTCTTTTGCTTTTTGTGCAGCTAATTCCGGCGTAATTTCCGCTAGGTATTCCAACACTAATTGTGCCTCCAGCGGAAACACTGTCGGCGCTTGTGCATAAGCAATGGCGTGACAACGTCCGATATACCCCGTACCGATTAATCCTACTCTGACTTTTTTCATTTTGAATTCCTTTTTTTACCCTAAAAAAAGAAGACAGCATCTGCCATCTTCTTATCCTTACTCAACCTAATCGAAATAAACACCTACATCATTATAATGTCGGCATCGCAAATGAAGCGGAAGTCGCGTGCGGATCAAATTCCGGCCAACGTGTTGTCACGGTTTTCATTTTAGTGTAGAAACGCACGCCATCCGGACCATAAATATTCAACGCGCCATAAACAGACGCTTTCCAACCACCGAAACAATGGAACGCCATCGGTACCGGAATTGGTACATTTACCCCCACCATACCGGCTTGAACTTGATATGCGAATTCGCGTGCTGCGGCGCCATTATTCGTAAAGATCGCAGAGCCGTTACCAAAACGATGCTCATTAATTAACTTCATCGCTTCTTCAAAATTTTTCGCCCTAACAATTCCTAATACCGGACCAAAAATTTCTTCTTTATAAATCGTCATATCCGGTGTAACGTGGTCAAATAAGCAAGGGCCAATGAAATAACCACCTTCATAACCTACCGGTTTTTGACCGCGACCATCCACTAATAAGGTTGCCCCTTCTTCAACACCTTTATTCACATAACCGGTCACATTATTTAAATGACGCTCGCTAATTAACGGTCCGAAATCCATTTCTTTTTCGCCATCTTTCGGCATTCCATCACCATAACGCAAAGCTTTCACTCGAGGAACCAACGCTTCCACTAATTTATCCGCGGTTGCATCATCAATAGTTACCGCAATCGGAAGCGCCATACAACGCTCGCCGGCAGCCCCAAAAGCCGCCCCCAATAACGCATTTACTGTCGTATTAATATCCGCATCCGGCATCACTAAACCATGGTTTTTCGCCGCACCCAATGCTTGAACACGCTTACCGTATTCAGAACCTAATTTATACACGGAACTTGCAGCCACACTCGATCCCACAAAGCTCACTGCTTTAATGCGAGGATCACGAATTAACGCTTCATTATCTTCACGATCACCATGCACCACGTTAAATACGCCATCAGGTAATCCGGCTTCCGTTAACAATTCCGCTAAACGCACACCGACTGACGGATCAAGTTTAGACGGTTTTAAAATAAAGGTATTACCGCAAGCTAACGCAATCGGGAACATCCACATCGGTACCATCGCCGGAAAGTTAAATGGCGTAATCCCCAAACAAACCCCTAACGGTTGCATAGTCGAATGAATATCAATACCACGACCGGCTTGTTCAGAAAATTCACCTTTTAACAAATGTGGAATACCGCAAGCAAATTCTACCACCTCCAAACCGCGCGTTAATTCACCTTGCGCATCAGAAAAGGTTTTACCATGCTCCTGAGTAATCAACGCCGCTAATTCATCCCAATCGCGTTGCAATAATTCTTTAAACTTAAATAAAATACGAGCGCGACGTAACGGAGAAGTCGAAGCCCAAGCCGGAAATGCGTTTTGCGCTGCTTCTGCCGCTTGCAAAGCCTCATCCACCGTACTCATACGAACTTGACGAATTTGTTCTCCCGTTGCCGGATTGAAGACAGGCCAAATATTTTCCCCTTTACTTTCAACTTTTTTACCATTGATAAAATTTAAAACGGTTTCCATTTTTTGCTCCTTCTTAATTTAAGTGGAATAACAAGCGATAAGCTATCTGTACGCTTAGATTAGAACAATGAAATAAATTTTTCAATCCATTTACCCAAACAATGAAACAATTATTCCATTTTTGTGATCTAAGTTGGATTTTAGCAAATTTTTAATGGCTAAAATTTACCAGTGCGGTATGATTTCAATACTAATTCAATGTTGCCTTGAAACTATCAATACTGGAGGTTAATGTGAGCTATTTATTATCAAAATCAAACAAAAGTCACCCGAAATCCAATGGTGAAGTCCAAAAAATTACTCCACAAAGTGCCAACTGGGAATATGTTGGCTTTGAAATGTACCATTTACAAGCGGGACAAGAGCTGAAATTTAACACTGAAGATACGGAGGTTTGTTTTGTTTTAGTTGCCGGTAAAGCCAATATTTCAACCGCAAATCAAACATTTGAGCATATCGGAAACCGCGCTACCCCATTTGAACGAATTCCGCCTTATTCCGTTTACGTCCCACATGATCACGATGTCAATATCAAAGCGGACACTTACCTTGAATTAGCGGTATGTCGTGCGCCAAGCCCACAAGGCACCTTACCGGTACGCCTAATTACGCCGGAAGAAGTTGGAGTAGAAAAGCGAGGTTACGGTAATAACAAACGTTTGGTACATAATATTTTACCGGAAACGAAAAGTGCCGATGCGCTATTAGTCGTGGAAGTGTTCACAGATGAAGGATGTACCAGCTCCTTCCCAAGCCATAAACATGACCAAAAAAATAGCGAACATGAAACCTATTTGGAAGAAACCTACTATCACCGTTTCGAGCCGGCTCAAGGCTTTTGTTTACAACGGGTTTATACCGATGATCGCTCTTTGGATGAATGTATGGCGGTTTATGATGGTGATGTCGTACAAGTACCAAAAGGCTATCATCCGGTGGCGACCATTGCCGGTTACAACAACTATTACCTCAATGTGATGGCAGGTCCTGTACGTAAATGGCGATTCACTTGGGAAAAAGATCATCAATGGATCAACACCCAAGAATACGCAGATAAATTTAAATAAACCTCAAAAACCTCATCTTACTTGATGGGGTTTTACTTTTAAATCCGAGGGATGTTAATCTTCTAACGAATAAGGCAATGGAACCGATTGCAAAGTTTCGCCGCTTGGCAATCGGAAGGCATTGGCGTCAGATTGATTATTCATCACAACTTGTAGCCACAAAACACCGTCTAAATTGACCGCACTTAATATGCTGCCGGTTTTGCGCCATCCGTTTTCCAGCTGCATTTCTATTTCGCTCAAAATATCCACCGCACTTTCTGTTTGCGCGCAAAACGTAAACATTGCGCGTTTATTCGCGCCGCGATATTTGGCGCGCGCGACGGTTTCCTGCCCGATATAACAACCTTTACGAAAAGAGATAGCGTGTTCTATCGATTGTAAATTCAACGCTTGCGGCAAAAATTCAAATTGCGCCGGTGCACTTAAAATCGGGTAACCTTGTTGAATTTCCCAACGATCCCACGCTTTTTCCACCTGCGTCGCTTGCCATTCACCTCGCGGATTAATCAGCAGATGTGCGTTCGGCATGAGAGATAAAACATATTGTGCCTCAATTGTGGGTAATTTGCCCAAAATCCCTAAAATTGCCGCCTCCGGCTGACGAAATTCCACTTTAGAAAAGACCGCATATTTTTTTAACTGATCTAACGCACTCGGTAATAAGGCTTTGCGGATAATCAAACCAAAATGTTGCTCCCCCATACACAGCAAGCGAAAAATTGAACTCATCTTGCCTTTCGGGTCGCAATGCGCGGCTAAAGTTGATGCACCAAGCGATAAAGCGCTCACATCACAAGTCAGCTGCCCCTGCAAAAATTTTTCGGCATCCACACCGCTTAATTCAATCAATTGATATTGCTGAAGTGGGATAATTTCACTCATCATCATTCCTTATTCCAAATTCTGAATTTGCTCGCGCATTTGTTCAATCAACACTTTCAGTTCAACCGCCGCCGCAGTCACCTCTGCATCAATAGATTTTGATGCCAAGGTATTGCTTTCGCGATTAAGCTCTTGCATCATAAAATCCAATTTGCGTCCAACGGCGCCGCCTTTTTGCAAAATATTACGCGTTTCTTTCACGTGCATTTGCAAACGATCCAATTCTTCCGCCACATCCACGCGCTGCGCCAGCAAGATCATTTCTTGTTCTAAACGTTGCGGATCTGCTTGCAATTGAATTTCGGCAAACCGTTGCAATAAACGATCTCGTTGCCATTGCAAAATCGTCGGCATTTTTGACCGCACTTTTTGCGCTTCTTGCATCACGGAAGCCAATCGTTGCTCCAACACCTCCAACAATTTTTCCCCTTCACGCGCGCGCATTGCAATAAAATCTTGCAATAACATATCAAAAGCACTCAGTAAATCTCGGCTGATCATATCCAAATCCTGCTCCGGTGTTTCCACCACGCCGGGATAGCGCAATACATCGGTTAAATTAATTTCACCGCCACCTGCCTGTTGTTGTAACCATTGTAACGATTGGATAACTTGCTGTGCGAGTTCTTGATTTAATTGCAAATTTTGTGCATTTTGTTTTCTTTGATCAATACGCAAGCTACATTCAATTTTACCACGCGTTAAACCTTGGCGCAGTTTTTCCCGCAACGGATTTTCCAAGGCACGAAATTGTTCCGGCAGTCGAAAAAAGGTTTCCAAATAACGCTGGTTCACCGAACGAATTTCCCATACCGCATCGCCCCATTCTTTTTTAATTTCAAGGCGTGCGAACGCTGTCATGCTGTAAATCATATTTTTCCTCTCTATTTGATATCAATTTACCGTAGCTATTGTACCAGTTTTGCTAACAAAAAATGCAGATTTTGTCGCAGTCTATTTGCGTGCTAAAATAACCGCACTTTTAATTTTAAACAAAGGAACAGGCGATGCGTCCAAACGAACGAGCAAATCATCAACCAAGAACCATTAAATTTACCCGCCATTACACCAAACATGCCGAAGGCTCGGTGTTAGTGGAGTTTGGCGATACCAAAGTATTGTGTACCGCCAGTGTTGAAGAAAGTGTCCCGCGCTTTCTTAAAGGTCAAGGACAAGGTTGGGTGACTGCTGAATACGGGATGTTACCACGTTCGACCCATAGTCGGATGCAACGCGAAGCGGCAAAAGGCAAACAAGGCGGGCGTACTATGGAAATTCAGCGTTTAATTGCCCGTTCGTTGCGTGCCATGATCGATTTGGAGGCGCTGGGCGAACGCAGTATTACTTTGGATTGTGATGTTATCCAAGCAGATGGCGGTACGCGCACCGCTTCAATCAGCGGCGCTTGCGTCGCGTTAATTGATGCTATTAATGGCTTGATCGCAAACGGTACCTTAAAAACCAATCCATTAAAAGGCTTAGTGGCAGCGATTTCGGTTGGCATTGTCAATGGCGAAGCGATATGCGATTTGGAATATGTGGAAGATAGCGCCGCGGAAACCGATATGAATGTGGTGATGATGGAAGATGGGCGCATGATTGAAGTGCAAGGCACGGCGGAGGGCGAACCCTTTAGTCATGAAGAATTGTTGAATTTATTAAGTTTGGCAAAACAAGGATGCGAACACATTTTTGTTGCACAACGTCAAGCCTTAGCGGATAAGTAAGGAAAATCATGCTAGCCTATAAAAAACAATTTATCAAATTCGCCTTAAGTCGCCATGTATTGCGTTTTGGTGAATTCACCTTAAAATCCGGTCGCGTCAGCCCGTATTTTTTTAATGCCGGCTTATTTAATACCGGCGCGGATTTAGCCCGTTTAGGGGAGTTTTACGCTTCAGCGATTGAAGATAGCCAATTGAATTATGACATAATTTTCGGACCGGCATATAAAGGCATTCCGATCGGTACGACGGTGGCGGTGGCGTTGTTTAATCGTTATCAACGTGATATTCCGGTGTGTTTTAACCGTAAAGAAGCCAAGGATCACGGTGAGGGCGGTAATTTGATCGGATGTCCGTTGCAAGGCAACGTCTTGCTGGTTGATGATGTGATCACCGCCGGTACCGCCATTCGCGAAGCCATGGATTTAATCGCCGCCAATCAGGCAAAATTAAGTGCGGTAGTCATTGCACTAAACCGCAAAGAACGCGGCAAAGGGGAACTCTCGGCAATTCAAGAAGTCGAAAGAGATTATCAGTGTCAGGTTTTATCCATTATTGATTTAGACGATTTGATGCATTTTATTGAACAAGATGAACAATATCGTCAATATTTACCGGCAATGCGCGATTATCGCGAAAAATACGGTGTAAAATAACAAAAAGTGAGGTAGAAATCTTGATAGTTTGTGCATTGCCCAAATTTATGCAAAATCGACCGCACTTTTATTATGTTTGGAGAACGCAATGAATTTTATCGGAAAATTGCTTGGACTTTTTATCGGCTATAAGGCAGGCGGCTTTTTTGGTGCTGTTATCGGGATGTTTTTAGGGCATTTAGCGGATAAAAAACTCTACGAACTTGGCAGCGTCAATTCCAGCTTTTTTAAAAGCAAAATTACCCGTCAATCCTTGTTTATGCAGACGACCTTTGCGGTATTGGGCAATTTGAGTAAAGCCAAAGGGCGCGTGACCGAAAGCGATATCGCCCTTGCTACTAATTTAATGCAACAAATGCAATTGGACGATGCCAACCGTCGATTGGCGCAAGACGCTTTTACCCGTGGCAAACAAGCGGATTTTCCTATTCGTCAAGTGATCCGTGAATTCCGTTTAGGTTGTGGACAACGTGCTGATTTGTTACGGATGTTTTTACATATTCAAATTCAAGCCGCATTCGCCGATACACATTTACACGAAAACGAAAAAGACGTGTTATATGTGATAGCAGAAGAACTCGGCTTATCCCGTTTTCAGTTGGAACAAATTTTGGCGATGGAATTTGCCTCTCGCCAATTTTCGCAACATGCGCAACAACAAGGCAGCTCTTCTCAACAAGGCGGTTATTCGCAAGGAAATTATCAATATCGTCAACATCAATCACAAGGCTATCAATCCTCCGGTCCGACAGTGGATGATGCGTATAAAGTGCTGGGCGTCTCTGCCGGCGACGATCGCGATACAGTGAAACGAGCCTATCGTCGTTTAATGAATGAAAATCATCCGGATAAATTGGTTGCTAAAGGATTGCCGAAAGAAATGTTGGAAATGGCAAAAGAAAAAACGCAGCAAATTCAAGCGGCTTACGACTTAATTTGTAAAGCTAAAGGGTGGAAATAGACTTTCATGCGTGTGATATTAGCGCCAATGCAAGGGGTATTAGATCCCTTTGTGCGCCAATTATTAACGGAAATTAATGACTACGATCTGTGCGTGTCGGAATTTGTGCGTGTGGTAAATCAACTGCTGCCGGCAAAAACCTTTTATCGTCTTTGTCCCGAATTGCTCACTGATGGAAAAACCCTTGCCGGTACGCCGGTAAGGGTGCAATTATTGGGGCAACATCCGCAATGGCTGGCGGAAAATGCGCAACGCGCGGTCTCACTCGGCTCGCCCGGTATCGATTTAAATTGCGGCTGTCCGTCTAAAACCGTCAATGGTAGCCATGGTGGCGCGTCGTTATTAAAACAGCCCGAATTAATTTATCAAGCAACAAAAGCCTTGCGCCAAGCAGTGCCAGTGTCTTTGCCGGTCAGCGTGAAAGTGCGTTTGGGCTGGGATAGCGATCAATTTGCTTGGGAAATTGCGGATGCGGTTCAACAAGGTGGCGCAGATGAAATCGCAATTCACGGACGTACCAAAATCGACGGTTATCGCGCGGATCGGATCAATTGGGCGAAAATCGGTGAATTGCGACAAAAATTAACCATTCCTGTGATTGCTAACGGGGAAATTTTTCATTGGCAAGATGGGCAAAATTGTCTGGCAGTGACTGGCTGCCGAGATTTGATGGTGGGGCGTGGCGCGCTAAATATTCCAAATTTAAGCCTTGTGCTAAAACACAATCAAGCGCCGCTTGATTGGGCAGAAATTGTGCCGATTTTGCAAAAATATGCACGGGTAGAAAATCTTTTAGACAGCGGTTTCTATCATGTGGCGCGCATTAAACAATGGTTACAATATTTAAAGAAAAATTACCTTGAAGCGACCGCCCTTTTTGAGCAGATTAAAACCTGCCAAAGTGCGGTCGAATTGCGCGAGAAATTGAACGATTCTTAAATTACACATCCAATCCTAATACTTTACGTCCGTTAATGCTGGCAATATTGACCATGGCATCAAGATCCGGGAAACGACATCCCGCCGCCAATAAACTCAACTCCTGCCACATATCCCCTTCGCACAGCGGTACCATGTAATCACAAATATTATCAGTACCGATTGCTACGGTAATCCCCTCCGGAATCATTTCATCCGCCGGCGTTAAGGCGTTATGGAAAGGCATTAAATCTTCTTTGCGGTTACTGTCGATCCATGCCATTGGGCAGGCAATTATCATCATTTGTGCCTGTCGCATTTTTTCATACAGTTTATAGCGATATTCTTTAGAATGAGCGCCGATAGAAATTCCGTGAATAGCCACCACGCGCCCTTGCATCCCATGTTCAATGGTTTTATCACAAAGCTGCTCGGTTTCCTTTTCGCGCGGCGTATTAAATTGGTCCACATGGACATGGCACATAATGCCTAAGGATTTCGCTTTATCCAGCAAAATATCCATTGCTTCCAATCCACGTCCATAATCCAATTCATCACGATATGGCAAGCCACCTATCATATCAACCATTTCCGAACCAATATCAAACCATTGGCGCGCGGTAGGTTCAATGACACCTTTTAGGGTTTGGTTGGCGAATTTTAAGGTAATATCGTGTTTATATACTTCACGAGCTTTGTGGGCGGCGATAATCGCACGGTCTTCACAAATGGGATCAATGTCAACAAAACTCCCAAATGCCGTCACGCCTTGAGAAATCATAAGTTCAATGGCTTGGCAAAAACGAGCATAATAATCCTCTACGCTGGAGGTTCGTTTCACCTCATCCACCAAATCCCATTTTTGTTGCAAATTGCTGCTGTGGTAAATACCGATTTTTTCCGGCGTCATAGTAAAAGCGCGATCAGCATGGGCATGAGAATTTACCCAGCCGCCTTTCTTGATAATTTCGTCTCTAATATAGGTTTTAAAACTACGAACATGGTTACGCATAATGGCTCCGTGATGTTAAACGAGGAAAGGTGAATTGGTGTTGTAGATATAAAATCCCTCGGAGAAGAGGAGGAGCTATTAATAAAAAAAAGACGAATATTCAATGTCTGAGAAAGCACATTGAGATGTGTGTTTGCAATGTTATGAAAAATTCTCTGATTTTTGATTAATAACATTATATCTAGTCCTGTTGGTACTAGAGGTGTAGTATAAAAGGTTGGTTAATAAAAACAAAATTGGTTTTAACTATCAGTTTAGCTAAAAATCGGGTTATTTTTCCATGAACGAGCTTTCTTGATTGAAAACATCCAAGAACAGACCTAGCGGCGGTCTATCTGATGAGATTTTTTGATAAGTGCGGTCATATTTTTGATAGTTTCCGCGATCATCAATATGATATTGTTCCCCGTCAGGCGCAATGATCACATTCCAACGATAATTACCCGCTAATACCCATTGACGTTTATTTGAGACATTTAATAAATCCACACCTTGAGCATAATCCGCTATTGTATTTTGTAACCCGAAAAGATGTTTCATCAAGGTCGGCAAAATATCGGTATGGCTGGTCAATTGTTCCATTTCACCCACAGGTAATTTATTCCAATGGATAATTAGCGGTACTTTAATTTGCTCGGGTGCAAAATAATTGATTGCCTCTTTTTCCTCTAAAGGCGCAAAATGATAGCCATGTTCAGCCGTCAAAATCACCACCGCATCTGAATTTTCCAATTGTGCCAACACCGGTGCCAATTGTTGATCTAACCTGTGCAACGCTTGATTATACGCTCCCTCATTCAACCCCTCCGCGATATTGAGACTTAAATATGCCACAACGGATTTATCTTGCCGTAATGCTTTCTCATACCAACGTTGGAACCTTTGAATTTCCGTTTGATTATCAGTGCTACGTTTTTTCACCTTATTCATGCTCAAGGCTTGGCGCACCAACGGCGCGCTAAAATTCGTGCTGGAAAACAGTCCCAGGTCGTATTGCGCTTTTCGTTGTTGCACATATTGAAAAAAATCGAAGGCGTTTTATTGCTCAATAAACTATCAGTATATTCTGCGCTAATACCATAAAAAATCCCTGTCGCCCCCGTATTATCATTATTACCGGTGCTGTAATGATTGGTATATTGTGTGGCATTTTCGGCAAAATGTTGCAGGCTCGGCGTAGTTTCCGCCTTAATCGCATCTTGACGAAGACCGGAAACCGTAATGATCACCAGGTTTGTTTTGGCTTGGTTTTGCGGCGGATGTACAAAGTGTAACGCCGCTTTTGGATAATGAATTTCCAAGGCATCCAAACGCCCTTCTTGTTCCAAAGTTTGGCTATATTGGGTTTTATCCAAGAAACCGTGTTTTTCCAAAAAAGACCGTGCGGTCATTGGGTAGGAAAGCGGGAAATTGGATTTTTGCATGGTAATCGGGCGATAAATATAAGCGTCCGCCCAAGCATAGATTAAATGCGTAGCGGTAAAGGTACAAACAAAGAAAACTCCCACCACTTTTAACCATTTCTGGCGTTCCAGACTACGTAATTTTTCCCACGACCAGCGCGAAAACACCATCTGCGCTAATAAAATCAATGGCATAGGAACGAAGAAAAGCTGCCAATTGCGCGACAATTCGCCATTTTCGGGATTGACCAATAAATTCCACACCAGCGAAGATAAATGCAAATTAAAACGGGAAAACACTTCGGTATCTACCAGCAATAAAGTAACACCGAGAGTCGAGATGATCACGGTTAATCCGCGAAACGTGCGCTGATTTTTGACTAAAAAACTCAGTGGAAAAATAAACAGTAGGTAAAAGACAAAGACAACAAAGCTAAAATGCCCGAGCAAACTAATAAAAAAGTAAAGTTTGCCAAACAGGGTATCGGGCCAATCAATAATAAACGCATAGCGCGTACTAAGCATAATTGCCCACAAAATATTAAAAAAAGTAAACCAATGACCCCAAGAAATTTTTCGCGAGGTTTCTTCCAAGTATTGTTTACGGTTTTTAATATTAAACATAATAAATTACGCTAGTTGTTCTCTTTAACGGAGTTCATTAACGCCTCGGAAAATGCCTTCGCTAAAGCTTCGCGTTGTTGCGTACCGACGCTGCTGACCAATAAATTAGTCACCATATTACCTAATACAATCAACGATAAATCGACGGAGGCTTGGTGTTTTTCAATGACAGCAATCATATCATTGAGCATTGCATTAACTTGTTGATTTGAATATTTAGAATTTGTCGCCATTATTGACCTAACATTACGTTGCACAAAATTGCATACCATTATAAAACGGATAATTTCGCAGATCCTAGCATATTTTTCGTAAAAGTGCGGTTATAATATCGCACAAATTTTAATTTTAACGAAGTCGGAAGAAAAAATGAGCATCACGGTAAGCAAAATTGTCTTGCACCAATTGATAAAACAAGAAGAGGGAGAGAACTTAAGCCTCGTCACACAGCTGCGCGATCAGCCTCTAAATATTAACGCTGAAGTAGAGCAAATGATGCTGCAATTGCATCAAGGTTATCAAAATAAAGCCAAAAGCTATGGCATTTTTCAACAAGCCTCTCATTTTGCGCAACAATTAAATCGTTTTTTGGAAGAAGAAATTGATTTTGTCCCTTTCAGCCAACAAGCTGCGCAATTATTAGCCACGGAGTTAGGTAAATATCCTTTTGCCAGCGGCGGGACTTTTGTGTTGTGCCATTATAATTTCCTTGCCACCGATTACTTGTTTATTGCCTTATTAGATAGCCGCATTTCCATGTTAGTGGATGAATACTTGGAAATTCACCGCACTGAATATTTGGATATGACGCAATTTGATATTGCCGCGCGGATTAATTTAACGGATTTGCGCCTTAACGCCGACTCCAACCGCTATTTAACCTTTATTAAAGGGCGTGTCGGACGCAAAATTAGCGATTTTTTCATGGATTTTTTAGGCGCGGAAGAAGGTTTAAATCCGCAAGTACAAAACCAATGTTTGTTACAAGCAGTGAGCGATTATTGTGCGCAAGGTGAATTAACGCAAGAACAAACACAGGCTGTAAAAAAACAAGCTTTTGAATATTGCAAAGGGCAAATCAATGCCGGCGAAGAAATTGAAATCGCGGAACTTTCGACCGCACTTTCGACTCTAAATCAACAGCCTTTTGCCGAGTTTACCCAACAACAAGATTACGGTTTGGAAAACAGCATTCCGCCATTACGTTCTGCGCTAAAATCCTTAACCAAATTATCCGGTTCGGGCAAAGGCATTACCATTAGTTTTGATGCGGAATTATTAAACCAACGTATTATTTGGGATGAAGCGGCGGATACCTTAACAATCAAGGGGTTGCCGCCAAATTTACGCGATCAATTAGAACGTCGCTTAAAAGATCAGAATTAATTTGGCAATTAAGCTAACTTTCGGTATTATCAACCATCATTTGCAAACTATAAAAGGTCAAGATATGCAATTAAAACCTATTATCGTCGCCGGCGTACTTGTTTTGAGTGTAGCGGCTTGTTCGACAGTGCAAAAAGTCGTTTATCGTATTGATGTTCCGCAAGGGAACTATTTAGAAGCGGCAACCGTATCGCAAGTTCAAGCCGGCATGACGACAACCCAAGTACAATATTTATTAGGCACACCCGTATTGATTGATCCGTTTAGCCGGAATACTTGGTACTACGTTTATTTACAACAACGCAGTTATGAAATGCCGGAACAGCATACCCTAACGGTCAAATTTGACCAACGCGGTATCGTAACTAACGTTGAATTGGATAAACCGTTACCGGAAGTGGCATCCCAAGCAGAAAATAATACTATTATTGAAGCGCAAGACAGTCAAAAACATGAAAAAAGCTGGTGGAAGTTTTGGTAATCTATTGATTTAATTTGCTTAAAACCTGCTGAATAAGGCGGGTTTTAAGTCATTTTAAATAAACGAAAAGAGATAGAGTATGGCTAAATTATTAGCGGATGATGATATAGAATTAGTGGAATTGCTCACCAAATTACTCCGCCTAGAAGGACTGGAGTTAGGGGTTGATGATTATTTATCAAAACCTTTTAATGATCGCGAATTAGCCACGCATATCAAATCAATCTTACGCCGAACAGTAAAAAATAGCGCAGAAATCCCGAAATCTAACGTTAAAGATAGCGGTATGATTGAGTATGCCGGAATTACTTTACAAACAGGCTCACAGCAAGCCTTTTTTGCCGGTCAAAATCTCTGTTTGACCGGTACTGAATTCGCCCTCTTGCAAATTCTCATCACCTACCGAGGACAAGTTTTATCACGCGAATACTTAAACATGAAAGTGTTAAACAAAACCTTAACGCCTTTTGATCGTGCTATTGATATGCACATGTCGAATTTACGTAAAAAATTGCCGCCCAAAGCGGATGGTTCCCCTTGGTTTAAAACGTTACGCGGTCGAGGCTATTTATTCATTTCTGAACAACACTAACTCGACTAATTAAAGCCAATAACCAAATTCGCCTTTTTCTGGCTTTCTTTTTTCTTGCTGTTAGCGATTATCTTTTCCTTGCCTTATTGGGATGCGCGGATTTATTCGAATATTCAAACCAACGAATTGTCCTCATATCGTAAAGCACTGACACGATCTATCCGGAATAATAAAATTAGCCAAATTGTATCTGCTGCAACGGTATTGCCTTTGGATAAATTTGACGGTATGCACCCTGTTGTCGTGTATGAAAATGATATCATGGGCGCCTTACCGGATGAAATCGAGCCAATAAAAACCTTTATGAACCGCTCAACAAATCCACTCATTCCCTTAAAGAAAACCTTCTATGACATTCAAGTTGCGGGACCTTTTATGGTCTATTTATCCGCTGGTGATGAAGATATCCCTTATCATGTCTATTTTCTAGCCCATGTTAATGCGCAAAAAGAAATTATTTCATTTATTTTCGACCGTCCGCATATTTTAATTTTTATCATCATGCTAATTTCTACCCCCATCTTATGGGTATTATCTCACAGTATCGGGCAACCGCTAAAACACCTACAAAGTGCAGCAAATGCAATCGCACTAGGAAATTTTAAATCAGATAAAACATTAGAAACCAAAGGGACCCGAGAATTGCGTCAAGTTGAACGCAGTTTTAATCGGATGACCGAAGCTTTAGACAATATTATTTCCAATCACCAGTCCCTCTTGTCATCTATTTCGCACGAATTAAGAACCCCGCTCACCTGCCTACAATTAGCATTGGCATTGTTGCGTCGCAAAAATGGAGAAAGCAGCGAAACTGCCCGAATTGAGAAAGAAGCGAAACGTTTGGAGATCATGATTAATGATCTCTTATTAGTGTCGCGCAAACAATTACACAGCCATACCTTACGCGATATATTCCCGCTTGATGAATTATGGCGAAGGCATTTCAGAGACGGAATATAAAAATATTTTCAAACCCTTTTATCGCATTGACGAAGTGCGCACACTCGAAACCGGCGGTGCGGGTCTAGGGTTAGCGATTGCGGTAAGTATTGTTAAAGGACACCAAGGACAATTAAGCGCCACTAAAAGCCATTTAGGTGGATTAAACGTCACCTTTAAACTTCCACTTTGGATTTCTTAATCTCCCCGCCTAAACGCACGCAAAAGCCATAGGAGGCTCAAAAGTGCTTTCCGCTGGCATCTCATGAAGCTCGCACAAACCCACATTGATACTTCCCTGATTTTGATAAAATAAAACCTCCAGATGAATGTCTGGAGGTTTTCATTGACTTGACCGCAATTTTAAAAGTGCGGTATTTTTCGTGAATTTATACTAACGAAAAATCAGCCTATATTAAAACTCAAAGTTTACGCCGGCATTGTAGCTGACATCTCCGCCTGATGCGAATGCCACGCCTGCTTTCGCCGCCACTTTGTCATTGAAACGATAACCTGAACCAACTGCAACAGCTTGTTTAGCATTATACCCGCCGACAGCCGCAGACACATTAAATTTTCCGACGTTGTAAGGTTGGAATAAACCAGATAATGCGGCTTGTGCTGCTAAACCACGCTCTACTTTTCGATCAAGTTTATTGATACGTTGATCTAAGTGATTAATTCTGGTTTGATTTGCCTCAATCGCAGTTTTGTTAGTTGCAATATCAGTTTTGTTAGTTGCAATCGCAGTTTTGTTAGCTGCAATATCAGTTTTGTTGGTTGCAATATCAGTTTTGTTAGTTGCAATATCAGTTTTGTTGGTTGCAATCGCAGTTTTGTTAGTTGCAATCGCAGTTTTGTTAGTTGCAATCGCAGTTTTGTTGGTTGCAATATCAGTTTTGTTGGTTGCAATCGCAGTTTTGTTAGTTGCAATATCAGTTTTGTTGGTTGCAATATCAGCTCTGTTGGTTGCAATCGCACTTTCATTCGCTCTAATCGCATCCTCATGAAGCTCAATATCCATCTGATTGACTACGATATCTTCATGATTTTTCGCAATATCCTTTTTATTTTTGTAAATATCGTTGATATTGGTTTCAATATCTTGACTGTTCATTGCAATATCGGAAGTATTCTGTTCGATACTTTTTTATTTTTTGCAATATCCGTTCGAGCTTGGTAAATATTGTTGAGATTTTGTTCAATTAAAAGATATTTCAAATCGTCTCTTAAATTATCTAGTTCAGATACAACATTTGGATTAGCAAAAGCAGTTCCGGTCGCTAATGCGGCAAATAAAATAAATGCCATGTTTTTTTCATGATAAATTCCTTAAAATTAACTTTAGAATGATAAATATTGCCTAATTTTTGTTTATATCTGCAATACATCAATAAACTTACCTATTACTAAAAAAAAAAAAAAACAAGTACCAATAATTTAGTTATCAAAATATTAAAAAAATCATTTGCAAATCAATATTATTAAAACTGGTCATACCAGTTTATATTTTCATTAAATTGCTTAATAAACCTTTTAAATTTATCAATATTTGAAATATGTATGTCAAAAATCGCCGAGATGAAAGCGCCAAATAAACAGTTAACGCAATTTAACAGCAGGATAACACCGATAATGATGTGATTTAGAGGGAAAAAGAAACATTACGTTTAAATTTCAGCGAAGTCTTCATCAACCTAAACAACGAATGGATTCACGCAAGATCACGCGCGGTTCTAAGATAAAAGTGCGGTCATTTTCTTGTGGATTTTTAATCCGCTGCAATAAATGAATGACTGCTTGTTGAGCTAATTCCTCTTTTGATTGATGTATCGTGCTAAGCGGCGGAGAAAGATAGCTCGCCAAAGCAATATCATCATAACCAATAATTGAAATATCCCGCGGAATATGCAATCCTTTCCGCCATGCCACCTGATAGGCGCCCACTGCAATACTGTCGCTACAAGCAAAAACCGCGCTCGGACGCGCCTTAAGCTGCAACAATTTTTCCATCCCCAGCGTGCCGCCCTCAAAACTGAATTGACTTTCCACAATCCAATCTTCCAAGATCGGCAATTTATGCTCTGCCATGGCTTTTTGATAGCCCAACAACCGATCGTAGGCAAGGCGTTTTTGTAAATTACCGGTAATGATCGCAATTTTTTTGTGCTGATGCTCAATCAGGGTTTTCGTTGCTAAATAACCGCCTAAAAACGCATCTCCATGAATTCTGTCTGCACGCAATTCATTCGGCCACCAATCCATCACCACCGCCGGCACAGATAAATTCAACGGTTTGGCATCTAGGCGGCTTTCCGTACACATCAATAACAAGCCATCCACTTGTTTTTGCAGCAAAATTTGCAAGTTTTTGGTTAAGCGCTTTTCATCGTCTTCGGTATTGCACAAAATCAAATTGTATTGATGTTGGCTGCAATAACGTTCTACGCCGGTAACCACTTCGGCGAAAAACGGATTATCGCTAGTAGTGACCAACATCCCGATAGTTTTAGTTTCTTTGACCTTCAAACTGCGCGCCAAAGCAGAAGGTGTATAATCCAACTGCTCCACCACGCCCAGCACTTTTTGCCGAATTTCTTCGCTGACAAAACGGGAATTGTTGATCACATGGGAAACGGTCGAGGTAGAAACTTGCGCAATACGTGCAATATCCTTCATAGTTGCCATGGTTCTACCTCCGAAATATTAAAGGGCGGTCAAAAAATCCAAGGTTTCTTGACGATAAGGAATGGACGGTTGCGCGCCTTTACGCGTCACGCTAATCGCCGCTGCCGCGTGGGCAAAACGAATGGCCTCATCTAAGGTTTTTCCCTCTGCCAAAGCGGTCACTAAAGCGCCATTGAACGTATCGCCGGCTGCGGTGGTATCCACGGCTTGCACTCGAAAGCCCGCCACAATTTTCCCTTGTCCCGCCGCTTTTTGGCTTACGTAAACACCTTTGGAGCCCAACGTAATTAACACGGTGTGAATGCCTTTTTGATGAAAAACCTGCGCCGCTTCAGCCGCACTTTGCTCATCAGTCACCGCAATACCGGTTAAAATTTCCGCTTCCGTTTCATTTGGAGTAATCATATCCACCAACGCCAACATCTCATCAGATAACGGACGCGCCGGCGCCGGATTGAGGATCACAAAAGTACCATGCGCTTTCGCCAATTCTGCGGCGTTTTGCACCGCACTTAGCGGCGTTTCCAATTGCATCAACAAATAATCTGCTTGCGTAATGTCATCGCGAAATTGCGCCACGATCTGCGCATCCAATGCCGCATTGGCGCCAGCGGAAATCACAATGCTGTTTTCGCCACTGTCTGCCACTTGGATCATGGCAATACCCGTGGTCTCATCCGCAATTTCGACGACTGACTGTACCGCAATCCCATCTTGCGCAAACGCCTGTTTCATATTACGCCCAATATCATCCGCACCGATACAAGCAATAAAACTAACTACCGCCCCCAACCGCGCCGCCGCTACCGCTTGATTCGCCCCCTTTCCCCCGAAAGCGATATGATAATCGCGACCGGTCAACGTCTCCCCCGGCTTAACGAAATGCGCAACAGAAATAACATGATCGGCATTAATGCTGCCGAGGACTGTGAGTTTTTTATTCATAATAAGATGTCCGATTAGCAATTAATTTTCAAAAGCCGGCATAAAATACGTCAAAAAATGACCGCACTTTTCAATATGTTTTACAGTTAATATGTAACGGGTTGAATTAAGAGACGAACAAGCCGCCCCTTAATGCTGATAAGCTATTCAGTAACCACTTTTAGCTGTACCGGAATTTTAGCTTCAACCGCTTGACCTTTAATCACTTTGTCCGCATTTTCTACGCCAAGACTACCGATCAACTCAGGTTGTTGCGCGATAGTCGCTGCCATTTTACCACTTTTTACTGCTTTCACGCCATCATCCGTACCGTCAAATCCAACAACTAAAACTTTTTTATTTGCCGCATCAATAGCCCGTAACGCCCCTAATGCCATTTCGTCATTTTGCGCGAAAACCGCTTGTACCGAACCTTTACTTGTCAACAGGTTTTCCATCACGTTTAGCCCCTTAGTGCGGTCAAAATCTGCCGGTTGGCTGGCAAGTACTTCAAATTTGTGCGCTTCAATAGCTTGTTTAAAGCCTTCACCACGCTCACGAGCGGCAGAGGTTCCTGCGATCCCTTCTAATTGAATCACTTTGGCGTTATCCCCAAATTTTTGAGCAATGAAATCCCCTGCCATTTTGCCGCCGGCAACGTTATCGGAAGCAATATGGGTCACCACATTGCCTTTCGCTGCGCCACGGTCAAGAGTGATCACAGGAACCTTGTTGCGGTTTGCCATTGCCACTGCATTGACCACCGCTTCGCTGTCTGTCGGGTTAATTAATAAGACTTTGGCACCACGCACCATCAAATCTTCCACATTGGCTAATTCTTTAGCAGGATCGTTTTGCGAATCCAATACCACTAATTTATAACCCAACTCATCCGCTTTTTTCTGTGCGCCATCTTTCAATGAAACAAAGAACGGATTATCCAAGGTGGAAATTGCCAATGCAATGGTATCTTGTGCCGAAGCAACGCCACTGACGGCAAAACTTAACATCATGGCGGAAGCTAATGTAGTGAGTTTTTTCATAATTTCATCTCCTAAATTGAGGGTTTACGCTTTTTTACTGCCTAAATAGTTATCCGATAATACGGCGACAAGGATAACCAATGCTTTTGCTATCATCTGATAGTAAGAAGAAATATCTAATAAATTTAAGGCGTTATTTAAGAATCCGATAATTAATGCCCCGATTAGGGTTCCCATCACGCGACCTTTACCGCCCATTAAACTGGTACCGCCAACCACTACTGCCGCAATCGCATCCAATTCATAGGATACGCCGGCGGTCGGTTGTGCCGAAGAAAGACGAGCGGTGACAATTAAGCCGGCTAAAGCGGATAAAAAGCCGCTAACCGCAAACACAAAGATTTTCACTTTAGTTACGTTAATCCCGGATAATTGCGTTGCCGCTTCGTTGCCGCCTAAGGCATAAATATAACGTCCGATTTGGGTATGTTTCAAAATGTACCATGCCACTGCAAAGACAATCACCATTAACCAAATAGGTATCGGGATGCCGAATAAATAGCCCGTTCCCAAATAAGCAAAGCTGTCTGCGGCGTCGGAAAATCCAGTACTAATCGGACGACCGTCGGTATAAACCATAGTCACGCCACGTAATAATGTCATAGTCACCAAGGTGGCAATAAACGCTTGAACTTTGCCTTTCGCCACAATAATTCCGCTGACACCGCCCAAGAGCGTTCCCAAAAGCAACGTCGCCACAATCACCAAGATAATCGGCAATTCAGCACCCACCATGGATGCCGCGATAGCGCCGGTGAGCGCTAAAACGGAACCGACGGACAAATCAATCCCTGCGATTAAAATCACAAACGTCATCCCCACCGCAATTACTGCATTAACGGAGGTTTGACGCAGGATATTTAAAATATTATCCACGCTGAAAAAATCAGGGTTAATACCGGATACAATAGCAATTAACACCAAAAGGGCAATAATTGAACGCTGTTCAATTAACAATTTGCCAAGTTGAAACGATGTGTTTTTTTGTGTTGAATTCATGTGATTACCTTATATTTATTCTGCCGTTTTACCAATAGCGGCTGCCAATACTTTTTCTTGCGTCGCTTCATCTCGACGAAATTCAGCGCTGATTCGCCCCTCGCGCATCACTAAAATTCGATCGCTCATGCCTAAAACCTCCGGCATTTCCGAGGAAACCAAAATAATACTTAACCCTTCTTGTTTGAATTTGTTGATCAATTGGTAAATTTCTTTTTTTGCCCCAACATCAACCCCGCGCGTCGGTTCATCTAAAATCAATACATCCGGACGCGTTAACAGCCCTTTGGCAATCGCCACTTTTTGTTGATTACCGCCGGAAAGTAAGCCGATTTGCTGCTCCCGACTTGGCGTTTTGATATTGAATAACTCAATAAAATCATCCACCACCATGCGTTCACTTTGATGATTAATTTTTCCCATGAAAGAAAAATGGGATAACGCAGGCAAAGACATATTTTCTTTCACCGACATTCCTAAAATTAATCCGTCACCTTTGCGATCTTCGGAAATATATACAATCCCGTGTTGCAGCCCGTCTTGTGGGCAAGTAGTAGAAATCAGTTGATTTTTTAACCGCACTTCACCGCCGGTTTTTGGCAATGCCCCGTATAATACTTTCATCAACTCCGTACGCCCCGCGCCCATTAAGCCGGAAATGCCTAAAATTTCACCGCTGTGTAAAGTAAAACTCACATCATGCACGCCACTGCCGGAAAGATGGCGAACCTCTAAACGAATATCGCCAACCGGTTGTTCAATACGCGGATATTGTTCATCAAGGCGACGCCCTACCATCATTTCAATCAACCGATCTTCACTTAATTCTTGAACTTCGCTTTCGCCGATAAACTGTCCATCGCGCAATACGGTCACATCATCACAAATTTCAAAAATTTCTTTGATCCGATGCGAAATATAAACAATCCCGCGCCCTTCCGCTTTTAATTCGCGGATAACGTTAAATAACGCGTCGGTTTCTTTATCGGTCAACGCATCTGTCGGCTCATCCATAATGATAACTTTGGATTCAAAGCTCAAGGCTTTGGCAATTTCCACCATTTGTTGTTCGCCAATGGATAATTCGGAACATAATTGATGACTGCTGTGCGAAACGCCTAAACGAATAAGCAATTTATCTGCTTCGGCATACATTTTGTGCCAGTTAATCGCGCCCCAAGGAGTGGTAAATTCTCGTCCGAGGAAAATATTTTCAGCAATCGTAAGATTACCGACTAAGTTAAGTTCTTGGTGAATAATACTGATGCCGGCTTCTTGCGAATGTTTCGGATCTTTAAAACTTACCTCACGCCCTAAATATTCAATGGTGCCACAGTCTTTGCTATAAATACCGGTCAATACTTTCATCAGGGTAGATTTACCTGCGCCATTTTCGCCCATCAGCGCCATCACCCGACCGGTATAAACCGATAAACAAGCATTATTCAAGGCTTTAACGCCAGGAAATGCTTTATCCACGCCACTGATTTTTAATAAATTTTGTTTTTGCATTTGCCCATTTCCCCTTAAAAAGGCACGCCTGAATATAAAATAATATTGGCATAAGGCGAACATTCTCCGCTGCGAATAATCGCTTTGTTGGCATGGGTTAATTGTTTAAATTGCTCATGTGTCACAGATTCAATATGTATTTTATTACCTTGTTGTCGAGTTAAGGCATCTAAGCGGGTTAAAAGTGCGGTGTAAATTGATGGATTTTTTTCTTTTATCTCCTCCGCAATCACTACTTTTTCCACATACATTTCTTCCAACACTGCATTTAAGGTTTGTAAAAATGTCGGCACATTCGGTGTTAAAGCTAAATCAATACGTTCCACACTGTCAGGAATTGGCAAGCCTGAATCACAAACCGTGATACTGTCGGTATGTCCGAGTGTAGCAATGCAATGAGATAATTGAGCATTTAAAATAGCTATTTTTTTCATAATATCTCCTTTTTTGATTTATTTTTATACTGATTTGAGAAGCGAAATTATTTTCTTATCCGCTATCGAAACGTTTCGATGAGAAATTGGTTGCACTATAAAAGAAATTCCAACAAAAAGAAATTTCGGATGTTTAAATTTGTGAACAAGATCAAATTTTTTCTCACAAAAGGGGAAAACCGCAAGCAGGCTGACGTATTTTTTTGATTTTGTCTTCGGCACTTAAAAGCGCCTATTTTTCACCCAAGTACGGTCAAAAATTTACAAATTCTTAAATAAATACTATCTTTATATTGAAAAAGGTAGGGTTTTATTGAGATAATCTAGATTATTTTTGGGCGATCTTTTCCGATCACACTTTGTATTTTTGTGATCACTTATTTTATTAGAAGATCAATATGTATTAATTAATTTTTAAGAAGAATAAATCGAAAATGGCAGAAAAACGTAATATTTTCTTAGTAGGACCAATGGGCGCGGGTAAAAGCACTGTCGGACGTCAACTCGCACAATTACTTGGTATGGAATTTATCGATAGCGACGCAGAAATCGAACAACGTGCCGGCGCGGATATTAGCTGGATTTTTGATGTGGAAGGGGAAGACGGTTTCCGTAAACGCGAAGAACGTATTATCAATGAATTAACGCAAAAACAAGGTATCGTTTTATCCACCGGCGGTGGCGCGGTGTTATCCAAAGAAAACCGTAATCATCTATCCGCCCGCGGTATCGTGATTTATTTGGAAACAACAGTTGAAAAACAATTTCAACGTACCCAACGGGATAAAAAACGTCCTTTATTACAAGAGGTTGAAGACCCTCGTCAAGTATTAGAAGATTTAGCTAAAATTCGTAATCCGCTATATGCCGAAGTAGCGGATATTACGTTATCAACGGATGAGCAAAGCGCTAAAGTGATGGCATCTCAACTTATTGATTTAATAGAAAATTTTAGCGGTTAGCAAATTGATAAGGATAATTTATGCTGTGTGTCAATGTTGAATTAAAAGAACGTCGTTATCCTATTTATATCGGTACGAATTTGCTATCGGATCCCAATATTTACCCATTAAAGCAAGGGGATAAGGTGATGGTAGTGACCAATCCGACGATTGCACCGCATTATTTATCCCAACTAACTCAAACTTTGGAAACTATCGGATGCCAAGTGGCGTCTGTCTTGTTGCCGGATGGCGAACAATATAAAACCCTAGAATCGCTAAATTTAATTTTCACTGCGCTACTGAGTGAAAATCATGGGCGCGATACTACCATTATCGCCTTAGGTGGCGGTGTGATCGGCGATATTGCGGGATATGCCGCCGCAAGTTATCAACGTGGCGTGCGTTTTATCCAAATTCCTACGACGCTTTTAGCGCAAGTAGATTCTTCGGTTGGTGGCAAAACCGCGGTTAATCATGAATTAGGCAAAAATATGATCGGCGCTTTTTATCAACCAAGCGCGGTGATTATTGATACCTTAACCCTCGAAACCTTGCCGCATAGAGAAGTGAATGCCGGTTTGGCAGAAGTGATCAAATACGGGGCAATTTTAGACTATTCGTTTTTTGCGTGGCTGGAACAACAGATGGACAAATTAGTCGCTCTTGATCAAGCAACATTGCAACAATGTATCGCACGTTGTTGCCAAATTAAAGCTGATGTCGTTGCGCATGATGAAACGGAAAAAGGCGATCGTGCCTTATTGAATTTAGGGCATACCTTCGGCCATGCCATTGAAACCCATTTAGGTTATGGCAATTGGTTACACGGAGAGGCTGTGGCAGCCGGCATAATGATGGCGGCGGTATTATCCGAACAATTAGGCGATATTTCGCTTGCAGATGTTGCTCGTTTGGAGAAATTGTTGGTACGAGCCAATTTACCAACGCTCTCTCCGGATGGAATGCAGCCGGAAGATTACCTACCGCACATGATGCGCGACAAAAAAGTCTTAGCCGGCAAATTACGTTTGGTCTTGTTAAAATCCCTAGGTCAAGCGTATGTTGCCACTGATACTGATAAGGCTCTCGTGCTGAAAGCAATTGAACGCTGTACGCAAACCAACTAAAATGCGACCGCACTTTTCTACAAAAAAAACCGCAAAACACCGTCCGTTTCTGAAATGGGCGGGTGGTAAATTTCGTCTTGCTGAAGAAATCAACAAACAATTCCCAAAGCAAAAACAATGCCTGATTGAACCTTTTGTGGGCGCGGGATCAATTTTTTTAAACAGCTATTTTGAGCGCTATATTTTGCTGGACATTAATCCGGATTTAATTAATTTGTTTAATACTGTCAAGCAAGATGTGGAACATTATATTGAGGCGTGCAAAACCGTTTTTTTTCATCCCGCCGCCAATACCGCCGATTATTATTACGCCCGACGCCACCAATTCAACCAATCACAAAATGTGTTTGAGCGTTCGGTATTATTTTTATATTTAAATCGTTTTGGTTTTAACGGGTTATGTCGCTATAACTCAAAAAATGAGTTTAATGTGCCTTTCGGCGCCTACAAAACCCATTATTTCCCAGAAAAAGAATTGCGTCATTTTGCGCAAAAAGCACAAAGTGCAGTCTTTATTTGTGCCGATTTTAAGCAAGCCTTTACATTAGCAGACGAAAATTCGGTGATTTATTGTGATCCGCCTTATGCACCGCTGGTACAAGAAAGCAATTTCACCCATTACGCCGGCAATGATTTTAATCACTTTCATCAGCGTGAATTAGCTGAGTTGGCAAAACAAGCGGCTTTCGAGCGCGCGATTCCCGTGATAATTTCTAATCATGACACAAAATTTACTCGCGAAATATATCAAGGTGCTAAATTTAAACGGATTAAAGTGCAGCGTTCTATCAGCCAATCCGCGGAAAAACGCGTTAAGGTCAACGAATTGCTGGCAAGTTTTAAAATTCGTCAACCTTAAGCTATTACAACACGATCATATCATCACGGTGAATAGCAACCGAGCCATATTCATAGCCCAAGATTTGCTCAATTTCTTGTGATTTTTTCCCTTTGAGCAGTAGTAATGCATCACTATTATAACGCGGTACCCCCAAGGCAATCTCTTTGCCGCTACGCGTACGGATTTTCACCATTTCACCACGCGAAAAACGCCCCTCCACCGCGACAATGCCTGCCGGAAGCAGCGATTTATGCTGAATTAATACCGCACTTTCCGCCCCGTCGTCAATCACTAGGGTACCGGAGGAGGGCGCGGCAAACAGCCATTGTTTACGCCCCTCCAAACGATCGGTTTGTACGCAAAATTTGGTCCCTATGGATTTTCCGTATGCTAAATCTACAATCACGTTGGTGCGATTGCCCGGCGCGATAACGGTTTCAATACCAGAACGGGTGGCAACATCAGCAGCGGTAATTTTGGTGGACATTCCGCCGGTTCCTAAATTGGTACCACTGCCACCGGCGACAGATCGAATATGATCTGTAATTTTATCCACCACCGAGATCAATTTAGCATCCGGATTTTTTCGCGGATCACTATCAAACAAGCCTTGTTGATCGGTAAGCAAATAAAGCTGCTCTGCTTGTGCTAAAATGGCGACCAAGGCGGATAAATTGTCATTATCGCCCACTTTAATTTCCGAGGTCGCCACCGCATCATTTTCATTAATCACAGGAATAATGCGATTATCCAACAACGCTTGCAGTGTGTCTCTCGCGTTGAGAAAGCGCTCGCGATCCTCAATATCGGCGCGGGTAAGTAAAATTTGCCCAATATGAATATCATAAATAGCAAATAATTGTTCCCAAGTTTGAATTAACTGGCTCTGCCCGACCGCAGCAAGCAATTGCTTAGAAGCGATCGTCGGCGGCAATGCCGGATGATTTAAATAATGCCGTCCCGCCGCCATTGCGCCAGAGGTAACGATAATGATACGAAATCCGGCTTGGTGTAACTGCGTGATTTGACGCACGATTTCCATCATATGCGGGCGATTAAGTTTTGGCGAACCTTGCGTGAGGGTGCTGGTCCCAAATTTAACCACAATTGTTTTTTCAGGTTTTAACGTTTCCATATTCCGATATCTTGTACAATAAATTAGCATAAAGTAGCATTAAATCCATAAAAAATCATCCAATTTTCACCGCACTTTTTATGATTTTGATTAAATATTTTGCGCGAAGCTGGCATATAATAAGCTCAGTTTATTTTTATGGGTAATAGTATGACAACACAGCAAATATCAACCTTAGATAACCAACGAGAAGTCACGCGCCTTTGTATTCAGGTTGCCCTGTTATTATTACAACATGGCGCTGAAAGTACGATAGTGGCGCAAATGGCAACTCGGCTAGGTACCGCCTTAGGCATGGACAGCGTAGAATGCGCCTTGACGCCAAATGCGGTGATTTTAAGTACGATCAAAAATGAGCACTGCATCACCACCACGCGTAAAAACCAAGATAAAGGGATTAATATGCAGGTGGTAACTGAAGTACAACGTTTGGTTATCACCGCCGAACATAAAATTTACGGCGTACGACAAGTTAAAGATAAGTTAAATAGAATCAAGCCATTACGCTATAATCGTTATGCTGTGGTATTGATGATAGGCTTATCTTGCGCCAGTTTCGCACATTTATCCGGCGGTGATTCAGTCACCTCAATCATCACCTTTTTTGCCGCCGCTATCGCAATGTTTGTACGCCAATCACTGGCACACCGACATTATAATCCACTGATTGTTTTTTCTGTGACCGCCTTTGTTGCGACGTTAATCGCCGGAATAGCATGGAAATATCAGCTGGGCAATGATCCGCAAATTGCGCTGGCATCCAGCGTCTTATTGTTGGTTCCCGGATTTCCGTTGATCAATTCCTTAGCGGATATTTTAAAAGGTCACATCAATATGGGGTTAAGCCGCTGGACAATTGCAACGGTGCTGACCTTTGGCGCCTGTTTGGGCATTGTCTTAGCGCTCAGTTTGCTAAATATTACCGGCTGGGGGAATTAAATGTTAGCGTTATTTTTGTCATTAATCGACGATATGTTTTTTGCCGCAATTCCGGCAGTAGGATTTGCCTTGGTGTTTAATGTTCCGCCTAAGGCATTAAAATATTGCGCGTTTTTAGGCGCATTAGGGCATGGTTTACGCACGTTTTTGGTACATTTTGACGTACCACTAATTTTCGCCACCTTCATTGCTGCCAGTGTAGTGGGCTTCATTGGTGTTCGTTTGTCACAACGTTATTTGGCACATCCCAAAGTGTTTACTGTAGCGGCGATTATTCCCATGATCCCCGGGGTGTATGCCTATAGAGCCATGATCGCAATGGTACAAATTCAGCATTTTGGTTTTTCCGAAGCACGTTATGCCCAAATGATTGAACAATTTCTAAACGCAGGATTTATTTTAGGCGCACTGGCGTTCGGGTTGTCATTACCTGGGCTACTATTCTATCGCCAACGCCCTGTGGTATAGTGAGGCGTATAACAGAGGATAAAAAAATGAAATTAAGTTTAATTGTGGCAATTACGCAAAATTATGTGATCGGCAAAGATAACGAAATGCCTTGGCATTTGCCGGCGGATCTGGCGTGGTTTCGTAAAAATACCCTGGGAAAACCCGTGATTATGGGGCGTAAAACCTTTGAAAGTATCGGTCGCGCGTTGCCCAAACGTATCAATATCGTGCTTTCACGCCGCCCCTATGCCAAAGAAGGGGTCATTTGGAAAAACAGCCTCGAAAGTGCGGTAGATTTTTTTAAAAGATCATGCAGAAATTATGCTCATTGGCGGTGGAGAATTATTTAAACAATATTTGCCACAAACGGATCGCCTGTATCTAACAGAAATTCAAACGCAACTGAAGGGCGATACCTTTTTTCCCCCCATTGATTGGCAAGACTGGGACATTGAATTTGAAGAATATCGCCCTGCGGATGCCGACAATCCTTATGCCTGTCGCTTTTTTATTTTAGTACGAAGAAACAAATAACAATCCGCCCGTAAAACGGGCGATTTTTAGACAAGCGAGTACTTTCCCTGCCATTTTTGCGAAAGTGCGGTCAGATTCTCTCGCGTTTGCGCCTCAGTTTGGGCTTGATAAACCTGTTTCAAATCTGCCGTTACTGCCTTGTAATCTTTCCACGAAATATACTTCAAGCTGTTCCGCACTAAATGTTTTTTGCTGTAATACAAATCAAGAGCTCGCTGTTTTTGATTTTCACTAAGAGATTTCGCTCTTCCTCCTAAACACCCACGTGTACGAGCTGCTGCTAAACCTGCGTGAGTTCTTTCTCTAAGCATATCAACTTCAAATTCGAGCAATGCAGAATGGACTGCTCATACAGTCAGGTATTTATTATGGTCTATCTACATAAACAATGAGTTTAAGTATGATAATAATGTAAGGAATTACTTGTAGATACATATTGATTAATATGTAACTAATTGTATTTAAAATGTTTTTTATCTTGCCACTATTTTGCTTAATTTTCTTGCATGTTTTTTGAACTTATGCTGCAATGTTAAAAAATGTTAATACTGGAGGGTATAGTATGAATAAAAATTTTTTAATCTATCAATTTTATAGTTCTCTCATTTTTCTTTATATTAGTGATATGGGAGCAATGATTAGTATTATTTGGGCATCATTAGAACTAACAGGAAACACTATTTTCCTTGGTTCTATGCTATGTATTTCAAGTTTAGTTCCATATGTTATAAAAAATATATACAGGAGAATCGTTATCTATTTCTAATCTTTATGTATTAAGAGCGTTTTTTTTATGTGACTATTTTGATTATCATACTCCTAGGAATAGCAACAGAATACTCTGGGTTTATTATAACGATTTTATTATTTGGCGTAGTAAATATTTTAACTT
>NZ_NLFK01000011.1 GCF_002263215.1 Actinobacillus seminis
GACAACTTCACCGCACATCTTGACTTTCAGGTTGCGATGGCGGTGAGGAAATAAAAAAATCTGCACATTACCTTGCTGTTATCACAGCGTGTTAAGTGCAGATTTTTGTTATTGGATAATTATTATTTTCTTCTTTATGTAGCGTTCTATTCTGTCGCAAAACCGGATTTTACTTCGCGCATATTCGGTAATTGGTGTGCGATCCCTTTGTGGCAGTCAATACAGGTTTTATTCCGTTCTTCCGCTAAGGCGTGCATTTTCGCCGCCACCGTTTTTTGTTGGGTAAAATCCATGTCCGTGAAATTATGGCAATTACGACATTCTTGCGAATTATTGGCTTTCATTCTCGCCCATTCACGCTCTGCCATTTCAAGGCGCGCCGCCTCGAATTTTTCTTTGGTATCAACACGCCCCATTAAGTGCGAATACACTTCACCGACGGCTTTGATTTTACGTGTCCATTTCGGGATAAATTCATGCGGTAGGTGGCAATCGGCACAAGCCGCTTTCACACCGCTGCGGTTCATATAATGCACAGAATGCCGATACTCCGGCACCACGTCATTCATATGGCAGCTAGAACAAAATTCTTCCGTACCGGTTCGCTCCAACGCGGTATTTAATCCGCCCCAGAACACAATTCCGGCAATAAACGAAAGTATAATCACAACCCCCACCGCCATGCGACTTGGTTTTTTAAACCAATGCCAAAAGCGTTTAATGATATTGAGCTTTTTTTCTTGCTTTGTCATAACCTATCCTTTTGCTTATTTTCCGTAACCTTGTTCCGGTTTAAATTCGTTTGGCACAATCGGATCCACATCAGATTGCGATACATGGCACTGCAAGCAAAAATAACGACGCGGAGATGTTGAAGAACTCACATTTCCATCGCGATCGGCAAAGTGCGTAGGGCTAATCCGAGTCGCACCGGTAACACGCGAATTTTCTACGCTGTGACAGGCTAAACATTGGTTCGCGTTTTTGGTCACCTGATAGTTTTTTACGCTGTGCGGCACCATTGGCGGCTGATTGACGTAATTTAACGCCGCTAATTCACTTTCTTTTGCCGGAACATGAAAGGCTGGCGCCACATTTTCCGGAGAATCTTGTAAACTTTGCCCCACGGGTTGAACCGCTTTTGGCGTTTGTGCAACAACGGATGTCGCAAAAAGTGCGGTCAAAATTACGCCGATTATTGCAAATACCTTATTTTTCATCATGTTATCACTCCTCCGAATGATTAAATCTAGTCGTCAATATAAATACTTTTTCAGCACAGACATCAATACAACGCCCACAACCGATACAATCTTTTGATAGAATAAGTAAACTTTCATTATTTTTACCGTGCAATGCTGGTCGAATTACTTGCGCTTCCGGGCAAACATTGTAACAATCCATACAATTGTCACATTTACTGCGATCAGTGACTTTAATTCGCAGCAGCCCTTTCGCGCCGATAATTCCGTAGCTGGCACCAATCGGACAAAGATGCCCACACCAACCGTGTTCCACGATAAATAAATCAAATAAAAAAACTGCCGACACGAGCCATATAGTCGCGCCAAAACCATAAATTAAACCGCGCCCTAAGGCGGAAACCGGATTAATCCATTCCCACAACAACACCCCGCTCACCGCGCTGCCGACTAAAATCATCAGCAATACACCATAGCGCAATCCGCGTGGCAATTTCGCGCTTTGGCGAATACCTAATTTGCGTCTTAACCAAGCGGCACAATCGGTGACAATGTTCAAGGGACACACCCAAGCGCAAAAAATGCGACTACCGACTAAGGCATAAAATACCACGATAATCAACGCGCCAACCAAGGTAGTCAGCGTCGGGACATAACCTGTGGCAAGACTTTCCGCGGTAATTAACGGATCACTTAGCGGGATCACATCCAAAAACAAACTACCGGAATAGTTGCCTTTTAAGATCCAAATCTGAAAATAAGGACCGGATAAAAACATGGCTAAAATCGCCAATTGGATCATCCGACGCCAAAATAAAAAACGATTGGCATACCACCAACCTAATTTTTCTCTTGCTTCACGTCCGGCATTTTTCGGTGCATTTGCCATTATTGTGCTCCTTCCGGTTTACGGGTCGGGAGGCTAATAATGTCGTCCGGCGCCAAGGAATGTCCGGCTTTCGCCTTTTCTTGCCAGCCTAAACGATAATGCCGCCCCAACATCCCTTTTGCCAATGCCAACGGTAACACCTTAATTGCTGCCTCATCCAACACACAAGCCTCTTCGCATTTGCCACAGCCGGTACAATGCTCGGAATGCACCGTCGGAATAAATATCGCGTGCTTGCCGGTACGAGAGTTATGTTGTATTTCTAGGGTTATCGCTTTGTCAATCACCGGACAAACTCGATAACACACATCACAACGCAACCCTTGCCAGTTCAAACAGGTTTCATGATCCAGCAACACCGCCAAGCCCATTTTTGCCTGCGTAATGTCCGTGGCTTGGTTATCCAATGCACCGCTCGGACAAGCTAGCGCACAAGGAATATCCACACACATTTCACAAGGCTTGTCCCTTGCCACAAAATAAGGCGTTCCGGCTTCCAAAGGCGAAAGTAACGACGCCAAATGCAACATATCATAAGGACAGGCTTGCACACATTGCCCACAACGAATGCACGCGGCGGTAAAATCGTTGTCATTCGCCAACGCAAAGGGAGGGCGCAACGCTACGCCTTCGCGTGCGAGACTTTGTTTTTGCTGCAAGCCAAGCAGCAACCCGACGCCGACAAGCCCGCCTGCGGTTCGGATCGCTTTTTTTAAAAAGCGGCGACGTTCCGGTGTGACAACAGTTTTTTTCATGATTTTTTCACCGCACTTTTACGTCATAACAGCAAAAGAGCGGTCCTTTTTTGCATTATTTTTAGGCTTTTTCCACTTTTACCGCACATTTTTTGAAGTCGGTTTCTTTGGAAATCGGATCGGTTGCATCCAACGTTAACTTATTGGCTAACTGTCCCGCATCAAAGAAGGTGGTAAAAATCAACCCTACAGGGACTTTATTACGTCCGCGCAGATCCAAGTTAGAAATCATTTCGCCACGACGCGAAATCACTTTTACTTTGTCACCATGACGTAATCCGCGTTTTTTCGCATCCTCCGGGTGCATCCACACCAAGTTGTTCGGGAACGAACGGTGCAATTCAGGTACGCGACGCGTCATAGTACCGGTATGCCAATGTTCAAGTACCCGTCCGGTTGATAACCATAAATCGTATTCCGCATCCGGCGCTTCTGCAGGCGGTTCATAAGGCACCGCCAAAATAACTGCCCGTTTATCCGGGTAACCGTAGAACGCCACGCCTTCGCCTTCTGTTACATAAGGATCATAACCCTCACGATAACGCCATAGGGTTTCTTTATTATCGACGACCGGCCAACGCAAACCACGCGCTTTATGATACAGGTCAAATGGGGCTAAATCGTGTCCGTGACCACGACCAAAGGAGGCGTATTCTTCAAACAAGCCTTTTTGTAAATAAAATCCGAAATGATAAGACTCGTCATTTAAGCGTTGATCCAACTCATCTACGGAGAATTTATCCACTTGACCGTTTTTGTATAAGACCTCAAACAGGGTTTTACCTTTATATTCGGGCGCCGCAGCAAGCGTTTCTGCCGGCCAAACTTCATCAGTGGTGAAATATTTAGAGAACTCCACTAATTGCCACAAATCAGATTTTGCATTACCCGGCGCTTGCACTTGTTGGCGCCAGAATTGGGTACGTCGCTCTGCGTTTCCGTATGCCCCTTCTTTTTCCACCCACATTGCGGTTGGCAACATCAAATCGGCAGATAACGCTGAAGCGGTTGGATAAGGATCGGAAACCACCACAAAGTTGCGCTCGTTACGCCAGCCCGGTAAACGTTCTTGATTGATATTCGGACCGGCTTGCATGTTGTTATTACACATGACCCAATAGGCATTTAAGGTACCGTCTTTTAACGCACGGTCTTGTGCGACTGCGTGTAACCCCAATTTAGTTTGGATGACGCCTTTCGGCAATTTCCACAATTTTTCAGCTGTTGCAATATGTTCCGGATTGGTGACCACTAAATCCGCCGGCAAACGGTGAATAAAGGTACCGACTTCGCGCGCTGTACCGCAAGCGGACGGTTGACCGGTTAAGGAGAACGGTCCGCAACCCGGTAAAGAGATCTTACCGGTTAATAAATGAATGTTATAAATCAGATGGTTCGCCCAGACACCGCGCGTATGTTGGTTAAAGCCCATGGTCCAGAAAGAAACGATTTTTTTCTCCGGATCTGCATAAAGTTTGGCTAAACGCTCTAATTGATCTTTTGGTACGCCGGAAATTTCATGGGCTTTATCCAAGGTATAAGGCGCTACTAACTTTTTGAACTCCGCAAAATCACTATCATACATTTTGCCGGCAGTTTTGACATTTTTTGCCGCTTTTTCCAACGGATGATCCGGGCGCAATCCGTAACCAATATCGGTTTCACCCCGCTTAAATTTGGTATGTTTTTTGATAAAATCTTGGTTAATGGCATTATGTTCAATCAAATAATTGGCAATATAGTTTAAAATCGCCAAATCACTTTGTGGCGTGAAAATAATCCCTAAATCCGCTAATTCAAAAGAACGGTGTTGAAAGGTAGATAACACATTTACCGTTACTTTATCCGGATTGGAAAGACGACGATCGGAAATACGTGACCACAAAATCGGGTGCATTTCCGCCATATTGGAACCCCAAAGCACAAACGCGTCGGCATGTTCAATATCATTGTAACAGCCCATAGGCTCATCCATTCCGAACGTGCGCGCAAAGGCAACCGCCGCGGATGCCATACAGTGCCGCGCATTCGGGTCGATATTGTTAGAGCGCAAGCCGGCTTTAAATAATTTAGATTTTGCCACGCCCTCAAAAATCGTTGATTGACCGGAAGTAAACATCCCTACCCCGTTCGGACCTTGTTCTTTTAAGGTTTTTTTAAATTTTTCCGCCATGGTGGAAAATGCAACATCCCAAGATACCGGCGTAAATTCCCCGTGTTTATCGTATTTACCGTCTTTCATGCGCAACATGGGCTGTGTCAAGCGGTCTTTACCGTACATAATTTTCGGTAAAAAATAGCCTTTAATACAGTTTAATCCACGATTAACTTCGGCATTGGGATCCCCTTGTGATGCGACAATGCGACCGTCGCGAACGCCGACTAATACGCCACAACCGGTACCGCAGAAACGACAAACGGTTTTATCCCATTTAATTGTATCTTCAGCCGCCATGACATTTTTTACCGGAATGGCTAATCCGGCGACTGCCATCGCTGCCATGGCGGCATTGGCTTTCATAAACTCCCTACGACTTAACCCCATTGTGTTCCCCCTCGTTTAAGTCATTAATTGCTTTACGCAAGCTGCTCATCTTGTTCGTGATAAATTAATGAAACATCTATCACGCCCTCAATGTGACGAATATTTTCCATATGCTCTAACAGCACTCTATGGTGATGAGACTGCATCACCACCACTAATTTTCCAATTTCATGATCGGCGGCAGGAATTTCCGTGTGTGGAATTGCCAAAAGTGCGGTTTGAATTTGCTCGATATTTTCCGGCTTTGCCTGTACGATTAAGCTACAAACGTGCCAATCTTTTGCATTTTCCATACTAATTTCCTGTTCCTGCATGATGTCGCTCCTTTAATTTTTCCGCTTCATGTTGTTGAGGACAAATTTTTATCGCATTTACCGGGCAACGTTCACTACAAGTGCCTATTGCAATGATGCACTTGTAATAACGGTTTCGTTACATCCGCTAAGGTTCGCACAAAACACCTTACCTGTCGCACAATCAGCTTCATAGCCTATTATTTTCCGATTGAATACACTATTTTTTAATCACCTAAAATGAGTATTCCTTTGCAGAAATGAAAGTTTGTTGCGTTAAATCAAGTTTTACTCATCATCAAGCGCATCGCTGTCTGCAAAATCATCACTAAACACTAAAAGCGCGGTGTTTTTTTGTTAGAATGCCCAAAATGATGTGATTTATTGAGGTTGCCTTTGGCTGAAAAAAAACTGTCTGTCTCTACAAAAATTGCCCATTATTTATTGAGCATTATCGTTTTTGCCGCCTGTATCAGTCTGCTTAGTCTGGGCATTATGTTGAGCAATAAATCTGATGCGGAGTTGATCAATGTTTCCGGTTCGCTGCGTATGCAAACCTATCGTTTGCTCTATATTATTGAACATCATCCGCAAAATGTGGATTTTCATTTAAGGCAATATCGCTTAAGTTTGCATTCCACGCCCTTAACTGAAATCAACCATCAGTCCTTTGTGCCGGCGAACGTGAAACAAGCCTATCGAGAGTTAATCAAACGTTGGCAAGGTATGGAAAACTACGCACGCCAAGGCGATTATACGTCCTATCGCCAAGAAGTAACCAGCTATGTGGATCAAGTGGATCGCTTCGTCAATACACTTCAGACGTTTGCCGAGAAAAAACTCAATATTGCGGTATTGACTATTCTTTGTTCAATGCTACTGATAGTCGGGTTAGTTTCTTATGTGATTTGGTTTACGCGTAAACAAGTGGTTCAACCCTTGGAAAAACTCGCGCTCGCCAGCACACAAGTACAATTTGGTCACTTCAAGCATATTCCGCTGGATACACAAAAAAATAATGAAATTGGGCGCTTATCATTGGTGTTTACCCAAATGGCAAGCGAATTAGGCAAGCTGTATTCGCGCTTGGAAGATAAAGTTAACGAAAAAACGCAAAAACTTAGCCAACTCAACCGCGCACTATCCGCTCTGTATCAAGCCTCGCAATTGTTGAGCAATAATCATCTTACTCCGACATTATTACAACAAGTGTTGAAACACATTCAAATAAATGAACACTTACGTTATCTTGAATTACAGGTATATGATTCCGAATGGCACATTTGCTTAGGAAAAAAAACACATGAAGCGCTGCAACACATTGACTTATCAGCTAAAAATGAAATTTTAGGACAATTATCTTGGCAAGCGGGGCTGCCTTGCCCGGATTTACGTGCTATACAAAATTTTGCGCAAATGCTTAGCCGCGCCTTGTATTTCAACCACGCCCAACGTCAACAGCAACAATTGTTATTAATGGAGGAGCGCTCGATTATTGCGCGGGAATTGCATGACTCCCTCGCACAAGTGTTATCCTATTTACAAATTCAGCTGACCTTGCTTAAACATAATTTAAACCAATCGCCCACGGAATCAACGCCAAAAAGTTTGGCGATCATTGCTGATTTTGAGCGAGCGCTCAGCACAGGTTATGTGCAATTACGCGAATTATTGGCGACGTTCCGCTTGACCATCCAAGAAGCTAATTTAAAATTGGCGTTGGAACAAGTGATTGATTCATTGCGCAATCAAACGGATATGAACATGACGGTTTCCTGTACCCTACCCTCGACGACATTCAATGCGCAACAATTGGTTCATGCGCTGCAAATTGTAAGAGAAGCCTGTTTAAATGCAATCAAACATTCGAAGGGATCGCAAATTGATGTCTCCGCTTATATGAATCAAGATGGGGAATATGAATTAACGATTAAGGATAACGGTATAGGTATTCCCAGTTTACAAGAACCGAACGGGCATTATGGCTTAAATATTATGTCGGAACGTAGCCGCCAACTCAATGCCACCCTACATATTCGACGCTTAGCGCAAGGCGGAACGGAAGTCAAACTCACCTTGCCAAATACGTTACAACAAGGATAATAAATGAAAAATTTACAAGCATTGCATACCTTTGCCATTCCTACAAAGGCAAAAAACGTGATAAAAATCACCGCACTTGAGGAACTCAAACAAGCTTGGCAACAAGCACAAAGCGAACATCTCCCCTTTCTATTTTTAGGGCAAGGCAGTAACGTTTTGTTTTTAGAGGATTTTGCCGGCATTGTTGCGATCAATGAATTGCGTGGCATTACGCATCATGAAGATGAAGAATACCATTTCCTCCATGTACAAGGCGGCGAAAACTGGCATGAACTTGTCACATGGTCATTGCAACAACAGATCTACGGATTGGAAAATCTTGCCTTAATTCCGGGCTGTGCCGGTTCGGCGCCTATCCAAAATATCGGTGCTTATGGCGTTGAATTTAAAGATGTTTGTGATTATGTTGACATCATCAATTTAAATACCAACGAACAATTGCGCTTAACCCGCGCCCAATGTGAATTTGGGTATCGCGAAAGTGTGTTTAAACATCAATATAAAGACGGATTTATTATCACCGCAATCGGTTTAAAATTAGCCAAAGCTTGGAAACCGGTGCTGAAATACGGATCGTTAGCCAAGTTTGCTACCGAAACGGTCAGCGCGCAACAAATTTTTGATGAAGTTTGTGCCATTCGGCAAAGTAAATTACCCGATCCGAAAATTTTCGGCAATGCCGGCAGTTTCTTTAAAAATCCTGTTATTTCGGCGCAAACCTTTGCATTTTTACAACAAGAATATCCTGATATTCCACATTATCCACAGGCGGACGGACAGGTAAAACTCGCTGCCGGCTGGTTGATTGAACAATGTCAGTTAAAAGGCTATCAACTCGGCGGCGCAGCAGTACATCAACAACAATCCCTTGTATTGATTAACAAAGATCACGCCAGCGCAAGTGATGTCGTAGAACTGGCACATCATGTTCGCCAATGTGTGGCAATTAAATTTGATATTTATTTGCAACCGGAAGTGCGTTTTATCGGCGCGCAAGGCGAAGTAGATAGCGAACGAACCATTAGTTAATTTCAACTTAAGGATATTTTATGGATTTTAAAACCGTTTTAGACAGCCTGCCGGCGATTGATCACCTGCAAGGACTTGACGTTGTTTCCAACGAAAAGGTTATTCATCATATACCCGCTATTCAAGGCAAATTAGGATCATTGCGAGTTTATCACGCATTGGCACAACAATTTAACGGGAAATTAGACCGCACTTGTGCCGAAAAAGGCTTGCAGCTTTTTGCCGAACATACCGAAGATGCCAAACAAAACCCGGGGAAACATCCCAATATTGATTTATTATTGCGTGTGATCGCGGAAAATTTGGAATATCAATTAATCACCAAAGGTTAAGCTCCCTTAAACCTTCATCACCGAATTTAGCTTGCAAAAAAAGTGATGGGCAAGACCCATCACTACACCTAATATGACATGAGATATCAAGCAGTTAACTTTGATTCCTCCAAAAGATTAAAAACTTATTCTACCGTTACCGCTTTCGCTAAGTTACGCGGTTGATCCACATCAGTCCCTTTAATTAGCGCCACATGATAAGCCAATAATTGCATTGGTACAGTATAGAAAATCGGTGCAATTAATTCATGTACGGTTGGCATGGTCACTATTTTCATGCCTGCTGTTTCAGTAAAACCCGCTTCTTTGTCGGCGAATACATATAATTGACCTCCTCGTGCGCGCACTTCTTCAATATTGGATTTCACTTTTTCCAATAATTCATTGGTCGGTGCCACCACAATCACCGGCATATCCGCATCAATTAAAGCAAGCGGTCCATGCTTTAACTCACCGGCGGCATAGGCTTCTGCATGAATATAGGAAATTTCTTTTAATTTCAAAGAGGCTTCCATAGCAATCGGATAAAATTCACCACGACCTAAGAATAAAGCATGGTTTTTCTCGGCAAAATCTTCCGCTAATTTTTCAATTTGCGCTTCGAATGTTAATGCTTTTTCAATTTCAGCCGGCACAGACTGCAAGGCTTTTACGATTTCTTGTTCTTTTTCCTCGGAAATATTGCCATTTAATTTACCGATCGCGGTCACTAAGATTAACATTGCTGCCAATTGAGTCGTAAATGCTTTAGTTGACGCCACCCCGATTTCTACCCCGGCACGGGTCATAAAGGCCAAATCGGATTCACGCACTAAAGAAGATCCCGCTACGTTACAAATGGTCATTGCCGCCATATAGCCTTTTTCTTTCGCCAAACGAAGTGCCGCTAAGGTATCCGCCGTTTCCCCTGATTGGGACAGAGTTAATAATAAACTGTTCGGACGAGTCACAAATTTGCGATAACGGAATTCAGAAGCAATTTCCACATCACAACTCACTCCGGCAAGCGCCTCAAACCAATAACGCGCCGCCATACCGGAATTATATGACGTCCCACAAGCAACGATTTGCACATGTTGCACTTTTTCCAAAATTTCTTTGGCACCGTTACCAATACTTTCTACGATCACATTGTGATGGGTGATACGTCCTTCCATGGTGTTGATAAGTGCGGTCGGTTGTTCAAAAATTTCTTTTTGCATAAAGTGACGGAATTTTCCTTTTTCCGCCGCATCATTTTCAAGGTGAGATTCGTAGGTTTCACGCTCAACTTTCAGCCCTTGTTTGTTGTAAATATCTACGCTACGACGTGTAATTTCCGCGATATCGCCTTCCTCTAAAAAGATAAAACGACGGGTTACGCTTAACAACGCCAATTGGTCAGAAGCTAAAAAGTTTTCGCCGATCCCCAAGCCGATAACCAATGGGCTGCCGGAACGCGCCGCAACCAAATGACTTGGATCGGTACGATCCATCACGACCATACCATAAGCGCCGGTCAATTGTTTCACCACGTTTTGCACAGCTTCTAACAAACTTGAAGTGCTGCGCATTTCCCATTCCACCAAGTGCGCAATCACTTCAGTATCGGTTTGGGATAAGAAAACATAACCGCGCGTCTTTAATTCTGTACGCAATTCTTCGTGATTTTCGATAATTCCGTTGTGAACTACCGCGAAATTACCGGAAACGTGCGGATGCGCATTCGCTTCGGAAGGCTCTCCATGGGTTGCCCAACGCGTGTGCGCAATCCCCGCTCCTCCGATTAACGGATTTTTTTCTACCGCCTCATCTAAAGCTTTAACTTTCCCCAAACAACGCACACGTTGTAATTCGCCTTGCTCATTGACAACCGCCACACCGGCAGAATCATAACCGCGATATTCCAAACGGTGTAAACCGTTAATTAAAATTTCAGCGACATCACGTTGCGCTACCGCACCAACAATACCACACATGGTTTTTTCCTTATTAAAAAGTAAAAATTTAGACCGCACTTGCACAAAGCACTTCAACACCTTGTGCCTGAATTGCCTGCTTGATTTCTTCGGTCAACAAATCATCCGTCACCAGCACATTAATTTGCTGCCACGTTAATTCTAAATTCGGCATTTTTCTACCGATTTTTTGTGATTCCACCATCACTATGACTTCGCGAGACACCTCCGCCATCACTTGGCTTAACCCCACCAATTCATTAAAGGTCGTACTTCCCCGCACCAAATCAATCCCATCTGCGCCGATAAATAATTGATCAAAATTATAAGAACGCAACACTTGCTCGGCAACCTTGCCTTGAAATGACTCGGAACGCGTATCCCAAGTGCCGCCGGTCATCAACAGGGTCGGTTCATTTTCCAAAGCACGCAACTGTGTCGCCACCGATAGCGAATTGGTCATCACGACTAACCCTTGTTTACGATTAAGCTGCTTAATCAGCGCGGCGGTTGTACTGCCGCTATCTACGATAATACGATTGTGATCAGTAATCCGTTCTGCCGCCAGTTTTGCAATCGCTAACTTTCGGTTCGAAAGATTTTCTTCTTGCGACTCATCAATTAATTCTTTCGGCATCAAGACTGCCCCGCCATAGCGACGCAATAAAAAACCATTACTTTCCAACGCGGTTAAATCCTTGCGAATGGTCACTTCGGACGTTTCAAACAATTGTACTAATTGCTCAACGCTGACTTCTCCTTGTTCTTGTAACACTTGCATAATCGCGTGGCGACGCTGCCGGGTATTGCGGACTTGAATATTTCGTTTCATTAGATTTTTTCACTATTAAGTTTCGAAGCGAAATATTACAGCGTAATCTTTATGATGTAAACCTTATTTTTGTCAAATTTGGATAAATTTTATGCCGGACAAAACATAACATCTTTCGTATTTTGCGAGTATAATTAACCGCACTTTAACACAGGAGATTGAAAATGAAACAGAAAATCGTATTGGCGACCGGCAACCAAGGCAAAGTCAAAGAAATGGCAGATGTCTTAGCGGAGTTTGGTTTTGACGTGGTGGCGCAAACGGACTTAGGTATCGAAAGCCCGGAAGAAACGGGGTTAACCTTTGTGGAAAATGCCTTAATCAAAGCGCGCCATGCCGCCACAATTTCCGGCTTGCCGGCAATTGCTGATGATACCGGATTGGTAGTGCCGGCTTTAGGCGGCGCACCGGGCTTATATTCCGCGCGTTACGCCGGAGTGGACGGGCATGAAGCAGAGGCTAAAAACCGGCAAAAATTATTAGCGGAATTAGCTGACCTTCCGCCACAACAACGTCAAGCGAAATTCGTCAGTTGCATTGTGTTGCTACAGCACCCGACCGATCCATCACCAATCATTGCCGAAGGCGAATGTTTCGGGCAAATCGGTTTTACTGAAAAAGGCGAAAATGGATTTGGCTATGACAGCCTGTTTATCTCTGACGATGCACATTGTACATTTGCCGAGCTTGCTACCGCGGAGAAAAAGAAAATATCCCACCGCGCCAAAGCCTTGAGTGTCTTAAAAGTGCGGTTAAAATAACGAGTGTTTTATGCCCTCTTATTCACGTTCTTTACCGCCGTTGAGTTTGTATGTGCATATCCCTTGGTGTGTACAAAAATGCCCTTATTGCGATTTTAATTCACACGCGCAAAAAGGCGTTATTCCTGAACAAGATTATGTGCAACATTTATTAACCGATTTACAACAGGATTTAAAGCGTTTTCAAAAGCAAACCGAATGGCGTCCCTTGCATTCGATTTTTATCGGCGGCGGTACACCAAGTCTGTTTTCTGCGGAAAATATTGCCGCCTTATTACAAGGAATTGCGCAACAGCTGCCCTTTACCAAAGAGATTGAAATCACGCTGGAGGCCAATCCGGGTACCGTTGAAGCAGAACGTTTTCGCGGTTATGTCGACGCCGGCATAAATCGTATCTCTATGGGCGTCCAAAGTTTTGATGATACTGAATTACAGCGTTTAGGGCGCATTCATTCGGCAGCAGAGGCTAAAAGTGCGGTCAATTTAGCGAAAATTTCCGGCTTGCGCAGTTTTAATGTGGATTTAATGCACGGGTTACCGGATCAAACGCTGGAGCAGGCGCTGTCGGATTTGCGTCAAGCCATTGCCTTAAATCCGCCGCATTTATCTTGGTATCAGCTAACGATTGAACCGAATACCTTGTTTGCTTATCGTCCGCCGCATTTACCTGATGATGACGAATTATGGGATATTTTTTCCCAAGGGCACCAATTATTAACTGACGCCGGTTATGTGCAATATGAAACTTCCGCCTACGCCAAACCCGATTATCAATGTCGTCATAATCTCAATTATTGGCGCTTTGGTGATTATTTGGCGATCGGTTGCGGTGCTCACGGGAAATTGACGTTAAATGATGGGGAAATTGTCCGTTTTTCTAAAACTAAACACCCCAAAGGCTATTTGCACGGTGATTATTTATATGAACAAAAAAACGTGGCAAATTTCGACCGCCCTTTTGAGTTTTTTATGAACCGTTTTCGTCTGTTGGAGGCGGTGCCGAAATGGGAATTTGAGCAACTGACGGGCTTATCGGTCAAAACAGTAAAAAAACCAATCAGTTGGGCGGTGGCAAAAGGCTATATCACCGAAACGAATGACACTTGGCAAATTAGCGAGCGAGGCAAGTTGTTTTTAAATGAATTATTAGCGGAGTTTTTGCCGGAATAGACTTGTATCCAAACAGGAATAGGCTTAAAGTATTAAGCCTATCCGCAAACGATTACGTCACAAAAAAAGGAAAAATATGGATCAATTAACAATGAAAAAACAAGCGGCGCAAGCAGCTTTAGCTTATGTCAAACCGGATACCATTGTAGGCGTTGGGAGCGGTTCGACCGTCAACTGTTTTATTGAAGCCTTAGGCACCATGAAAAATCAAATTAAAGGCGCAGTTGCGGCATCAAAAAATTCCGAAGCTTTACTGCGCGAGCAAGGCATTGAGGTATTTAGCGCCAATGAGGTCTCCAGCTTAGATATTTATGTGGACGGTGCGGATGAAATTAATCCGCAAAAGATGATGATCAAAGGTGGTGGAGCGGCGTTAACACGTGAAAAAATTGTGGCTGCCTTGGCAAAAAATTTCATCTGCATTGTGGATAGTAGCAAGCAAGTAGATGTGCTAGGCTCTACTTTCGCCCTGCCGGTTGAAGTGATCCCTATGGCACGTTCGCAAGTAGCACGTAAATTGGTGGCGCTTGGCGGTTCGCCGGAATACCGCGAAGGCGTAGTGACGGATAATGGTAACGTGATTTTAGATGTTTATCATTTTAAAATGATGAACCCGGTTGAAATGGAAAAAGAATTAAACAATGTCGCCGGCGTTGTCACCAATGGCATTTTCGCCTTACGTGCTGCCGATACCGTTATTGTTGGTACACCGCAAGGTGTCAAAATTATTGAATAATGATAAACGGAGAGCAATTATGTCAAACATAACAGAAAATAAAGTATCACTAGGTAAAGATAAGATTAAATTTTTATTGCTTGAAGGGGTGCATCAAAGTGCATTGGATACCTTAAAAGCCGCCGGTTATACCAATATTGAATATCATAAAAAAGCCTTAGACGATGACGAATTAAAAGCGGCGATTAAAGATGCGCACTTTGTCGGTTTGCGTTCCAGAACCCATTTAACCGCAGAGGTATTGGCGCACGCCGAACGTTTAATTGCGATTGGCTGTTTTTGTATCGGCACTAACCAAGTGGATTTGAAAGCAGCAAAAGAACGCGGTATCCCTGTCTTTAACGCACCATTTTCCAATACCCGTTCCGTTGCTGAATTGGTGTTAGGTGAGATTTTGCTCTTAATACGCAATGTACCAAAAGCCAATGCGGAAGTGCACCGCGGTTTATGGAATAAATCCGCCGCGGGATCCCATGAAGCTCGTGGCAAAAAATTAGGGATCATTGGTTACGGTCATATCGGATCGCAATTAAGCATTATCGCTGAATCCCTAGGAATGCACGTGTATTTCTATGATATTGAAAATAAATTGCCATTAGGTAATGCTCAACAAGTCCGTTCCTTGGAAGAATTATTATCTGGTTGTGATGTGATCTCATTGCATGTGCCGGAAAATGCGTCAACCAAAAATTTAATGAGCGCTGAACGTATTGCACAACTGAAAGAAGGCTCCATTTTGATTAATGCGGCACGTGGTACCGTGGTGGATATTGAGGCTCTTGCCGGCGCATTAAAGTCGGGTAAAATTCGTGGCGCCGCAATTGATGTATTCCCAACCGAGCCGGCATCCATTGACGAAGAATTCCTATCTCCGCTACGTGAATTCGACAATGTGATTTTAACACCACATATCGGTGGATCTACAGCGGAAGCGCAAGAAAATATCGGTTCTGAAGTCTCCGGTAAATTTGTCAAATATTCCGACAACGGTTCTACTCTTTCTGCGGTTAACTTCCCTGAAGTGTCCTTGCCGGAACATAGTGGAACAAAACGTTTGTTACATATTCACCGCAACAAACCGGGCGTACTGAACCAAATCAACCAAGTTTTCGTCAAGGCTCATATCAATATCGCCGCACAATATTTGCAAACCGATCCGAATATTGGTTACGTGGTAATTGACGTCGAATCAGAAGATACCACCGAAGTTCTCGCGGAATTGAAAAAAATCGACGGAACTGTTCGTACTCGTGTACTGTATTAATATGTAGTAAATAACGAGAGGTTCAGTAATATTTTTATATTATTTTTGTATAAAACGTAATCCTCTTTTCACGTTCCCAAAATCCGTTGCCTTTAGCGAGATTAAAGGCAATAAATTTTCCCGCTTCATTTTTATGAAATGCCGTTTTATTTACTTGTACTCCAATAAAAATAAACAAAAAGAGTTGGTAAAACCAACTCTTTTGCAGACCAATGACAAACCCCACTATTTTTACAATCAATAAAAAATAGTGGGGTTGTTTTGTATTTGATGGCTTGTAAACCAATATTCTTGCCCTACTAATTTTAGAACGCTCATTCCGAGTATTCGGCGATATACCTCAATATATTCCCTTATCCAAGCCATAAAACAATATAAAATAGCCCGGATAACAAGGGTTATCTTCTTGATATTTTGGGCAATACTCGCCAAAAAGCATTGCATTTGAACTTTGCTTAATCCTCTACAACCGCTTGCCGCACAATTTGAGTGAAGAGGCGTTTGAAGACATCTGTTCCATTAAAACGACGGAGGCGATTTTGACTTAAGGTGTTTGCATCAATTTTTCTGTTAAAGACATTCGCGCAAACCAACGGTAAGCAACATTAACTTCAAGTTCTTTGACGAGCCGGCGTTCGCTTTTAAGTCCAAAAGCCTAGTAACATAATCTTAAATAGGCGAACCGGGTCGACAGCAGGCGACCATTATCTTGGTAATAAAAGTATGCGACTTCATCACGAATAAATTCAAACTCAATCGCTTCATTGATTTTACGGACAAAGCGGTCTTTAGGTACGAGCTGTTCAAGACTTATCCTCTTGAACTCATATTGAGGGCATTGGGTATTTTTGAGCATAAGCATTTCCTCTGCTTGATATGCTTATTAGCTCAAACCTCCAGATAAATATCTAGAGGTTTGTCAGCGGTCTGAAACCTACTTTAAAAAAGTAGGTTTTTCAGGTAGAAGAAATTAACTTATTTATTTTCTAAAAGTGCGGTCGAATTTTGTTCCGTTTTTTCGTCTTTCGTTACTTGTAAGGCTTGAACGGACATCACCGATTTTAAATTTTCTTCGCGCACTTGTTTGGCTAAGGCATGATCGCCATTTTGTTCAAACACATAAGCCGCCATGGTGGCATCATTGGTTTCCAATTGCTGTTTGTGATTTTCTAAAATGGTTTTAAATACATTGCCGGCTTTGCCGAATTCATTATTGCGCACATATAAATATCCTAATGCACGATGAATGAAGCAACGTTGATCGCCTTGTGCCTGTTTTGCCCTTTTTTCAACTAATTTAAGCAGTTTGCCGTTATCTGTCGGTTGTAAGCGGGTAATTTGGGTATATAACGCTTTTGCCAATGGGTTGCTATCATCTAGTTTTTTCAGTGCTTCAAGAGTTAATTCGTAAGCACTTTCATGATCATTACTATCGATTAAACGTGTAATTAAACCGGTTTTGACATACAGATCGTTTTGACGCTTGCGCGGTTGATTTTCCCACCATTCAAGTAAACCATCCACGCTTTCTTCATTCATTTTTTCATCAAGTAAACCGTCTTCCACTTGACGTTGTAATTGGGTGAAGTTTTCGTTGTTGTATAAGCCAACGCTTTCTACTTGATCTAAAATTTTATCTAATGCTTGATAAGCCTTGGATTGCAGATAGATATCCACCGCCAGTTTAAGCACTTCTTTATTTTTATGTGCCATCACCAATAAGCTATCCACTGAACTGCGTGCCGCCGGCAGTTTTTTCTGTTGTAACAAAATGCGAGTTCGAGCAATTTCGACAATCAAACTGTCTGTACCGGCAAGTTCAGTGGCTTCAATTAAATAGCGGTTCGCGCTAAATTCATCCCCACGTTGTTGCGCGGCTTCCGCGGCTTTAATAAAGTTCAATACCGGTTCATCAGAATGTTTGGCATTTTTGCCGATTAATTTTTCCGCTTTAGAATAGTCGCCTTCGTTCATGCGCATTAATCCTTCGAGGGTTTGCTTTTGTGCTTTGAGGCGTTTGCGGCGGGAGAACCAACCGTAAGTGCTATTGCTTAATCGATAAAAACGGGTAATGATCCACTCAATTCCGTAAATCATTGCCAACACAATCACAAAGAAGATCACTAGGGTAGTAATTGACATTTCAATGCTATAACTGCCGGTTTCAATTAATACATAACCTTGTTTACCGGAGAGATAAGGTCCTGCGATTAAGCCGGCGAGTAACACCAGCATTAAAAATAACGTTCTAAACATAATCTATTTCCTCTACTGTTGAGGCTCGTTATTAGCCGGTTGTTCCGTGTTTGTTGGCGTATCTGTTTCTAAAGGCGTAGTCTCATTTTGCGTACTGCTTTGTGGTGCCGCATTTGATTCACTTGATGTATTCGTATCAGTTGTTGCAGCATCCGGAGCATTTTCTTCGCTTAAGTCCTTATCGACGGAAAGCTCAATTTTTTGTATTTCTGATGGTTGTTTGTTAAGCAGTTTATCTAACGTATTTAAGCTACTTAATTGATTTGGTGTATCCACATAAATGGATTGTTCCAATAATTCATCCAAGGATTTGAGGAATTGCTCTGCGACATTGGTTGTAGTATCAAAATAGGTTCTGATCCATGATGCCACGGTTTCCAAGGATTGTTTATATAATTCGTTTTGCTGACGCGGTACCGCCAAAATAGCAATTTGCAAACGTAAACGAATATTTTCTCTTAAGTAAATATCTTGATTCGGTGCTAGTAAGGCTTTGGTTTCAGTGTTACGTGGCGTAATACGGATAAAGTGATTTAAGAAGGAAGTTGCACTTTTCTCAATATTTTGTTTCCAATCCTCAATAGAATTACTTAGTTGATCGTAATTGTTCGGATCATCAAAATTGACATTTAATACCGTGAGTTCATCAATGGTATTGGCAAGTTGAGACAAGCGTTGCATTACCGCATTTTGATCCACGTTATTTAACGATAAAAGCTGTTTTAAATCCTTATTGATTGCGCTACGTACCGCTCCGGATTTTGGATCGGATACCTTGGCTAAGGTTTCATCCGCGATTTTAAGTAAAGAAACTGCGGTATCAATATCGTTATCTAAGACTAATTTTCTTAAGGCGTTATTTAATAAAAAATCTGTTTCGGATAATAGCCAATCATTTGGTTGTTCCGCTTTAGTCGCAGACGCTAATTGTTCGATTTGCGTTTTTAACCCGTTAATTTCTTGGTTTTTACTCGTGACGCTTTGGGCTAATTGAGCGATTTCCTGTTGCGCATTTTTTTGGAATGTCAGCAATTGGCTAAGTTGTTCGCGTTGTTGGCTAAAATCCGGTAAATCAAGTGGCGTATTTGGCGCTTTTTCACTGACTTGTTGTTCAAGTGCGGTCATTTTTTGTTGCATTTGTACTATTTGTTGTTGACCGAAATAATAACCGGCACCGCCAACTCCTAAGGCAATAAGAATGGCTAAGAGTGCCAAGCCGGAGCCGCTTTTTTTCACGACGACAGGCCGACTTGGTGAATTGTTTTCAGGATTTTTTTCCACGCTTTTTTCAACTGTTTTTTCCGTTGAAACGCGGTTGTCAGTTTGAGGGGATTTATCGGCATTATCCATTGTGCGTTTTTCCTCTTTCTTTTTTTTGCTATTTGTAGCTTGGGTAACGTTATCGGCAGCGCAGTGGTTTGTTTTGTCATCTGCGGAAGACGTTGGGTTATGCTCGTTTTCAGCTGGAGTGAGTTCTTTTGGCAGCAACGCTTTTTTTTCCGTTGGTTTGGTATTCTTCTCAGCCATAATTTATTCCTTGATTTTTGTTAAAAATAAAATGCAGCTAGGCATTTTGCAATAAAGTGTGTAACAAAGCCTGATTATCCGCTTTCGGTGAGATTGTTACATGTTGCCATCCCAAATCTTTTGCAAACGTCGCAATTCTGCGACTTACGGTAATCAGTTGACAGCTTTTTAGCCAATTATGTTCTTTTTCCGGTACAAAATCCATAAGCGACAGTAAAATTTCTATACTGGTGGCAATAACGGTTTGCACGCCGGCTCGCTGACATAAGCCGGCTTGTTCCTCATTATTTGGATAAACAATCGGAACGCGGCGATAACATTCGAGATAATCCACTTCCGCGCCACGCTGCTGCGCTTGCTCGGCAAAAAACTCTCGTCCGCCATTACCACGTAAAATTAAGATTCGTTTTCCGTGTAATGTTTGCATGGCGGGCAGTTCAAGTAAGCCTTCGCTGGTTTCTTGTTGGAACGGATAATAAACCATTTTTTCAGTATTGGCGGTAAAATATTCGGCGGTTTGTTGCCCGACCGTAAAATAATACAAATCGTCGCGCCAGTGAAATCCTGTCTGTTTTAGGGTTTGTGCCGCGTACTCCACGGCATTTTTTGACACCGCAAAGACATAATCTTGCGCTTTTAGTTGCACCAGTTTATTCGGTAATTGATTTAATTCGCTTCCCGCCTCAATAGAAAATAAAGGCAGATGAATGGCGACAACACCTGCTTTATTTAGCATCTCAACTAATTGTCTTCCCCGTGTATCGGGGCGTGTGACCAATACCGCCATAAGTTTCTCACCTAGTCCTGATAAATGGATTGTAAGATTTTATCGCCACCTTGTGCTAATAGTTGCTCAGCAATACGAATGCCCAAATCTTGCGCATTTTCCACCGCACTTTTTCCTTCGGCGCGTAAAATTTTTGATCCATCCGGCGCACCTATCAGGGCACGCAAATAAAGTTCGTTATTTTGGCGAATGGTATAACAGCCGATAGGCACTTGGCAGCCACCTTGCAGGCGATTATTGAGCGCGCGTTCTGCCAAAACGCAATAAGTGGTGTCAATATCGGCAAGGGGGGCGAGTAACTGTTGCACTTGTTTATCATCCGCGCGACATTCAATCCCGATAGCGCCTTGTCCTGCCGCCGGCAATGACGTTTCGACCTCAACAAAATCTGTGATACGTTCGGCTAATCCCAAGCGAATGAGTCCGGCAGAAGCTAAGATAATCGCGTCATATTCGCCATTATCCAATTTGGATAAGCGGGTTCCTACATTGCCGCGTAAGGATCGAATATCTAAATCCGGGCGCCATGCTTTAAGTTGGCATTGGCGACGCAAACTGGAGGTACCCACAATTGCTCCTTGTGGCAAGGATACTAAATTGGCAAAGTGATTTGACACAAAGGCATCGCGTGGATCTTCTCGTTGACAAATCACGCTTAGGGTTAATCCTTGTGGAAATTGCATGGGGACATCTTTCATGGAGTGCACCGCAATATCGGCCTCACCATTGAGTAATGCATTTTCTAACTCTTTGACAAATAATCCTTTTCCACCAATTTTTGCCAAGGGCGTATCTAAAATGACATCACCTTTTGTGACCATTGGGACTAAAACGATTTCAAGTGCCGGATAAAGGCCGGCAAGGCGGTTTTTGATGTGGTTGGCTTGCCAAAGTGCCAATGGGCTTCGACGGGTGGCGATTTTTAAGAGGGTGTTATTTGTCATAGCGATATATTTTTTGTTAGCTTAAAAATAGACTGTCTTATCCTATCATTGTTGCTTGCAAAAGTCAGTTTTCATTTAAACATTTTGCTTTAATTTGAACCAAGTGATAGAGTAGGCAGCCGAGTGAAAGGCATTTACATTATGAGGTCGTCTTGCTGACGCTGAATAATGATAAGTTTTCGATAACCGCTGTATCTTATTGTCGGTTTTGGCTGAATAATCATAGGATATTGTTTGAATTATGACCTAAATAAAGCAAGGCTCGATGTAGCGTATCTGGATAATTTGCGTTTTGAACGTACTCTATCCGGATCCAGTGCTGAATTTCAGCAAGTTTTCCAATTGATTACCTTGTTATTGCATATCAATCATCCTGCGTTGCCCGGCTATATTGAAAAGGCACCGCAAGGGATCGCCGACTTTAATTTATCCCCATACCAAAAAAATTATCTGACCAGTAAATTATCCACTGCCGAATTGGTTCCGCTACAGCGTGAAATCAATGATAAAAGTGACCGCACTTCTGCTGCCATTTGGGGCGTTTATGTGATGGGGAGCGTTGCGTCGGTCAGCCAAACCTCCATGTCTGATCTGGATATTTGGGTTTGTCAGCGCGAAGGGCTTTGTCGCGAAGCCCGCGAGTTACTCAAACAAAAACAAACTGTGTTGCAACAATGGGCAATGGTGCTTGGGATTGATATTAATCTTTATTTAATTGATCAAAAACGCTTTCGCAGTTTCCGTTATGCTGATCCGTTAACTGCAGAAAATTGTGGTTCGGCACAATATATGCTGCTGTTGGATGAATTTTATCGCACCGCCATTCGCTTAGCGGGCAAACCGTTACTGTGGTTACATCTTGCGGTAGAAGATGAGCATTTGTATGAAACGGAAGTGGCGCGTCTGATTGACGAAAAACAACTTGATCCTAATGATTGGGTGGATTTTGGTGGTTTGGGCGCCTTTTCAGCCAATGAATATTTTGGTGCCAGCTTATGGCAACTGTATAAAGGTATTGATGCGCCTTATAAATCAGCGTTAAAAATCTTGTTGCTGGAAATGTATTCCAGCGAGTATCCTCACACGCATTTAATTGCACAAGAATTTAAACAGCGTTTATTAAAAGGTGAGCGGGATTATCATTTTGATGCTTATTTAACCATGCTTGAACGCGTGACCCGCTATTTAATCAATGGAAAAGAATTTAAACGTTTGGCGTTTGCGCGCTTGTGTTTTTATGTTAAAGCAACGGATTATGGCGAATACCGTCCGCAATCCACTCAATCCAATTGGCGTTTGGATTATTTGCAAAAATTGGTAAAAGAATGGGGGTGGTCGGAAAAATTAATTGAGGATTTAAACCAACGTTCCCGTTGGAAAATTAAACGGGTTAAAGAAAATCATGATGATTTAATTCAATTTTTAATGTTCAGTTATCGTCATTTGGTGTATTTTGCTCGCAAATATAAAGTAAATTCCAGTATTATGCCGCAAGATCTATCCATCCTAACGCGCAAACTTTACACGGCATTTGAAGAATTACCGGGCAAAATTACCTTGCTTAATTCGACGATTTCCGCCAATTTGAGTGAGCAATCGTTGACCTTTATTGAAGTGAAAAATAATCGCTTTTTCAAAGACGGTTGGTATTTGGTTAATCAAGTACCCGCCATTGAAAGTTTTGCCACACCGCGCAATGTGGAATACGCCGAGAGTTTGAATAAATTGGTAGCGTGGGCATATTTTAATCGTGTGCTAACGCCTGCAACCCAACTTTATATTTCCAGCAAAAACGTCAGCTTGGATACGTTGCGTAAATTTGTTACTGATTTACGTTTGTCGTTCCCGAATTCGTTGACGTCGGCGAGCAATGAAGAATTGAGTCATTCTTGTGAAATTCGCGATTTGGTGGTGACGGTGAATTTATCTGTTGATCCGACGAAAAATTTATTACAAGCCAAATCTAATATTGTGCCGAGCGATTTATTTAGTTTTGGACCGGCGGAAGAAAGTTTGGTCGGTAGTATTGATTTAACTTATCGTAATGTTTGGAATGAAATTCGTACTTTGCATTTTGAAGGTGCCAATGCGATTTTATTGGCACTGAAAGTATTATCCAATAAAGTCTCGAGAGGCTCAACGCCACCGCGTGTGGTGAACGTTTTTTGTTATAGCCAACATTATCGGATGACATTGCGTAATATTGTGACCGCACTTATCAATAAATGCTTGAGTATTCAAATCGGTACCAGTGATGTGCCGCAAAATAATACCTTGCGTGTGGCAGGAAAAAACTGGCAATTCTTTTTTGAAGAGCGCGGGTTAAGTTTGCAAGAATTGCATAGTGTTCAACCACGGGATAAGCAAGAATTTGATATTGCCTTGCAAGGCACGATCGAAGAGCATGAGGCAATCGCGCTTGCCAATGAAAAACATTATCCTTATGAAATTGATGCGTTTGCAAGCGAAGGATTTTTGCAATTTTTCTTTGAGGATAATCCGAATAAATCCTTTAATGTTTATATCTTAGACGAAGCAAACCATATTGAAATTTATCGCCATTGCGAAGGCTCAAAAGAACAAAAAATCCGCGAAATAAACCATATTTATCAATCTGCCGGCTTGGAGGGGTGCGGTAATCCGTATAAAATTGTACAACGTAATTTTAATTATCCGCAATTTTATCAATTATTGCCGGAGGGGAACGGTGTAAAAATCGTACCATTTTATAGCCGATTGGCATTGTCATAATAATTTGGAGAGGATATGTCAGATAAAATTAAAGTGATCATTATAGATGATCATCCATTAATGCGTAGAGGAATTAGACAATTATTAGAATTACAAAACGCATTTGATGTGGTTGGTGATGCCGGTAGTGGAACGGAGGGCATTCATTTAGCATTACAAACTTCGCCGGATTTGGTGATTTTAGATTTAAATATGAAAGGCTTATCCGGGTTGGATACGTTAAAAGCGCTGCGTACGGAAGGGGTGGATGCGCGTATAGTGATTTTAACCGTTTCCGATGCGAAAAATGATATTTTTACTTTGGTTGATGCCGGTGCAGATGGCTATTTGTTGAAAGACAGTGAGCCGGATACCTTATTGTCACAATTGCAACGCATTGCGCAAGGCGAGGTGATTTTAAGCGATTCCATCAAGGATTTGCTGTTGGAAAAACGTTCGGCAGAAGAGCCTATGAAGTTATTAACTGATCGCGAAAGGGATGTGCTGCGTTTAATTGCTACCGGCTTATCCAATAAACAAATTGCCGTGCAATTATTTATCTCGGAAGAAACAGTCAAAGTGCATATTCGCAATTTATTGCGTAAGTTAAATGTGCATTCCCGCGTGGCGGCAACAGTATTATATTTTCAGCAACAAGGCGTATAACCCTATTAAAAAATGACCGCACTTTTTTTGTTTTATCTGTCAAAGGGACAGCGGGTGAAACTGAAAAAAAGAGCGGTGTTTTTTACTGATTATTGTGCATCATATTGGCGAGCACCGAAAATGGCAGTACCGATTCTTACCATGGTAGCCCCCCATTTTATGGCGCTTGCCATATCATTGCTCATGCCCATTGACAGCGTGTCGATCGGCAATTGTGGAAATTGCTGTTGTAATTGTTGGAACAGCGTTAACATTTGCGCGAACGCCTTTTCTTGTTCAGCCGGATCGTTGCCAGCTTGCGGAATAGCCATCAGTCCGCGCAAACATAAGTGCGGTAAGTTTTCCACGTGTTTTGCTAACGCTGACAGCTCTTGTGGCGCAATACCCGATTTGCTTTTTTCATTGCTGATATTAATTTGAATTAACACATTTAGCGGCTTTTTATAATGCGGACGTTGTTCGTTGAGACGATCAGCGATTTTGGCACGATCTAAGGTTTGCATCCAATCAAAATTTTCTGCCACAAGACGAGATTTATTGGATTGCAATGAACCGATAAAATGCCATTCTAAGGCAATTTGCTGCTGCTCAAAATAATGAATTTTTTCGACACCTTCTTGCACATAATTCTCGCCAAAGGCGGTTTGACCGGCTTGATAGGCTTGCAAAATATCTGCCACGGGTTTGGTTTTGCTGACCGCCAATAATTTGACAGTTTGCGGATCTTTTTGAATGTGTTCACAAATTTGTTTTATTTGCTGGTAAACAGTGATTAAATTTTCTTTTATTTGCATGACTGGCGTTACCTGTGATTATGATATCGGGGTATTATTTGGGATTAAGAAAAATAATTTTACCTGAAATAGACTGGATTGAGAAAAATTTATGAAAAAAAACGATTTTTTTATTTTCTATTTGACAATGATGTAAAATTTCGGTATTTCTAACATATATTCTATTTGTAAAGTATTAGTAAGACGGATTATGGCACAACGTACCACCTTCGCAACCATTATTACGATGACCATTATTATGCTTAATGGAGCGGGTTAGTGCGTTAAAAAAGGAATACACCGAACCCGCATTTTATCAAGTGCGGGTTTTTTTATGATAAATTTTAAAAATTCACAACATCTTAGGAGATTATTATGCGCGTACTTAAATTTGGAGGGACATCATTAGCCAACTCGGAACGCTTTTCACAAGCCGCCCAATTGATTGAACAGGCTCATTTGGAAGAACAAGCGGCAGGTGTTTTATCCGCGCCCGCCAAAATCACCAACCACCTCGTTGCCCTTTCTGAAAAAGCGAGTTTAAACCAACCTACCGACAGTCATTTTAACGAAGTTTTAGACATTTTCTATAATATTATTAATGGATTATATCAAGAAAATAGCAATTTTGATTTAGCCGGTACCAAAGCATTGATTGATGCTGAATTTACTCAAATTCAAGGGCTTTTGGCGGAAATTCGTCAAAATGGCAAGGTGGAAGATGCGGTTAAGGCAACTATTGATTCTCGCGGCGAAAAATTATCTATCGCTATGATGAAAGCTTGGTTTGAAGCCCGCGGATATGAGGTGACCTTAATTAATCCGGTCGAAAAATTGTTAGCTCATGGCGGTTATTTGGAATCTTCGGTAGATATTGAAGAATCAACCAAGCGTATTGATGCTCCTTCTATTCCGAAGAAAAATGTTGTTTTGATGGCGGGGTTTACCGCCGGTAATGAAAAGGGTGAATTAGTACTATTGGGGCGTAACGGTTCGGATTATTCTGCGGCGTGTTTGGCGGCGTGTTTAAACGCCGGCGTGTGTGAAATTTGGACGGATGTGGATGGTGTTTATACTTGTGATCCGCGTTTGGTGCCGGATGCCGTACTGTTGCCTAGCCTGTCTTACCGTGAAGCCATGGAGCTTTCCTATTTCGGTGCGAAAGTGATTCACCCGCGTACTATCGGTCCGTTAGTGCAAACGAATATTCCTTGTTTGATCAAAAATACCGGTAATCCGAGTGCACTCGGTACGATCATTGATGCCAGTGTCAAATCGGAAAAACTGCAAGTAAAAGGGATTGCCAATTTGGATAATTTGGCGATGTTTAATGTCAGTGGTCCCGGCTTGCAAGGGGTTGTCGGAATGGCTTCCCGTATTTTTTCAGCGATGTCTCAAGCTGGCGTTTCTGTGATTTTAATTACGCAATCTTCTTCAGAATACAGCGTAAGTTTTTGTGTTTCCGTCAAAGCCGTTGAAACAGCCAGATCGGCATTGGAAGCGGAATTTGAGCAAGAATTGAAAACGAATGCCTTAGAGCCGATTGATGTGATCCGCGATTTATCCATTATTTCTGTGGTTGGTGATGGGATGCGTCAAGCGAAAGGGATTGCAGCGCGTTTCTTCTCAGCCTTAGCACAAGCTAACATCAGTATTGTTGCCATTGCCCAAGGCTCATCAGAACGTTCTATTTCCGCTGTGGTCGCGCAAAATAAAGCGATTGAAGCAGTGAAGGCAACGCACCAGGTGTTATTTAATAACAAAAAAGTGGTAGATATGTTTTTAGTGGGTGTTGGCGGTGTTGGCGGTGAATTGATCGAGCAAGTAAAAAATCAAAAAGAATATTTGGCAAAGAAGGATATTGAAATTCGTGTTTGTGCCTTAGCTAATTCAAATAAAATGCTATTAGATGAGCGCGGTTTGGATTTGACCAACTGGCAAGAGCAATTGGCAAATGCAACCCAACCGTCAGATTTTGATGTATTACTTTCCTTTATTAAATTGCACCATGTGGTTAATCCGGTATTTGTGGACTGTACCACTGCTGAAAGTGTTGCAGGGTTATATGCACGCGCGTTGGAAGAAGGTTTCCACGTAGTGACGCCGAATAAGAAAGCGAACACGCGCGAGATAGAATATTACAATCAAGTACGTGCCAATGCGCGTAAAAATCAGCGTAAATTCTTATATGATACTAATGTCGGCGCCGGGTTGCCGGTCATTGAGAATTTACAAAATTTATTGGCGGCAGGAGATGAAGTAAATCGTTTTAACGGAATTTTATCCGGTTCCTTATCCTTTATTTTCGGCAAGTTGGAGGAGGGATTATCTTTATCAGAAGTGACCGCACTTGCTCGCGAGAAAGGGTTTACCGAACCGGATCCGCGTGATGACCTTTCCGGACAGGATGTAGCGCGTAAATTATTAATTCTTGCCCGCGAAACCGGTTTACAAATCGAATTGGATGATGTAGAAGTTGAAAGCGTATTGCCACAGGGTTTTGCTGAAGGGAAAAGTGCGGATGAATTTATGGCACTTTTACCACAATTAGATGCGGAATTTGCAACGCGTGTTGCAAACGCCAAAGCTGCCGGCAAAGTGTTACGCTATGTGGGGCAAATCGAAAATGGACATTGTAAAGTATCCATTCTTGAAGTGGATGCAGATGATCCGTTATATAAAGTGAAAAATGGGGAAAATGCACTTGCATTTTATACGCGCTATTATCATCCTATTCCATTATTATTGCGTGGTTATGGCGCCGGTAATGCGGTGACGGCAGCGGGGATTTTTGCCGACATATTGAGAACGTTACAACATTAATGAGGGGAGCGAGAATGCTTAGAATTTATGCGCCGGCATCAAGTGCTAATATTAGTGTCGGATTTGATACCTTGGGGGCGGCAATCTCCCCCATTAACGGCTCTTTACTCGGAGATGTGGTTCAAATTGACGAAATTGCCGGTGGTTTTGAGTTAGAAAATGCGGGTTATTTTGTGCGTAAATTGCCAAAAGAACCGCAAAAAAATATTGTTTATCAGGCGTATGTGCTGTTTAGTGAGCGTTTGAAGTTGCGCAATGTCGCGGTTAAAGCCTTGCGTTTAACGCTGGAGAAAAATATGCCGATCGGATCCGGTTTAGGATCGAGTGCCTGTTCTATTGTGGCGGCGTTGGTTGCGTTGAATAAATTCCATGAGGAACCTTTCTCAAAAATGGAGTTATTGGAGATGATGGGAGAATTGGAAGGGCGTATTTCCGGTTCAATTCATTATGATAATGTAGCACCTTGTTATTTAGGTGGGGTGCAATTAATGGTACAATCTCTCGGCAATATTTGCCAAACACTTCCGTTTTTTGATCATTGGTATTGGGTGTTGGCGTATCCGGGAATTGAAGTTTCTACAGCACAGGCACGAGCAATTTTACCGAAAAATTATACCCGCCAAGATGTTATTGCACATGGTCGTCATCTGGGGAGTTTTGTGCATGCTTGCCATACACAACAGGAAGCTTTAGCCGCTTATATGATGAAAGATGTGATCGCCGAGCCTTATCGAGAAGTGTTGTTACCGAATTTTGCCGAAGTCAAGCAGGCAGTAAGTGATTTGGGTGCGCTGGCTTGCGGGATTTCCGGTTCCGGTCCGACGATTTTTGCAATTGCGCCGGATCTGAATATTGCCATGAAATTATCCACGTATTTGGAAAATCATTATTTGCAAAACAATGAAGGATTTGTGCATATTTGCCAAGTGGACAATCAAGGAGCAAGAGAACTTGATTAACTTATTAAATTAATTCAGAATCTGATGTCGGAATTTTAATTTGAATAACCGGAGGAGCTTATGAAAAAGTATAGTGCGGTCATTTTTACCACGATTTTAGGCGTTATTTGTACAATAACCGCCTCAGCTAAATTGGAAAGTGTCGATCAAGGCATTTATATTGTCACAGATAAGGATGATAATGTGCTTGTCGGATATCGTTTCACTTCAATGGGAAAATATTGGACGACGGATATTTTACAGAATAATCAATGGAATAAAGTTGTTTGTACGCAGAATAAACCCTGTCGTTTAACGAACAGTTCAAAGGCAACAATGAAACGTTTTTTCGCTAAACATCCGGACGTAATTAAAGTTATTGATAAAAAATTTTCCGGAATATCGCTTTCTTGTGCGGATGTGAAAGAGTTTGCCTTTTGTAAATTGTCCGAACCACAGAATGCAACGTATTTACTGATAAATGAAGATTCTACTGTGATAGTGTTAAATAAATACCAACCTCAAACAGAACAATCAGTATCTGAGCCGGTGCAACAAAAAGATGAAGGTAAATAATGAATTTATACAATATCAAACATCCGGAAGAACAAGTGAATTTCGCCCAAGCGGTACGCCAAGGCTTGGGGAAAAACCAAGGGCTATTTTTTCCGCAAACTATTCCGCAATTAAGTCATATCGACCAATTATTAGCCTTGCCATTAGTAGAGCGTAGCCAAAAAATCTTAGGCGCATTAATTGGTGAAGAAATCCCAGCGGATAAATTAACTGCTATGGTAAAAAATGCCTTTACTTTCCCGGCACCGGTGGCAAAAGTAGAGGACGGTATTTATGCCTTAGAATTATTCCACGGTCCAACGCTTGCCTTTAAAGATTTCGGTGGACGTTTTATGGCGCAAGCCCTTGCCACAGTGCGTGGTGATGGAAGAATTACGATTTTAACTGCAACCTCAGGCGACACAGGTGCGGCGGTAGCGCACGCGTTTTACGGTTTAGAAAATATCGACGTGGTGATTTTGTATCCAAAAGGCAAAATCAGTCCGTTACAAGAAAAATTATTCTGTACTTTAGGCGGTAATATTCGCACTGTAGCGATTAAATCGGATTTTGATGCTTGCCAAGCCTTAGTTAAACAAGCTTTCGACGACACTGAATTACGCCAAACTATCGGTTTAAATTCAGCAAACTCAATTAATATCAGTCGTTTATTAGCACAAGTTTGTTATTATTTTGAGGCGGTGGCGCAATTGCCTAAAGCCGAGCGTAATAATTTAGTGGTTTCTGTGCCGAGCGGTAACTTTGGTAATTTAACCGCAGGTTTAATTGCTAAATCCTTAGGATTGCCAATTAAACGCTTTGTTGCATCCACGAATGCAAACGATACGGTGCCGCGTTATTTGGCAAGCGGAAAATGGGAGCCGAAAGAAACAGTGGCAACTTTATCTAACGCTATGGATGTGAGTCGCCCGAATAACTGGCCTCGTGTGGAGGAGTTGTTTAAACGCAACGGTTGGGTGTTAAGTGATTTGGCAGCCGGTGCGTTAAGCGATGCGGAAACGGAAGACGCCTTAAAGGTACAATATGCGAAAGGGTATTTATGCGAACCCCATGGAGCAATCGCCTACCGAGTGTTGAAAGATCAACTTCAAGCGGGCGAAACCGGTTTATTCCTTTGCACTGCACACCCGGCGAAATTTAAGGAAAGTGTTGAATGTATTTTAAACATTGAATTACCCTTGCCGGAAGCCTTGGATAAACACAATAAATTACCTTTGCTTTCAGACGAAATGAACGCCGATTTCGCACAATTACGGGCGTATTTGTTAAAATAATTCGGATAGACGCGAAGAGCGCATCCCTATACTCACTTCGCAACGAATAAGTCGGGATGCAAACCGAGCGTTCTTTATGTTAGGAGATCAAAATGTTAGTGTTACAAATTATTGGCGGTATTTTAGCCATTGCTGTTGTTCTTTTTGGTTTGTTTGCATTAAATAAGGCTTATAAGGAGCGATTTGATTTTGCGATTTTTTCAACAACATTAATTGCCGTTGAAATGATTGGGGTTGTATTTAGTGCGGGTGGCTGGCTGTGGTATTCAAATGCATTAGAAGAAAAAGGTGATACATTAAACGGTATTGTATTAATAGTGATTGGTGCCCTGATTATTTTAGGCGTTATTTATACTCTTTATAAAAATACGAATTTTTTATTTGGTACATTGGGGACGGCAATTTTACTGATTAAATTAGCCATTCTGACGGCACTACTTCCTATATTGGTTGTTTTTGTTCTTCTTGCTATTGTAGGGGCAATTATTTCTTTTGCTAATGAACCAAAAAAAGTAAGGATAGTTAAATAAAATGATGACGGTTTATGGCATCAAAAACTGCGACACCGTGAAAAAAGCCCTAAAATGGCTTGCAGATCACCATATTGAACACAAACTTCACGATTACCGCGAGGACGGTTTAGACCCGAAATTTTTAACCCAAGCCGAAGCGCAATTTGGTTGGGAAGCTTTGGTCAATAAACGCAGCACCACATGGCGTAATCTTGATGAAAACATTAAAAAAACGCTTGATAAAACCACCGCACTTTCTGTGCTTGCAGAGCAACCGACCTTAATCAAACGCCCGATTGTTTTGCAAGCTAACGTAGCCTTGATTGGGTTTAATGAAAAAGAATACGAAGAAAAATTAAATAAATGAAAAACGAAATTATCAATCTCGCGCAAAATCTAATTCGTCGTCCGTCCATTTCCCCTGATGACCAAGGTTGTCAACAAATGATAGCAGAACGTTTGGCAAAATTAGGCTTTGAAATTGAATGGATGAACTTTGGTGAAACTACTAATTTATGGGCAAAACACGGTTCAACCAAGCCTTTAGTGGCATTTGCAGGGCATACGGACGTTGTACCGACGGGCGATAAAAACCAATGGCAATATCCGCCGTTTAGTGCGGAAATTATAGGCGATATGCTGTATGGGCGTGGTGCCGCAGATATGAAAGGAGCGCTCGCTTCCATGATTGTGGCGGCGGAAGAATATATCAAAGCTAACCCGAACCACAAGGGGATAATCGCTTTTTTAATTACTTCAGACGAAGAGGCTACCGCAAAAGATGGAACAACTAAAGTGGTGGATGCCTTAATGGCACGTGGTGAGCTGATTGATTATTGCATGGTGGGCGAACCGTCCAGCAGCCAAACGCTGGGCGATATTGTGAAAAATGGTCGTCGCGGTTCAATTACGGGCAACCTTTATATTCAAGGTATTCAAGGGCATGTAGCCTATCCCCATTTGGCGGAAAATCCAGTGCATAAAGCCGCACCATTTTTAACGGAATTAACGCAATATCAATGGGATGAGGGTAATGCATTTTTCCCACCAACGAGTCTGCAAATTGCCAATATTCAAGCGGGTACAGGTAGTAATAATGTGATCCCCGGCGAGCTTTATGTGCAATTTAATCTGCGTTATTGCACTGAAGTAACGGACGAAATCATCAAAAATAAAGTGGCGGAAATGCTACAAAAACATGGTTTAAACTATCATATTGAGTGGAATTTATCAGGTAAGCCATTTCTAACCAAACCGAATAAATTAGTAAAAGCAGTGGTAGACAGCCTTGAGAAAATTGTCGGCATTACACCCAAACTTGATACGGGCGGTGGCACATCAGACGCCCGTTTTATTGCGTTAATGGGCGGAGAAGTAGTGGAGTTAGGTCCGTTAAATACTACTATTCATAAAGTAAATGAATGTGTTAGCGTACATGATTTAGTGACGCTAGGCGAGGTTTACAAACAAATGTTGGTTAACCTTTTGGATTAACTGTAGGGGCACCGTGCGAGTGTCCGTATAACCATATTTAAGATAATTTGAGGATACACGTACGGTGTCCCCACAATAAATAATGATACTAACAAATGCACAACTTACCGGTAAATCCCGAACCCATTTGGTGAAATTACCTTATCCCCATTCACAAAACCATTTTCTGCAACCACAAGCCATGAAAGCATTCCAAGCATTGCAAAAAAGTGCGGTGAAAAATAACTTTAATTTGCAGCCGGCCAGTAGTTTCCGTGATTTCCAACGTCAACAGATGATTTGGAATGGCAAATTTAATGGCGAGCGCAAAGTGCATGATGATAACGGAAATGCCTTAAATTTGACCGCACTTTCTGATTGGGAAAAATGCCAAGCGATTTTACGTTGGTCGGCGTTGCCGGGCGCAAGTCGGCATCATTGGGGAACGGAGGTGGATATTTTTGATCCGGACCTATTGCCGGTGAATCAGTCGTTGCAACTGGAGCCTTGGGAATATGAAAAAGGTGGTTATTTTTTTGAATTAAGTCAATGGATGCAAGAAAATTTAGCACGCTTTGATTTCGCCTTACCGTTTTCAGCATTGGCAGATGAGATAAAAATTGGGCGCGAGCCTTGGCATATTAGCTATTTGCCGCTAGCCGAAATGGCTCAGCAACAATTTTCCTCTGATTGCTTGAATTGGGCGTGGGATGGGGAACTTATCGCGGGGAAATCAGTCTTAGTTGAACATTTTGTCCAAATTTTTCGTGAATTTATGGTTTGATAATGGGACATAAAGATGGATAAACCAAGGATAGAAGATAACCACAGTCAGTTTGGAAAAAGCATTGCAAGTTTGTTGCAATGGGTGTTGAATATTTCATTGATTATTTTAGCGGGCATTTTGGTGATTTTCTTAGGACAAGAAACTTATGCGTTGGCATTAGTGATTTTTGATTGGTCGAAAGAAGCCTCTTATTTGGTGATCGAAAAAATTGTAGTGTATTTTTTATATTTTGAATTTTTAGCTTTAATTGTTAAATATTTTAAGACTAATTACCATTTTCCGTTGCGTTATTTTTTGTATATTGGGATTACCGCTATGGTGCGACTCATTATTGTAGATCATTCAGACCCAATCGGTACGTTATTGTTCGCCTGCGCTATTTTTGTGATGGTAATTGCATTGTTTTTGGTTAATTCGGCGCGTTTAAGAAAAAGCTGATTTTAGTTATAAAAGTAGTTTTACTTGTTGAATGAGTAGGGCGAGTTAAATTAAAGGTAGATAAAAATGGATAGTTTTCAACAATTTTCACAACAAGATATTCAAATTGTTGCGAATGATGTAGTGTATGATGGTTTTTTTAAATTAAGAAAAATTCAGTTTAAGCATAAGTTATTTGCCGGCGGTATGAGCGGTGTAGTAACACGAGAAGTGTTGTATAAAGGGGCTGCATCTGCGGTAATTGCTTATGATCCGGCGGTAGATACGGTGGTGTTAGTAGAGCAGGTGCGTATTGGTGCTTATGATCCGGAATTAACACAATCTCCTTGGTTGTTGGAATTGATTGCCGGTATGGTAGAACAGGGAGAAAAACCGAATGAAGTCGCGTTGCGTGAAAGTGAAGAAGAAGCAGGAGTGCAGGTGAGTCATTTGCAACATGCGTTAAGTGTTTGGGATAGCCCGGGTGGAGTGATTGAACGTATTCATTTGTTTGCTGGGAAAGTGGATAGTCGTACCGCGAAAGGGATTCACGGATTAGCGGAAGAGCATGAAGATATTCGAGTACATGTGGTGAAACGTGAAACCGCTTATCAATGGGTTTGTGAGGGTAAAATTAATAATAGTATTGCGGTAATGGGATTGCAATGGTTACAACTTAATTATGTAAATCTACAAAAACAATGGCAATAAAATGTGACATAACGTTCATTTTTGAAATAAAAAAGTATAAAAATATGACATAGATAACATTTTTAGATTTTTTCTCGTGCATTTATTTGTAAAACACGTAACTTATACAAAGTTTAAAAGTTTCATATTCGAGTAGGAGTTTACTTTGTTTAATACCTATGTTTATTCAACCGAAGAGCCGGTTATTCGGTTGGTGCAGGTGACGGATACTCACCTTTTTAAAGATATCAACGGTGAACTGTTAGGCATTAATACACAAGCTAGTTTTAACCAAGTATTAAGCGAAATTAAACAGAGTAATTTTAATTACGATTTGGTGATAGCAACGGGCGATTTGGTACAAGATAGCAGTGATGAGGGATACTTTCATTTTTGTGAGAGCGTAAAACAATTGGGAAAGATGGTTTTTTGGATACCGGGGAATCATGATTTTCAACCTAAGATGTTTGATATTTTAAATCGGGAGCAGGAAAATATTTGTTCTAAGAAGCATATTTTGCTTGGTAAACATTGGCAAATACTCATGTTGGATAGCCAAGTCTACGGTGTATCGTATGGACAGCTTGGGCAGTATCAAATGGATTGGTTATTAGCAAAATTAAAAGAGTACCCTGAGCGCTATTCTTTGGTTGTTTTACATCACCATATTTTATCAACTAATTCAGCATGGCTGGATCAGCATAATTTACGTAATTCTTATGATTTAGCTTATGCACTGTCACCGTTTAATAATGTTAAAGGCATTTTATATGGACATATTCATCAAGAAGTAGAGGGAGAATGGAACGGTTACAAAGTAATGGCAACTCCTTCTACTTGTATTCAATTTAAGCCGGATAGTAATAATTTTGCATTAGATATTTTGCAACCTGGTTGGCGGGAAATTTCGCTTCACTCCGATGGAAAAATAGTTTCGCAAGTGAAACGAATTCAGAACGCCACTTTTTTACCGAATATGCTTAGTGAGGGATATTAATACGTCTAAAATACCTACCTTAAAAAAGGATGGCAGGAGCTATCCTTTTTATTACATGATTACAATCCTAACGCATATTTTAAGGCTCGTTTTTTTAATGGCGTGGCTTTATTGGTAGCCATTAACACTAAATTGCGGGCAATTTTAAGTGGCAAAATCTCTTCTTTAAAGGCTTTGTAGAAGAAATCCATACCGGATTGCATGAGCAAATTATCCGCTTTACGTCGTTGCTGATAACGAGCCAGCACAGAGGGGGTGGAAAAATCTTCGTCTTTTTTGACCGCACTTTCAATGACATCTAGCAACACTTTAATATCTTTAAAACCTAAATTAACGCCTTGACCGGCGAGCGGATTGATCGTGTGTGCTGCATCTCCAACCAACAAGATCCCTTGATTAAAATACGCCTGTGCGTGTTGACGTGTCAACTCAAAAAACGCAGATTGTTGTACTTTTATTTGCCCAAGGCACACAGGAAAGGCTTGCATAATTTCTTCGCCCAGTTTTTCTTGGGATAATTGTTTGAGATGGGTAAGGCGTTGTGGACTGTCATACCACACTAAGCAAGCTTGATTGCCAAGTAACGGTAAAAAGGCGCGCGGACCAGAAGGAGAGAATTGTTGCCAAGTAATGTCTTGTTGCGCCAATTCGGTTTCTACCAAAATCAACAGGCAAGATTGACGATATTGCCAACCGGTCAATCCGATACCGGCAAGTTGTCTTAAGTACGAATTCGCACCGTCAGCGGCAATCACTAGTGGCGCTTCGTAACTTTCGCCATTGGTTAAAAAAATACGCTGATTTTGACCGCACTTTTCTTGCTTTTTAATATTGGCTTGCAGCGTTGTTGCGACGTTGTGCTGCGTGGTGAGTGTTTGCCACAGCCCCAATTGCACTACGTTATTTTCCACCATAAATCCCAATTCCGGCAATTTGAGATCGTCACTGTGAAAATATGTTGAAAACCCTTCGATTTCCCAAGTTTCTAACGCTCGATAAGGGCAAATTCGCATATTTTCGATATATTGCCACGCACCAAGTTGTCGCAATAAATTCACTGATGCGACGCTGATGGCGGAAATACGAATGTCATAGGGAGAATGTGTTTCAAATGTTGGCAATGGCGTGCGTTCAATCAATTGGACTTGCAAACCAAGTTTGCCTAAACCGACAGCGCAAGCCGTACCAATCATGCCGCCGCCAACAATAATAATATCTCTGTATGTGGTCATGTGAACTCCCTATTTATCGTTTTAGCGTTCCGTGGTGAGAAACCCCGTTGAATAACGCTGAAAGGTGAGGATTATTGTACTCCGAATGGACTAATTATCCAAAATAAAACCGATTTTAACTGGCAACTGTGTACACAACTGGGTAAAATAGCCCATTAAATTTTTATGAATGACAATTTTGAAGCTATGACACAGAAATTACATATTAAAACTTGGGGCTGTCAAATGAATGAGTACGACAGCGCAAAAATGGCGGATTTATTAAATAGTACGCATGGCTTAGAGCTTACCGAAGTTCCGGAAGAAGCCGATATTTTATTGTTAAATACTTGTTCTATCAGAGAAAAAGCGCAAGAGAAAGTCTTCCATCAATTGGGACGTTGGAAAGAATTAAAAAAACAAAAGCCGGGTTTGGTGATTGGTGTTGGTGGTTGTGTGGCGTCGCAAGAAGGTGAACATATCCGTACACGAGCGCCTTATGTGGACATTATTTTTGGTCCACAGACTTTGCACCGCTTGCCGGAAATGATCAATCAAATTCGTGGTGGGAAAAGTGCGGTTGTGGATATCAGCTTCCCTGAAATTGAAAAATTTGACTGTTTACCGGAACCGCGAGCGGAAGGACCAACCGCTTTTGTGTCAATTATGGAAGGCTGCAATAAATATTGTTCTTTCTGTGTGGTGCCTTATACCCGTGGTGAAGAAGTGAGCCGTCCTGTAGATGACGTTTTATTTGAAATCGCACAACTTGCCGAACAAGGTGTACGCGAAGTCAATTTATTGGGGCAAAATGTGAATGCCTATCGTGGCGCAACGTATGATGGCGGTATTTGTTCTTTTGCTGAATTATTACGCTTAGTTGCATCTATCGATGGCATTGATCGCCTGCGTTTTACTACCAGCCATCCAATTGAATTTACGGATGATATTATTGATGTTTATGCAGATACGCCGGAACTGGTCAGTTTCTTGCATTTGCCGGTTCAAAGCGGATCGGATCGCGTGCTAAATATGATGAAACGTAATCATACCGCCTTGGAATATAAATCCATTATTCGCAAATTGCGCAAGGTGCGTCCGAATATTCAAATTAGTTCGGATTTCATTGTCGGCTTCCCGGGCGAGACCGATCAAGATTTTGAAGATACCATGAATTTAATCGCGCAAGTGAATTTTGACATGAGTTTCAGCTTTATTTATTCTGCTCGTCCGGGAACGCCGGCGGCGGATATGCCGGATGATGTGCCGGAAGAGGAAAAGAAACAGCGGTTATATTTGTTGCAACAACGGATCAACAATCAAGCAGCGCAATTTAGTCGCGCCATGTTGGGAACAGAACAGCGCGTGTTGGTGGAAGGACCGTCGAAAAAAGACATTATGGAATTAACCGGACGTACGGAAACGAACCGTATTGTGAATTTCGTTGGAACGCCGGATATGATAGGTAAATTTGTGGATATTGAAATCACGGATGTGTTCACCAACTCGCTTCGTGGTGATGTGGTGAGAACAGAGGATCAAATGGGATTGCGTGTTGTTCAGTCCCCACAAACTGTCATCAACCGTACTCGCAAAGAAGATGAACTGGGCGTAGGTAAATATATGGTATAAATGCCGATAAAAATTGTAAAGAAGTACCGCACTTTGAATGAAATGAATAAACAAAGTGCGGTGCTTTTTTCGTTTATTTTATATAATAAACCGACTGCTGTCTTCAACAGATTATTCCGACAACGACAAATTTAATTGGCAAAATCTTGCAAAATTCTATCGCACTTTAGTTTATTTCAATCGGTGTACCACTTGGTTTGCCGATCCTCTCCAAATTAAATTCGGGTCAGCAAGCGCTTTAACAAATTTGCCATCAATTAGGACATCAATATAAGGTAGCATTTGTTGTTGTTCCTTATTGAGTTCCTCCAGTTTATAGCCTGTCCACAGCCAAATATCTTTCTCGGGGCATTCGCATTTTACCCGCTGAACCAATGTCAGCAAGGTTGGCACGTTTTTAGGATGCAGCGGATCGCCGCCACTTAAAGTTAATCCTTGGCGTTTGATGCGCGTATCTTTGAGGTCTCGGATAATTTGCTCTTCCATGGTTTGATCAAATAATACGCCGGCGCTAAAAGACCAACTTTTTTGGTTGTAGCAACCTTTGCAGCCATGTTCACAGCCACTGACAAATAATGTACAACGGGTTCCTTCACCGTTGACAATATCGACGGGATAGTATTGAAGATAGTTCATATATCATTTATTTTCCGTTGAAATATGGTACGCACAAAATGCGCGCACCTTGAGCCGGTAATTACAAATGTTTTACCCGACGTTTTACTTCTTCCTGTTTTCCTGCATTAAAGGGTCTGGCGTCCGGGCTGCCTAAATAGCCACACACACGACGGGTGACGGAGACGGTTTCGCTGTTATGATTGCCACATTTCGGGCAAGTAAAACCTTTGCTGGTGCATTCAAATTCACCGGTAAATCCGCATTCGTAACATTCATCAATCGGTGTATTGGTACCATAATAAGGCACGCGCTCATAACTGTAATCCCAAACATCTTCCAAGGCTTTGAGATTATGTTGCACGTTAGGATATTCCCCATAACAAATAAACCCGCCGCTTGCCAGATTTGGATAAGGCATTTCAAAGTCTAATTTATCGTATGGATTGACTTTTTTCTCAACGTCCAAATGGAAACTGTTGGTGTAGTAGCCTTTGTCGGTGACGCCATCAATCACGCCAAATTGTTTGGTGTCCAGTCGACAGAAGCGATCGCAAAGATTTTCGCTTGGCGTGGAATAAAGGCTGAAACCGTAGCCGGTTTCTTGTTTCCAGCATTTGGTGGCTTGGCTTAAATATTCGACGATAGCAACGCCTTTTTGACGCAATTGTTCGTCATCGTAAATTGAACGTCCAAATAAGGCGTTAATCGTTTCATGAATACCGATATAGCCTAAGGAAATAGAGGCTCGTCCGTTTTTAAAAATGCCGGCAATATTATCATCCGCTTTTAAACGCACACCGCATGCGCCTTCCATATAAAGAATTGGTGCGACACGTGCTTTGGTGTGTTCCAAGCGGGCGATACGAGTCATCAAGGCTTTTTTAGCAATAGCAAGGCGTTGATCTAAAATTTCATAGAATTTTACTTCATTTCCTTTTGCTTCAATCGCCATGCGCGGCAAATTGAGGCTGATAACGCCCAAATTATTGCGTCCGTCATGTATAAATTCGCCACCTTCTTCATAGGCAGCCAAGAAACTACGACAGCCCATTGGTGCCTTGAATGAACCGGTGACGTTGACCACTTGATCGTAATTTAAAATATCTGGATACATGCGTTTTGAAGCGCATTCCAGCGCTAATTGTTTAATATCATAATTCGGATCTTGCGGGCTTTGGTTAACGCCGCGTTTGATGGTAAATACCAATTTGGGGAAAACCGGTGTTTTGTGATTTTTGCCCAAGCCGCGAATGCGATTTTTTAAAATCGATTGCTGAATTAACCGCTCTTGCCAACTGGTACCTAGACCGAAACCAAAGGTGACAAAAGGGGTTTGCCCATTTGAGGTGTGCAAGGTATTGACTTCATATTCCAAGGATTGGAACGCATCAAAACATTCTTTTTCGATTAAAGCGTCTGCATAGGCTTTAGGTTGCGGAATTTGCCATTGTTCGGCAGTTTTCAACAGTTTTTCATAACTTAGCTGCACATAAGGCGCAAGCACTTCGTCAATGCGATTGATGGTGGTTCCGCCATAAATATGACTTGCTACTTGGGCGATAATTTGTGCGGTGACTGCGGTGGCGGTACCAATGGATTTTGGCGGCTCAATTTCCGCATTACCCATTTTAAATCCTTGTGTGAGCATGCCTTTGAGATCAACCAGCATACAATTGAACATGGGGAAAAATGGCGCATAATCCAAATCGTGATAATGAATTTCACCTTTTTCGTGAGCTTCTACTACATCACGTGGTAAAATATGATATTTGGCATAATGTTTCGCCACAATTCCTGCCAACAAATCCCGTTGTGTCGGGATGACTTTGGCATCTTTATTGGCATTTTCATTCAACAATTCCACATTGCTTTGCTGAATCAGTCCCTCAATTTCTTTGGTTAGCGAGCTGCGTTTTTCGCGGGCTAAATCTCGATCATGGCGATATTCAATATAAGCGCGGGCAATTTGTGGATATTGGCTGGACATCAATTGATTTTCCACAATGTGCTGAATGTGATGAATATCGATTTCTTGCTGGTAACGGGCAAAAATCGTGTTGCATACCGCTTGCCCCATTTGATGGCAATAAAAATCGTCGGAAATTCCTACCGCACTTGCCGCTTTTTTTATTGCATTGATAATCCGTTGAATTTCAAACGCACTACGTGAACCGTCGCGTTTAATGACCCAAAATCCGCTCATCTTTCACCTCTGACTTCTTATTAAAAATTAAAATACTATATATGGATATTTATGAAAATACAATCACTATATATAGTATTTCTTTGATTAAAAAATCTTTAAAGGTAATTAATGATTCGTTGGTTTGCTTGATAAGCAGGAATGTGTGCTCTAAAAATAGACAAAGAAAAGATTATTTTTTCTTGATTTAGATCAAAAAACACCCTCTAGATAGCGGGTGTTTTTTGTAATAATTAAGTCAAGTTGATGTAATTACTTAACTATATTTTCAGTGAAAAATGGTATCTTCTTAAATTTATTTTTCAAAATAGACTTTTTTCAATGCCATTTCTAAACCACGAAATTCAGCTAATCCTTTCAGACGCCCTATAGCAGAGTAGCCCGGGTTCGTTTTTTTGCGTAGATCATCAAGCATTTGATGCCCGTGGTCAGGACGCATAGGAATAAGACGTGTATTGCCGGCAGCTTTGCGTTTATATTCTTCGGTTAATAATGCTTTCACGACATTAAACATATCTACATCACCAGCCAAATGCGCTGCTTCGTGGAAGCTTAACGGATTATCTTCACGGCAGGTTGAGCGTAAGTGAGCAAAATAAATACGATCAGAGAATTTCTCGGTCATTTTCACCAAGTCGTTATCAGAACGTACGCCATAAGAGCCGGTACACATGGTAAATCCGTTTGCCGGTAGTGGTTGCGTTTCAACAAACCATTGCATATCTTCAATAGTGGAAACAATGCGCGGTAATCCTAAAATTGGGCGTGGCGGATCATCAGGGTGTACAGCCATATTAATACCGACTTCTTGTGCAACAGGGATAATTTCACTTAAAAAATAAGCTAAATGTTCGCGGAATTTTTCAGGTGAGATTTCTTTATAGCGATCCAGTTGTGCTTGAAACTCGGTGAGAGTATAACCTTCTTCTGCTCCCGGTAATCCGGCAATGATGTTGTTAGTCAGCTGTTGGATTTCTTCCGGTGTCATTTTTTCAAAATAACATTTAGCTTGTTCCTGCTCTTGTTGAGTATAAATCTGCTCAGCGTTTGGACGTTTCAGAATATGCAATTCAAATGCGGCAAACGCAATTTGATCAAAACGCAGTGCTTTTGATCCATCCGGCATTTGGTATGCTAAATCAGTTCTAGTCCAGTCCAGTACAGGCATGAAATTATAACAGACAGTATCAATACCGCATTTAGCTAAGTTTCTTAATGTTTCTTTATAATTCTCAATCCATTGTTTGTAGTTTCCGGTTTGGGTTTTTATTTCTTCATGTACCGGCACACTTTCTACTACAGACCAAGTCAGACCGGCTTGTTCTACTAAAGCTTTGCGTTCTTGGATTTCTTCTATCGACCAAATCTGACCATTTGGAATGTGATGAAGTGCGGTAACGACACCGGTTGCTCCAGCTTGTCTTATATCTGATAGAGATACGGGATCATTGGGGCCGTACCAACGCCATGTTTGTTCCATTTTTATGTCCTCGTTAGTTATTCGTTAGTGGATAAATCTGTCTATATTATAAATAAAAAATGAAACTGGTAAACTAAAAAGTGTAATTTGTGTGACATGTATCACATTTTTGATAAAAATTGGTATACCGAAACTGAATAATAGGGTTAAATAAGCGAAATTAATTTATGTTGTTATTAAGGTATGATTTGAAAACACACAAATCGTATTGTAGCGCGTATTTTCGTTTTTACTTGAAATTTGTTTATTTTTTATTTGATATGAGGAGATTTGTTATGAATCAAGCAAATCAAGCTTCCGGTCAACAACGTGCTTTTGGGATGAAAGATAAGTTGGCTTATATGGCGGGAGATATGGCAAATGACTTTAGCTTTATCATGTCAGCCAATTTTTTGATGCTGTTTTATATCAATGTGTTAAAAATTGAAGGGTATATTGTCGGTATCTTGTTTTTGTTGGCAAGGGTTGTTGACGGTTTTACCGATATTGGCATGGGGCGTATCGTTGATACGATCAAACCTTATCCTGAAGGTCGGTTTAGAGGGTTAATTCGTCGAGCCGCGCCTTTTGTCTGTTTTTCCGGTTTTTTGTTATTCTTACATATCGTTAAAGATTGGGATTATAGCTATAAAATCATTTATATTTTTGTAACTTATATTTTTTGGGGAAGTTTTGCCTACACAGCGGTTAATATTCCTTATGGTTCAATGGCGACCGTAATTAGTGCAAAAGTGGAAGATCGTTCGTCGCTCTCTGTATATCGGACGGTGGGAGCGAATATTGCGGTGTTAGTAATTTCTTTTGGTATTCCTTTATTGGTTTACCGTGAAATTGATGGTAAACAGGAAATTATACCGGAAATGTTCACCTATATTATGGGGGCATTTATGATTATCGCTTTCATTTTCTATCAAGTTTGTTGGCGTTATAGCACTGAACGAATACAGCTTGAACCGGAAACACCAAAAGAGAAAAAACATTGTTTTGAAGATATACAGGCAATATTTCGTAATTTAGTGAGCAATTTTGCTTTGCAGATCTTTATTCTCGTTGCAATTTTTTTGTTATTGGCAACGCTGTTGGTTAATGCCATGAATCCTTATCTTTACGTCGATTATTTTAATAGTAAATTTGCGTTGTCCATTGGGGGAGTATTTGCACCTATTGCAATTTTCGCTATTGCTCCTTTTGCTCAAAGATGGGTGAAAGCCTATGGTAAAAAAGAATCGGCTTCCGTTGCATTATTGATGAGTTCTATTATCTATTTTGCCTTATATTTTTTCCATATTACAAATGTTTGGGTATATCTTGCTTTCGTTTTTGTTGCATTATTAGGAGTTGGATATTTTAATGTCATCGTATGGGCATTTATTACTGATGTCATCGATCAGCAATTTTTGAAAACAAATAAACGGGAAGATGGCACTATTTATGCTACATATTCTTTTGCGCGTAAATTAGGTCAAGCATTAGCCGGAGGATTGGGGGGAGTTGCGTTATCTTTAGTCGGATATCAATCCCATGTCAGCGTACAGTCTCAAGAAGTACTTGATTCAATTTACAGTTTTTCTAATTTGGCACCGGCAATATTCTATTTAATTATTGCTATTTTATTGAAATTTGTTTACCCACTTTCGAAAGACGTTGTGTTAAAAAATTCAGAAGCATTGGAAGAACTTTCTAAGAAATAAATTTATTTTATTTTCAAAGAGTAACTAACACTAAGAGGTAGAAATTATGTTATATCCTATAGCAACACAAACTAGACAATTAGTTGATTTAAGCGGTATTTGGCAATTTAAATTAGCGGATCAACAATGGCAGCCTATGGCGGTGCCGGGCTCATTTAATGATCAACTTATTTTAAGTGAATATAAAAATTATGTAGGGGATTTCTTTTATCAAACGGAATTTTTTGTTACTGAAGCAATGTTAAATCAGCGCGTATTTGTCCGTTTTGGATCGGTAACCCATTATGCGGCCGTTTTTGTTAATGAACAATATATCGGTGAGCATCAAGGTGGCTTTACACCATTTGAATTTGAAGTAACCAAGTTTGTTATTTTGGGCAGAAATGTACTTCGAGTAAATGCAAATAATATTTTGAATAATTCTACTCTCCCGGTAGGAAATTATTCCGAAACAGTAGATGAAAATGGGAATATTCGTAAAAAATTAGACGAAAATTTTGACTTCTTTAACTATGCGGGTATTCATCGTCCGGTGATGTTGTGGTGTAAACCAAAAAATTATATTGAAGATATTACAATTACATATGAGCTTCAAGATAACCAAGCAACCGTTAATTTTGCGATTGCAGTTGTTGGTGAAACTAAGCAGATTAAAGTGACCGTACTTGATGAACAATCACAAGTGGTTGCCACATCAATCGGTGGAGCTAAACAACAGGTGCAAATTGATAATGTTATTCGCTGGCAACCGTTAAATGCTTACTTGTATCAAGCGGTTGTGGAATTGGTAGATGGTGACGTTGTTGAAGATAGCTATAGCGAACCATTTGGTATGCGGACTGTGGAAGTTAAAAATAATCAGTTTTTAATTAATGGTGAACCGTTTTACTTCAAAGGATACGGACGCCATGAAGATACCTATCTAAACGGGCGAGGTTTAAATAATGTGGCAAATGTATTAGATGTAAATTTAATGAAATGGCAAGGCGCTAATTCTTTCCGCACATCACACTATCCTTACTCTGAAGAAATGATGCGCTTAGCTGATCGGGAAGGATTTGTTGTTATTGATGAAACAACAGCGGTTGGTCTAATGTATAATTTCGGAGTTGATATGAAAGTTGATCCGGCAAATAATACCTGGAAAATATATAAAACAGGAGAGGCTCACCGTCAAGTTATTCGCGAATTAATTCAACGGGATAAAAATTATGCTTGCGTTGTGATGTGGTCTATTGCTAATGAAGCTTCAACTGCAGAAGAGGGGGCATATGAGTATTTTGAGCCATTATTTAAATTAGCCAGAGAATTGGATCCACAAAATCGTCCGTGTTGCTTTGTTAATTTATTATTAGCGACACCGGATACTGATGTTGTCACCCCTTTAACCGATGTTATTTGTTTGAACCGTTATTGTGGCTGGTATCGCCAACTTGGCGATTTAGATGCAGCGAAAAAAGCACTAAAAGAAGAAGTTGAGCATTGGCATCGATTATATCCTGACAAACCAATTATGTTTACTGAATATGGTGCGGATACGGTAGCTGGATTACATGATATGGACTTTAATACACCATTTACCGAGGAATACCAAGTGGAATATTATAAAGCCAATAATGAAGTAATTGATCAACTACCTTATTTTGTAGGTGAACAAGTATGGAATTTTGCTGATTTTCAAACTAAATATGGTATTTTCCGCGTACAAGGAAATAAGAAAGGGTTATTTACTCGTGCGAGAATGCCTAAAATGGCAGCTCATTATTTCAAACAAAGATGGGACAATATTCCAAACTTTAACTACAAAAAATAGTCGTCATTCCTGTATTAGAGAATAAACGGTTGTAATCTATATATTATTTGATACCTGTTTTGAGTTATTCTTGAAACGGGTATATTTTTTTAAGTATCTGTGATATTTTTAATGTTTAACAATAGATATGCAAAAATATCTCCGTTAATATGAGGTTTTTACGGAGATATTGTTGATTTAAAAAAAAAAAAAAAAACCGGATTAACATTGAATAAAAAACCATCAAAATTTGGATCTTCTATATCAGATAACTCAAATAATTTTTGTTTTACATTTTCTATATGTTGCCACATCATTTTTTTAGCCAATGCTGGATTTTTACGCTGAATCGCGTTTAAAATTTTTTCATGATCAACAAGCCAAAGTTTACGATAATGCTGATCTTCAATGTGTAAATGCAATGTTTTCCACATTGAGTTATCTCTATATTTCCAAAAGTCTTTCTGGATTTGAATTAATACTTCATTTTGGGTAATTTCAGTGAGTGTAGAGTGAAACTCCTGATCCACGGAATAATCATTGATATTCTGTTCCAGTGTAATTCGTTCTTTATTCAAAATTTCTTTTAATTTTAAAATATCATTACGCGTTGCTTGTATTGCTGCAAATTCAGCAATACTACTTTCAATAAGTTGTCTTGCCTGCAGTAATTCAAAAGGTCCTACATCCGCAATGGGTTCTGAGAAATTGTCAGCTTGCGCGCAAGGTAACGCGATAACGTATACTCCCGAGCCTTTTTTAACAGACACGAATCCTTCAAGTTCAAGCATAATAATTGCTTCACGAACAACTGTTCGACTTACATCAAAGCGTTCAGCAATGTCGCGTTCAGGCGGCAAACGTTCGCCAATTTTATATAAGCCTTGCTGTAATTCTTCTTTTAGTTGTTCTCCTATTTTTTTATATGATCGATTAAAATAATTGTCATTCATAATGAATTTCCGAAAATATTTAACAAATTTCCCAATATATTAAATATTGGGACGACCCACTGGATTATATCATAATTTATTGAATTTTTCTGATTTCTTCTAGCACTTTATAGATTTCCGGATCTGATTTTTGTAATTCTTCATACATAGGTGCTACTGCTTTTTGAAAAGCGGTTTTATCTACCTCAACAAACGTCACACCTTGTTTAACAGCAGATTCTCTTTCTGCATTTTCTGAGGCACTCCAAAGCTTTTGCATTTCGACAGCGGCTTCATCCGCAGCTTGTTGTAACGCTTTTTGATCTTTTTCATTGAGCGAATTCCAAACTTTTGTTGAAATGACTAAAACATCAGGTACCATTGTATGTTCATCTTCACTAAACACACCCGCGACTTCATTATGACGGCTTAACGTATAAGACGGAATATTGTTTTCCGCCGCATCTACTACCCCTTGTTGCAATGCGGTATAGAGTTCTCCGTATGCTAATGGCGTTGGATTTCCGCTGAGAAATTTGACCATATTTACTGCTGTAGGACTAGGTTGAACTCGAACTTTTAGCCCTTTTAAATCTGCCGGAGTTTTAATTGCTTTTTTAGCATAAAAGCTCCGTGCACCGGCATCTAAATAGGCTAAACCGATAAATCCGTTATCTTTTGATGAGGCTAAGATGTTTTTACCGACAGCACTCTCCAATACCTTATGGTATTGGGTTTTATTGGTGAACAAGTAAGGCAAGTTGTAAACTCCATAAGGTTTACTAAACGCTTCAAGTTCAGCCGCATTGGATTTTGCTAATGCAATTGCTCCTTTTTGTACCAGCTCTAATGATTCACGTTGTGAACCAAGTTGTGCATCCGGATAAATTCTAATTTTCAGTTCACCATCAGATAGTTGAGATGCTCGTTTTGCCATAAATTCAAATGCCTTATGTACTGGGTGAGTACGATTTTGGTTGTGACTAAGTTTTAGTGTTGTAGTGGCATCTGCCGCAATGGAAAAACTTAATGTCAATGCTGCTGCCAAAGTTGATAATAGAAAATTGTTTTTTAATTTCATAGTATGTCCTCAAAAGTACTTAAAATAATCAATTACACCGATATTATAACAGCTATGCTGTTAAGAAATTTGCGTATATTGCGTGTGAGTAAGAAATAAAAGTGTTTTATGTTTCTTGCCTTTGCAACGACTAATAATATCGAATCAAATCTATCCAAGTTAAATTGGATATACATCAATACGCGTATCATTCATTATTTTATGTATATAGTCAAAACAATTAATCAAAAAGTTAGACCAATGTCACAAAAAATATGAAAATAGGAATGCCACTTTAAAAAAGTGTGATCTTGATCTAATTTTTTTGGTTGAATTTATCGTAAAATTAGCACTTAAATTTGTAATAGGAGATTTTTTATGAGTAAAATCGTAAGATTGGTAAACCGAGTTATGGCGATATTTTCTGTGCTGCTATCTGCAGTTTTGGTTGTCTGTGTTGTTTGGCAGGTAATTTCTCGCTATGTATTGGGGGCGCCAAGTATTGTAACCGATGAATTAGCTCGTTTTTTATTTATGTGGGTTGGTTTGATCGGCGCAGCTTATGCTACCGGTTTAAAACGTCATTTAGCGATTGACTTATTGCTATTGAAAATGCAAGGTAAAAATAAAACCGGTTTAGAGGTGGTTATCCTCTTGGTGATGATTTTCTTTGCCGGGTATATTTTACTATACGGTGGCGGTAATCTTGCGTGGGATACACACTTAACAGGGCAAGTATCTCCTTCATTGGGCATTGATATGGGATTGGTTTATCTGTGTTTACCCGTATCAGGTGCAATAATGTTATTTTATTTACTAATTGATTTGATTGGTAAATTTAGTTCTGAAAGAAAAGGAATATAATATGGAATGGTCAATCATTCTCGTTTTATTTGGTACTTTTGCTGTTATGCTGGCACTTTCTGTACCAATTTCATTTGCAATTGCAATTTCTACTTTAATTACGATTGCAACTACTTTGCCACTTGATAGTGCGTTGACGGTAGTTACTCAAAAAATGGCATCCGGATTAGATAATTTCGCGTTATTAGCGATTCCATTTTTTATTTTAGCCGGAAATATTATGAATCGCGGTGGAATTGCAATTCGTCTGATTGAGCTTGCAAAAGTATTGGGGGCAAGACTTCCGGGATCATTATTTCATTGCAATGTATTAGCTAATATGATGTTTGGTTCTATTTCCGGTTCTGCTGTTGCGTCCGCTGCTGCAATGGGTGGAATTATGTCACCATTACAAAAGAAAGAAGGTTATGATCCGGAACTATCTGCAGCAGTGAATATCGCTTCCTGTCCGACAGGATTATTAATTCCTCCAAGTAATACATTGATTGTATATTCTTTAGTTTCTGGCGGTACGTCTATCTCTGCTTTATTTTTAGGTGGTTATTTACCGGGAATTCTTATGGGATTAGGAGTGATGTTGGTTGCCGGGTTTATGGCTAAAAAACGTAATTATCCACTTGCTCCGAAACCGAGTTGTAAAGATGTTTTTATGAAAACATTGGATGCTATTCCATCTTTATTACTAATTGTCATTGCTATTGGTGGAATTATTGCAGGAATTTTTACTGCAACAGAAGCTTCCGCAATTGCTGTAGTATATACGTTGGTTCTCGCCGTAGGCATTTATAAAGAAGTAAAAATAAAAGAGCTGCCGGGTATTATTTTAGAATCCAGTGTAACAACTTCAATTGTTTTACTCCTTATTGGTGCTTCTTCAGGCATGTCTTGGGCAATGGCGAATGCAGATATACCTTATATGATACAAGATGCACTAATGTATTTTTCTGAGAGTAAGTTCGTTATCTTATTATTTATTACCGTTATTTTACTGATTATTGGTACCTTTATGGATATGACTCCGGCGGTATTGATTTTCACACCGATTTTTTTACCTGTAGTAACGGAATTAGGTGTAGATCCAATTCATTTTGGTATCATGATGACATTCAATCTCTGTATCGGAATTTGTACTCCTCCGGTTGGTAGTGCATTATTTGTAGGATGCTCTGTCGGTAACGTAAGTATTGATCGTGTATTAAAACCAATAGTGCCGTTTTTTATAGTATTAATAGCGACTTTATTATTGGTAACTTATATACCGGATATCAGCCTATTTTTACCAAAATATCTTTTAAATTATGTTCCAATGTAATAACTCATATGATAATTAAGGATTTATTATGACTACATTAAATACAGCAAATAAAATTGTTCATCTCGGTTTCGGTGCTTTCCATCGTGCGCACCAATTACTTTATACCGCAGAGACGAATCAACAAGCTACGCAACAATGGCGTTATTATGAAGTGAATTTGCGTAATGATTCAGAAATCATTGAACAATTAAAAGCGCAAAATTACCAATTACATGTTTTGGAAAAAGGGGCAAAAAATAAACGTTTAAAAGAAGTGAAAGCGGTTATTGAATATGCTTATCACCCGACATTAGATGGGATTGATGCGATTTTAGAACGTATGGCGGATCCTGAAGTGGTTATTGTGTCTTTGACGGTCACAGAAAAAGGATATTGCTTGGATCCTGCCAGCGGCAAATTGGATTTAAATAATCGTGAGATTCAAGTTGATTTAAAAAATCCGACAGCTCCGGTTTCTGCGATCGGCTATATCGTAAGAGCATTACAATTACGTAAAGAACGGGGAATTCCGGCGTTCTCCGTTATGTCCTGTGACAATTTAATGGAAAACGGATTTGTGGCGAAAAATGCAGTATTAGGATTTGCCGGTCATCTTGATCCGGCATTAGCTGATTGGATTGAACAAAATAGCTCGTTCCCTTGTACAATGGTGGATCGTATTGTACCTGCGATGACGGTCGACAGTTTACAGGAAGTTGCCGATGTTTTAGGTCAATCAGATCCTTGTGGAGTCGTTTGTGAAGAATACCGCCAATGGGTGATCGAGGATCATTTTGTTTCCGGTCGTCCAGAGTGGAACTTAATTGGGGCAGAATTGGTAGAAGATGTTCGTCCGTTTGAAGAAATGAAATTACGTATGCTTAATGGTAGTCATTCTTTCTTAGCTTATCTGGGATATTTAGCAGGGTATGCACATATTTCTGATTGTATGCAGGATAAGAATTACCATACAGCCGCGTATCAACTGATGTTAAATGAGCAAGCGGTAACGCTTTGTATGCCACAAGGTATTGATTTAACCCGTTATGCAAATCAATTAATTGAACGTTATGAAAATCCGAATATTAAACACCGCACTTGGCAGATTGCGATGGACGGTAGCCAAAAGCTTCCAATTCGTATGTTGGCCTCAATTCGTTACCATCTTGCTAAAGGTTCCTCATTTAAATTATTAGCATTGGGTGTTGCCGGTTGGGCAAGATATGTGAGCGGTGTTGATGAGCAAAATCAACCTATTGATGTCAAAGATCCTATGGTAGAAAAATTTCAGCAAATATATGCTCAACACGGTTTAACATTGGCTGCATTAGATGAGTTATTAAACTTGGAGGCTATTTTCCCAAGTGAATTAACATCAAATACTTTATTTGTCGAAGAAGTGAGAGCGGCGTTTACATCATTGCTTCAGGTTGGCGCGAAACAAACGGTAGCGAATTACATTAATGCGTAAGTGAGGAAATGATGAAACAGTTTATGAATGAAGATTTTTTGTTATCCACTGATACTGCTAAAACACTTTATCATGATTATGCCAAAATACAGCCAATTTTTGACTATCATTGTCATTTAAATCCAAGAGATATTGCAGAAAACCGTCAATTCAAAGATTTAACTGAAATTTGGTTGGAGGGAGATCACTATAAATGGAGAGCCATGCGTTCAGCTGGCGTGCAAGAAGAGCTAATTACTGGTTCAGCTGATAATTACAGTAAATATCTGGCTTTTGCTCACACTGTGCCTAAATGTATCGGTAATCCAATTTACCATTGGACACACCTTGAATTACGTCGTCCTTTTGGGATTACTAATATATTATTTGGTCCGAATAATGCGGATAAAATCTGGCAGCAATGTAACGATATGTTGCAGCAACCTGAATTTTCCGCACGAGGCATAATGCAACAAATGAAGGTTGAGCTTGTTGGAACGACAGATGATCCTGTCGATTCACTGGAATATCATCAAAAGGTTGCACAGGATCCTTCTTTCAATATAGAAGTTGTTCCGAGTTGGCGACCGGATCGCGCCTTTAAAATTGAGCTGCCATTATTCAATGAATATATTGCTACGCTTGAAAACGTCAGCGATATAGAAATACGGACTTTTGATGGGTTGAAAAAAGCCTTAACAAAACGGTTGGATCATTTTGATCGAATGGGATGTAAATCTGCGGATCATGGCATGGAAATTGTCCGCTTCGCCCCAATTCCGGAAGAAAGTGTATTAGATGCAATTTTGCAGCAACGCTTAGATGGACAAGTGCTTTGTGAAGAGCAAATTGCACAATTTTCTACCGCACTTTTGGTGTGGTTAGGGACGGAGTACCATAAACGTCATTGGGTGATGCAGATGCATATTGGGGCGATTCGTAATAATAATACCCGTATGTTTAAGTTATTGGGGGCGGATAGTGGATTTGATTCTATCGGCGATCGTTTATTTGCAGAACCGTTGTCTCGTTTATTAGATACAATGGATCAAACCGATCAATTACCTAAAACAATTTTATATTGCTTAAATCCACGTGATAATGAAGTATTAGGTTCAATGATCGGTAATTTCCAAACCGGTGGTATTTCGGGAAAAATCCAATTTGGATCCGGTTGGTGGTTTAATGATCAAAAAGATGGGATGGAACGTCAATTACAACAGTTATCCCAACTTGGTTTATTGAGCCAATTTGTTGGTATGTTGACGGATTCTCGTAGCTTCTTGTCTTATACACGACATGAATATTTCCGTCGTATTTTATGTGAAATGCTAGGTAATTGGGTCGAGCGGGGGGAAGCCCCAAATGATATGAAATTACTTGGCGGCATGGTTAGCGATATTTGTTATACCAACGCGAAACGTTATTTTAAATAAAACGACAGGATAATCGTATGAAAAAAATTGCACTGATTGGCGAATGTATGATAGAGCTAAATGGTGAACTTTTCGGTAATATGCGCCAGACTTATGGTGGAGATTCTTTAAATACGGCAACCTATTTAGTACGTATTAGCCAATCGGAACAACTTGATGTGCATTATGTTTCTGTTTTGGGCGAGGATAAATTAAGTCGGAGAATGAGGGAGCATTGGCAGCAAGACGGCATCAAAACAGAATGGGTATTAACTGATGCCGAACGTCAACCCGGGCTTTACTTAATCCAGCTGGATTCAGATGGCGAACGTACTTTTCTTTATTGGCGTAATCAATCTGCTGCTCGTTATTTATTACAGCATGCGGATTACCCAAAGGTGTTTGAACAATTAAAAAGTATGGACATGGTATATTTTAGTGGAATTAGTTTTGCAATTTTACCGGAAAATGACCGCACTTTATTTATTGAGCAATTGCGTGAATTAAAACAATCAGGGGTAAAAATTGCTTTTGATAGTAATTTCCGTGTTAAACTTTGGGATAATCTGGCGCAAGCTAGACAATATTATGAAGCATTATTACCATTAATTGATATTGCGCTGGTTACTTTTGATGATGAAGCCGTATTATGGGGCGATAATGATGAGCAGGAAACGATCAACCGTTTGCAATCTTTTGCTATTCCGCTTATCGTTGTTAAACAAGGCAAACAGGGGCTGTTTTTTGCCAACAAGGACAACAAACTTTTGTGCCGACAACTCCGGTGGAACATGTAGTTGATACCACTTCGGCGGGTGATTCTTTTAACGCTGGCTTTTTACAAGGATATTTATTGGGTAAAGATCTCATACATTGTTGCCAACAAGGTAATCAATTAGCCGGTATTATTATTCAACACAAAGGAGCTATTATTGCGCCGGAAGCGACTGCCACATTGCGTTGTCAATTTAATGATACACAGTCTTAATTAATATGGATTACAGAGGAAAAAATGAGTTATACAACAGAACAAATTGTAAAAAAATTAGCAGAATTAAAAGTGATTCCGGTGATTGCTTTAGATAAAGCAGAAGATATTTTGCCTTTAGCAAAAACATTAACCGATAACGGTTTACCGGTGTTGGAAATTACGTTTCGTTCCGCTGCTGCCGAGCAGGCTATCCGATTAGCCCGTCAACATTATCCTGATATTTTGATTGCTGCCGGTACAGTTTTAACTACAGAGCAACTATTTGCCGCTAAAAATGCCGGCGCAGATTGTGTTGTGACGCCGGGATTTAATCCAAAAATTGTACAACTTTGTCAAGATTTAGTGTTGCCGGTTATGCCTGGCGTAAATAACCCGATGTCTATTGAGGCAGCACTTGAAATGGGAATTAATGCTGTTAAGTTCTTTCCGGCAGAGGCAAGTGGCGGGGTAAAAATGATCAAAGCATTATTAGGTCCTTATGGTGATCTGAATATTATGCCGACCGGAGGTGTCAATATAAATAATATTAAAGATTATCTTGCTATTCCGAATGTTGTTGCTTGCGGAGGATCATGGTTTGTAGAAAAATCGTTGATCAATGGTCAGAAATGGAATGAAATCGGACAGTTAGTTCAAGAAGCGGTAAGCTTAGTTCAGAAATAATAAGAGATTATTTTTTAGATACTATTGTTTGATAATTGGTGTAATTGGAAGGCATTAATGGTGTTCTAATTACACCAGAAATATTTTACACGCTGATTTTCATCATAATTAATTATATTTGTAGTGATAAACTAACTTGGTACTAATCATTGATGATTTAGTATTAAAGGAGTACTAATAAAATGTTTTTTTCAACTGTATCTCCCCTCATATGGGTTCTTATTGGTATTTTTCTTCTCATTGTCTTAATTGTTAAAGTTAAATTACATAGTTTTGTCGCATTGCTAATTTCTGCCCTTTTTATTGCCTTAACAGAAGGTATGCCGATAGAAAAAATTGCCTCGACCATTAGCACCGGCGTTGGTGGGATATTATCAGCTTTAGCTTTGATCGTTGTCATTGGCGCAATTATCGGCAAACTTATGACAGAGTCAGGCGCATCTCAGCAAATTGCCGATACCATAGTCTCATCTATGGGGGGAAAAATGTTACCCTTTGCTTTATTAATTATTGGCACTCTCTTTGGCATGGCAATGTTTTATGAAGTTGCTTTTTTAATTATTATCCCTTTGGTATTAAGTATTGCAAAAGAAGCTAATATTCACTATATGAAATTAGTTATTCCTGCAATTGCCGGTACAACGATGGGACATAGTATTTTTCCTCCGCAACCCGGTCCTATGGCATTGGTATCCGCATTTAATGCAGATATGTCGCAAGTTTATGTATTAGGTTTTATTGTGGTTATTCCGACAATTATTGCCTCAGGGGTTTTGGTTCAACGGTTTATTCCGGGACTTGAGCAAATGCCGTTAGGCGATGTCATGAAACCAGCAAATAGGTTACCTAAAGCGAAATTACCCTCATTTGGTATAAGCATTTTAGTTCCTTTATTGCCGGCAATAATTATAATCATCTCTTCCGTAGTAAAAAATTTATGTTCTAACACAGATACGCTTTATCGGATTTTTAGTTTCTTTGGTAGTGCAGAAATCAGTATGTTGATCACCTTGCTGGCAGCGATCTATTTTTTTGGCTACAAGCAGGGGTTATCAGGAGAGGAGATCTCAAATCATTTAAGTGACGCTATAAGAGCCATTTCGAATGTGATTATTGTAATTGCAGCAGGTGGAGTAATGAAAGAGGTCATTATTGAAGCTAATGTAGGACAAGAAATCGTTAGACTCATTGGTAATCTATCTATTTCTCCACTTATCCTAGGCTGGCTAATTACCGTTTTGATTCGCTTAATGACGGGACAAGGTGCTGTATCAGCAATTACAGCCGCAGGAATTGTTGCTCCTATGGTAGAGGCTTTTGATGTTAATCCGGTGTTAATGATGCTTGCTTGTGCAACGGGGAGTAATACCACAACATTAATGTGGGATGCCGGTTTTTTGTTATATCAGCAGTCTTTTGGGATCTCAATTAAAGACACAATTAAAACTTGGGGCGTATTGGAGGCTGTAAACTCCGTAGTTGGGTTAATTATTGTTTTATTATTAAGTCTTATACTCTAATGAGAATTGATGACTAAAACCGATTTAATAAACTAAATTAGTTCATCTTTATAAATGTAATGCCATGACTACAGCATTTTCCCGTTTACCGTCTTTTGTTGGATAGTAATTTTTACGAATGTCGACTAGATGGAATCCCTGCTTAATGTAGAGATTTTGCGCGGTTAAATTGTATTCTCGAACTTCCAACCAAAGCGTAGCAATGCCTTTAGTTTGAAGTTGGTTAATTAGCTCTCTCAATAATCGGCTTCCCAAGCCTTGACCTTGAAACGAAGGATGAATGGCGAGGTTAAATAAGGTTGCCTCATCTAAGACCGTTTGACAGATAGCAAAACCGATAATTTGATTTTGTCGCTGAAGTTTTAAGTTAAGATAGCGTTCGCCTTGATTATTTTTTAACGTCCCTAAAGACCAAGGAACGCTATGCGCCACTTGTTCTATGGCATAAAGTTGCTCGAAATCTTGAGGGGCGATAAAAGAGATGGTGTACATAATCAGTTACTTTTTTGCAGTTGTTTCCACAATTGGCGTTTTGCTTGTGGCGATTGGCGTAAGGTTTGCCATGCCGGAGATTGCCATTGGTGCTGTGCTTGTGGGCATTGGCTTAAAGTGCGGTCGATTTTTTCTTGATTATCGCTCAATAACCAATAATCGACTTGGTGTTGTAAATTTAAATGGGGAACAAAGTCAAAATCAATGCGCAGACAATCGCTGATTTGCAGATTTAGGCTGTGCAAAATATCGCTTAGCAGCGGTTGCGACGTGATTTCCTGTTCGGCAATAATAATCAAGCGAATATGCGCCACTACCGGTATATTAATGATCCCTTTTAGGACGTCGGGACGTTGCAATTGCCACTGGCAAATGTGCATTTGTTGTAGGAGTAAATCTCGTCTGTTCATTGCGTTGCAATTTTCGTTTATAATGCGCCTAATTTTAACCAATATTGAATAGGATTAATAGCGTGATTTCTGTTGAAAGCCAAGTTCTACAACGTCATTTAGCATTTTTTGAGGGAAAATCGGTATTATTTGCCGGCGGGATCCGTGATGATTTTCCGTCGCAATTGACGCAGGCACGAGAGATTTCTGTGTGGTCATGGTATTTTGATTATGCAAAAAAACGAAGTACGGTCAGTTTTTCTTTAGAATGTCCATTTTCTGCTACATTGATGGTTTATTATTGGACAAAAAATAAACAAGAAACTCGGTTTCAGTTAATGGAATTATTAGCAAAAGCACCCATGGAGCAGGAGATGCTGATTATCGGCGAAAATCGTGCCGGTGTGCGTTCAGCAGAAAATATGCTGGCGGAATATGGCGAGATTGCCAAAATTGACGGGGCAAGACGTTGCGGTTTATATCATTTTTGTTTAAAAAAACGACCGCACTTTTCTTTGCCGGCGTATTGGAAAAACTATCAACAAGAGCGCCTCAAGGGGTTAACGGTTTTTAGTTTACCGGGAGTTTTTAGTGCTAACGAATTGGATTTAGGGACAGAGCTTTTGCTTTCGACTTTGGATCAACCCTTGCGTGGTAAAGTGCTGGATGTGGGATGTGGTGCCGGTGTGATTGGGAGTTATATAAAAAAGCAGCATCCTAATGTGATATTAACCATGAGCGATATTCATGCGATGGCATTGGTATCGGCAACACGAACCTTGGCGGAAAATCAATTGCAAGGTGAGGTCGTGGCAAGTGATGTGTTTTCGCATATTCAGGGAAAATTTGATCTGATTGTGTCCAATCCCCCTTTTCATCAAGGTGTTGATACAGCTTATCGTGCAGTAGAAGAATTAATCCGCCAAGCTAAACGGCACCTTAATTCCGGTGGCGAATTACGCCTTGTTGCGAATGCTTTTTTACCTTATCCTGAGCTATTAGATCGTTATTTTGGCGCTCATCAAGTTTTAGCGCAAACCAGTAAATTTAAGGTTTATTCTGCACGTGCAGCATAATATTGTCGGTTTGTGCTGGCGATGGCAGGTGGGCATTGTTGTGCTGATGTTGCTTGCCAAATGGGCGAATAGCCGATAAATTCGGGCGCAAACCGATCTTCTTGTTGTTCCGGTTTGATGCCGTGGTAAGTATTATTTTCTATTCCCAATTAAACGATCCGACCGCAATGCTATTTGTCGAGAATGTTTGTCAACGGAATGAAGGGCGGATATGGCGCTTTGATAGCAGAGGCCTATCCAACGGAGGCGCGGACCACCGCACAAAATCTGCTGTTTAAGTTAGGATGCACAGTTGGCGGTTTCGGATCTATCGTCGTAGGGACGGTCTTTTCTGCCTATTCTTTCTCTCCAGCTATCGTCTTTTTAGCGCTGATTTATGTGATTGATATGATCGCAATAATTTTCTTACTCCCTGAAAACAAAATGGCATTAGGCAAAGTATGTCGAGAAAAGGAAATTGCTTGGATAACGGGGCGATGGAAAGTTTTTTTGGATGCCTAAAAACAGAATGCTACTTCGGCAGGCGGTTTGACACTCTTGCCGAACTTAAGCAAACCATTCATGAGTACATTCATTACTACAACAATGAGCGCATTCAAGTGAAATTAAAAGGACTAAGTCCTGTAGAATACAGAATTCAGTCCTTAAGTTAAAGCAGTCTAACTTTTTGGGGCAGATCAATTGGGCGTTTTTGTCATAAATAATAAAAAGTGCGGTTAAAATTACCAACCTTTTACCACACCGTCTTTAAAGTGTTTCACTGCTTCTTGATACACTTCTTCTGTCTGGTAAGCTTTCACGAAGTTTTGTACCGCTTCGCTGTCTTTATTATCTTGACGAGCAACAATGATATTAACATAAGGCGAATCTTTGTCTTCAACAAATACACCATTTTCGGAGGCAGTTAATCCAACTTGACCGGCATAAGTATTGTTCACTACCGCTAAATCAACATCATCTAAGGCTCTTGCTGCAACAGAGGTATCCACTTCTTTGATTTGCAGATTTTTCGGGTTTTCAATAATATCTAAAGAAGTTGCAAATAAGTTTGTGCTATCTTTTAATTTAATCAAGCCTTGTTTTTCTAATAAGATTAACGCGCGGGCTAAATTGCTCGGATCATTTGGTACCGCAACTACTGCACCATCTTGTAACTCATTAACATTTTTAATTTTTTTAGAGTAACCGGCTAGTGGGTAAACAAAGGTATTGCCTACGATCATCAGATTATTATAACCGTTAGATTGGGAATCTTTGTCTAAATAGGGTTTATGTTGCATTGCGTTGACGTCCAAATCGCCTTTACTTACCGCTGGATTTGGTAGCGCGTAGTCGTTAAATTCTATGAATTCAACGTCTAAATTATATTTTTCTTTAGCCACTTTTGCCGCGATTTCTGCAACTTGATGTTCAGGACCTGACATGACGCCGACTTTAATTTTTTGTACCGCTTTGGTTGGTTCTGCCGGTGCGGCGGCGGTTTCCGGTTTTTTATCGTCACAAGCGGCTAAGGCAAAGACGGAGGCGAGTGCGACAACACTTAATGTTTTCTTAAAATTCATGATTTAAATCCTCTTTAAAAAGGTTGATTAATTAACGATGATCAAAACGATCAGCGAGTTTGTTTCCGTATTTTTCACATAACATGACGATAATTACGATAATAATGGTGGAAACCCATAATACGTAAGGCATATTTCTGTGTAAACCGAATGAAATTGCAGTATTACCCAAGCCACCACCGCCAACTGCGCCCGCCATGGCAGAATACCCGATTAAGGTGACTAAAGTGAGAGTCATGGCTTTAATCAGCATTGGCAATGCTTCAGGTAAATAAAAGCGAGTGACTAATTGCCAAACGGTAGTTCCCATAGCTTTTGCTGTTTCCGTAAGACCGCTTGGGATATCGCCGAGTGCATTTGAGGTTAAGCGGGCATAAAACGGTAATGCCGCTACACTCAATGGGATAATTGCGGCAGTAGTACCAAGGGTAGTGCCAACTAAGAAACGGGTCACCGGCATTAAATCAAATAATAAAATAATGAACGGAATTGAACGCCCTATATTAATGATGATTTCTAAAATGCGGTTTGCTCGTTTATTTGCCAACACTTGATTCGGTTTGGTCAAAAAATTTAAGACGCCTAAAGGCAGACCGAATAATACAGCAAACAAGGTCGCTATCAAACTCATATAGACAGTTTCAAAAGAGCTCATCGCAATCAATTGCCATATTTGAGGCGTCAGTTGGCGAGAAAATTCACTACTAAATTCAGTTAACATAGCCTAGTACCTCAATGCGAACGTTATTTTCCATTAAATAAATTTTAGTTTGTGTAATAGCATCTTCGCTACCTTCCACTTCGGCAATGACAAAGCCAAATTTGACGCCACCGGCATAATCAATTTGTGAACTCAAAATACTAAGTTCTACACCAAATTTTTTGGATGCTTGCGATAATAATGGAGCATCAACGGAACGACCGGTAAATTCAAATTTGATAATTGGTTGTGTGTTAGGGTATTTTGGCGTTTGCGATAATTTTTCCATATATTCGTCCGGCAAATTAATATGAAAAGTTGAACGAATAAATTCTTGTGCCAAAGCAGTTTTTGGATTGGAAAAAATTTCACTCACTGAACCTTGCTCGATCAATTGTCCTCTATCAATGACGGCTACTTGATCACAAATGCGTTTGACCACATCCATTTCATGGGTGATCAATAAAATGGTAATCCCTAAAGTGCGGTTAATTTCTTTTAATAAATTTAAAATAGATTGCGTGGTTGCCGGATCTAATGCGCTGGTAGCTTCGTCGCAAAGCAACACTTTGGGATCGCTTGCCAACGCGCGTGCAATTGCTACGCGTTGTTTTTGACCGCCGGATAAATTTGCCGGATACGCGTCTTTTTTGTCATTTAATCCAACTAATTCCAAGAGCGCATCGACTTTTTGTTGAATATGATCTTGCGGTTTTTTTCCAATTCTAACGGTAATGCAATATTGTCGAAAACGGTACGTGAACTCAGCAAATTAAAATGCTGGAAGATCATGCCGATATTGCGTCGTTCGTGAATAAGTTGTGCGTCAGAAAATTCTGTCAGTTCTTTTCCATCAATGATAACGGAACCGGAGGATGGTTTTTCCAATAAATTGACGCAACGGATCAATGTACTTTTTCCGGCGCCAGACGCGCCGATAACTCCACAAATTTGTCCCTTAGGAATTTCTAAGGAAACATTATCAAGTGCGGTCAATTTTTTGCCGGAAATATCAAAAATTTTACTTATATTTTTCAGCTTAATCATATAAGCCCTTTTCGGTCAATGTTAAATTATTTTGCTATTTTAGACGTCTAGATTGCTGTGTCAACTGTTATTGGCAAGATTTTTATGAACAAATAGAATAAATAAGAATTAAATTGCATCAAATGATGGGAATGGCGATAATGCTTCTTTATTGAATATGAATAACTCATTGGGGATAATGAAATGAACAAAGCGATTTTCTTGGATCGTGACGGAACATTGAACATAGATTATGGGTATGTACATGAAATTGATCAATTTCACTTTATTGAGGGGAGCATTGAAGCTTTACAGCAACTAAAACAAATGGGTTATTTATTGGTGCTGGTGAGCAATCAATCGGGAATTGCGCGGGGCTATTTTTCAGAACAGCAATTTTTGCAATTAACGGAATGGATGGATTGGTCACTGGCTGATCGTGGTGTGGACTTAGATGGAATTTATTATTGTCCGCATCATCCTGATGGTATCGGCGAATTTAAACAAGACTGCAATTGTCGCAAACCAAAAGCAGGAATGTTAAGCCAAGCGATTAAAGAATTGAAAATTGATCCGGCACGTTCCATTATGATTGGCGATAAAATGGAAGATATGATGGCGGGGAAAAGTGCGGGAATAAAAATGAATATTTTGGTGCGTAGCGGAAAAACGGTGACCGAAGATAGCGAAAAACTGGCAGATTATGTAATCGATTCAATTACAGATGTGGTGGCATTAATTAGAAAGTTGAAATAATGCGCAAAAAA
>NZ_NLFK01000012.1 GCF_002263215.1 Actinobacillus seminis
GTTTCCAGCCGGAATAGTGGCGCTAAAAAGTGCGGTCTTTTTCGCCTCTGCTTTTGAGTTTTTGCCTAACGCGACGGAATCGCCGGCGTTTTCTTCTACAACTGCACTATCACCAATCGCCACAGCGCCCTCGGCTTTTGCCTCTGAACCAAATCCCACAGCGATTGAATTATTTTCTGTTGCACTAGCATTGATACCAATCGCAATTGCATTTTCACCTGTCGCTCGGTTGCTTGAATAGTTTGAAGCTTCCATTTTCTTTCTAACGTCTTCGGTGATGATTTTCACTGCTAAAGCGCTCTTTTTAGCTTCTTCGATTTTTTTCTCGTTTTCTTTGTATTTATCTTGGTTGTTTCCTTTGCCACCATTTAAGCCTAGCGCATTAAATGCACTAGCTTTGTCTTTGAAATTTTTATATTTTTTCTCTATTGTGGTTATTTCTGTGTTTAATTCGTTTAATGTTTCTTGATTAAACTCTTCATTATTATTTTGTTTTCTATTTTTTAAGATGGAATCCATCGTTTTTAATTCGACATAATATTTCCAATCTCTTTCTTCTTCGATTACGCTAGTAAATTCATTATTATCTGCATGTATTGAAACATACGGTATTTTATTCTCTTGTTTGCCTGTATTTTTATTAAAGCTAAGTAGTTCGGTGGCTGCTTGTAGTTGTGATACTGTGACGACATCATTTGGTTGCGACCCCGGTGCAACATTGACGATTCTTCTTTCTTGCCCTTTAGCACCTACTGATATATAGCCAATTTGAGAAGAGGTTGGTAACAAGAATGCTCCTTTTGGCACATATGGCTTTTGTTCTAAATCGCTTTTTGTATAATCAGTCATTGAGCGATTCCCCAACGCTATGGAGTTTTCAATGTTCGCAATGGAGTTCAAACCGATTGCCATACTGTTTTTCGCATTGGAGAAAGCATACAACCCCAAGGCTAATGAGTTTTGTTGGCGAGTGGTGGCTCCTATACCGATAGAAATAGAGTTTTCTGCGTTTACATCAATATACGTTAATGAGCCGATTCCTATTGAATTATTTGAAAATACCCCTGATCCTAATCCGACCGAAATGGAATTATCGCCATTGGAAAAAGACTCTCGTCCGATAACAATACCGCCATCACCTTTTTTTTTGATTTTTTTGATGTCAATATTGTTTTGTTGTCCATTCGAATCTTCCTCAAGCGAAAGAATTACGTCATTTTCTTCTTCAAATTGAAGACCTTGAGATGTTCCTTCTGTTTTTATCTTTTTTGTAGCTTCGGTAATTTTATTACTAAGATTGGCTATTTCGGTTAGTGAGCCATTATTATTTGCTTTTAATCTAGTTGTGAGTTTATTAACATCTTTTATACTAGCATTTGCCCCTACATTGTAACCGATAGCAATTGAGCTTCCCCCGACTGCTTTTGCATTGTACCCATAAGACATTGCCCCTTCGTTCGTTGCCTCATTTCGTGTTCCTATTGCAAGTGAGTTTTTGGCATATACCCTTGATTCATTGCCTAACGCCATGGCAGAGGTTGCGTTTGTGTGAACATAAGAACGAAGCCCAAGTGTGGTTGAACCATCCGATAATGCAAACGACAACGTCCCTAGCGCCGTTGAACCATCACCATAAGCGACAGCTCTTGACCCAATGGAAATGGAGCCTATCCCCATAGAAGCAGTTGGGGAGAATTTTCGGTTATCGTCTTTGTTTGATCCTCCGTTTGCGTTTAAATATTTACCATTAAAAAAGCTTTCTTCAACCATACTGTTGCCACCGTTAGCAGACTTATCATAAAGTTTTTTGTAGATGGCTTGAATAGTTCCTTTCGATAATCTGTCTTTATATTTTATGGTAATATCGTCATTCCCTATCGCAATTGAAGAAACACCATAGGCGTAAGTATCCGCTCCCAAAGCGACAGCCTGACCATTGGCTTGAGAATTATGTCCTACTGCAGTGGCTTGCCCTTCTCTAGCTTTTGCATTTTGTCCTACAACGATTGCTCCAGCACCACCGACTTGTGAGCCTTGTCCTACTATTACTGTTTCCTTCATATTTTTTAAATTTACATTTCTTTTTTTATCCATTGGTTATTTTTATCTGCTTCAGTTATCAAATGGACTGAATTATCCGGAGTGTCATTAGTGTACCAACCATCTAAAGATAATTTATTCCCTTTAGTTTCAACGTAGGCAGCATTAGTAACAATAGGGATACTAAATAACCCTGCAATAATAATCCCTTGGGCAATAGGGCGGACATTGAACTGGTTGAAAGAAAAAACAGCGTTTAAAAGCGCAGTGAGTTTTGACGGAGAAAAAAGGAAATGGGCTAGAACCGAACATTTAATAACCGACTGGGGGGGGGAAGGAAGACTCGGATTGCATTTATGCTGAGCAAACAGGTTTTTATTTGTTGAAATTTCTGACACAGCTTTGGTTATCCCAAAGGTAGCATTGTACTTGCATTTGAAAATTATCTTCATCTCAAGTTCCTTGATTAATATGTTCTGGAGATTGTTAATTGTTGAATATTTAGATATTAGCGGGAAACCCACGCAAATATGAGGGAAATTAGTATAGCGAATATCTCCCCACAAAAAAAGCATAAATTTTGTGCTTTTGGAAAAATTTTTGCGCGCGGTTCGGGTTTAATAACGAGAGGGACAATGTACAAGAAAGCGCAATTGTTACAGAATGCTTTTATCACGCTATAAAAAATTCCTGAAAATAAAAAAGGCGATCAAAGATGATCACCTTTTCGTAAAATCGTTGAATTGATGAAAAACTTATTAAAAATTCACCGCACTTTTTAATTTTTTCAGCGCGTTGGTTTCCAGTTGGCGCACACGTTCAGCGGAAATATTGTATTTTGCCGCTAAATCTTGCAATGTGGCTTTATTATCATCCAACCAGCGGGCTTTGATAATATCTTGGCTGCGCTCATCTAAGGCATCCAACGCAACGCTAAGTTGATCAGCCGCTTGGCTTTCGTAATTTTCGTTTTCCAATTCAGCGGCAAAATTTGAGCTTTTGTCTTCCAAATAACGTGCCGGCACGTAGCTTTCTTCGTCGTGCTCATCATTTGGCAAATCAAAACCGACGTCGGAGCCTGTCATGCGGCTTTCCATTTCAATCACGTCTTCTTTGGAAACGCCCAATTCCTGCGCCACCATATCCACTTCATTTTCATTAAACCAGCCTAAACGCTGTTTGGTTTTACGCAAATTGAAGAATAATTTACGTTGTGCTTTGGTGGTTGCAACTTTCACAATACGCCAGTTACGCAATACGTATTCGTGAATTTCCGCTTTGATCCAATGTACCGCGAAAGAAACTAAACGCACGCCCACTTCCGGATTGAAACGTTTAACCGCTTTCATTAAACCGATATTCCCCTCTTGAATTAAGTCCGCTTGCGACAAACCATAACCGGAATATCCGCGCGCTACATGAATGACAAAGCGAAGATGAGACAGAATAAGCTGTTTTGCCGCCTCCAAATCTTCTTGATAGTACAAACGCTCTGCCAATTCCTTTTCTTCTTCTGCGCTTAGCATTGGATATTCATTTGCGGCTCGGATATAACCCTCTAAGCTGCCTTGAGGAACCAACATCATAGTCTGTTCTTTGTTCATCATTTTCCTTCTTAGTAAGAGTAAAATTTACATCAGTTATAGCATAATTAAAAATAAGATCAATAGATTTTGACAATTAATCTTTTCATTTCGTACAGAAATTAGACCGCCCTTTGGGGGAAAAGTTCACCAAAATCACCCTATTCTTATGATTTTCAGCGTTTATTTTACAACGAGCTCAAATAGCCTTGCCAATCAAAATATTGACCTGGATCGATTTTTCTACTCGGCGAAATATCGCAATGCCCGACAATGCGATCCTTGCGGATATGCGGATAAGCTTGCATTAGGCTTTGGCTTAAGCGAATTAATGCGGCATATTGCGCGGACGTAAAGGGTTGCTCATTGCTGCCCTCCAATTCGATGCCAATAGAAAAATCGTTACATTTTTCTCGCCCTTGGAAACAAGATAGCCCGGCGTGCCAGGCGCGATCATTAAAACTGACATATTGTGTAATTTGCCCTTGGCGATCAATTAAACAATGAGCGGACACGCGGATTTGGTAAATTTCTTGAAAATACGGGTGTGCACTGGGATCGAGTTTGCCTTGAAAAAAATCGTCAATATAACTGCCGCCAAATTGCTCCGGCGGTAGGCTGATGTAGTGGATCACCAGCAAGGAAATCTCCGTGCCGGACGGTCTTAAATCATAGTGCGGTGATAGGATTTTTCGCTCGTCAAGGAGCCATCCGTTTTCAATTTTTATTTCGTTTTTCATTTGGGATTGTTTTTTGTGGCATAAAATTTATTTTTGCGATCGGTATCGAAAAAATCGCACGATATTTTAGCATTTGTCCACTTTTCTTTGCACACTAAAAGTTGTCATTTTGGCATTGATTATTTAACAAGAAAAGGAAAAAAGATGAAAAATTTACACCGCACTTTCGTTAACTCGAAAATATCAACTCATAGGTTATTAGCTTATCCGGGGCAGTATAAAGGATTTACCTTGGTGGAATTGATGATCGTGATCGCCATTGTTGCTATTTTAGCCACTATCGCCATTCCGTCGTATCAAAATTATACCAAAAAAGCGGCAATGTCCGAATTATTGCAAGCTTCCGCGCCTTATCGTTCGGAAGTGGAGCTTTGTATTTATAACCATGGCGATAATAAAAATTGCAGCGCGGGTTCCAACGGTATTCAACAAAATAGCGGCGAGCGCGGTAAATATATTAAATCCGTCAATGTGCAAGCCGGTGTGATTACGGTAGAAGGTAAAGGTACGCTGGAAAATATCAGCTATTCGCTAACCTCCTCGGGTGATGCGTTAGATGGTGTTGTTTGGAGCGTGAATTGCTTTTCTAATGATGAACTCTTTCCCGCCGGCTATTGTACCAATTAGAGGCAAATATGACGGAACTGAATATCATTTCGGTTGAAAATGTGCCAATGGTGGTGGCGGAAAACGGAGAACGTTTCCAAATTGCACCGCACTTATGGCAGCAAAATCAACGGCAACATACCTTGTTATTGCGTTATTTTGCCCTGCCTTTGCGCCAAGATGCACAAACTCTGTGGTTGGGTGTGGACAGTTTGAATAATCTCGCGGCTTGCGAAACCTTTGCCTTCCTTAGCGGAAAAATGGTCGAGCCGGTATTATTGCCAAACGCCGATCTGAAAGCCTTACTACAACAGCTTTCGCCGTCGCAGTTTAGCGTAGAGGAAACGCCGCAGGTAAGTTATCATGCGCCTGACGCGCCGGAGATAGAAACGGAAACCGGCAGTGATGAACCGGTTATCCGTCTGTTGTCACATCTTTTTGAACAAGCGGTGAAACGGCAAGCGTCCGATATTCATTTGGAACCGCAAGCCCATCATTTACAAGTTCGTTTTCGCATTGATGGCGTGCTGCAGCCGCAACCGAAACTTGCCCTAAATCTGGCAGCACGCTTAATTTCCCGTTTGAAGTTGTTGGCAAAATTGGATATTAGCGAAAGGCGCCTGCCGCAAGACGGACGTTTTCAGTTTAAAACTGCTTTTTCAGATCGTTTGGATTTTCGTTTATCCACCTTGCCTACCCATTTTGGCGAAAAAGCGGTGTTGCGCTTGCAGCAAAATAAACCGGTGCATTTCAGTTTTGCGGAACTTGGCATGAACGCATGGCAACAACAATGCTTTGCGAATGCATTAAGTCAACCGCAAGGTTTGATTTTGGTGACCGGTCCTACCGGCAGCGGGAAAAGTATTTCCCTTTATACCGCACTTCAGCTTCTCAATAGCCGCGATAAACATATTTTAACCGCCGAGGATCCGATTGAAATTGCATTGGATGGGATTATGCAAACGCAAGTCAATTTAGCTATTGGCTTGGATTTCAGTCGCCTGTTACGCACCTTTTTGCGCCAAGACCCGGATATTATTATGCTCGGCGAAATTCGTGATGAAGACAGTGCGGCGATAGCGTTGCGTGCGGCGCAAACCGGACATTTGGTGTTGTCCACGCTGCATACCAATGACGCGCCCTCCGCCCTTTCGCGCTTACAGCAATTGGGCATTCAATCCCATGAAATTGAACACAGTTTATTATTGGTGATTGCTCAACGTTTAGTTCGCAAGAAATGCCAAAAGTGCGGTAATTTTTCCGCCGATTTGTGCGATTGTTTTCAGGGGTACCAAGGGCGGATCGGAATTTATCAATTCTTGCAACCGGCGCTTGAGACGCATGGTTATCAGACGGATTTCGCGGATTTACGCCAAAGCGCGGCGGAAAAAGTGCAGCAGGGGCTAACGGATTGGGCGGAGGTGGATCGCGTGTTGGGAAAAACGTATGGCTAACTTAAAATTATTTGCTTGGTCAGGGAAAAATAAATTACAGCAAAAACAACAAGGGATGATTGTGGCGCGGGATAAAACCGAGGCGCAATATCGCTTGTTTCAGCGTGGCTTGGCGAACGTGAAATTACAACAACATTGGCAATTGACCAGCAAACCGAAAAAGGCACAACTTGTTGATTTATTTACGCAACTTTCCGTGTTACTAAACTCGGCGGTTCCCTTAAAAGACAGCCTACAGATTTTATGGCAAAACTGTGCACAACCGGCGTTATATCAATGGTTGGGGCAGTTGATTTCTGATCTGGAAAGCGGTTTATCCTTTTCACAAGCCTTAGAACGCCAAGGGCGGTATTTAAATTATCAAGAACGCCAATTGATTTTGGTGGGGGAGATGACGGGGAAATTACCTTTGGTTTGTGAACAGCTGGCGCAGCATAAAATGCAAACCTTGGCGTTGCAGCGCAAAATCCAAAAAATTCTGCTGTATCCCATGGTGGTGCTGGCGATTTCTTTCATCTTGACTGTGTTGTTGCTGATGTTTATTGTGCCGCAATTTGCTGAAATGTATGCGGAAAATCAAGCCGGTTTGCCGACATTTACCGCTATTTTACTGCATATCTCCGCCGGGTTGCAAGATTACTTTTGGCAATTAACGCTACTGCTTGGGTTATTGAGCGCCTTATTGCGTTACCAATTTTCGCATTCTCCATCATGGCAGCGACAAAAAGCCAAATTGATGATGCGCCTGCCGGTGATTTGTCGGGTAGTACAATTTTCTCGGCTGATTCGTTTTTGCCACAGTTTGTCTTTGATGTTGAACGCGGGCATTGCATTGACGCAAGGGCTGCAATCCTTTTTGCCGCAGCAAAAAAGTTGGCAAGCCTCGCCGGCATTAAGCGGCGATATTTTGTTGACGGAATGGATCAAGGAAACGCTAAATGGAGTAAATCAAGGTTATCCGTTGTCGGCATCGGTGAGTTCGGTTTGGTTTCCAATGCCGGCGCAACAAATGTTAAAAATCGGCGAAAATAGCGGCAAAGTTGCCTTAATGTTGCGCCATATTGCCGATACTTATCAACAACAACTGGATCATCAAGTGGATTTGTTGGCGCAATTATTGGAACCGTTGCTGATGTTGATTATCGGCGGGCTTATCGGTGCTGTTATGTTGGGCATGTATTTACCGATTTTTAATATGGGGTCGTTAATTCAATGATGATGGTGATTTGTTGGTTGTATGGCAATGCGATCGGTTATGCGGCGTATCGTTATTTGAGCGGGTTTTCCGCACGCTTAAGTGAGCAGGTTTTGCGGAATTTTTGTGAAATTTTTCCGCAAAATTCACCGCACTTTGCAGCGGGATATTGCGCATTGACGCCCTTAAAGTGCGGTCATTTTTTTTATTATATGTTCGGCTTCAGCGTCCTGTTGGTGTTGCTGGCATCACTTTTTGATCCTTTTACCGGATTATGGTTGGGCGGCTATGTGGCGCTGTTATTTTGTGTGGCAATTATTGATGGCTATTACCAATTAATTTCGCCGACATTATGTCAGTTATTATTTGTTTGTGCGGTTTTCCGTGCGTATTTTGTCGCAATTCCTGTGGATTTAATTGCGAGTTTGCAAGGGGCGGCACTTGGATTTTTGATGTTTTATGCGTTGTATTATGTAGCAAAATGGGTTTATCGGCGTGAAGCTTTGGGGCGTGGCGATTATTGGTTAATGCTGGGCTTGGGCGGCGTTACGCCGGTGGAACAATTGCCTTGGTTGGTTCTCGGCGCTTGTTTGAGCGCGTTAATTTATGTGGGCTATTTAAACTATCGTGGTATGCGCGTTGAATGGGTGGCGTTCGGTCCATTTTTAAGCCTTTCCGGCGGGGGAATTTTATTGCTTAATCTGTACAGCTTGGCGTAACTGTGCCAAAATTTGTGCATCAACAAGAACGTAAATAAAGGTTGTGATGACATATATTGTGGGGTTAACCGGCGGTATCGGCAGCGGTAAAAGCACAGTGGCGGAGTTGTTTGCTGAACTTGGCGTGCCGGTGATCGACGCGGATGTGGTGGCACGCGAGGTGGTGGCAAAAGGGTCGCCGCTGTTGGCAAAAATAGCAGCTTATTTTGGTGCGGAAATTTTATTGGAAAACGGGGAGTTAAATCGTGCGGCATTGCGCGAGCGCGTGTTTCACTATGCAGCAGAAAAACAATGGCTCAACGCATTGTTGCACCCCGCCATTCGCGAGGAAATGCTGCGCCAATTACAAGAGCAGGATTCTCCCTATGTGTTGTGGGTGGTGCCTTTGTTAATTGAAAATAAATTGACCGCACTTTGCCGGCGCGTGTTGGTGGTGGATGTGGAACCGGCGACGCAAATTGTGCGAGTAACGCAACGGGATAGCAATCGGGCGGAGTTAATCCGCCAAATTATGGCATCACAGGTGAGCCGAGAGGTGCGTTTGCGTTATGCGGATGATGTGATTAATAACGAGGGCGATTTGCTCAAATCTTTGCCTCAATTAAAGCAAAAAGTGCTAGAATTGCATCAATCTTATTTACAATTGAGTGGAAATAATCATGACTGATGATGTATTTGAGGTACCCTGTCCGACTTGTAAAAAAGCGGTGACATGGTCGGAAAAAAGTCCCTATCGTCCTTTTTGCAGCAAACGTTGCCAATTGATTGATTTGGGCGAATGGGCAAATGAGGAAAAAGCGATTCCTTGCGATAGCGCGGATTTCGTGATGGATGAACATTTTAGCGAAGATTGGAGCCGACATTAATGGATATTCAACATCAATATGATGCCACTCAAGGTGAATTTTTTATTGTGGATGAGCGGCAGCGTAAAATTGCCGAATTGAGCTATTTTTTTGTTGATGCGCAAACCATTAATGCAACGCATACTTTTGTTTCCGAGGCACTACGCGGTCAAGGGGTGGCGGATAAATTATATCGATCATTGGTCACGTTTGTACGGGGACATCAGCTGAAATTGATCCCAACCTGCAGTTATATTGCAATAAAGTGGCAAAGAGAGAACAAGTAACAAAAAATTTTCGTATCATCCATGATGCTTAGCTTCCTTTGTCGCAGCCACTTTCATCTTGAGTTATTGTTTTTCTCTTGTTAGAATTAGCTCACTTCGGTCGAAAAATAGTTTTCGACCGGAATGTTCGGGTGAAGGTAGCTGGAGAGTAGAGAATTGACTCTACACCGACGAGGTAAAATCTTTCAGGTGCAAATAATTTTGCGAGGACTGTTACTGGACGAACCCTTGGAGAGAGCCGATATGAATAACCATAATCGGACGCCGAAGGCGCAAAAGAGCGGTGATTTTTCGCTGTTTTTCAAACGCTCAGGCAAAAGGACAGGGGCAAGAGATAGTCGTGAATGTAGCTTTGGATGCTATCCTTTTTTATTTTATTCCGTAATTCTTTTCGCCTCCTTGTAAATAGTAAACTGATTTTTTACGAGGAATTCTTATGTCGTTAGAAACGATCTTATCATCAATCAATACGTTTATTTGGGGTACGCCGTTACTGATCTTATTATCCGGTACGGGAGTTTATTTGACTTTGCGTTTAGGTTTTTTGCAAATTATTCATTTACCGCGTGCATTAGGATATTTGTTTAAAAAAGAGAAGGAGGCAAAAAAAGGGGATGTTTCTGCCTTTGCCGCTCTTTGTACCGCTTTGGCGGCGACCATTGGTACCGGTAATATCGTTGGTGTGGCAACCGCGGTTCAAGCCGGCGGACCGGGGGCAATTTTTTGGATGTGGCTGGTGGCATTGTTGGGTATGGCAACCAAATACGCCGAATGTTTATTGGCAGTGAAATATCGCGTACGAGATAAGCAAGGTTTTATGGCTGGCGGTCCAATGTATTATATTGAAAATGGGTTGGGTATTCGTTGGTTAGCAAAATTATTTGCGGTGTTTGGCGTGTTGGTGGCGTTTTTCGGAATTGGTACCTTTCCGCAAATTCAAGCCATTACACATGCAATGCACGATACCTTTAGCGTGCCGGTGGTTTGGAGCGCGACGATAATGACCGTGTTGGTGGCGTTGATTATTTTGGGTGGCGTCAAGCGCATTGCGGTGGTTTCCTCCATTATCGTGCCTTTTATGGCGATCTTTTATGTGGCGATTTCCGTGGTGATTATCATCATTAATTGGCAACAAGTACCGGCGGCGTTGTCGTTGATTATTCATAGTGCCTTTGATCCGCAAGCGGCGTTAGGCGGCGCCTTGGGAATTACGGTGATGAAAGCGATTCAATCGGGTGTCGCTCGGGGGATTTTCTCCAATGAATCCGGTTTGGGTAGCGCCCCCATTGCGGCGGCAGCGGCGCAAACCAAAGAACCGGTGCGCCAAGGGCTAATTTCCATGACCGGCACCTTTTTAGATACCATTATTGTTTGTTCCATGACCGGTATTGTGTTGGTGTTAACCGGTGCTTGGCAATCCGGCGTGGCGGGGGCGGCTATGACCAATCTTGCCTTTTCACAAGGCTTAGGCAGCAATATTGGTGCCACGATCGTGACGGTTGGGTTGCTGTTTTTCGCCTTTACCACCATTTTAGGCTGGTGCTATTACGGGGAACGTTGTTTCGTTTATTTAGCCGGCATCAAAGGCATTAAAATTTATCGCCTGATTTTTATTGTGTTGGTAGGATGCGGTGCCTTTATTCAATTGGAGTTAATTTGGATTTTAGCAGATATTGTTAACGGATTGATGGCATTTCCGAATTTAATTGCGTTAATCGGCTTGCGCCATGTGATTGTGAGCGAAACCAAAGATTATTTCGCACGTCTGAAAGCCTCGGTGCATGATCAAGATGAAGTTGCGCAAGCTTAATTGAGATAAAAAACTAAAAAAAAAAAAAAAAATGACTACTACGATATGAAATAACACAAGCGAGAAGATTTTTTTAGGCGAAATATGCCAACACACGTTCAGCCCGAATTAAATCCATCCGTTTCTCTTGGATATAGATTTGATTTTTGCCATAGGTACCGATAAGTTTCGGATCGGTAGCGCCATAAAGGGTAATATTTTTTTATCCAAGGCGGCGCTTAGGTGCGCCAATCCGGTATCCACAGAAATTACTGCCACACTATTGGCAATTTGCGCGGCAAGTTGCGTGAGCGAAAGTCGCGACAAAACCACCGCACTTTCTATTCCCTCGGCAATGCGTTCAGCACGTTGTTTTTCCGCTACATTGCCCCAAGGCAGACGAATTTGATAACCAAGCGCGGTCATTTTTTGCGCTAATTTTTTCCATTCTCGCTCCGTCCAATGTTTTTCCGCGCGCGTGGTGGCATGAATAAACAGCACATAAGGAACCTCGCCGGTTGGCGTGACAAAATTCGAAGCTATTTGGTAATCGCCTTGCGCGACGGGAAGAGGATAAGCTAGGCTTTGGGCAACTAATTGACGAATGCGCTCTACTGCATGTTGCTGATAATCAATATAAAATTTGTGATCATAAAACAAAGAGGCGAGGGGTTCACGTACGCATTGACGGTCGTAACCGAATTTTTTACCGCGGGCAAAATAGGTCACCAAACAAGCACTTTTGAGCAAGCCTTGGGCGTCAATGACGGCGTCATATTCGGTTTGTTGCAATAAAGTGCGGTAGTTTTTCCATTGATTTCTGGTCGTGACTTGGCATAAATTTTTGCGCCAACGTCGGATAGCAACGGGAATGACTTGTTTCACTGCACTGTGCCAACGCGGAATTTCCGCAAAATTTTCCTCCACCACCCAATCTACCTGCAAATCAGGAATGGCGCGTTGCGCGTCGGTCAACGCCGGCAAGGTATGAATGACATCACCCATGGAGGACGTTTTAACCAAGCAAATTCGCATTTAATCAAGTAACCCTTGTAATTTTTCCCACACCATTTGCGGCGTAATATCAATTAAACTTTGATGATACCCTTCGGCACTGTCGTCGCCTTTGCGGATTTTAATCAAGCCACCGTCGATTAAGCGGATAATGACTGCATTGTCGGATAATGGCGGTGTATATTGCGGGCTGGTCGGTCCGTAGAGCGCCACCAGCGGGCGTTTTAAGGCAGCGGCGATATGCATTAACCCGCTGTCATTGCTAACAATCGCCGCACAGTCGCTGATTAAATCCACCGCTTGATTAAGGCTGGTTTGACCGGCTAAATTGCTGCAATAACGTTGTAAATCCGCCGGCAACGCGAGACGAATTTGTTCGCCCACGGAGTGATCTTTAGCGGAACCGAATAGGCGAATGGAATATCCTTGTGTGATCAATTGTTCCGCTAATGCCGCGTAATGATAATGTGGCCAACGTTTTGCCGGTCCGAATTCCGCGCCGGGACAAAAGCCGATCGCAGGGCGATGTTGCGCAAGTGCGGTCTGTTTTTCGAAGATTTTTAACGTGGTGTCCTGTTGTGTCTTTTCAACCGTCAAATAAGGTGTCGGAATCGGCAAATCTGCCGCCGCGGGCAAGACGTTTTGTGCATAACCCAGCGCGACATAACGCTGCACCATCATAGGATAGGCTTTTTTATTGTGGCGTAAATCATTGAGCAAAATATACCGATTTTCCCCTTTCCAACCCCGTCGAAGCGGGATGTTGGCGAAGTATGGAATAAATGCCGATTTTAATGAGTTTGGTAAGATGATTGCCATATCATATTGATTACGCAAGGATTTTCCAATGCGATAACGTTCGCCTAAAGCAAAAGCGCCATGCCCGATTGGCATAGTGATCGCTTGTCGCACTTCCGGCATTCGTGCCAGCAGCGGTTTGCACCAATCCGGCGCTAACACGTCGATATTGCAATCCGGATGCTGTTGTTTTAGGGTTTGGTACAAGCTGTGCGACATCATCATATCGCCGACCCAAGAGGGACCAATAATTAGTATATTCATCTTATTTTTCGGATAGAGTAACCAAGTGCGGTAAAAAAATTCAATGTTTTCAACAAGCTATTTAACCGCACAGAATTTATGACTTATTTACGATTAAGCCACGCCATATATTCCGCCACGCCCGTTGCCACATCTTTAAATTGATAATCGCAACCAGCTGTACGAAGTTTGCCTAAATTCGCTTGGGTATATTTTTGGTAACGGGATTTTAAATGTTCCGGGAATGGAATGGTTTCAATTTGCCCTTTACCATGGAATTTCACTACCGCATCCGCCACTTCTTTAAAACTTTGCGCTTTGCCGGTACCTAAATTGAAAATGCCCGATACGCTATTTTGCCATGCCCAAATGTTTACCGCTGCCACGTCATCCACATAAATAAAATCACGCAAGAAATGCTCACTACCGGCAAATAATTTCGGGTTTTCTCCTTTGTTAATTTGAGTATTCAAATGGAAAGCAACACTTGCCATTGAACCTTTGTGCTGTTCACGCGGGCCATAAACATTGAAATATTTAAAACCGCAAATAGGCGAATTGGCTTTCGGTAAGATCTCGCGCACATATTGGTCAAATAAGAATTTTGAGTAACCGTAAGCATTTAACGGACCTTCAAATTGACGTTCTTCCACGAATTCCGTTTTATCGCCATAGGTCGCCGCACTGGAGGCATAGAAGAAAGGAATTTCGCGTTCTAAACAATAATGTAACAACTCTTTGGAGTATTCGTAGTTGTTGTGCATTAAATATTTACCGTCCCATTCCGTGGTCGCCGAACAAGCACCCTCATGGAAAATCACGTCGATATCGCCTAAATTATCACCGGCAATAATGGATGCCAAAAAATCTTCTTTGTCGCAATAATCCGCAATATCTAAATCCACTAAATTCACAAATTTAGTGCCATCTTTCAGGTTATCCACCACTAAAATATCTTTACGTCCCATATCGTTTAATGCTTTCACGATATTCGCGCCAATCATTCCCGCGCCGCCCGTTACGATAATCATATACTTGTCCTCTTGTTTGAGTATGGTTGCGGGTATTGTAATAGATTTTTGCCGGATGTGCTAAAAGTGCGGTGAAAAATTAAAGAATTTTTGCTTTATGGAACAAAATACCTATAATATTTTTGAAATGACCGTTTTGACCGTTTTTTTGGGGGGAGGAATTATGCGTACGAGAGAAGACTTGATTATGCAAATGATCAATGCTACAGGGAAGGTGAATGTGAATACACTGGCGCAACATTTTGAAGTTTCTGTGGAAACTGTGCGACGTGATTTGACCGCATTGGCGAAAAAAGGCTTGGTACATCGCGTACATGGTGGGGCGGTTAGTCAAAAAGCGAAAGATATTGGCAGTTCTTTTCAAGTGAGACAGCGAACCAATTATGAGGCGAAACGTTCCATTGCCGAGCGGGCAGTGGAGTATGTTTTTGATGGGGCGGTAATTGGTTTGGATGCCAGTTCAAGCAGTTGGCATTTTGCACAGTTAATTCCGGATATTCCTTGTACCGTGATCACTAATTCTATGCACAACATTTCGGCTTTGGTTAACAAAAGCAACATTACCACGATTGCGACCGGTGGCGTTTATTCGGGAAAATACGATGCTTTTTACGGTCCTTTATCCGAACAGTTGCTACAGCGATTACACATTGATTTTTTTGTTTTTTCCTGTGCAGGATTTGATGAAAACGGTATGCTTTGGGAATCAAACGAGCTAAATGCTTCTATAAAACGAAAAATGGTGGAAGCTGCCGATAAAAATTTTCTCTTATTGGATCAATCAAAATTTCATCGCAAAAATTTGATCTGCTTAACGGAATTATCACAAATTGATATTTTATTCACCGATCAGGCTGATAATGAAAAATTACAACATTATTGTCAGCGAAACGATGTATTAATTTCTACCCAATAATGCCTTAATTTGTTGATGAATTGACCGATTTTTTACCGTTTCATGGTATTCGGTCATTTAAAAACAGTCAAAATAGTCATTTTTTGTGAAGTTTGTCACGAAAAACGATCGAATTTCAAAAAAATTAGAGTGATTTTTCTTTTTGATGAACAATATCTTCATACAAACGAAGTTATTTATCTAATCAAAAGAGGAATACATCATGAGTCAATTTAAATCAACAGCGGTCAAAATTGGTATTCGTCCGACAATCGATGGTCGTCGAATGGGGGTACGTGAATCTTTAGAATTACAAACCATGAATATGGCGAAATCTGTCGCCGAATTATTGCAAACGCACGTTAGACATATTGACGGATCTTTTGTGGAGTGCGTGATTGCGGATACTTGTATTGGCGGCGTTGCGGAGGCGGCGGCTTGTGCGGAAAAATTTAAATTAAGCAATGTGGGCTTAACCATCACGGTGACACCTTGCTGGTGTTATGGTTCGGAAACTATTGATATGGATCCGCATATGCCGAAAGCGATTTGGGGCTTTAACGGTACAGAACGTCCGGGAGCTGTTTATTTGGCGGCGGCATTGGCGGGGCATTCGCAAATGGGATTACCCGCATTTTCGATTTATGGAACTGAAGTGCAAGAAGCCGATGATCAAAGTATTCCGGCGGATGTTAAAGAAAAACTTCTGCGTTTTGCGCGTGCCGGTCTTGCGGTTGCCTCTATTCGCGGTAAATCCTATTTATCTATCGGTTCCGTCTCTATGGGGATTGCGGGTTCTATCGTTAATCAAGCGTTTTTCCAAGAATATTTGGGAATGCGCAATGAATATGTGGATATGACCGAAATTAAACGTCGGTTGGATCGTAAAATCTATGATCCGCAAGAAGTCGAGTTGGCGTTGTCTTGGGTCAACCAATATTGCAAAGAAGGGATTGATGTGAATTTACCGGAATATCAACGCACACCGGAAGAGCGAGCGGAACTTTGGGAAAATGTGGTCAAAATGACGATTATTGCGCGCGACTTGATGGTGGGCAATCCGAAATTAGCTGAATTAGGTTATGGTGAAGAAGCGCTGGGCCACAATGCCATTGCTGCCGGTTTCCAAGGGCAACGTCAATGGACTGATCACCTTCCGAACGGTGACTTTATGGAAGCGATTTTAAACTCTACTTACGACTGGAATGGAGTACGTCCGCCACATATTTTAGCTACAGAAAACGATTCTTTAAATGGGGTTTGTATGTTGCTCGGTTATCAATTAACCGGACAAGCACAAATTTTTGCCGACGTGCGTACCTATTGGAGCGAAGATTCGGTGGAGCGCGTAACAGGTTGGCGTCCTGAAAGTGGATTTATTCATTTAATTAATTCCGGTTCTGCCGCATTGGACGGTACCGGTCAACATACGGATAACGAAGGAAATCCGGTGATCAAACCGGTGTGGGAAGTGACGGAAGAAGACGGTAAACGTTGCTTGGAAAATACTCGTTGGTGTCCGGCGGTACATGAATATTTCCGTGGGGGCGGCTTATCTTCTCAATATACCACTAAAGGCGGAATGCCATTTACCATGCACCGTTTAAATATCATTAAAGGGCTTGGACCGGTGTTACAAATTGCCGAAGGTTGGTCTATCGAATTACCGGAAGCGGTACATGAGACTTTGATGAAACGTACCAATGAAACTTGGCCTTGTACTTGGTTTGTACCGCGTTTAACGGGTACCGGCGCCTTTACCGACGTGTATTCCGTGATGGCAAACTGGGGCGCTAATCACTGTGTTGCAACTTATGGACACGTTGGAGCGGATTTAATTACTTTAGCGTCCATGCTACGTATTCCGGTTTGTATGCACAATGTCGTGGATAAAGATGTCTTCCGTCCAAGTGCATGGAACGGATTTGGTCAAGATAAAGAAGGTCAAGATTATCGCGCTTGCGTGAATTTCGGACCGCTTTACAAATAATCTCCTTTTTCAATTGAAACTTATTATGTCAAAAGTGCGGTGATTTTTACCGCACTTTAGGGGAGTTTTTATGTCAATTGCATTGATTTTTGACTGTGGCGCGACCAATTTACGCACAATTGCCATGAATGAAAAAGGCAAAATTCTCGCTTCATATCACCTTGCCAATAATACGCAACCGGATAGCGAAAATGCCGATTATCACATTTGGGATATTGAGGAAATCTGGCAAAAGTTGGTGGATTGTGCAATCCATACATTACAACAACTGCAAGCGCAACAACAGGATTTAGCCGATATTGTTGGGATTGCAGTGACGACCTTTGGGGTTGACGGTGCACCTTTTGATCGAAACGGAAAACAACTTTACCCCATCATTTCTTGGAAATGTCCGCGTACCTTACCGTTAATGAAAAATTTATCTCACTACCTGAATGTGGAGCAGCTTTACCAACGTAACGGAATTGGTCAGTACAGTTTTAATACGTTATTTAAATTGTTGTGGTTAAAAGAAAATAAACCGGAAATTTACCAAGAGATGGATAAATGGGTGTTTATTTCTTCGATATTAAGCCAACGTTTAACCGGTGAATTTACAACGGATCGTACTATGGCGGGAACCTCCATGATGACCAATTTGGCAGATAACGATTGGAATGATGAGGTGTTAACCGTCCTCGGGTTAACGAAAGCGCAATTTCCTAAAATGGTCAGCGCCGGTGAAAAAATCGGCAAATTATCCACCGCACTTGCCTCCCAATTTGGATTAAATGAAGTACCGGTAATTTCTTGCGGTCATGATACGCAATTTGCGGTTTTTGGTTCCGGTGCGAGGTTAAATCAACCGGTATTAAGCTCCGGTACGTGGGAAATTTTGATGGCGCGTACTGAACGTGCCGAACCGCACGTGGAGTTTGTGCCGCAAGGGCTGACTACAGAGTTTGATGCACAACATCATCGTTTTAATCCGGCAGTGCAATGGGTTGGTTCCGGTGTAATGGAGTGGATTGGCAAACTTTATTTTGCCGATGTTGTCGGTACAGATCGTTATTATTCCACCATGATTGAAGAAGGCAATTCGGCAGCACCGGGTGCGAATGGCGTTCGCTTACAGGGCAGTTTTGCCGCGACGGATAAATCGGTCGGTGCAGGACGAATTAGTGGATTATCCATGCACAGTAATCGCGGGCAAATTTATCGTGCCGCATTGGAATATATGGCATTGCAGCTGAAAAACGGATTAGCGGTATTGCAACAAGTCAGTCATTTTAAAGCGGAAAGCTTAATTTGTGTTGGTGGAGGATCGAAAAATGCGCTATGGAACCAAATTCGAGCCGATGTCCTTGGCATTCCGTTGGATATTGTGGATGTGGCGGAAAGTACGGTGTTAGGCGCTGCTATGTTTACGTTTGCCGGTGTCGGCGTTTATGCCTCGGTAGAGGAGGCGCAGCAAGCAATGCAGCCGCAGAAAAAACGGGTTTACCCTTCTGCACAATTGGCGGCATATCAACAATGGTTACAACAAATGGATTAAGAGGTCGTTATGTTAAAAGGTATTCATCCGGTAATTTCGCCTGAATTATTAAAAGTGTTAGCCGAAATGGGGCATGGTGACGAATTGGTATTATCCGACGCCCATTTCCCGGCACATCAACTGCATCATCGTGTTATTCGCGCGGATGGAATTGGTGTGGATACATTACTTAAAGGTATCAGTCCGCTATTTGAATTTGACGCTTATGTCAACGCGCCATTAATTATGATGCAAGCGGTCGAGGGGGACAGTTTGGATCCTTCTGTTGAGCAGCGTTATTTAGAGGCGATACAAAGTGCGGTGGAAAAATTGCCTAATTTAGAAAGAATTGAACGTTTTGCTTTTTATGAACGTGCCAAACAAGCCTATGCGGTTGTGATCAGCGGCGAAACGGCAAAATATGGAAATATTATTATTAAAAAAGGCGTAACGCCATTATTTTAAGAGGAATTTAAACATGAACAGATCAGCATTAGCTCGCCAAATTATTGATACTTGTTTGGCAATGACAAAATTAGGATTAAATCAAGGTACTGCCGGGAATGTCAGCGTGCGTTATAACGACGGGATGTTAATTACGCCGACCGGTACGCCTTATGAGCAAATGACAGAGGATTCCATCGTTTATGTGGATAAAAACGGTCAACATGAAACCGGTAAATTACCGTCCAGTGAATGGCAATTTCATTTGGCGTGTTATGAAGCGCGGGCGGATATTGACGCGGTGGTACATAACCATGCGGCAAATTGTGCGGCAGTTTCGATTTTAGGACAACCAATCCCGCCGATTCATTACATGATCGCTTGTACCGGTACGGATCATGTGCCTTGTATACCTTATGCCACTTTCGGTACTCATCAATTAGCGGATTATGTCCGCGACGGGATTAAACAAAGTAAAGCCATTTTACTTGCGCACCATGGATTAATTGCGGTGGATAAAACCTTAGACAAAGCGTTGAGCGTGGCGCATGAAATTGAGGTGATTGCCGATTGGTATCTCAAATTACTCGCCACCGGAAAACCGATTCCGACTTTATCCGCTGAACAAATGAGCGTGGTGTTGGAAAAATTCAAATCTTATGGATCTTGGGTTGAGGAAAAATAATTGATTTTTTAATGGGTTATCATTTCAACAATGAAGAAGGAATAGCTTATGACTGCTAAAGTTCTAGAGAAAAAATTTGTTGTACCTTTTGTGTTAATTACAAGTTTATTCGCATTGTGGGGTTTTGCGAATGATATTACTAATCCGATGGTGGCGGTTTTCCAAACCGTAATGGAAATTCCGGCATCAGAGGCGGCGTTAGTTCAATTTGCGTTCTATGGTGGTTATGGGACAATGGCAATTCCGGCGGCGTTATTTGTTAGTCGTTATAGCTATAAAGCCGGTGTTTTATTAGGGCTTTCCTTGTATGCGGTCGGTGCATTTTTGTTTTACCCGGCGGCATTATATGAAGAATTTACCTACTTTTTACTTTCTTTGTATATTTTAACCTTTGGTTTAGCCTTTTTGGAAACGACAGCGAATCCCTATATTCTTTCCATGGGAGATCCGCAAACTGCGACACGTCGTTTGAATTTAGCACAGTCTTTTAACCCGCTTGGATCAATAACAGGGATGTTTGTTGCCTCACAAGTGGTCTTAACCAGCTTGGATTCCGATAAACGTGATGCTGCCGGTAATTTGATTTTTACTACCTTATCCGAAGCGGAAAAAGTAGTAGTGCGGACGCATGATTTAGAGATTATCCGCAATCCGTATCTTGCGGTTGGTGTCGTAGTCTTGTTGGTCATGCTGATTATCGGCTTGTATAAAATGCCGAAGACCAAAGTGGAAGAAGGTGCGGCAATTTCCTTTAAAGACTCTTTCGCTCGGTTGTCTGCCAATAGTAAATATCGCGAAGGCGTGATTGCACAGGTATTTTATGTTGGTGTGCAAATTATGTGTTGGACCTTTATTATTCAATATGCAGAAAGATTAGGTTTCACCAAAGCAGAAGCACAAAACTATAATATCATCGCTATGGCAATCTTTATTACCAGCCGCTTTATTAGCACCAGTATCATGAAATATTTAAAAGCGGAATTGATGTTGTATCTCTTTGCGCTGGGCGGTTTCTTCAGCATCTTGGGTGTGATGTTTATTGATGGCGTATGGGGTTTATACTGCTTGATTTTAACCTCCGGTTTTATGTCCTTAATGTTCCCAACGATTTACGGTATTGCTTTATATGGATTAAAAGAAGAATCCACATTAGGTGCTGCCGGTTTGGTGATGGCGATTGTGGGCGGTGCGTTAATGCCGCCATTACAAGGGATCATCATCGACCAAGGCGAAGTAATGGGAATGCCGGCGGTTAACTTCTCATTTATCCTCCCGTTAATCTGTTTCGTAGTTATCGCGATTTATGGTTACAGAGCGTGGAAAGTGTTGAAATAATGGGTTAGAACGAGGCTAATTCGGATAACCGGATTACAATACATCACACGGAGCGGCAATCCGAGAGAATGTAGGGCGGAATTGATTTTACAAGTCTATAAAAACGCCTTTTAATTTGATTAAAACACGCTAAAAATTGACCGCACTTTGAGATAGATACGAAGTGCGGTTTATTATTAAATGTATTTTACGCTTGGGGCTGTTCTAGATAACTAGCTTAAGATTCCCTTAACCAATTGTTTTAAAAATAAAACTTGAGATTTTAAGTCACTGTAATTAAAACGCCATTCGCATTCTTTCAAATACAGCTCAAAATGGGCTTTAGGAATGCCGTTAAATTTACGCAAATGGCGTTTTTGCTTGGCTCCAAAAATTCTCTATCCCGTTAATGTGATTTTGATTTTCGGCGAAGTAAGTACTGTGGTTGATGCGAAAATGATTAAATTCACTCACATCAAGCACATCATAGCTTCGATAAAAATCGGTGTAAACAATGCTGTCCGGTTTCACCTTTTCCCGAATAATCGGCAAAAGTGTGGCAGATTGCGTGTTCGGAATGACAACGGTATAAACCTTGCCGTCACGCTTTAAAAGCCCGAATACAGCAGTTTTACCGGCTGCACCACGACCTCGTTTACCTTTGCGGGTTCCGCCGAAATAGCTTTCGTCCGCTTCAATTTCGCCCTCAAACATTTCCAGATGAGGGCTATGTTGATAGATGAGCAATCGCAAACGGTGAAAGTAATAGGCTGCGGTGCTTTTGTTTACATTTACTAACTCGGCGGCTGTTCGAGCAGTTACACCTGCCACAAACAGTTCTATGAGTTTATGTTGTTTGTACTGACTTAGACGACTTTTTTTCATTGGGTTATCTTAACCTAAATGGGGGTTTTAGTCGTTATCTAGGACAGCCCCAATTTTTTTCATATAATATGTACTGTGTTTAATGTTATTCTAATGACGCAATCAAAGAGGTAGTTAAAATGCAAGCAAAAGAAATCGCTAAATTTATTGATCATACGGCACTAAGTGCGGAAAAAAATGAACAAGATATTATAAAGTTGTGTGATGAAGCTATCGAAAATGGTTTTTTTTCCGTGTGTATTAATTCCGGTTATATTCCTTTAGCAAAAGAAAAATTGCAGGGAGCGAATGTGAAAATTTGCACGGTGGTGGGTTTCCCGCTTGGGGCAAATCTCAGTTCGGTGAAAGCCTTTGAAACGCAAGAAGCAATTCGGGCAGGTGCTGATGAAATTGATATGGTGATCAATATTGGTTGGATTAAATCGCAAAGATGGCAAGCGGTAAAAGCGGATATTCAAGCGGTTTTACAGGCTTGCAACGGCATTCCGTTGAAGGTGATTTTGGAGACGTGTTTGTTGACGAAAGAAGAAATTGTTCAGGCATGTGAAATTTGTAAAGCGTTGAATGTGGCGTTTGTGAAGACATCGACCGGGTTTAATAAAGGCGGTGCAACTGTTGAGGATGTGACATTGATGAAACAAGTTGTGGGTGAGGTTGGTGTGAAAGCCTCGGGAGGTGTACGTGATACGCAAACCGCACTAGCCATGATGGGGGCCGGTGCGACTCGAATCGGTACCAGTGTCGGCATTGCTATTATTAAAGGTTTAAGCGATACTGGCACTACCTATTAATTATTATTGAGCCTGTAGTAATGGAAAAAGTTAACCCACGAATTAAGAAACTGGAATTTCTTTTAAAGCAAATGGGAAAAATTCATTTGCGCGATGCTGCTGAAATTCTAATGTATCGGAGATGACCATTCGTCGTGATTTAAATGTTTATACAGGCTCAATTTCATTGCTCGGGGGATATATTATTAAAGAGCCCGGGCAAGATGAACATCATTATTTTATTCATCAGCACCAAACTAAAAATATTGCCGAAAAAATGTATATTGGTAAATTGGCGGCTGAATTGATAAAAGACGGTGATGTAGTGTTTTTTTATTGTGGCTCGACTATTCCCTATATTGCTTCACAAATTGATTCTTCGATAAAATTCACCGCACTTTGTTGCTCGATTAATACATTTATGGTATTGCAAGAAAATTTGAATTGCGAATTGATATTGTGTGGGGGCGTTATTCACGAAACAATTCGGTATTTTCAGCGTTGGGTGCGAGTTTTGAACTTGGTTTGATTTGCCCGACCAAAGCCTTTATTTCTGCTGCGAGGGTTTCTTTAAAGAAAGGCGTGACCTGCTTTGATTTTGATGAGGCAAAAATTAAAGCCATAGTGATGGAAAAAAGCCAACAGAATATTCTCGTTTTCGATCATTCTAAACTGGAGCATATCCAACGCGCTTATATTGGAAAAATAGAACAATTTGATTTATTAATTTCTGATAAAGCAATTTCATCTTCACTGGATAAGTTACCGCCGATCATTTGTTAATGGCTAACCCCATTCCTTATGTACTGCATAATCCGCGCCTTTTGCCAACATTTTTAGTTGGAGAATGACGCGGTTTTTGAGGTGTTCGCGTTCTTTTTTGTCCATATCGAGGGCATGAGCGCCGGCGGTGAAGACCAAGGTGACGATACCTTCTGATTGAATGTAAGCGATATGTGGCGGGTAGTTATTTTTGCCGGCGATATATTCCGCCAGTTCGTCGATAAAATGTTTGATTTCCCGTGCTGCTGCAGTGCGGAAAGATTGGGATGTGCCGGAACTTTCGCGTAATAGTAGGCGAAATACGTTCGGGCTGTTGGTGATAAATTCAAAAAAAGTTTCTACAGAAATAGCAATCACGCTGCCGCCATTGGCGATACGTTTACGCGCTTGACGCATTAATTGACGCAGCATTAACCCGGCTTCGTCTACCATTTCTAAACCTAATTCGTCCATATCGCGGAAGTGTCGGTAAAATGAGGTTGGCGCAATACCGGCTTCGCGGGCAACTTCACGTAGGCTTAAATTTGAGAAACTTTTTTCCGCACTAAGTTGGTTAAACGCGGCATTTACCAAGGCGCGTCGGGTTTTTTCTTTTTGAATTGCACGAATGCCTGCCATAGCATCTCCTTATTTGATTAAAATGGGTTGTATGACTTGGCTGATAGCATTTGCAATGCGCTCATAGCGGTTACGCAGCGGTGATCCGGGGCGGTAAATCAGCGTGATAGAGCGAGATGGTTCCGGCGATAAACAAGGAATATAGCGCACACCGGTACGATTGCCTTCGCTTAACACAGCAAGTTCCGGCATTAAGGTCATGCCCGCATTGGCGGAGACCATATTGCGCAGCGTTTCCAAACTGGTGGCTTGAAAATGCGGATTTTCTTTGGCTCCGGCAGTAAAGCAGTAACCGAGGGCTTGATTGCGTAAACAATGCCCGTCATCTAACATTAACATCTCACAATCTTTGAGTTCTTCCATTTTAATGGATGTTTCATTTGCCCACGGATGATCCTCCGAAATAGCGAGCAGCATTTTTTCATCAAAAATAGGAACTTCAATAAATGCTTCGGTTTCGGCGACAGAAGCTAATATTGCACAATCCAATTGTCCAGTTTCCAGTTGTTCCAGCAATTGATGGGTTTGCGCTTCATATAAAAAGAGTTCAAGATCGGGAAAGGATTGTTTTAATACCGGTACAATGTAAGGCAATAAATAAGGTCCGACAGTTGGGATAACACCAATATGTAAAGGACCGGTCATTTCTTTACCCTGATTGCTCGCCATTTCTTTTAATAGTTTTATTTCGCGTAAAACGGTTTTGGCTTGATTGACGAGCAATAAACCGGATTGGGTAAATAAAACCTTGCGGCTGGTGCGCTCCAGCAAAATAATGCCTAATTCATCTTCCAGTTTGCGGATTTGTCCGCTTAATGTAGGTTGGCTTACGTGGCAAGAGTCGGCGGCGCGGCGGAAATGTTTATGTTCTGCGAGTGCGACAAGATATTCTAAGTCACGAATATTCATTTTTACCTCTTTATAGAATATAACAATTAAAAAGATAGGAATTAATTGGTTGTAACTATATCATAAAATAAACTATAATTCATCATGTCAGTAATAATTAACCCCCAAACTATAGGAGAATTTAGTATGACAACAATGGAAGGAAAAAAAGTTCCTCAAGTGACATTTCATACACGCCAAGGCGATCAATGGGTAGATGTTACCAGTGCCGAATTATTTGATAACAAAACTGTTGTGGTTTTCTCTTTACCGGGCGCGTTCACCCCAACTTGTTCTTCCACCCATTTACCACGCTATAACGAATTAGCTTGTGAATTCAAAGCTTTAGGTGTTGACGATATTGTTTGTATTTCCGTAAATGATACGTTTGTAATGAATGCGTGGAAAGCGGATCAAGAATCTGAAAATATTACTGTTATTCCGGATGGTAACGGTGAATTTACTGAAGGTATGGGTATGCTGGTAGGTAAAGAAGATTTAGGTTTCGGTAAACGTTCTTGGCGCTATTCTATGCTAGTGAAAAATGGTGTCGTAGAAAAAATGTTTATTGAGCCAAACGAGCCGGGCGATCCGTTCAAAGTATCCGATGCCGACACGATGATCAAATATTTAAAACCGGATTGGACTGCAAAACCGTCCGTTTCTATTATCACCAAACCGGGCTGCCCGTTCTGTGCGAAAGCAAAAGGTTTGTTGAAAGTAAAAGGCTATGCCTTTGAAGAAATCGTATTGGGACGTGATGCCAGCACCATTTCCGTGCGTGCGATTACCGGTAAAACCAGCGTGCCGCAAATCTTTATCGGCGGTCAATATATTGGCGGCAGTGAAGATTTGGAAAAATATCTTGCGTAATGATTTTCGCTGGTATTAATATTGGGAGCCTTCAAGGCTCCTTTTTATGTGGATCAATAATGGGGTGGTGGCGTTTCTTCCGCTTGCGAAGCGATATTTGAGGGTTGCATATCTTTCAATTTACTTGCCAAATAACGAATTTGCAGCTGCATTTTTTCGATAATAAGTTGTTGCTCCACCAGTGATTGATTGAGATCATCCACATTTTTTTCTTGAAAAGCAACTTTCATCTCCAATTCAATGATTCGTTGTTCTAAAATTTGTTGAATTTCCATAAATAATCCTTAAAAAAGGTTGTTAATTTGTAAAATACAATTTAACCTATTCCGGTCTATTACTCTGTCTATTATAAAGGATAAAAACAATGTTAAAAATTCAAAAATTGTCAATAGTGGCATTAGCGTTAAGTGCGGTCGTTTCTGGACAAGTTTTTGCAGCGGGAAATGATGGAAAACAGTTTGCGGAAGATGCCTCTTATGCGGTTGGTGTGTCTTTTGGGGCGTATTTGAAAAGCTCGTTAGATGCACAAAAAGACGTAATTAATTATGACAACGCAAAAGTGTTGGCGGGGGTTTCTGATGCTTTGGGCGGAAAAATTGACTTTAACGACAAAGCGCAAATGGAAAAATTAGAAGCGTCGTTAACCGCGGTGGATGCAAAAATTAAGGCAGCTGCCGAAGTGAAAATGGCGGAATTAAGTAAGAAAGTGAAAGCAGAAGGCGAAAAATTCCAATCGGATTTTGCGAAGAAAGAAGGGGTGAAAAAAACTGCTTCCGGTTTGTTTTACCGTATTGAAAAAATGGGCAGTGGCAAAGCAATTAAATCGACGGATTTAGTTAAAGTGCATTACACGGGTAAATTACCGGACGGTACAGTATTTGACAGTTCTGTAGAGCGCGGTCAACCGGCAGAATTTAAATTAGATCAAGTGGTTCCGGGGTGGACCGAAGGTCTGCAATTGGTCAAAAAAGGTGGTAAAATTGAATTAGTATTGCCTCCGCAATTGGCTTACGGTGAACAAGGTAGCGGTCCTATTCCGCCAAATGCTACCCTATATTTTGACGTTGAAGTATTAGATGCAACGCCTGAAAAAACAGCAAAATAAGTAAAAATAACCAAAAAATGACCGCACTTTTAAAGTGCGGTCGTTATTCATAAAGAATTGAGGCGATAAAATGTTAACAGATAAACGACCTTTCACAGAAGAAGATCGGACGATTTTGAATTCTTATGTGGCAGTGGTTGAAGGTGTCAGTGCCTTGATTGGTAATCATTGTGAAATTGTTTTGCATTCTTTGGAAGATTTAGAACGTTCGGCGATTTGTATTGCCAACGGACATAATACCCATCGTCAAGTGGGTTCGCCAATCACTGATTTTGCCTTAAAATCACTCCATAACATGAAAACTGAAAGTGTCTCCAATCCTTATTTTACCCGAGCGAAAGGCAATGGATTGATGAAATCGGTGACTATCGCAATTCGCAACAAATCTCAGCGTATTATTGGCTTGTTGTGTATCAATATTAATTTAGACGTACCGGCATCGCAATTTTTGCAAGCCTTTATGCCAACACCGGAACAAGATGAAGCTTCGGCGGTGAATTTTGCAAGCTCGGTGGAAGAGTTGGTGACGCAAACCATTGAACAAACCGTAGAAGAAATTACCGCCGATCGCAATGTGGCAAATAACAATAAAAATAAACAAATTGTTATCTCTTTGTTTGAAAAAGGAATTTTTGATATTAAAGATGCCATTAATTTGGTCGCTGACCGATTAAATATCTCTCGTCATACGGTGTATTTATATATCCGACAAATCAAGCAAGATCACGAAGAAATCAAATAATGCGTTACGTTTTAGCGGTAAAACAGGCGGTTTATGGCACGCAAGGGGCGTTTTTAGCCTATCAGTTGGCGCAAACCTTAATCCAAAGTGGACATGAAATTAGCCAAGTGTTCTTTTTTCAAAGCGGGGTGAGTAATGGCAATGGGTTTGTGCATCCTGCAAGTGATGAATTTCATTTGCAAAAAGCTTGGCAACAACTTGCGCAACAACACCATATTCCGCTGCATTTATGCATTGCGGCGGCGCAACGTCGTGGCGTGGTGGATGCGCCGTCTGCAGCAGATTTGCAGCAGCATAATTTGGCGCAGGGCTTTGTGTTGGCGGGGCTGGGCGAATTTAGTGCAGCAGTGTTGCAGGCGGATAGGGTGCTTACTTTATGATAAAAATTGCCTTTGTTTTTCGCCATTCGCCTCATGGTAGTGCATTCGCTCGTGAAGGATTGGATGCGCTATTAGCCGCAACAGCTTTTTGTGCGGAGGAGGAAATAGGTGTGTTTTTTGTAGATGACGGCGTATTAAATTTGGTAGCCGGGCAAAAACCGCAATTGATTTTGCAAAAGGATTTTATTCCGATGTTTAAACTATTGGATTTGTATGATATTGAACAGCGTTACGCTTGTAGTACCTCTTGGCGCCAATGGGGATTGGCGGCGCGGGAAACGGTGATTTCCGTTGAAAAAATTGACCGCACTTTATTGATGCAAAAACTGCAACAAGCGGAAAAAGTCCTGACCTTTTAACGGATATTCATATGCTTTATACGTTTTCACAAGCCGATTATTCCGAAGCGGAATTACAACGTTATTTAAGCGCTATCACTGCACAAGATGCGGTCGTATTTTGGCAAGATGGCGTATTATTACCCTTTAAGTACGCCGCATTATTGTCGCAACTTGATGCCGCTTGTTACGCGTTGGAAATAGATTTACAGGCAAGAAACTTGGTCTGTAATATGGAAAAAGTGCGGTCGATTTCTTTGCAGGATTTTGTCGCTTTATCCGAGCGCTATTTTCCGCAATTAGCGCTTTAAATCACACAATACAGTTCTAGTATAGTGAGTTTTAAAGTAGTTCATTTCTATTTATAAAAACGCCCTGTAAACCGAGGATCCGTTACGGGAAGTTTTCATTAAGGCTAATGCCAGTTCTTTTTTATATCAAAAAGAGAACGTATTTGGGCGAAATTATTTGATATTTCTACCATAATCCGCCTCTTTAAGCTGTCAACTATGATACCCAATTCCCCAGTGTTCTTGTGTAAATTTGTGTAAATATGATTGCAAAATGAGGGGAAGGGAAACGCTAAACTGCCGCTCCAACCCTTTCTCTTTAAAAAGGTAGAGGTAGTCGAAAGTCATTGCCCAAATATTAAGGATCATTTATGAATAAAATATTTAAAATTATTTGGAATGTTTCAATCTAAAATTAGTAGGGTAAGAATATTGGTTTACAAGCCATCAAATACAAAACAACCCCACTATTTTTTATTGATGGTAAAAATAGTAGGGTTTGTCGTTGGTTTGAGGACGGGAATAATCCCGCCCTGTTTTTGTTTTTGGGTGATACATTATGACTTATGAACAAACCACTTTGATTGCTAACCCACCTTGTGAGGTTTCACGGTATTTGGTGTTCATATCTTTACCGGTTTCATACATGGTTTCGATCACTTTATCCAAGCTGACGCGCGGGATGGTTGTGCGACGCAACGCCATGCGGCTAGCGTTGATGGCTTTTACGGAGGCAATTGCATTGCGTTCGATACAGGGGACTTGTACTTGTCCGCCCACGGGATCGCAGGTTAACCCGAGATTATGTTCCATGGCAATTTCTGCTGCCATGCATACTTGTTCTGGCGAACCGCCTAAAATTTCGGTTAAGCCCGCGGCAGCCATTGAACAGGCGACGCCGACTTCGCCTTGACAACCGACTTCCGCACCGGAAATAGAGGCATTCATTTTATATAGTGAGCCGATAATGCCGCAAGCAAGTAAATAACGTTCGATAATTTCCGGTGTAATCGGCGAGATGAAGTGATTGTAATATGCCAATACTGCAGGGAGTATCCCGCAAGCCCCGTTAGTTGGGGCAGTGACGACGCGACCGCCCGCTGCATTTTCTTCATTTACTGCGAGGGCAAACATATTTACCCAATCAATAATACGCATTGGATCATTGGATAAACTCTGATTGGCTTGTAGCATAATGTACAAAGAGGCTGCCCGACGGGGAACTTTTAACGGACCAGGCAATAATCCTTCTGTATGCAGACCATGATCAATGCATTCCTGCATGGTTTTCCATACCCGTGCTAAATGGGTTTCGACTGCCTCTTTTCCGTGTAAGGCAATTTCATTTCGCATCATGAGTGTTGATATTGGTAATCCGTTTTCACGACAAAAACGTAAAATGTCCTCTGCGTTTTTATACGGGTAGGGGACATCAACAGGGCGGGTGTTTTGTTGGTTAAAATGGGCTTCATCTACGATAAAACCGCCCCCGATAGAATAGTAGGTTTGTTTATATAGGATTTCTTCATTGTTGTAGGCAGTAAGCGTCATTCCGTTTTCATGTAATGGAAGAAAGGTGTCGTGGAATGTCATATTGTCATCAAAATCAAATTGAATGACTTTTTGGCCTTCGGCAATGGGTAAAAGTGCGGTCTGTTTTACATAGGAAATAAATATCGGAATAGCATCAATATCGACGTTATGGGGTAAATAGCCGGCTAATCCCATAATAATGGCAATATCAGTATTATGTCCTCGTCCGGTCATGGATAGTGAGCCATAGACGTCGACTTGAAGGCGGTTGGTTTGGTCAAAAAGCCGGCGGCTAAAAAGATCATCAATAAATTGTTTTCCTGCTTTCATTGGACCAACGGTATGGGAGCTTGATGGTCCGATACCGATTTTAAACATATCAAAAACACTAATCATAAATTTTCCTTTGGTTTTATAATCAATCCCCTTTCCAGCTGAAAAGGGGATTAAGTACGGTGAGAATGTTATTTTATCGTTATTGGAGGATAGTTAGAATAACCCGTAAACCACAGCGGAAATGGCAATTAGCCCCATTACGGTCACAAAAATATTGCTTAATTTTCCTTGATAACGTTGCATTGCAGGTACTTTACGGATGGCGTACATTGGCATAATGAACAGGATAGCGGCAATGATCGGACCGCCGAGAGACTCAATGAGACCTAAAATACTTGGATTAATGACAGCGACACCCCAAAGTGTGATCAAGAAAAATAATGCACTGCCATAATTTAATTTTTTACGATTAATGGCGTTGCCTTGACCAATTGTTTTTTGATACAAACCAACTAACCCTTCTTTTGCACCCAGATAATGCCCAAAAAAGGAACTGGTGATGGCAAGAAATGCCACAAATGGACCAAAATAAGAAATATATGGGTTGTCAAATTTATTAGCAAGAAAGGATAAAATACTGATATTTTGTTGTTTCGCTAAAGCTAATTCTTCCGGTGTTAGGGTTAATACGCAGCTGAAAACAAAAAACATCACAAAAAATAACAATAATCCCGCTGCACCGCGTAATGATTTTCCAGCATGATGTTCGGTAAGTGCTTGATCTTGATATTGGCGTTGTTGGGATTGTGAGAAAGAGGATATTGCCGGTGAATGGTTAAAAGAGAAAACCAGAACCGGAATAGTTAGCCATAAGGTGCGGATAAAATCTTGCGAGCTCGGGATTTCATGTAAGGTTGAGGTATTCCATTCCGGAATTAAATAAATAGATAAGGAAAATAGGATTAATACCAGCGGATATACTAGGTATTCGGTCAATTTTAACATGATTTTCTCATTCGTTAACATGACAGAAATCAGGGCGGCGATCAGAACAAACGATAATAGGACACGGTTTGGTGACGCCATGCCGAGCTGATTGACAATAAATGAATCGACGGTATTGGTGATCCCGTTACCGTAGATTAATAAGATCGGGAAAATAGCAAAGAAATATAATAAAGTAATCAATTTTCCGGCAGTTCTACCGAAATGCTCTTCAACGACTTCGGTAATATCGCTACCCGGTTTGGAAGAAGACAGGACGAAACGGGATAATGCGCGGTGTGCAAAATAGGTCATTGGTCCGACCAAAATTGCCATGATAATTAATGGCCAAAACCCGCCCATTCCGGCATTGATCGGTAAAAATAAAACCCCGGCGCCGACAGCAGTACCAAATAAATTTAGAGACCAAAGAACATCGAATTTATTCCATTTTTTAGTTTGATTATTAGACATATATGTCACCTATTCATTTACTTTTAATATTTTGTATTATTTTTTGATTATAAAGTCGCCATTAAATTTGTTGATGTAAATGGCGCAGCAGATAATATGCTTTCTGATGCTTTTTTTAAACCGGAGGATAAGTGATTTGTGAACCGGATCTCTATTTTTCGGCTTATTTGATTAATAAATGAATAGTTAATGACAATCTTTTTACATTTGGGATTTAAAACCTAATGTCTATTAATCGCAAATGTCTTTTTTGGTGTCGATAGAAAATAAAGCAGCCTTTTGATGACCAAGGGTACCGTCATCCATGTGTTTTTTCGGTGAACCAAGAATTTCAGCCACTTTTTCTCCCTGTTTGAAGAAAACAAAGCCACCACTTCCCATTTTGCTCCAAATTTCATTTTTAGTGAGTGGAAAGGTGGTAATTAAGGTGACTTTATCTGTATCTTGTGTGTAATTGCTAAAATCAATGATATTGTCGTCATCAATTCGTTGCGCTTTGCCGAAAGGTGCACGACGGGTGAGATAATGCAGATGAGTAGAGCAATGCGCAATCATCCATTCGCCATTGGATAAGAGAAAATTAAAGGTACCTTTTTCTGCCAATTCATGAGTAATCTCTTGAATGACAACAAATAATTCCTGTTCTGCCGGTTTTTGTCGAAAGCGTAATTTTAATTGATTTACCATGTAGCAAAATGCCGCTTCTGAGTCGGTGGAACCAATCGGTTGGTAATAACTATTGGACAGATCGGGTAATGTGGTGAGGTTACCGTTATGAGCAAAAACCCAGTTTTCTCCCCAAATTTCGCGAATAAATGGATGGGTGTTTTCAAGATTGACTTCGCCTTGCGTGGCTTTACGAATATGAGCAACCACATTCAAGGATTTAATTTTATATTGCTCAACGCTGTCGGCAATCGGAGAGGAATGACCCGGTTTATTATCCCGAAAAATACGCACGCCCTTGCCTTCGAAAAAGGCAATGCCAAATCCGTCAGAATGGCTGTCCGTTAATCCCGCACGACGACGAAATCCTGCAAAGGAAAACAGAATATCCGTCGGTGTATTGCAATTCATTCCTAATAATTGACACATAACAACAAAGTGATCCTCTCGTTCCGATAAATGAGTTTAAATTAAACACAATAACGACCAAAAACTCAAGTGACTTTTTAGAATGAAACGTTACATAACATAACTGAAGCTAAGGTTGTTATTTAAGCAATACAGCAAGGATCATCGTAGGGACACACGCAGACTGTCTCTACAATACAAAGTTTGTGCTATAAATTAAAAAATTTCGTTATTATGTAATCGTTGCATATAGGGTTGTAAGGACGCATCGCGGGCATCCGTTTTTTGGGATAAGATAGATAATGAGGTGAGCTTTTAACTTCTATATGCTTTATCCATTGCCATAATCACTTCTCGCACGACTTTCTTTTGTTCTTTTGGCAAGTTTAGAAACATTTTAATTATCGTTTGATCTTGATAGCTCGTAGCTTCTTCCCAAAGATGCTTACTTGGCTCTTTTTCTCTTTCTATCCGTTCCAGCTTATAAGCTGTTTCTTCTGATACCAGTTCCGAAACAGGGACATTTAACCATTCCGCCAGTGTTTTAAGTCTGGCGGCTCTTGGTAATGTTTCACCTCGTAACCAACTGGCGAAAGCGTGCAAGCCAATCGGTTTGCCATAATGTCGTAAATTAAATTCACGTTCCAATACCGAAGCCATAGGCTTATATCCTCTTTCAATTAAAAGAGCTTTCAGTTTTTCTGCAAAAAGTTTTTTCTCGTTCATGTTGCTAAGTTAATTTTCAACTTAATTTTTAATGAAAGATTGATCAAAACTTACGTATGAATTATGATACTTACGCTTTTACTTACGCTAATAATTAACTTAAAAATTACGTTATGCTATGACAACTCAAATCAAATCCAAACAGCGTGTTTCCGATCACGGTGAAGTGTTTACTCGAAAAGAGGAAGTCAATGCGATGTTGGATCTCGTCAAAGATGAAACGTTAAGAATTGAATCTCGATTTTTAGAACCGGCTTGTGGTGATGGAAATTTTCTGATTGAGATTTTAAAACGCAAACTTGCCGTTGTAGAGAAAGAGTATGCTCAATCGCAACGGGAATATGAGTTTTATTTTGTAATAGCAATCGGGGCAATTTATGGCATTGAGTTGCAATATGACAATGTATTGGCTTGTCGTGAGCGACTTTGTAAATTTGCTGAAGAATCTTACCGCTTGTTATTTTCCGAAACGGCGAACGATGCCGTTATTTCCGTGATCCGCTTTATTTTGAGCTTAAATATCGTGCAAGGCAATGCCTTAAAAATGTGCTATGTCGATAAAAACACTCAAGATATAGAGACGAAAATGTTGCGCTTTTCACAATGGGAGCCTATCAATTTTTGGCGAAATCGTCACTATTGCATACAGAGAAAAGAATTTGAATATGAGCAGTTAGTTAAAAATGGTAATAAAACTCGAAATGCAGTGCCACAACTGCCTTACCCGATTTGTTATTTTTTAGAGATCCAAAATGCACAACCTATCGATTAACTACAATCCTGACGTATTGTCTTGTTTGGCAAATTTATCTAATGATGAAGTGTTTACTTCGCCTGAACTTGCCAACCGTATGTTGGATTTATTGCCACAAGAGTTGTTTAGCTCAAAAACATCGACTTTTTTAGATCCTGCAACAAAATCTGGCGTGTTTTTACGTGAGATTGCCAAGCGTTTGATTAAAGGCTTAGAGAATGAAATTCCTGATTTGCAAACTCGCATTAACCATATTTTTACCAAACAAATTTTTGGCTTAGGGATCACGGAACTAACTTCATTATTGGCACGCCGTAGTCTTTATTGTAGCCGTTCGGCAAATCATCAATATGCCCTTTGTACTGAATTTGACGATCCGCAAGGCAATATTTTCTATTCACCTTTGCAACACAGTTGGGAAAATGGGCGTTGCTTACATTGTGGGGTAAGCCAACAACTTTATGACCGTGAAAGTCATTTAGAAAGCCACGCTTATGCGTTTATTCATCAACCTATTCAAGAGATTATTCCAAATTGTCCTATGAAATTTGACGTTATTATCGGCAATCCGCCTTATCAACTTAGCGTTGGTAATGATGGTGGAAATAGCTCAAAAGCTAAATCTATTTATCATCAATTTATTGAAACAGCCATTAAATTATCCCCTACTTATATTTCAATGATTACTCCAAGTCGTTGGATGACAAAAAGTACAGAAGGCATACCGGCGGAATGGGTAGATGAAATTATTTCTTCTAATAAATTTAAGATCATTCACGATTTTGAAACATCTCATATTTGTTTTCCAGGGATCTCTATTGAGGGAGGTGTAAATTATTTTCTTTGGGAAAGAAATTATGAAGGGAAATGCGATTATTACTATCATTTAAATGCTGATGAGGTTTTTCATCGCTTTGATTATTTGGATACAGGTAATTCAGGCATTGTTATACGCGATCCTAGAACATTTGGCGTAATAAATAAAATTGCTGAACAGCATGGAAATTATTTTTTAGAAGAAATGGAAAATTTCTCAAGCTTAGTTAGTCCAAAAGACTTTTTTACTAATAAGCAAAATTTAACTTCAAAATGGTCAGGATATTCTAAGAAACAAACATCACAATCTGATATTAAATATTATTTAAATAAAACACTTGAAGATTGTGGTTTTGGTTGGGTTAGAACTGATCAAATTCCAAAAAATTTATTATCGAAAAATTTGCATAAAGTCTATATACCTGCAGCGAACGGCTCAAAAGATATTGTATTAGGAAAGCCTTTTTATGGAGAACCTAATAGCGTATGTTCACAGACTTATTTGGTTATTGGTTACAACCCTGAAATTCACTCTTTAACCAAAGAGGAATGTGAAAATATTATTTCTTACATTCAAACTAGATTTTTTCGTTATTTAGTGAGCGTTAAAAAGAAAACACAGAATGGACCTCGTGGTGTTTATCAATTTGTCCCAATGCAAGATTTTTCTAAACCTTGGACAGATAAAGAACTATACGAGAAATATCAATTAACTAAAGATGAAATTCAATATATTGAATCAATGATCCGCCCTATGGGAGCTGCCGAATGAGTGAATTTATTTCTGAATTACGAACACCCAAAGTTTACGCATATAGCGACAGCCGTTTCCCCCATTGCTTAAAAATCGGCTATACCACAAGAGATGTTGCACAGCGAGTGGCGGAACAATATCCTGTGAAATTGCCTAATCAAAGCTATCAAGTGGTATTTGACGAACGTGCCATTCGTGATGATGGTTCAAGTTTTCGAGATTACGATCTTCATGCGGTTCTACAAAAACGAGGAATTAAACGTCTTGATGGTGAGTGGTTTCAATGCGATTTAAGCGATGTGAAATCCGCTTATTTAGAAGTCAAAACAAGACAAGCAGTCGAAAAACAGCGGATTTTTGCATTTGGTATGCGCCCTGAACAGAAAGAGGCGGTAACGAAAACAGCTCAATACTTTCGTTCGTTTCACAACGATGAAAATAATAAAGAAAAAACACCGCACTTTTTGTGGAATGCCAAAATGCGCTTTGGTAAAACCTTTGCCGCTTATCAGCTTGCCAAAGAAATGGGTTGGAAAAAGATTTTGGTGCTGACGTTTAAGCCGGCGGTGCAAAATGCATGGCAAGAAGATTTGCAAGATCACCTTGATTTTAAAGGCTGGCGATTTGTTACCAATGGAGACGAATGGCAAAGTGCAGTCAGTTTTCCGCAAATTTGTTTCGGTTCTTTCCAAGATTATTTAGGCAAAAATAAAGCCGGCGGCATAAAGCTCAAAAATGAGTGGGTGCATGCGATCAATTGGGATTGTATTATTTTTGATGAATATCATTATGGTGCGTGGCGTGAAAAATCCAAAGGTTTATTTGAAGCGGAAGAGCAGGCGTTTCAAAAGCAACTTGAAGCCGAAGCCGCAGAAATGGATATGGATATGCCCGATTATTTTGATGAAGAAACCTTGCCGATTACCAGCAATCACTTTTTGTATTTATCGGGTACACCTTTTCGTGCGTTAAATTCGGGTGAATTTATTGAAGAACAGGTGTACAACTGGACGTATTCTGATGAACAGCGAGCCAAGAAAAATTGGCAGGGCGATGATAACCCTTATTTAAGTTTACCACGAATGGTGATGCTGACTTATCAATTGCCCGAAGATATTCGTGAGGTCGCGTTAAAAGGCGAATTTAACGAGTTCGATTTGGGGCAATTTTTTGAAGCCAAAGGCACAGGCGAAAATGCCAAATTCAAATATGAAAACGAAGTACAAAAATGGTTGGATTTAATTCGTGGGGCATTACGTTCTACAACCATTGATAATCTGAAATTAAGGGCAGAAAAGCCACCAATGCCTTTTGGCGATAGCCGTTTATTAGGCAGTTTATTGCATACCTTGTGGTTTATGCCGTCTGTGGTATCTTGCTATGCAATGCGGAATTTGTTGGCACAAAAGCAAAATCAGTTTTACCACGAATATCAAGTGATTGTTGCCGCAGGTAATGATGCAGGCATGGGGGCAGATGCGATTATTCCTGTACGAAAAGCAATGAGTGAACCGTTGAACAGCAAAACCATTACACTCTCTTGTGGCAAATTAACTACGGGTGTTTCTGTTGCACCTTGGACAGGGATTTTTATGCTACGCAATTTAAATAGCCCTGAAACTTATTTCCAAGCGGCTTTCCGTGTGCAAACACCGTGGGTATTACGTGGACACAATCCAAACGATCCAAATAATGAATGTATCGTCAAAGAAGATTGTTATGTGTTTGATTTTGCTCCTGACCGTGCCTTAAAGCAGTTGGCGGATTATTGTGTTCGATTAAATACAGACGATAAAAATCCTGAGCAGAAAGTCGCAGAGTTTATTCAATTCTTGCCTGTGCTTGCTTATGATGGCAGTTCAATGCGTTCTATTGATGCCGCCGGTATTTTGGATATGGCGATGAGCGGTACAACAGCAACGCTTTTAGCACGCCGTTGGGAAAGTGCTTTATTGGTTAATGTCGATAATGAAACATTAAATAAATTACGCCACAATGAAGATGCCATGAAAGCATTAATGAGTATTGAAGGCTTCCGTTCTTTGAATCAAGATATTGAAACCATCATCAATAAGTCAGAAAGCCTGAAAAAGACCAAAAAATCCGCAAATGATCGTGAATTAACGCCTGATGAGAAAAAAATACTCAGCGATGATGAGAAAAAAGAGAAAAGTTTACGAAAACAGGTACAAGAAAAATTAATCAAGTTTGCCACACGCATTCCAATTTTTATGTACTTAACCGATAACCGTGAATACAGTTTAAAAGATGTTATCACACAGCTTGAGCCTGAACTTTTCTATAAAGTAACAGGTTTAACGCAAAAGGATTTTAGCTTATTGGTAAGTTTAAATTTATTTAATAGCGGACAAATGAATGATGCCGTGTATAAATTTAAGCGTTATGAAGATGCCAGCTTGAGCTATTCTGGTTTAATTAAACATCAAGAAAGCCGAATTGGTTTATATGACACTGCAATTAGTATTCAAGAATACAGAATGGATTAAGGCGTTTGAATTGAAAAATAGAAGGATTGAATTTGATTGTTATCTTACTCAATCCTCTTCTTTTTGCGAAAAAAAAGCAAGGTGCGTTACCTTGCTTTATTGATTTGGTGGAGATAATCGGGATCGAACCGACGACCTCTTGAATGCCATTCAAGCGCTCTCCCAACTGAGCTATATCCCCGTATGTGGCGACAATAATAAATTCCGCCACTGATGCTGTCAACAATTTATCTTCAATATTCGTTTAGCTGCTCAAATATTAAGCTTATTGTTGTTTAATAAACTCAATCGCTTTTTGTAAACGCGCAAGGGTGCGTTCTTTGCCGACTAGCTTCGCGGTAATATCCATTGATGGTGATTGACCGGAGCCGGTGACCGCTAAACGAAATGGCATACCGACTTTACCCATGCCGATTTCTAATTCCGCCGCGGTGGCATTCATTGCCTCGTGAATATTTTCCACGGTCCAAGCAGAAAGTGCGGTTAATTTTTCCGTTAATTTTTCAAGCGATGCAATAGCTTCCGGTTTGAAGTTTTTTGTCGCTGCTTTTTCATCATAAGTTGTAAACTCTTGATAGAAATAACGACTTTGCGCCGCTAATTCTTTTAAGGTTTTGGCTCGTTCGCTTAATACCGGAATAATGTCTTCTAAGGCAACGCCTTCCTCAAATGGAATATCTTGATCTTTCATGTGCCATTCAAGGTGTTTTGCCACATAGCTTGGTTCAAGCGAGCGCATATAATGCTGATTTAACCATTGTAATTTTTCCGTATTAAACGCGCTGGCGGATTTGCTGACGGAATGAATATCAAATAATTCAATCATTTCTTCGCGCGTGAAAATTTCTTGGTCGCCATGCCCCCAGCCAAGTCGTACTAAATAATTGACTAAGGCTTCCGGTAAATAACCGTCATCGCGATATTGCATCACGCTTACCGCTCCATGGCGTTTGGATAATTTTTGTCCGTCATCGCCTAAGATCATAGAAACGTGAGCATACTCCGGAATTGGCGCACCTAAGGCTTTTAAGATATTGATTTGGCGAGGGGTGTTATTAATGTGATCTTCGCCACGTACCACGTGCGTAATGCCCATGTCCCAGTCATCCACGACAACACAGAAATTATAGGTTGGCGATCCGTCGGTGCGACGAATAATTAAATCGTCTAATTCACCGTTGCTGATTTCGATACGACCGCGTACTGCATCTTCAAAAACCACGGAACCTTCAGTTGGATTAAGGAAACGTACTACATGCGGTTCATCCGGTGAATGGCTGTGATCGTCTAAACAATGGCGATCATAACGCGGTTTTTGCTTATTGACTTCTTGTGTATGACGTAATTCTTCTAAACGCTCTTTTGAGCAGTAGCAACGGTAAGCCAAGCCTTGCTCCAACATTTGTTCAATCACTTGGTTGTAACGATCAAAGCGTTTGGTTTGGAAATAAGGACCGTGTTCCCACGCTAAATTTAACCATTCCATCCCTTCTAAAATCGCTTGTGTTGCTTCCGGCGTGGAACGTTCAAGGTCGGTATCTTCGATACGTAAAACAAATTCACCTTGATTATGTTTAGCATATAACCAAGAATACAATGCGGTTCTCGCGCCGCCAACGTGCAGGTAACCCGTCGGGCTTGGAGCAAATCGGGTACGAACTTTTACATTAGGATCCAAATTAAATAATGCATCTAATTTCATTTTTTAACCTTATATTTTGCGCAAAAAAGATTTCCGTATTGTACTATGAGTTTGCCAAATTCACGATAGAAAATCGTGAGTTATGCCTATTTTTAAAACAAATAAGCGTTTTTTTGTAAAAATCTATTGACTGAAATTTGTGAGCAATTATAATGCCAGCTCACGCATGAGGGCGATTAGCTCAGTTGGGAGAGCACCTCCCTTACAAGGAGGGGGTCACTGGTTCGAGACCGGTATCGCCCACCACTTTTTAAGTGTTCTTATGTGTGATATTAAACTAACGTGGGCGATTAGCTCAGTTGGGAGAGCACCTCCCTTACAAGGAGGGGGTCACTGGTTCGAGACCGGTATCGCCCACCACGCTAGTTTAATCCCGGATGTAAATCCTAAGTGGGCGATTAGCTCAGTTGGGAGAGCACCTCCCTTACAAGGAGGGGGTCACTGGTTCGAGACCGGTATCGCCCACCACTTACGATTTACATACCGCATTAACTTTTTAAGTTATTGTCGGGCGATTAGCTCAGTTGGGAGAGCACCTCCCTTACAAGGAGGGGGTCACTGGTTCGAGACCGGTATCGCCCACCATTTCTTATTCCTTATATCTTTTTATTAATCGATTGATATTCCATTTTGCTCATTCAACATATTGCGCAATACGTTGACGCTCATGGTTATTCATTGCCGTTTCTCCACATAATGTTAGTCCATCATGCCAAGTGTATTTGACGTAAGGTTGGGTAGATATGTCTATCACGCTCATGCTATCTGCCTAAAGGGCGCTATTTTACGTGAAATTGTATGCCGGCAGGTCTTCTTGTGCCAACAAATTGCGTCCGCAGAGATTGATATATTCCACTTCCGATAAAAGGTAAGGCGGTACAATTTTGGCATCAAAGAAAGCGTAAACCCAGTAATTGCATTCGTTTTAATGACTGCTGATAAAATAGAAATTGAGGGGAATGATACAAATTTTTTGTTTGTTTTTTATTAATTTTTTCCTTATGCCTAAATGAAAAGAGAGCCGTTTGAGTGGCTCTCTTAGTTAGAATATTCATTATTCAGGGAATATTAATGTAACATATCTACCACATCTAAGAAAATTTTCAGTGATACGTTGTTGAGTAAGTCGATAAAAAACGCCCCGACCATGGGTACAATTAAGAACGCCTTATGGGAAGGACCGAAATGCGAGGTCACTGCTTGCATATTCGCCACCGCAGTTGGTGTGGCGCCTAAACCGAAGCCACAATGTCCCGCGCTTAATACGATAGCATCATAATCTTTACCCATTAAACGATAAGTTACAATGATCGCATATAGTGCCATCACCACTACTTGGATAAGTAGCACGATCAAGACCGGAATTGCCAGACCGGCAAGTTCCCATAATTTAAGTGACATTAATGCAATGGCAAGGAACAGAGAAAGTCCAACGGTACCTAGTACGTCAATGGCTTCATCAGCTACTTTGAATCTGAAAATATGGGCTAAGGCGTTACGAATGACGGTACCGGTAAATAAACACCAAACGAAGGTTGGTAATTGAATTGCGGTGCCTTTGGTTAACGCGTCTAGATATTGTCCTGCGAACAAACAGATGGACATCATGGTAATGGTTTCAATGATAGATCGCGTGTTGATTTTACGACGGTAAACCGGTTTTTCAAACGCTTCTTGTACATCATCAATATTTTCATCTTCTTGCACAGTTTCTTTGTGGGCGCGTTTAAGCAAGAAACTGGCAACCGGGCCGCCTAAAATACCGCCGAAGACTAACCCGAAGGTCGCACAAGCCATTGCCAACTCTAACGCACCATGAATGCCGAAACGGTTGGTTAAGGTTTCCGCCCACGCCGCACCGGTACCATGACCGCCGGTTAAGGTTACGGAGCCGGCAATTAAACCGTAAGCCGGATCTAATCCCAGCGCTATAGAGGAGAAAATACCTACAGTATTTTGCAGCATAATCAAACCTAGTGCGGCACCTAAAAAGATAATTAACGGTTTTCCACCTTTTGCCAGACGGGCGAAATTTGCGCTTAAACCGATAGAGCTAAAGAACACCAGCATCATGGTTGTTTGTAAGTTGGTATCGAAAGAAAAACTTAAGCCCCAAGTTTGGTGAACGACAGTTAAAATAACCGCGACAATAAAACCGCCAACCACGGGCTCGGGAATATTGAATTGATTTAGAAAGCGAACGCGTTTAACTAAGAAATAGCCTAGAAGTAGCACAAGACAGGCGAGCGCCACGGTTTGATAAGTATTAAAAGTCATATTGTCCTCTTGTAATTGTTATAATTTCCTTCATTTTTAGGAAATAAAAAATCTAGAGATAAAGCACTAGAATCTAATTGATAAAACAGCCTTGCAATCGTAAAAAGCAGGTTAAATCTAGCAAAAAAAGGCGTGTTTAGCCAGCGAAACATGCATCAAAATCATGGTTAAACGTTTAACCAAAAGGTTACCGGTCCATCATTGGTTAAATTGACCTGCATATCGGCAGCAAATTCGCCGCAAGAAACGCGGATTTTTTCACCGCACTTTTGAATAAAATAGGTATATAATTCATTGGCAAGATCGGGCGCGGCACCTTTGGAAAAACTTGGGCGCAAGCCTTTTTGCGTATCGGCGGCGAGGGTAAATTGCGAAACCACTAATACCTCTCCTTGAATTTGTTGTACATTTAAATTCATTTTGCCATTTTCGTCACTAAATACCCGATAATTTAATACCTTTTCCACCAATTTATCCGCTTTTTGGCGATTATCTTCTTTTTCGACGCCTAATAAAACTAACAATCCTTGTTGGATTTGCCCGATGATACGTTGATCGACTTCGACTTTGGCTTGGCTAACGCGTTGAATTAATGCAATCATGGATTTTCCTTTTCTACTGTGGGAGTTGAGGTTAAAGACGGATCACTTAGCTCGGCAAGTACTGCGGAAAGTTGCGCCCCGAGCAAGACCACAGTCCAACTTAATTGGATCCAAAGCAACATAATCGGCAGGGTTGCCATGGCGCCATAGATCAATTGGTATGACGGAAAGGTCGTAATATACCAAGTGAACGCTTGTTTACCTAAGGTAAAAAAGATCGCACCGATAAGCGCACCGGCGGCGGAATGTTTAATGCTGACTTTTTTATTCGGCACCACCATATAAAGTACAGTGAAAATAAACCAAGTTAATAAAAACGGGATAAAACTTAACAATTGCACGCCGAAAGGCAGCGATAACCCGCTGCCGGCTAAGGACAGCGCAAAGGAAGCGACATACGAACTGATCCCGATTCCCGTGGCGATAATCACCGGACCTAAGGTCAAAATTAACCAATAAATGGCAAATGAAAAGATCATAGGACGCGAACTGTTATCCCGCCAGATGGAATTTAACGTGCGATCAATGGAATTGATCAACATCAACGCCACAATAATTAAGCTGACGATCCCGACTGCGCTCATCTGCTTGGAATTATTGACAAATTGATCGATATATTCGCCCACCATATCGCCGGCAGATGGGGCAAAATTGGTAAAAATAAATTGCTTTAACTCGCCGGTGACTTCGTTGAAAACCGGAAAGGCGGAAAAAATCGAAAAGACCACCATAATCAGCGGCACAATTGCCAACATTGTACTATAGGTTAAATAACCGGCGGCTTGGGTCAGTTTATTTTGTTCAAACCGGCGGCAAAATAAGCGAAAAAACGTATGCAGTTGTTGGGTTGACATTAGGTTAAAAAATCCTCTGCAGCAATGTTTAAATTTTTTTCCTGAGCCACACAGGCAAGGTTGTTTGTTACTCGGCAAGGGAACCGTCGGATCGACAAAATACCACACGCCGTCAATTTTTACGAATAATGAATTTTCGTGATGTACTTGCCTTTGGTTTTGTTGCATAAAAAACGCATTAAACGCCACGCGACTATGTTGCACGGGTGTAGTTTTTGGGGAAAGTGCGGTCTGATTTTGTACAATTTCCAACCCGCTCCATTGGGTAGTTTGCGCCCATTCGCCTAATGCTTTCGCATCTAATAAGTCTTGCTGGGCCGGCGCGGTGGTGCGGATAATATAATCAATATCGCACAAAACAAACGCGCAGTAGCGCGAACGCATTAAGGCTTCTGCGCTTGGGGCATTCGCTTGTTGATGGTATTGACCGCAACATTCGCCATAATATAAACCGGATTGACAGGGGCAAAGTGCGGTGCTTTTTAGCATAATTTTGCTCAAAATCCTACCTCATTGAAACAAATTGACGCTAAGCATAGCATAAATTTGCACTATTTTGACCGCACTTTGTTTTTTTATTGGTTGACATTTGCGCGCCTTAGGGGTAACTTCGCACCCATTTGAAATTGGCGTAGGTGTCATGGATTTTCATGACGAAAATGCAGGCGAGGTATTTTGCTTTCGTTGACGTAGTTTAGAGGTTTTTATGTTTTGTACGATACCTGTTCTTATGTATCACCATGTCAGCCCCGCAGGCGGCATGATCAATGTAAGTCCACCGCATTTTGAATCACAATTAGCGGCATTGAAAAAAGCCGGTTATCACACCTTGAAAGCAAGCGAATTCGCTGATTATTTACAAGGAAAGATTGACGGACGCGCTGAACGTTTCAAAAAAGCAGTGGTGTTGACCTTTGATGATGGTTATTTGAATAATTGGGTGTATGCTCACGCGTTGTTACAAAAATATGAGCTAAATGCTATTTTGTTTGCCGCCACCGGCGAAATTGGGCAAGGCGAGGTACGTCCACATTTGTTGGATAATTCCGGAAAGGCGTTGCCGCCTAGTTATGAACATCATACCGGCAAGAAAATGAAACAAGAAGGGAAGATGGATGACGTGATGGCGCGTTGGTCGGAATTGCGCGCTATGGAACAAGCGGGAACCTTTGAAATTTTTAGTCATACGCACAGCCATCTTCGTTGGGATTTGTTGTGTGAGAATGCGGCAGAAAAAAGTGCAAAACTTGCCGAGGATTTACAACTTTCTCGTCAGGCGTTAGCGCGTGAGTTAGCAAAATCCGACACGGAACATCTTTGTTGGCCACAAGGTTATTACGATGAAGATTATGTGCGCGAGGCGGTTGTGCAGGGATTTAAGTATTTATACACCACAGATGCATACGGTTTTAATCGCCCACATATGGATAGTCGCTTTATCTATCGTATCTCGGTAAAAAATCGCTCCGGCGCTTGGTTGCTGCAACGACTTTTTGTGGCGCGTCATCCGATCATTGGACGAATTTATAATGGGGTTAAAAAATCCAAAGTCGCATAAGATGTGAGGTGTATTTGTTAAAATTGGCGTTATTGCATAGATGTGATTTGATGTTTGGAATAAATTCGTAATCTTTTGACCGCACTTGGTTTTTTTATTATGCAGCAAGATGTTTTTGCTTTAAAGTATTGGGCAACGCAGAACCCGTTAAGCATGACCAACAACATAAGGAACAAAATATGCAATATGTATTAGCACAAACCGAACAAGGTCAAACCTTGGGGGTTACCGCCAAAATAGCGAATCGCCACGGTTTGATTGCCGGTGCAACCGGAACAGGGAAAACCGTGACTTTGCGCAAAATGGCGGAGGCCTTTAGTGATGATGGCGTGCCGATTTTTTTAGTTGATGTTAAAGGCGATTTATCCGGTTTGGTGCAAGCCGGCGAGATGCAGGGCAAAATTGCAGAACGGATTACCCAATTTAATTTAGGCGGTGAGCAATATTTATCCGGCTATCCTGTGTCCTTTTGGGATACGTTCGGCGAAACCGGCATTCCATTGCGAACCACCATTTCTGAAATGGGACCTTTATTGTTGTCACGCTTGCTCAATCTTAACGCAACACAAGAGGGCTTGCTAAATTTGGTGTTCCGCGTGGCGGATGATCGCGGTTTGTTGTTGATTGATTTAAAAGATTTACGTGCTATGTTGAAATTTGTGGCAGAAAATGCCAAAAGCTTTCAATTGGAATATGGCAATGTTTCCTCTGCCAGTGTGGGCGCGATTCAACGTGCATTGTTGGCGTTGGAAAATGAGGGCGCGGCAAGTTTATTTGGTGAGCCGGCTTTAAATTTAGAAGATTGGTTGCAAACTCGGGATGGTCGCGGCGTGATCAATGTTCTTAACGCGGAAAAATTGATTAATTCGCCGAAAATGTATAGTGCCTTTTTATTGTGGCTCATGGCAGAATTATTTGAAAATTTACCAGAACTGGGCGATCCGGATAAACCGAAATTTGTGATGTTTTTTGATGAAGCACATTTATTATTTGATGATGCACCGCAGGCATTGGTAGAGCGTGTGGAAAAAGTGGTGCGATTGATTCGTTCAAAAGGCGTCGGTGTTTATTTTGTCACGCAAAATCCGCTAGATTTGCCGGATACGGTGTTGGGGCAATTGGGTAATCGGGTTCAACACGCTTTGCGTGCGTTTACGCCACGTGATCAAAAAGCGGTAAAAGCGGCGGCGGAAACTTTCCGAGCCAATCCTAAGGTGAATGTGGTGGAAACCATTTCTACCTTGGGCGTGGGGCAAGCGTTAGTTTCATTTTTAGATGAAAAAGGGATGCCGACGCCGGTGGAAGTGGCTTATATTTATCCTCCTCGTAGCCGGCTTAAGCCGTTGGAGGTGCTTGAGCGTCAAGATTGGGTAAAATCGGATGATCTTTATGCTTATTATCGTGCGTATGTGGATAATGAGTCGGCGTTTGAAATGCTTAATCAGCAAGCGGATTTAGCTGCTGTGGCGCAAAAACAAGCAGAGCAGGCGCAAGCGGAAGAAGAAAATGGGTTGATGCACCGCTTGAGCCGGATGTTGTTTGGGCGGAAAAAACGTGGCGAGCAGTTGACGGTGACGGAGCAAGTGGTGAGCAGTGTAGCGAAATCTGTCGGACGCAATTTGCGTAATCAAATTACTAAACAAATTATGCGTGGCATTTTGGGGGCGCTGAAAAAATAAAAGTGCGGTCAATTTTAGCCTGATTTTATAAAGGGAAATGGAAGCATTTCCCTTTTTGTTCATTTGCGTACTTTTATCAATTCGACCGCATGATCTTCGCCTTTGGTCAAAATTAAATTTGCCCGTTCGCGGGTTGGCAGGATGTTTTGTTTGAGATTTAATCCGTTAATTTCATTCCAAATTCGGCCGGCGGTGGCGATAGCTTCTTGTTCGGATAAATTGGCGTAATGTTTAAAATAAGAATTCGGATCGCTAAAGGCACTGCGACGAAATTTGAGAAAGCGACGAATGTACCATTCTTTTAATAAGGTTTCTTCGGCATCTACAAAAATGGAAAAATCCACAAAATCGGAAACGAAAATTTGATTGGTTTTGCTGCTGCCAGTTTGTAGTACATTTAACCCTTCCAAAATTAAAATATCCGGTTGATCAACCACATTAAAACGGTTCGGTACAATATCATAGGTTAAGTGTGAGTAAATCGGCGCCTGTACATTGGCTTTGCCGGATTTGATGTCCGCCAAAAAATGAATGAGCTTGGGGGTATCATAGGAAACGGGAAAGCCTTTTTTATCTAATAAATTCGCTTTTTTTAATTTTTCCAAGGGATAAAGAAAACCGTCGGTGGTGATTAAATCTACTTTTCTGGTATGCGGCCAATGTGTAAGTAACGATTGCAAAATACGAGCGGAGGTACTTTTCCCGACCGCAACGCTGCCGGCAATACTAATAATGTAAGGCACTTTGGGATTATGGCCGCCGAGAAAACGGTTTAATACCGTTTGGCGGCGTAAGTTTTCTTCAATGTAATAATTGATTAAACGGGCAAGGGGAAGATAAATCGTGCTGACTTCGTCCAACGACAGTTCTTCGTTAAAGCCGAGTAAGGGTTTTAAATCTTGCTCGGTGAGTTTTAACGGAACGGATTTACGCAAATCCGCCCATTGTTGGCGATTGAAGCTTAGAAATGGACTTAATTGATCAGTTAATAAGGTTGAATTTAATTGTTTCACGATCGTTCTTTTTGTTTTTTCAGTAAAATGTGCTAGGAAATATACATGATAAATGCAGATAAGCGCATAAAAATTTCATCTGAATTATTGCTTTTTTAATAAAAAATAGGCGTTTTGTTTGAGAAATAGTCGAATAAATAAAAAAATGTTTTTTTTGCAAAAAACGCTTGTCAGCGATAAAATTTTCCCTATAATACGCCTCACTTGCTTACGACGCCGACTTAGCTCAGTAGGTAGAGCAACTGACTTGTAATCAGTAGGTCATCAGTTCGATTCCGATAGTCGGCACCATTTTAATCGTAGCTAGGTTTATTCATTGTTCGGAGGGATTCCCGAGCGGCCAAAGGGAGCAGACTGTAAATCTGCCGGCTCAGCCTTCGAAGGTTCGAATCCTTCTCCCTCCACCATTATTAGATGAATGCTGATGGGGTAGATGAATTTAGGAATGCGGGCATCGTATAATGGCTATTACCTCAGCCTTCCAAGCTGATGACGCGGGTTCGATTCCCGCTGCCCGCTCCAAGCGCTGATATAGCTCAGTTGGTAGAGCGCACCCTTGGTAAGGGTGAGGTCGGCGGTTCAAATCCGCCTATCAGCACCAGCCTTTAATTTCACCTCTCCTTAATGTCAATTTTATTAATTTTGGTTAATGTGGTATATTGAACCATCAATAATCATGTTTATCTAGAGGGACTTTTCAATGTCTAAAGAAAAATTTGAACGTACAAAACCGCACGTAAACGTGGGTACAATCGGCCACGTTGACCATGGTAAAACAACCTTAACCGCAGCAATCACTACCGTATTGGCAAAACACTTCGGTGGTGCGGCGCGTGCATTTGACCAAATCGATAACGCGCCGGAAGAAAAAGCGCGTGGTATCACCATCAACACATCACACGTTGAATACGATACAGAAACTCGTCACTATGCACACGTTGACTGTCCGGGACACGCCGACTATGTTAAAAACATGATCACCGGTGCGGCGCAAATGGACGGAGCAATCTTAGTCGTTGCGGCGACTGATGGTCCAATGCCGCAAACTCGTGAACACATTCTTTTAGGTCGCCAAGTAGGTGTACCTTACATTATCGTATTCTTAAACAAATGCGACATGGTGGATGACGAAGAATTATTAGAATTAGTGGAAATGGAAGTGCGAGAACTTCTATCTCAATACGACTTCCCGGGTGATGACACACCAATCGTACGCGGTTCAGCATTAAAAGCGTTAGAAGGTGAAGCGGAGTGGGAAGAAAAAATTCTTGAGTTAGCGAAGCACTTAGATACTTACATTCCGGAGCCGGAGCGTGCAGTGGACCAACCGTTCTTATTACCAATTGAAGACGTATTCTCAATTTCTGGACGTGGTACTGTAGTAACTGGTCGTGTAGAACGTGGTATCATCCGTACAGGTGAAGAGGTTGAAATCGTTGGTATTAAAGAAACTGCGAAAACTACCGTAACCGGTGTTGAAATGTTCCGTAAATTACTTGACGAAGGTCGTGCAGGTGAAAATATCGGTGCATTATTACGTGGTACCAAACGTGAAGAAATCGAACGTGGTCAAGTATTGGCGAAACCGGGTTCAATCACTCCACACACTGACTTTGAATCCGAAGTGTACGTATTATCAAAAGAAGAAGGCGGACGTCACACTCCATTCTTCAAAGGTTACCGTCCACAATTCTATTTCCGTACAACTGACGTAACTGGTACAATCGAATTACCGGAAGGCGTGGAAATGGTAATGCCGGGCGATAACATCAAAATGACAGTAAGCTTAATCCACCCAATCGCGATGGACCAAGGTTTACGTTTCGCAATTCGTGAAGGCGGACGTACGGTCGGTGCAGGTGTTGTAGCTAAAATTATCAAATGATGAGCATTACATCAACAAGATGAAAGAAGGGTATCGCAAGATACCCTTTTTGTTAGTGTGAAAAATAATATAACAAAATTTCATCTTTTTAATAGGCAATAAAATAATAAAATGCTACAATCACGCGTTCAGATAGGTTCCCTATTTTTAAATTGAATATGATGGATTAAATTTATGGCGTTAGAAATTGAGAAAAAGAAAAATACGCAAGATGCAGAAGCGGCAGTAAAAGCAAAAGGGGTAAATTCGTTTTTGTGGTTGCTTGCTGTCGTTATTGTTGCAGTGGCTGCGCTCGGTAATATTTATTTGGTTGAGCAATTTTCAACTCCTATTCGTGTAGTAGGTGTTGTCATTTTGTTGATTGTCGCCTTAGCGATTGCGGCTATCACCAATCAAGGGACGAAAGCGAGAACCTTTTTAACTGATTCTAGAACCGAATTAAGACGAATTGTGTGGCCAACCCGTCAGGAAGCAATGCAAACGACACTTATCGTATTAGGGGTAACTGTGCTCGTATCTTTGATTTTGTGGGGATTAGATTCAATTATTGTGTCTATAATTACATTTTTAACAGATTTGAGGTTCTAAAATGACAGAAAATACACCTAAAAAACGTTGGTATGTATTGCAGGCATTTTCAGGCTTTGAAGGTCGTGTAGCGGCAACATTACGTGAATATATTAAATTGCACCAAATGGAAGATCAATTTGGCGAGGTGTTGGTGCCAACTGAAGAAGTGGTTGAAAATGTCGGTGGAAAACGTCGCAAAAGTGAGCGTAAATATTTCCCGGGTTATGTGCTCGTGCAAATGGAGATGAATGATTATACGTGGCAATTGGTTCGTAGTGTTCCACGCGTAATGGGATTTATTGGCGGTACTCCGGATAAACCGGCGCCAATCAGCAATCGTGAAGCGGATATCATTTTGAATCGTCTTGAGCAAAATTCAGATAAGCCGAAACCGAGAACGACCTTCCAGCCGGGTGAAGAAGTGCGTGTTACTGAAGGACCGTTCGCTGACTTTAATGGAACCGTGGAAGAAATTGATTATGAAAAAGGTCGCCTTAAAGTTTCCGTTTCTATCTTTGGTCGGGCTACTCCGGTTGAACTTGAATTTGGTCAAGTAGAAAAAGTTAATGGTTAATTTTAATTTTGTGAAAACGAAACCGTTTGTTGCCAAGGTGACAGGCGGTTTTTTCTAAATGCAGATAAATAAACAAAATTGCTTGAAAAAACACCGCACTTTCTATATAATTCGCACCCTATTATGGGCAAGTTATCTTGCTCATATTTTTGTAAACTAGGGAAGCTGCAAGGCGTTATTACCCATTCCAGAGGAAATTAAAATGGCAAAAAAAGTACAGGCATACGTTAAGTTGCAAGTTGCAGCGGGTATGGCTAACCCTTCACCACCAGTTGGTCCTGCCTTGGGTCAACAAGGCGTTAATATCATGGAATTCTGTAAAGCATTCAACGCTCGTACTGAGAGTTTAGAAAAAGGTTTACCAATTCCTGTGGTCATTACCGTTTACGCGGATCGTTCTTTCACTTTTGTTACTAAAACCCCACCGGCAGCTGTGTTGTTGAAAAAAGCGGCGGGCATCAAATCCGGTTCGAGTAAACCTAACAAAGATAAGGTTGGTAAAGTAACACGTGCACAAGTTCGTGAGATTGCTGAAACTAAAGCGGCAGATATGACCGGTGCAACAATTGAAACTAAGATGAAATCTATTGAAGGTACTGCACGTTCAATGGGCTTGGTAGTGGAGGACTAATCAATGGCTAAACTTACCAAACGTATGAAAGCAATTAAAGCTGTCGTGGATTCAACCAAACAATATGAAATCAACGAAGCGATTGCAGTATTAAAACAATTTACTTCATCTAAATTTGTAGAAAGCGTTGATGTCGCAGTAAATTTAGGGATTGATGCGCGTAAATCTGATCAAAACGTACGTGGCGCAACCGTATTACCGCATGGTACAGGTCGTTCTGTTCGTGTTGCCGTGTTTACCCAAGGTGCAAATGCAGATGCTGCAAAAGCTGCTGGTGCGGATTTGGTTGGCATGGAAGATTTAGCGGAACAAATCAAAAAAGGCGAAATGAATTTTGATGTTGTTATCGCTTCTCCGGATGCAATGCGTGTTGTTGGTCAATTAGGTCAAGTATTAGGTCCACGTGGCTTAATGCCGAACCCGAAAGTGGGCACCGTCACACCAAACGTTGCTGAAGCAGTAAAAAATGCAAAATCTGGTCAGGTTCGTTACCGCAATGATAAAAACGGTATCATCCACACTACTATCGGTAAAGCAGATTTTGCTCCAGAACAATTGAAAGAAAACCTTCAAGCATTATTGGTGGCGTTAACCAAAGCAAAACCAACAACTGCAAAAGGTATTTTTATTAAGAAAGTAAGCATTTCTACTACGCAAGGCGCAGGTGTTGCTGTAGATCAAGCTTCTCTGTAATCTTATTTTAAGATTTTCAAAGGCGCTAGTAATAGCGCCTTTTCTTTTTTTCCACAAAGTGCGGTCATTTTTTGACTATTCTTTTTTGATTTTGGATGTTAAGTCACATTTCATGCAAAAAAATAAAAATTTCACTTGATACTGTATATCAGTACAGTTATTATTATCAGGTAAAAGTAATAATGATTTTTTCGAGGTATAACATGGCAGCTAAAGATACAAAAGACAAAGAGCCGAAAGATCCAAAAGAAGCAAAGGCGAAGGCATTGGAAGCCGCATTAGGTCAAATTGAAAAACAATTTGGTAAAGGTTCTATCATGAAATTAGGTGAAACCCAAACGTTGGATGTGGAGTCTATTTCTACTGGTTCGCTGAGCTTAGATGTGGCTTTGGGGATTGGCGGTTTGCCGATGGGACGGATTGTGGAAATTTTTGGACCGGAATCTTCCGGGAAGACCACATTGACTCTTTCCGTTATTGCACAAGCACAAAAACAAGGTAAAACCTGTGCTTTTATTGATGCAGAACATGCATTAGATCCGATTTATGCCGCGAAATTGGGCGTTGATGTTAAAGAATTACTGGTGTCGCAACCGGATAATGGTGAGCAAGCTTTAGAAATTTGTGATGCGTTGGTACGTTCAGGGGCGGTGGATGTAGTGATCGTTGACTCGGTTGCCGCATTAACGCCGAAAGCGGAAATTGAAGGTGATATGGGCGACTCACATATGGGACTACAAGCGCGTTTGATGTCACAAGCCTTACGCAAATTAACGGCACAAATTAAAAGCTCCAATTGCTTAGTCGTATTTATTAATCAAATTCGGATGAAAATCGGCGTAATGTTTGGTAATCCGGAAACAACAACCGGTGGTAACGCATTAAAATTTTATGCCTCTGTTCGTTTGGATATTCGTCGCGTTGGTGCAGTAAAAGAGGGCGATGAAATTATCGGTAACGAAACCAGGGTGAAAGTGGTGAAAAATAAGGTGGCGCCACCATTCCGTCAAGTGGAATTCCAAATTTTATATGGTGAAGGAATCTCCAAAAATGGTGAATTAATCGAATTAGGCGTGAAGCACAAATTAGTAGAAAAAGCTGGTGCTTGGTATTCCTATAGCGGCGAAAAAATAGGACAAGGTAAAGCTAATGCCATGAAATGGTTAATGGAACATCAGGAACAAGCGTTGGAGCTGGAAAATCGATTACGTACTGAATTATTGGCGAATCCGGATAAAACGCTTATGGCAGATATTGAACAGGTCGAACATGAAGATGTGTTAGACGATAGCGATTTTTAAACAGAAAACGAGCGAAAGTGCGGTCATTTTGACCGCACTTTTGTTAAGTGAGGAGCCATTTGGCAACAAGTTATCGATTTATAGTGTGAGGAGCGGAAATGTCATCATTGGCGTTAAGTTACATTGTGAATTTATTATCTCGTCGCGAATATAGCGAATTTGAATTGCGTTGTAAAATGCAAGAAAAAGCCTTTTGTGAAGATGAAATCAATCAAGCCTTAAGCCAAGTACAGCAAAAACATTGGCAAAGCGATAAGCGTTTTACCGAAAATTATATTCATGCCCGTGCACAACGTGGTTATGGCTTTAATCGTATCCGGCAAGAATTAAAACAACTGAAAGGTATTCGATCTCAAGTAATTGATGAAATTATGACGGAATTGGAAATTGATTGGTCGGTATTAGCACATACCACATTGCGTAAAAAGTTTCCCGATTATGCTAAATGTGATGATCTAAAAACTAAACAAAAAATTTGGCGTTATATGCTTTCTCATGGTTTTTTTGCTGATGATTTTAAACAGTATATCGGCATGTCGAAAGAAGAGTCGGAATGGGATGTTTAAATAATAATTATTTTTATTAACTATTTGATTTGCATTATATTTTTACTGCTTTTTGTATCTTTATTTAAGGTTAATTTGATCTAATTCATAAAATCTGTGTTTTATTCATGATTTAATTTCTACCATGGTTGTCCATTACTATTTTGGGGGATTTATGGATAAGTTAAATCAGCATTCATCTTGTTCACGACGAACATTTTTAAAGGGGGCTTCTGTTGGATTAGCCGCGGTGGCGGCGGATATTTCGCTCCCGTTTAATGTAATGGCAAGCACGGAAAGTATTGCAGCGGAAAGTGCGGTCGTTTCTGAAGAAAAAATTGTGTGGAGTGCTTGTACGGTAAACTGCGGTAGTCGCTGTCCGTTAAGAATGCACGTTAAAGATAATAAAATTACCTATGTAGAAACCGATAATACCGGCACTGAAACTTATAATTTAGATCATCAAGTGCGTGCCTGTTTGCGCGGTCGTTCTATGCGTCGTCGCGTATATAATCCTGACCGTTTAAAATATCCAATGAAACGTATTGGGAAACGAGGTGAAGGTAAATTTAAACGCATTAGCTGGGATGAAGCATTAACGGAAATTGCCGAGTCATTACAGAAAAATATTGCGAAATATGGTAATGAAAGTATTTATTTAAACTATGGGACGGGGACATTGGGCGGTACGATAACCAAATCTTGGCCGCCAGGTTCGACCTTAATTGCCCGTTTGATGAATTGTATCGGCGGTTATCTGAACCATTACGGAGATTACAGTACTGCGCAAATTGCGGTTGCTTTAGATTATACCTATGGTGGCGGCTGGGCGCTTGGTAATGGAATGGCGGATATTGAAAATAGTAAATTAGTGGTGCTATTTGGTAACAATCCGGCAGAAACACGGATGAGTGGTGGCGGTTTAACTTATTGTATCGAACAGGCGCGGGAAAAATCCGGTGCGAAAATGATCGTGATCGATCCTCGCTATACGGATACCGGTGCGGGACGGGAAGATGAATGGATCCCGATTCGTCCCGGTACCGATGCGGCATTAGTATCTGCGCTCGCCTATGTCATGATTACGGAAGATTTAGTGGATCAAGCTTTCCTCGATAAATATTGCGTCGGTTATGATGAAAAAACCTTGCCACAAGATGCGCCGCGCAATGGACATTACAAGGCTTACATTTTAGGCCAAGGGGATGACGGTATTGCAAAAAAACCGGAATGGGCTGCGAAAATCACCGGTATTCCGCAAGCGCGTATTGTCAAACTTGCTCGTGAAATTGCAACCGCGAAACCGGCATTTATTGCCCAAGGTTGGGGACCGCAGCGGCGCAGTAATGGCGAATTAATTTCGCGCGCTATTGCCATGTTGCCAATTTTAACCGGTAATGTCGGCATTCATGGCGGTAATACGGGAGCGAGAGAAAGCGCTTATTCTATTCCATTTGTGCGTATGCCAACCTTGGAAAATCCGGTAAAAGCTAGCATTCCAATGTTCTTGTGGACAGATGCGATTTTCCGTGCCTATGAAATGACCGCCCTGACTGATGGTATTCGTGGTGTGGAGAAATTAACTGCGCCGATTAAAGTGATTTGGAATTATGCGGGTAACTGTTTAATTAACCAACATTCGGAAATTAACCGCACTCATGAAATCTTGCAAAATGAAGATCAATGCGAGTTGATCATCACCATTGATAACCACATGACCTCCACTGCAAAATACAGTGATATTTTATTGCCGGATTGTACTGCGTCCGAACAAATGGATTTTGCCTTAGATGCTTATGTTGCTAATATGAATTATGTGATTTTTGCCGATCAAGTGGTTAGCCCATCTTTTGAATGCCGCAATATTTACGATATGTTATCGAGTTTAGCAGAGAAATTAGGTGTAAAAGAAAAATTCACCGAGGGAAGAACGCAAGAGGAATGGTTACGTCATATTTATGAACAGTCCCGTGCAAATCTTCCGGAATTACCAACCTTTGAGGAATTTAGAAAACAAGGGATTTTCAAAAAAGTCGATCCAAAGGGCTTTTATGTGGCATACAAAGACTTTAGGGAAAATCCAGAAGCCAATCCGTTAAAAACACCATCAGGAAAAATTGAAATTTACTCTTCTCGCCTTGCGGAGATAGCCAAAACATGGGTATTAAAAGAAGATGAAGTGATTCATCCATTGCCAATTCATGCGGATAGCTTTGAGCATTATGGTGATCCGTTGATGGAAAAGTTCCCCTTACAGCTCACAGGGTTCCACTACAAAGCACGTACTCATTCGACTTATGGTAATGTTGATGTGTTGAAATGCGCCAATCCGCAAGAAGTGTGGATTAATCCAATTGATGCACAACCAAGAAATATTAAAAATGGCGATATGATCCGTATTTTTAATGATCGCGGTGAAGTACGTATTCATGCCAAAGTGACACCGCGAATTATCCCGGGCGTTGTGGCATTAGGCGAAGGAGCGTGGCATCAAGCGGATATGTTTGGCAACAAAGTGGATCATTCAGGTTGTGTCAACGTATTGACTACGCAACGCCCGTCGCCACTTGCCAAAGGGAATCCGCAACATTCCAACTTAGTGCAAATTGAGAAAGTGTAAGGAGTAGAAGATGAGTAAGCAATATGGTTTTTATTTTGACTCCGAGCGCTGTACGGGGTGCAAAACGTGTGAATTAGCTTGTAAAGATTATAAAGATTTAGATACCGAGGTGAATTTTCGGCGCATTTATGAATATGCCGGCGGTAATTGGGTGCAGCAGGCGGATGGCTGTTGGAATCAAGATGTATTCGCTTATTATATGTCGATTTCTTGTAATCATTGTGATAATCCGGCTTGTGTGGCGGTTTGTCCAACCGGTGCAATGCACAAAAACGCTGATGGATTTGTGATTGTCAATGAAGAAATCTGCATTGGATGTCGCTATTGCCGCATGGCTTGTCCGTATGATGCACCGCAATATGATGCGAAAAAAGGACACATGACCAAATGTGACGGTTGTTATTCGCGCATTCAAGAGGGACAAAAACCGATTTGCGTGACGGCTTGCCCGTTACGTGCCTTGGATTTTGCACCAATTGACGAATTGCGAGAAAAATACGGTACGCAAGCATCCATTGCGCCATTACCGCCGACAGAAGTGACGTACCCGAATTTGGTGGTGAAAGCCAATAAAAATGCACGCCCAAGTGGTGACGCTACGGGCTTTTTAGCAAACCCGCGGGAGGTGTAGGATGAACGCAGGATTACATGAATTACCACTGATTTTTTTCACCGTGTTGGCACAAAGTGCGGTCGGTGCATTTTTAGTTTTTACTTTCGTGTTGTTGCAGTCGCAAAATGACAAAAGCCGGTGCTATATTTATCGCGTGATGTTTGTGGTATTAGTATTATTGGGGCTTGGTTTTGTTGCTTCAATTCTGCATTTAGGTTCGCCGCTACGTGCGTTTAATTCGCTCAATCGCGTAGGTGAATCTATGTTGAGTAACGAAATTGCCTCCGGCGCCATATTTTTCGTGCTGGCGGTTTTATATTGGTTGATTTCTGTTTTAGACAAAATGCCGGTCGCATTAGGAAAACTGTGGCTGATTGTTACCTCCGTTGTCGGCTTGGTATTTATGTATATGATGGCACATGTCTATTTTCTCGCCACTGTACTAACTTGGCACACCCCATTAACGCCATTAGCCTTTTACCTCACGGTGGTTGTTGGCGGTTTAGCATTAGGGTATGCCTTGCTTGAACCGAATAGCGCAAAAAACTATCACTTATCTTGGGTGAAAGGATTATATGCCATTGGTGTGTTGCTGATTGCTATTTGTGTAGTTTATCAAGGAATTTCCTTGGGACGAATCCACAGCTCCGTACAACAAGCCACGGCATTAGTTCCGGATTACGCACCAATGATGGTGTTGCGTTTATGTTTGTTAGGCATTGCCGCTGTTTTATTGGTAAAAAGCAAAAATGCAGCGGTATTGCTGCTTGCTGTGGTGTTGACATTTACCGGCGAATTGATTGGACGCACGCTATTTTACGGGTTGCATATAACAGCAGGTATGGCGGTTGGCAGTTAATTATCACCACATTTGTTAAAAATTAATCCAAAATACGCCGTACTTTTCTTTCTTTGTGAGCAAAAGGTGCGATGCTTTTTTAAGGGGTAATGGACAAAAAGCTCACATTTTTATCCATTACACCTATATGTATGCTCATGGTATTTTGAAAAAGGATCTGTGGCAGATTAGCATAGCTGATATACTACAAAAATGAAGATAATCCATTGTAAATTAAAGAACTCTTTGCAGAAAAACTCCTTGAGTTTTTGTTGCTGAAGTAACAGCCGGAACTGCTGCTGATTTGCCGAGTATACAACCCAATACAGCAGTCCTGTTTTATCATAAAATCAGGTTGGGCATTGAACATCATTTAGCCATTGAAGCTCACGAAATTTTTGAGGGAAAAAATTGAGGTAAATGAAAGCTATTTTGGTGGTCATCGTAAAGGAAAACGAGGGCGAGGTGCGGCTGGGAAAGTCGCCGTATTCGGTTTGTTAAAGCGTCAAGGAAAGGTGTTTACCGTTGAGGTAGAAAATTCCGAATCAGAATGATGCCTCTCCTTACAAGGAAAATCAAGCCTGACAGTTGGGTTTATACGGATACCTATCGTAGCTATGATACCCTTGATGTGAGCGAATTTCATTACGAATGAATCAATCATTCCGAGGTGTTTGCGATAAAACAAAATTATATCAATGGAATAGAAAATTTTGGGAGTCAAGCGAAGCGAGTACTCCGAAAATATAATGGAATTAACCGAAAAACTTTCCTTTATTCTTGAAAGAATGTGAATTTCGGTTTAACTTTGGTACGCCTAATTTTTGCAAGAATTCAAAGGCAATTTCCGCTTTTTGTTTTGCCGCCTCTAACGGATTGGAGACTTTTTGCCAGCTACGGTTAAGCGATCCGACCCCAAACATATCATTGCCTTCCCAACAAAAAGTATGCCAATAACATACTGCTAAACGCAGATGTTCTTCCATGGTTTTACCTAAAATCACTTCTTGTGGATTGTAATGTTTAAACGCAAACGGATTAGTTGAATTTATACCTTCATATTGCACTTTCGCGATTTTGTCGAAGTAGTTGGACATCGTTCATTCTCCTCTAAGTAGTAAATACTGAAATCCATAGCATAATGACGAAAACTAGAAATGCCTTCAATTACGATATTTCGTTTTTCAATTTAGATTATTAGTTAATGTGTATCAGATCACAAAAGTGAAAAAAGTAATTAACATATAAGATTTAATAATTTAAAAATTATCAAGTAAATGATTTAAAAGTAT
>NZ_NLFK01000013.1 GCF_002263215.1 Actinobacillus seminis
CAAATAATTAAATTTGTTTATCTCACTATGTGATAATATAAAAAGACCTAGGCATTCGTGCTTGGGTCTTTTGTCTATTTGAATATCACTTTTTTGAATAAGGAACTCAAAATGAAAAAATGGTTAGTTGTTATTATTATCGCTGTGATCGCCGGATTTACGCTGATGACCGGCTACAATGGCTTGGTGAAAGCGGAAGAAGAGATTGATTCGGTATGGGCGAATGTAGAATCCAGTTATCAACGTCGTGCAGATCTTATTCCAAATTTAGTGAATACGGTCAAAGGTCAAGCGAATTTTGAAAAAGAGACATTGACACAAGTGATTGAAGCGCGCTCCAAAGCGACGCAAACAAAAATCGATCCGGCAAATATGACGGAAACCCAATTGGTTGAATTCCAACAAAATCAAAATTCCGTTGGTTCCGCCTTATCTCGTTTATTGGTCACAGTGGAAAAATATCCGGAATTAAAAGCACACGAAGGTTTCATAAATCTTCAAGCACAACTTGAAGGCACAGAAAACCGTATCAATGTTGCGCGCAATAAGTTTAATGATGCCGCTCGTATTTATAATCAAAAAGTGCGTACTTTCCCAACCAAATTGGCAGCTCTGATTTTTGGTTTTAAAGATAAACCTTATTTCAAATCTGCAGCCGGTGCAGAGAATGCGCCTGTGGTGAATTTTAACTAAAGTGCGATCAAATATGCCTTTATTTTCACGAATTCCATTTAATAAAGCACAAATTGAGGTGGCAATCAGTCGCCTTGAGCAACAAACGTCAGCGGAATTACGCGTTTATATTGAACGCCATCTCTCACATGAGGAGAAATATTCTTCCCTCAATCGCGCGTTGCAGGTTTTTAACGAACTAAAAATGGATACCACTAAAGCGCGTAATGGCGTATTGATTTATATTGCATTCAAAGATCATCAGTGCGCCATTATTGGCGATCAAGGTATTCACCGGTACGTCGGCGAAGGTTTTTGGCGTGAGCAATGTGATTTGATGATGGCCTATTTCAAACGAGCTGATTATACCGCCGGTATTGTTGAGGTTATTGAGCAAATTGGTGAGGAGTTAACGAAATATTTCCCAATTCAAGCGGATGACATGAACGAATTGGAAAATGAGGTGATTATCAATGACTAAAATATTAAAGAGTGCGGTCATTTTTTTCGCACTTTTTTTCAGTTCGCTCCTGATGGCGGTTTCTTTTCCCGCTTCGCCAACGCCGTTTCAGTATGTTAATGATTATACTCGTACATTAACCGGCAATGAAAAGCAGCAATTAGAAAATAAATTAATTGCCTATTCAAAAGAAACCAGCTCGCAGATTGCGGTTGTGTTGATTCCTTCTACGGAAGAATATGACATTTCGCAATATGCCTTTGAACTCGGGGATAAATGGGGGATTGGGCGCAAGCAGTTAAATAATGGTGTGTTGATGCTGGTAGCGGTCAATGATCGAAAAATTTTTATTGCTACCGGTCAAGGGCTGGAAGGCGAATTGCCGGATGCTTTTTTATCGCAAATTATTCGTCAAGTAATCACGCCACAATTTAAACAAAATCACTATGCACAAGGTATTAGCCACGGATTAGATTACATTATTGCTGCCAGCAAAGGCGAATTTGATCCTTACCAACAGGAAGAAAATGACTGGGGAAGTTATATTCCTTTTGTCATGGTTTGCTTGTTTGTATTTTTTGTAATTTTCGGTGAACTGAGTTGGCGTAAAAAACCTTATATTAGCCCGAGCAATCGCCATCAAATGGAAAATTTAATTCGTCAATCCAGCTTATCTCGTCGTGGCCGCAGTGGCTTTGGGGGATTCGGTGGCGGATTTGGTGACGGAGCTGGCGGTAGTGGCTTTGGTGGCGGTGGCTTTGGTGGCGGTGGCGCCGGCGGAAGTTGGTAATAGTTGATATTTAAAGTAGGTTATTTATCGTTTCTTTTGGTTATGATACAATGCACCTATTTTGTTATTCAAACAGTTAAGGATGATTATGGAAACTTTAGATAAAATTAAAAACAAATTAGTGAAAATCCGATTCTTCTTTATATGAAAGGTTCGCCGAAATTTCCTTCTTGCGGATTTTCAGCACGGGCAGTAGAAGCACTTATCAACTGCAATGTACCTTTTGGTTATGTGGATATTTTGCAATATCCGGATATTCGTGCGGAGTTGCCGAGGTATGCGAATTGGCCGACATTCCCACAATTATGGGTAGAGGGTGAATTAGTTGGAGGCTGCGACATTGTGCTTGAAATGTTTCAGCAAGGTGAATTGCAAACCTTACTATCTGAAGTGGCTGCAAGACATCCGCAAAACTAAATTCGGCGACACAAGTAAGCGCAAATCCTACTTGCAACCGAATTGAAAATCCTATAGAATTCGTGCGTTGTGCTGTAAAATGGCGCGAAAAAAATTATGGTCTTCTGCTAATGCAGTTTGATTGTCTGAAAAGTAATAAGAGGAATAAATTATTAAAACCGTAAAAAAAGCACCGGCTGTAAATCGCCCGAATCGTATCAATGATGAAATTCGAGTGAAAGAAATTCGTTTGATTGACCAAGAGGGTAAACAGGCGGGCATTGTAAGTATTCAGGAAGCTTTAGAAAAAGCGGAATCACTGGAATTAGATCTTGTTGAAATTAGCCCTAATGCCGAGCCACCGGTGTGTCGTATCATGAATTACGGTAAATTCCTCTATGAAAAAGGAAAAGCGGCAAAAGAGCAGAAGAAAAAGCAGAAAGTTGTACAAGTGAAGGAAATTAAATTCCGTCCGGGTACAGACGAGGGCGACTATCAGGTAAAACTACGCAGCCTGATTCGCTTTTTAGAAGATGGGGATAAAGCCAAAATTACCGTTCGTTTCCGCGGACGCGAAATGGCTCACCAAGATATCGGTTTGGACGTGTTGGAGCGTGTTAAAAATGATCTTGCCGAGATTTCTGTTGTGGAATCCGCTCCGGGTAAACTGGAAGGTCGACAAGCTGTTATGGTACTTGCCCCTAAAAAGAAATAATTAGTGCATTTCAAGTAACAAAAGTGCGGTGAGAATAGTTGTATTTTTGACCGCACTTTTATTCGCCTAATTATTGGTTATTAACTTAAACAATGCGGAGTTTATAAAACAATGCCTAAAATTAAAACAGTACGTGGTGCTGCGAAGCGTTTCAAGAAAACCGCTTCCGGCGGTTTCAAACGTAAACAATCTCACTTACGTCATATTTTAACTAAGAAAACCACTAAACGTAAACGTCATCTACGTCATAAATCTATGGTTGCGAAAGCTGACCAAGTTTTAGTTGTAGCGTGCTTGCCATATGCATAAGCACAGCGTACGTTAAGTTAATTTTTAGTTCATTAAATAGACATAGGAGATTAGATAATGGCTCGTGTAAAACGTGGTGTTATTGCAAGAGCACGCCATAAGAAAGTTCTTAAGGCTGCTAAAGGTTATTATGGTGCGCGTTCACGTGTTTATCGCGTTGCGTTCCAAGCTGTAATTAAAGCTGGTCAATATGCTTACCGTGACCGTCGTCAACGTAAACGTCAATTCCGTCAATTATGGATTGCTCGTATTAACGCAGCGGCTCGTCAAAACGGTTTGTCTTACAGCAAATTCATCAATGGCTTGAAAAAAGCTTCTGTTGAAATCGATCGTAAGATTTTAGCTGATATTGCAGTATTCGACAAAGTTGCTTTTGCTGCTTTAGTTGAAAAAGCAAAATCTGTACTTTAATTTTTTAAAGTTTAGATAAATTAGGACACCGCTTGGTGTCCTTTTTTAGCTTCTTATTTTAAGATTTCATAGCAAGGTTCATAGGCATCGCCACCCGGCAATTTCATCCGGTGTTGCTCGATAAAGTCTTGCAGTACACGATCGACTTTTTCCATTAATTCCGGATCGCCTTGTAATTGGAATTTACCCAATTCTTCTATTTCATCTTGGGTTTCAGGTTTGATATTTCCCGCGACAATACCGGAGAAAACCCGACGTAAATTCGCCGCGAGAGACACTTTTGATTGATTTAAATGCAAATCCAATTCCGTCATATTTTGATGGGTTGGGATAAATGGTATTTGAAATTCCGGATCGATTTTTAATGACCAGTTAAACCCGTAAGAATTCCCTTTTTCATAGCGTGTTTCGCGAATGACTTGCATTGCTGATTTCACGCGGCGCGCCACTTTAACCGGATTATCAATGATAATCTCATATAACGCTTGCGCTTCTTCGCCCAAGGTTTCACCGATAAACCGATCAATAGTTGCAAAATAATCAGCACTTTCTTTTGGACCGGTCAAAATAAGAGGTAACGTTTGTGCTTTATTTTGCGGGTTAAGTTTGATTCCTAAAATATAAAGTAATTCTTCAAATGTTCCCGGTCCACCCGGGAAAATCACGATAGCATGTCCCATGCGCACAAAGGCTTCCAACCGTTTTTCAATATCCGGCATGATGATAAGCTCATTCACAATCGGGTTTGGCGGTTCGGAGGCAATAATAGAGGGTTCGGTAATTCCGATAAAGCGGCTATTTTTATAACGTTGATTGGCATGACCGACAGCGGCGCCTTTCATTGGCGCTTCCATGACGCCGGGGCCGCAGCCGGTAATAATATTGAGTTCACGCAAGCCTAATTCTAGCCCGACTGCACGACAATATTGGTATTCAATTTGGTTGATGGAATGCCCGCCCCAGCACACTACAAGATTTGGATGTTCGCCTACAATCAGCGCTTTGGCATTACGTAAAATCGCAAATACTTGGTTGGTGATATGTTTGCTGTCTTGAATATCGCAGGGATTAATACGCTGGTTGAGTACGTTGACAAATAAAATATCACGCAACACAGCAAACAAATGATATTGAATGTTAGCAATCATTCTATCATCCACAAACGCAGTTTGTGGCGGATTGTGTAGCTCTAATGCTACGCCACGTTCTCGCGCAAGCAAATTAATATCAAAATCAGGATATTGATTTAACAATGCGCGACTATCATCCGTTACCGCGCCGGAATTGAGTACCGCTAAAGAACAATTGCGATATAACGTATATAATTTCGACCGCGCTTTTTTCGCCAATTGTTCCACTTCCAAATGCGAAAGTTGATCCATGCTTCCTTTTGGATTGACATAGTGAATATGACTCATAAAGACTCCTTATTGACGAGCTAAACGTTGATTTAACGGAATTGGCTCAAAATTGGAACGAAACGGATTAATATCCAACCCGCCGCGCCGCGTATAACGCGCATAGACGGTGAGTTTTTCCGGTTTGGCAAATTGCATCAAATCACAAAAAATTCGCTCGACGCATTGTTCGTGAAACTCATTATGCTGTCGATAAGAAATAAGATAGCGCAATAATTTTTCACGATCAATTTGTTTTCCTACGTAATGAATTTGTACACTGCCCCAATCAGGTTGCTGTGTGATAAGGCAATTGGATTTCAATAAATGGCTGACCAGTACTTCATCCACCGGATTTTCGCCGGTACAATGTTGCAATAATTGCGGATTAAATTGGTAATCGACGATTTCAATATTCTGTTCATCAATGCAATCGCCGACAAAAGAGGCGATCGGTGTGCAGTGATAATTCGCTAAAGAATTTAACCGCACTTTGACCTCTCCTTGCGCGCATTGTTGTAAATCTTGCTGCAAAATGTGGCAAACTTCGTCGAATGAGATAAATTTGCTTTGGTTGAAACTATTGAGGTAAAGTTTAAAACTTTTCGATTCAATCAAATTTAGGCTGGCACAATCAATTTCCACATCAGCAATTGCCACTTGCGGCACGCCTTTGGTATTCAGCCACGAAATCTCATAGGCCGTCCAAATATCCGCGCCAATGGTAAAAGGTTGCTGTGCAGTAATACCTAAACTGTCGCGATTTAACGAACGCGGTACGGGTTGCAATAAAGTGCGGTCATAATTTTCCGCATATTTTGTTTGTTTTCCGAGGGGTAATGATTGCAAACTTTGGTCATAATAATGCATGGGCTTTCCTTAATATTTAACTTTTATCGTATCTTTGATGAGATGCCAAAAATATTCGGCATGGTTATTTAAACGTGTATTCATTCTATAAATATAAGCATTAATCGGTATAACTAAGTCATGTTGGTCAAGTATTTTTAATTGACCTCGTTTTATTTCTTCCGAGATAGAATATTCCGGTAACCATGCAATTCCTTGTTTACTCAACGTAATATTTTTTAGTAATTCCGACATAGAAGAAAGAAAAATTGTTTTTGTTTTTAAAATGTTACAATTAGCTAATTTTCGATTAACTAATCTTCCCATATAAGAATTTGGCGTGTAGTTTAACAAAGGAATATTTTCCATTTTTAAATTAAACACAGGGTTTCCGAATTCATCTACCGCAGAAACAGGATAAATTTTACGTTTTTAATATTTCAATTGATTGAAATGGTTCTTGCATTAAAAGTTCATCATAAAAAGAAAAAATAAAATCACTTTTCCCTTCTATTAACGTGGTAACAGTTTGATCCACATCAATTGCTTCAACTGCATAGATGAGTTCTCCATGAGAAGAGGATGACTTAATAATATGAGGCAGAATAGATAGCGATAAAGAATGTGCTGCAGCTACTTTTATATTAGGTAATCCGTGGCTTTGTCTAAGCAATTCATCTAAGTTTGCTTGTAGCTGTTGTAATAGATTTCTTGTTTGAGCATGAAATAATCGTCCTTCTTCCGTTAGCTGCAATGGTATAATCGAACGGTTAAATAATTTTACCCCTAAACTTTCTTCTAATGCCGATATTCTTCGACTAAAGGCGGATTGAGATAGGTTTCTTATTTCAGCAGCTTGTGAAAAATTTCTACATTCTTCTAATGTAATAAAATCTTCCAGCCATTTTGTTTCTATATTTTTCATTGTTTCCTTTTTATGCAAATTTTGCATACCATTTTCATAAATCGTATTATTAAAAATAATTACAACTTTATAGTTAATTGATTTTATTATTAATTTTAAATTAGTCGTGGAGGCAAGGCACACAGGGGATAGGAAAAAAAAAAAAAAACAAGAGCATTTTTTATCTATTTCTGTTTTTTCATAGCCTCACTATTTATTGCATTTCATTTTTTTCATATCCATTGATAAAACCTTTATGTGTCTGACAAGTATGGAGAAATTATTTATGAAAAATGTTATTGGTATTTTAGGGGGAATGGGCCCTGCAGCAACTGCTGATATGTTTCAAAAATTTATTCAATTGACTCCTGCCAAAAAGGATCAAGATCATATTCCCTTACTTATTTCATCAATTCCGGATATTCCCGATCGTAGCGCTTCAATTTTAAGTAATGGAGAAAATCCAAAACCGTTCATGGAAAAATATGTGAAAGGGTTACAGGTGGCGGGGGCAACGTGCATCATTATTGCTTGTAATACTGCACATTATTGGTTTTCAGATTTAAAGAAACGAACCAATATTGAGATGCTCAGTATGATTGATGCGGTCGTTGACGCTGTACTTAATACAAGAATGCAACGGATAGGCTTACTTGCAACTGATGCAACATTAGCGACTAACCTTTATAAAAATAAATTAGAAGAACATGGATTGACATTTATTAGACCGACAATACAGGGACAAAAAAAAGTTATGGAAAGTATTTATTCTTTAAAAGGAGGGAATTTAAAACTTGCCACAGAATTGATGTTAGCACAACGGGATGAATTAATTAAACAAGGGGCAGAATTAATTATTTTAGGATGCACTGAAGTGCCGATAGTTTTAGCTGATGAACTAAAGAACAATCCTAATTTATATATTGATTCAACACAAGTTTTAGTGCAGGCAGCGATTGATTGGTACAACACTCATTAGGTTTTCATTTTGAAATAGGAGGCATATTATGATTTGGGTGGAAAGTTTGATTGTTCTGATATGTATTTTTTTAGGTATTCGAACAGGCGGTATAGGCATTGGATTATTTGGCGGAGTAGGACTCTTTTTTCTTACATTAGTATTGGGATTGCCGGTCGGTAGTATTCCCATTGATGTAATATTAATTATTATGACAGTCGTATTAGCTGCAGCTACTTTGCAGGCAAGCGGAGGAATGGCATTATTAATTCAATATGCTGCAAAATTAATGCGTAAAAATCCTAAATATATTAATTTTATTGCGCCTGCTGTTACGTGGTTAATGACGATTGTAACAGGTACTGGGTTTGTTGTATTTTCTACATTACCTATTATTGCGGAGGTTGCAAGAGAATCAGGAGTTCGTCCATCCAGAGCGCTTGCCGGTTCTGTCGTAGCATCACAATTTGCGGTTGCGGGTTCTCCTATTAGTGCTGCAATGGCTGCAATGTTAGCGACAATGGAAGGAAATGGTGTGACATTTCTACAGGTAATGGCAGTTTGTTTACCTGCTTCTTTTGTAGCTTCAATGATTGCTGCATTTGTATCTTCAAAACAAGGTTGTGAATTGCAAGATGACAAAGTTTACCTTCAACGCTTGCAAGATGGATTAGTTTCAAAAGAGGCGACCAAAATGGCAGAAATTTCTCCTTCTGCTAAGTATTCAGTATTATTCTTCTTACTATCCGTTTTGGTTATTGTATTACTTGCCGCATTTCCGGATCTACGACCTATATATCAAGATGGAAAAACAATAAGTACAAGAAATATTATTATAGTATGCATGCTTAGTGCATCTTGCTTAATGATGTTGTGCGGTAAAATTACACCGGATTCTATTACCACAAGTTCCATATTTCGTTCAGGAATGACATCAATTGCAATTATTCTTGGTATCGTTACCTTGGGAACAACTTTTGTTGACGCGCATTTAGTTGGTATTAAAGCGGTTGCGGGGGATATATTGACCCAATATCCAATGCTATTGGCTGCGGTATTGTTTTTTACTTGTGCATTATTATATTCACAAGGATCAACTGCGCCACTGATTATTCCATTAGCGGTTGGTTTAGCTGTTCCTCATTGGGCAATTTTAGCATCATTTATTGCTGTAACGGGAATCTTTCTTTTGCCAACATACCCAACATCACTTGCCGCGATGGAAATTGATACGACGGGTTCAACCAGAGCTGGGAAATATTTAGTGGATCATCCCTTTATGTTACCGGCAACCTTAGGCATTATTAGCGCGTTGATTTTTGGGTTCGTGTGGGCGCCAATGATTGTATAATTTATTACTTTATTAAGTCATTTTCTCATTAGAGGAAATGACTTAATTCTTATAACCAATTCCAAGATAAATTCGATATGAGGCGACAATGATCGCATTTAAAATAAAACAGATCAAATAGCGGCTCTGTGAGTTTCCATTCCTGTTGGCAATTTGGGCAGTGGCGTTGTTGTTCTGTGGTTAAACTTTCGCCGCCAACGCGGTAAAGATAGTAATAGGTCGGTATGCCGGTGTGGTGTTCGATATCTTGTGCTAAATAACGTCCGTGTTTGGTGAGGGTGCTATCGATAGCGGAAATTTGTTGTAAGGCGTGCTGTTCAAGTGCTGATCCGTTCATTTGCAATTGATCACAGGCTTGCCAATTTTCTTGCCATTTGATCACATCCATACTTAAATGCGGTGCTTTTTTTAGGGATTGATATAACGGAATTGGCGCAAAATCGTCGCCGCTGTGTAACGGAGAGCAAGAATGCAAATGGGTGGTATAAAGTAATTGCCATCGGGGAGTTTTCTGACAAGTGGAGTCGGAATTGAGATCGTCGGCAACCACTTGAAAATTATCGAAAAAAATCCCCGCACTTTTTGCTTTTTCCAAAGCGCGATCAACTTCTATATTATTTAATTCCGGTAATAAACTGTGTTGTTGCGGACAAATGACGCGAGCGGCAAAACCGAGTTGTTTTTCTTGTTCTGCAAGATAAAGCGGAATTTCTCTGCCGATAATTTGTCCGTTATAGCGCCATTGATCGATAATTTGATTGATCAGATAGCGTCCTTGTTCAAGCGCGCAATCGGTATGATAGCGAAAAAATACGTCGATAATATACATAGGATACTATTTGCTGTTAATCATAGAGTGGATAAACATAGCCAAATTTCATAAAATATACAAATAGTTTATGGGGAATGTCCGATAATTTAGGAATTTTTATGAAAGAGCAAACAAAATTGCATTTAGCGGCGTTGCAAAAGGTGATGCAAGAATTGGAATTATGGCAAACCATGCCGCCGGTAGAGTCAGCATTTTTAAGTAACGAGCCTTTTTCTATGGATACCATGAGCGCAAGTGAATGGTTACAATGGGTGTTTATTCCTCGAATGTATGCTTTATTGGAAAGCGATTTACCGTTGCCGGCGAAGATTGCCATTGTGCCTTATATTGAAGAAGCACTGAAAGAATTGGACGATTTACCGCGCCTTTTGCAGCCGCTCAGTGAAATTGAAAAAATTTGTCAGCAGCAATAATGTTACTGGATATTCTTTATCAAGACGAGCATCTTGTGGCGGTCAATAAGCCGGCGGGTATGTTGGTGCATCGCAGTTGGCTGGATTCAGGCGAGAGGCAATTTGTCATGCAAACTTTGCGCGATCAGTTGGGGCAGTTGGTTTATCCCATTCACCGTCTGGATCGCCCGACTTCCGGTGTATTGTTGTTTGCCTTGAATAGCGAATGTGCGAATTTGCTTTGTCGGCAATTTGAGCAAAAATCGGTAGAAAAATCTTATTTGGCGGTGGTGCGCGGCTATGTTCATGGTGCGGCGCAGATTGATTATCCGCTGAAAATTCAATTGGATAAAATTGCTGATAAATTTTCTCGTCAAGACAAAGCGCCTCAAGAAGCGCTGACCGATTATGTCGGATTGGATACCGCAGAAATGCCTTATGCGGTAGGACGTTATCAAACTAGTCGTTATTCCTTGATCAGATTAATTCCCCGGACAGGACGTAAACACCAATTGCGTCGCCATATGAAGCATATTTTTCATCCGATTTTAGGCGATACACAATATGGCGATTTGCATCAAAATCGCGCCTTAACCGAGCATATTGGCGTCAATCGCTTGATGTTGCATTGTGAAAAATTGACTATTTTTCATCCGGTTACGCTGCAACGCCTTGAAATTGTTGCGCCACTTGACCAACAATGGCAGCAATTATTAGCACGTTTTGGCTGGTCAATAAAATCCATCCAAAATTGACCGCCCTTTTAGGGAAAGAAAAACGATTTAGCATTTCGTTGAACTTAAGGTAGAATAAGGCACAAATCTCTTTATTGTGAGGATATATGGCATATACTACGTTTTCTCAAGCTAAAAATGATCAATTAAAAGAACCCATGTTCTTTGGACAAAATGTGAACGTCGCTCGTTATGATCAACAAAAATACGAAACCTTTGAAAAATTAATCGAAAAACAATTATCTTTTTTCTGGCGTCCGGAAGAAGTGGACGTGTCGCAAGATCGCATTGATTATCAGGCTTTGCCGGAACATGAAAAACATATTTTTATCAGTAATTTAAAATATCAAACGTTGTTGGATTCCATCCAAGGTCGCAGCCCAAATGTGGCGTTATTACCTCTGGTTTCTATTCCGGAATTGGAAACTTGGATTGAAACTTGGACATTTTCTGAAACGATCCATTCGCGTTCTTATACTCATATTATCCGCAATATTGTTAACGATCCTTCTGTAGTATTTGATGATATTGTGACCAATAAAGAAATCATTAAACGGGCGCGCGATATTTCTGCTTATTATGATGATTTAATTCGCGACAGCCAGTTATACGGATTGTATGGCGAAGGCACTTATACGGTGGATGGCAAAGAATGCGTGGTGACCTTACGTCATTTAAAAAAACAATTGTATTTATGTTTGATGAGCGTCAATGCGTTAGAAGCAATTCGTTTCTATGTGTCTTTTGCGTGTTCTTTTGCGTTTGCCGAGCGCCGATTAATGGAAGGGAATGCTAAAATCATCAAATTTATTGCCCGTGATGAATCTTTACATTTAACCGGTACACAGCATATTTTGAACATTATGGCTGCCGGACAAGATGATCCGGAAATGGCGGAAATTGCGGAAGAATGTAAACAAGAAGCCTATGAGTTATTTGTCGCGGCGGCTGAACAAGAAAAAGAATGGGCAGATTATTTGTTTAAAGACGGTTCTATGATTGGTTTAAATCGCGATATTTTGGTGCAATATGTTGAATATATTACCAATATTCGGATGCAAGCGGTGGGATTACCGTTACCGTTCCAGACGCGTTCCAATCCGATTCCGTGGATTAATGCTTGGCTTGTGTCTGATAATGTACAGGTGGCACCGCAAGAAGTGGAAGTCAGTTCCTATTTGGTGGGGCAAATTGATTCGAAAGTGGATACCAATGATTTCGGCGATTTTGATTTGTAATTTCGGAATACAATGGGAAAAGTGCGGTCATTTTAACCGCACTTTTTTTGTGCTATTTTTCTTTTTTATACTTCATTGGCAGTAAGTGAGGTTATCTTCGGATGGTGATAAAATATACTATGAAGTTGTGGCAGAATTTGGTAAATCAAGTTGAGTTGTTGCACCGGAATACTGAATTCGGTTTGTGTGCAATTGATCACTTGATCATCACTTAACTGCTTGAGCGATAGTTCTATGTTGAGCAGGAGCTTGTTAAATATCTTCGGTGTGAGACTGTCGATATGTTCCAGCACATAAATCATTTTTTTCGCAATAGGATAGAATTCCGCCAGAAAACTGATGGTTTGTGTGGTGCGTTTGAGGTTTTTGCGGTAGGCACCAAGGGCTGAAATATAACTAAGCAGAGAATAGTTAATTTTTAACAGCTCAAATCCTTCCTGTAAATGGGCTTTGTATTTTTGTGGTTCACTGCTCATGTCGGCAAGTGTTGTACTCAGTGTGGCGGCGCAGTCGTGGGCGTTGCGACGGGCAATGCGATATTTCAAGAGATCGCCTTTGCCGAATTGCAATTGACTGATGACGTAAAGCAAATATTTCGCATCACTTTTTATTGCTTGGCGGATTACTTTATCCAATTGTAAATAACGCCAATCCGGCCATAAATAAGAGACGGCAAACCAGGCGATCAAGGCGCCGATAAGAGTATCCAGTAGGCGCGAGAAAGTTGCGGTGTGAATATCAAATCCCATTACGTTAAAACTGATTAAAACTTGTAATGTGATGAAAAAGGTGGAGTAACTGTAATTGTTACTGCGGAAAAAGAAAAATAGGGTACTGGTGACTACAATTAATCCCAGTTGCAACGCTAAAGTCGGTTGAATATAAGGCAGTAGGGAACCGATAATGACGCCGAGTATGGTGCCAATAATGCGCTGTTTTAAGCGTTTTTTGGTGGCGGAATAGTTGGGCTGACAGACAAAAATGGCAGTTAATAATATCCAATAGCCACGATCCAATTGGAAATACTCAACAATAATACAGCTGATAAATACCACAATGGAAAGTCGTATTGCATGGCGGAACAATTGGGAATTGAAATTGAGGTGGCTATGAATAGCCAGCCAAATATTTTTTAAACCGGTAATTTGTTCATTATGAATTTTGGCTTTTTCCGAATTTTCTTCTTGTACCGATTGTGCTTGTTCCAGATGGCGCAATTGCCAATCTACACCTTGTAAATTATCAATTAAAGTTTTCAATGCAAATAAACGCTTGTCATTGGCATCTGAATAATTTTTGGCATGAATTTCAAGGGATTGATTGATACCGAGAATGGCTTTTTCTAAGCGTACATTGTAATTATAAGTTTTATTTTGGCGTAAACTTTGCGCCACATCACGACAGGCTTGCGCTTGCAGCTCAAGTAAGCGCTGAATACGGAAAATCAGATCGCTGTTTTTAAGCTGTTGCGCTAATTCAAAGTAATTGAAATAGCTGGAATTTACGCGCTCGTGAATATCTTGTGCCGAAAAGTAAAATTTAAGCATTTTGGTGGTTCGGGCATGGCGATTTTGCCCCCGAATTCGATAAAACAAGGCAGTTCGACAAGCATTAAAGGCGTCGATTAACGTACTGTTTTTCATGGCAAGGATGACTTGCTTGTTTGCTAGTTGCTCAATATCGTCAGGATCGAAAAATGCGGCTTTAGCTTCCAGATATTCAGCAAGCGCGACAAAGGATTTTGCCATATTTTCCTGTACCGGACGGTTAGGGAAAAACAAATAAACGATAACGGTAATACTGCTGTAGAGCAAGGTTCCGCATAGAATGAGAAGCGGATTGAGATACCATAGGGTGTCGGGGAGATAGGTTAAGGTGGTATAGACCGCGACCACTAGCGTACCGAATGAAATGGTTCTATAACGCAGTCCTACTGCACCGACGAGGGTAAATACAAAGGTTATCACTGTCATTAACAGGGTAAATTCCAGCCCTTTGCCTAAGGTTAATTGGACGCAAAGGGAGGAAATAGAAAAGGCGATTAGGGTATAAAAAATATTTTTTAAACGCCCGGTAAGACGATTATCAAGATCTACCAAGCCGCCGGCAATGATACCTAACACTAATGGCATACTCTGTTGCGAGATGCCTAATACCCAAACTGTTATTGCGGCAAGGTTTACCGCGATAAAAATAGGAATTGCCGCAATAACTTTCGCATTGAACCAATTATTCATATTAATGATCGTAAAATTGTTGTTGTGCCGCTCGTTGACGAGCTAGTTGAGCTAATTCTTTGGAGACGACACGTTGTCCAACCGGAAATAAGGAAATACCGGCGAGTTTAAAATTGGCTAAACCGACGGGAATGCCGATAATGGTGATACATTGCGAAATACCGGCGATAATATGGAAAATGCACAACCACCAACCGAATAAAATAAACCAAACCACGTTAAATACGCTACCTAATGTATTTAATGTAGCGCTTTTCGGTTCAAGATATTTCACATGAATAATATCATTGCCAAAAGGCACAAATGACATTTTGGTGATTTCCCAGCAGCTTCGGCTGTAAGGCAGAGTGACGATCAGGACGGCGCTGACGATTGTCGCTAAAAACCAACCTAGCGTAGTGGCAAATCCGCCGAGAATAAAATTTAAAATGTTTAAAATCAGAGCCATAGGTGGTCCTATTTAATCCGAGCTTGTAAATAACCTTGATAATCAGGAATGCGAATATCAATAGATTGATTAAAATGAGGCGAGCTAATGAGAAAATCTGCTGTTGCCATATTCATTGCTACCGGAATATTCCAAACCGTAGCAATTCGCATTAAGGCTTTCACATCAGGATCATGAGGTACCGCATTCATTGGATCCCAGAAGAAAATCAGCAAATCAATTTTATTTTCCGCGATTAATCCGCCTAATTGCTGATCACCACCCATTGGACCGCTTAATAGATTGGCAATTTTCAGCTGCGTTTCTTGCCGGATTAGATTACCGGTGGTTCCGGTAGCGTATAACGTATGTTGGCTTAGTAAAGTGCGGTTGTTTCTACACCAATTTATGAGATCTTGTTTGCAGTGATCATGTGCGACAAGAGCAATGCTTTTATGCGGGGATAGAGTTCTGGTGATGGTTTGCATAATTCCTCCTCAAATAAAAAAGTGAGCAATTTAAGCTCACTTTTTATTATAGCAAAACGAAACCGGCAATCATCAATTATTTCAATTTTTTAGCCCAGTCTAAGAAACGCGCTTGAGTTTCTTTATCCGCTTGTTGGAACCAATATTGCAATTGTTGTTCAGCCACATTTTCACCTTGTACGATGACTTTTCCTTTATTTGCTTTGGTTGCGAAACCGGCTACCGCAGCAGGAACCGCAGTCGTCGCTAATGAAGAAACCGAGGCGGCTGCGCCGGAGGTATTATAATCAGATAAGGTGTTTACAAGATTAACACCCGGCAAAAAACCTTCCTGTGCCAAGGTATCTTGTTTGGTCGCAATTTCACGACCGGAAACGGTTTTTACTGAAATTGTTGGATTTTTTTTGAAATTTTTTGCGTCACGCTCGTCTTCAATACGCGGTGCAGAAATCACCACATCTTCTTGGGAACCTTGGAAAGAGATAATAATTGGAGCAGATTCGAATAATTCGCGGTCGGAGCCTGCACGGATAATTTCACTCACTCTCACTACAACTTGGTGCATTTGTGAATCGTTTACATTGAAAGAATTGGTTGATTTTAAAAGAGAAGTTGCCGGTTTTTTTCCATCAATCGCTAAAAATTCAATATTAGTTGAACTGGTTACAACACCTGCAAAGCTGGCTGTACTCATTAATAGGGCGGTAGTCGCCAATGCAGCAGAACGGAATTTCATAATTGCTCCTTTATCTAGATACAATCTTTACAAATAATTAAATGGGTTTATTCTCAAAGGAATGATTGCTATCCTATTCCAATTCAAAGAGAATGAAAATAGAAAAGTGCATTTTCTTTAAAAAATTTTTTAAATTTAGCAATAAATTGAAGGATAATGTGGGTGATGATGTTAAAAAAACATTTTTTGATCTATGGTCGGGTACAGGGCGTCGGTTTTCGTTATTTTACGTGGAAACAAGCCAATGAATTAGCGTTATGTGGCATGGTTCGAAATCGACAAGACGGTAGCGTCGAAGTGATTGCCATGGGAGAGGATTCACAAATAGATGCCTTATATCATTGGCTACAGCAGGGACCAAAAACCGCCGATGTCAAACAGGTCATTATGCAAGATTATGTTGGACAAGCGGTTTTTGATGATTTTTCTGTGCAACGCTAAAGATTGATGAAGATTAAGCGGCTTAAAGGCATTTTGCCGGTTTCGGTAGTCCCGCGAGTTTGGTGGCTTGTTTTGCCGGACCTTCAGGAAAAAGACGTTGCAGATAACGACTATTGCCTTTTTCCGCTCCTAATTTTTCTGCCAGCGATTTTACTAACATCCGAATGGCGGGAGAGGTGTGGTATTCTTGGTAGAACTGGCGCACGAAATAAATCACTTCCCAATGCGCCTCGGTTAGCACAATATTTTCTTGCTGCGCAATAGCTTTTGCCACATCTTCATTCCACAGCGACATATCTGCCAAATAACCGGTTGCGTCGGTTTCAAGCGTTATATTATTAACGATTAACATAAAAAACAATACCCTCCGATCAAAAACACCCCAAAACGGGGTGTTTCATTGAGACTGCATAAATTAGTCGTTGTTATTTAAAATACCTAATAAATTCAATAGGCTGATAAATAAATTGTAGAGTGAAACGTATAAACTTACGGTTGCACGAATATAGTTTGTTTCTCCGCCATGAACGATATTGCTGGTTTCATATAAAATCCCCATAGTAGAAAATATGATAAATAATGCGCTGATCGCCACATAAAGCGCCGGTGTATTAAAGAAGAAACTTGCCACCATGCCGACAAGTAGAACCACAAAAAGTGCAAACATCATGCCGGATAAGAAAGACATATCTTTTTTCGTGGTTAACACATAAGCCGAGCAAGCGAAAAAGACCGCAGCGGTACCGGCAAGCGCGAGCACCACTAAATCACCTAATCCGGCTCCCACGTAATGACTTAAAATTGGACCGAGAGAATAACCCAAAAATCCGGTTAATGCGAAGGTGGATAAAATCCCCCAACCGCTATTTGCTAACGCATTATTTAAAAATAACAACCCGTAAAATCCGACTAGTAACACGACAAAATGCAAGCGAGGTAAATTTAAACTCATGGCGGCAAACGCAACGATCGCCGAAAAAGTTAAGGTTAATGCCAGTAAAAAGTATGTATTACGCAACACTTTATTGGTTGCCAAAACCGACTCTCTGCCTGCATCAACAATAATACGAGATTCCATAAAAGCTCCTGTGTAAGTTTAACAAAAAACAGATTATAAAGTAGCGGTTAGATGGGTAAAAGTCAATGTATTATCTACAAATTTTATACTTCAATATGCGGCCATTTTTCGTTATGCCACACAAATTACGCTGTATATTTTCTTAAATTACAACAGATTGTTTAAGCTATGCAAATCAAGTCAAACTTTGGTCACTCTTAGGGGGTAGGGTGAGATACATCAAAAATGAGCGTTGAAAAATGAAGCATTGAAAGAAATTGTAGAAAACAAAAAAGTTGCAGCTTACTAATTCTTGAGATCGTAAACTTACAACTTCATAGAAAAATGGCGGAGGAAGTGAGATTCGAACTCACGGAGGGCGTAAACCCTCGCCGGTTTTCAAGACCGGTGCCTTCAACCACTCGACCATTCCTCCGTTGTGGATGTAGCGTAATATAATATAGAAAAAAAATGATGTAAATTAAAAAATAGAAGGGGAGCTTTTGAAAGAAGATTATTTATACATCTTGCACAAAATTAAGGCAAAAATAACCGCACTTTGTGGGAAGTTGAGACAAAGTGCGGTGAAAAAATGATGGGTTTTTAGGCTTATTCTATGTTTGTTCTATGCTTGTTCAACGAGGCGTTTAATTTCGGCTTGCGATTGTAGTAATTCCGCTTTGGTGAGTGCAAAAACGCCTAAGCCACCATTTTTTAATTCAACCCAGCGAAACGGAACCGTTGGCAATTGTTCGACGAGGTGCACCATGCTGTTCCCGACTTCGCATACTAACACGCCATTGTCGTTAAGATAATCGGCGGCATATAGTAAAATTTGTTTAGTGGCGTATAATCCGTCGGCACCGGATCCGAGCGCTATTTCCGGTTCGTGATGGAATTCTTCCGGCATCTCTGCTAAGTCTTCCGCATCTACATACGGCGGATTGGTCACGATAAGATCATAATGATCCTGTGGCAATTGGCGAAATAAATCTGATTGTATCGGGATTACGCGATGGGCGAGTTGATATCGCTCAATATTGATTTCCGCCACATTTAACGCATCCACAGATAAATCAACCGCATCCACTTCCGCTTGCGGAAATTGCTCGGCGCAGGCGATAGCGATACAGCCGCTGCCGGTACACATATCTAAAATACGCGTTGGTGATTGGGTTAATAAACCGGCAAATTTTTCTTGAATCAGCGCGCTGATCGGCGAGCGCGGAATGATGACGCGTTCATCTACATAAAATTCCAATCCGCAAAACCAAGCGCTGTTGGTGAGATAGGCAACGGGAATACGTTGATTAATGCGTTGTGTTACCAATTCAATGATGGTTTCTTTTTCTGTTTGAGTGAGACGGGACGGATAAAAGGCTACGGGAAAATCGGGAGGCAGCTGCAGCGCCGAGAAAACCAATTGTTGTGCTTCATCCCAGCCATTATCATAACCATGACCATAATAAATTTCTGCGCGGTTGAACATAGACAATGTCCAGCGTAAATAATCTTGGATGGAATGCAGATCTTGCGTAATTTGTGAGGCAAGTAATTGCGGATCAATAATATCGTTGTCGGGATCGAGGTGAAAATGGGTATTCATAGGCTATCCTTCGTCAAGTAAGCGAAAATTTGTTATGATAATGATATGGCACTATTTTATGTCAAGTCGGTGATCAAAATCGACATTTATATCCGATTATTTTTACAATTCAGAAAAATTTTTATCATCATAAGAAAACTATGTTAAAAGAAGAAGATATTGCTTTGTTTCGTGAAGCGATCAAAGGAACAAAAAAATTGCGGCAAAATGAGTTTGTGCCGCCACGGGGGAAAAATAGACGAAAAAAAGAGGAAATTCGCAGTCTTCGTGAAACAGAAGATACGCTGTTTTTCTTCTCGGACGAATATGAGCCCTTATTGGAAGAAGAAAGTGCGGTCAAATATTTACGTGAAAATGAAGACAGTTATTTGTTGAAACAATTACGCCGCGGCGATTTTTCCCCACAAATTTTTTTAGATTTACATGGCTTAACCAAAGATGAAGCCAAATTGGAGCTGGCGGAATTAATTCTTGCCTGTGAAAAAGCGCATTTATATTGCGCCGGCGTGATGACCGGATATGGCACTTATACTTTAAAACGCCAAATTCCCCGCTGGTTGGTGCAACATCCGCGTGTGCGCGCTTTGCATCAAGCGCCGAAAGCGTGGGGCGGGGAAGCGGCGATTTTAATGCTGTTGGATGTGTAAAAAATGGCATTCACGGACGCTACGCTGTTGAATTTTTCCGAGTATTGCGAGTAAAAGGTTATCGGATTTTGCTTGATTTGTGTATAATTGCATCAAGTGATGGAAGGAAGGGGATATGAGTCAGTTTTTTTATGTTCATCCGGAAAATCCACAAGCGCGTTTGATTAATCAAACAGTGGAAATTTTACGGAAAGGTGGCGTTATCGTTTATCCGACAGATTCAGGATATGCGTTGGGCTGTTTAGTCGGCGATAAGCACGCCATGGATAGAATTGTGCAAATCAGGCAGCTACCGGAAGGGCATAATTTTACGTTGGTATGCAGCGATTTGTCGGAATTATCCACGTATTCTGTGGTGACCAATAGTGCTTATCGGTTGATTAAAAATAATACGCCCGGGCGTTATACGTTTATTTTAACTGCCACCAAAGAATTGCCGCGACGTTTGATGACCTCGAAACGCAAAACCATTGGTCTGCGCGTGCCGGATAATCAGATTGCGTTGGAATTGCTGAAAGCGTTAAATGAACCGTTGTTATCTTGTTCGTTGATGCTGCCCGGCGAAGATCATATCACCCAATCGGATCCGGAGGAAATTCGCGATCGTCTGGAGCGCCAAGTGGATTTGATTATTCATGGCGGTTATTTAGGACAAGACCCAACGACGGTGGTGGATTTGACGGAGGGAACGCCGGTTATTTTACGTGAAGGAAGCGGAGCTACCGCCCCTTTTATCGGATAAATTTAATTACAATGAAAGACGCTTGTGAAAGCGACAAGAGGAAATATGAAAGTAAAGAATACAAACTCTCGCCTAAAAGCACCGCACTTTGAGAAAAAATCCGCGGAAAAAAAGGGAAAAAGTGCGCCTGTGAATAAGGCGAATGTCAACGCTAAAGCAAAAGTAGATGGCGAGAAATTGCAAAAAGTCTTGGCGCGCGCCGGTCAAGGATCGCGACGCGAAATTGAGGCGATGATTGCGGAAAATCGTATCAGCGTGGATGGAAAAGTCGCAACTTTAGGTGATCGGATTGATGTGCATTCCGGTGTAAAAGTGCGTATTGACGGTCATGTTGTCAATTTATTACACGCGCAAAAAGAAGTGTGTCGTGTGTTGATGTATTACAAACCGGAAGGCGAGCTTTGTACTCGTCATGATCCGGAGGGACGGGCGACGGTATTTGATCGTTTGCCGCGCTTAACAGGGTCTCGTTGGATTGCGGTTGGGCGCTTGGATATTAATACTTCCGGTTTATTGTTGTTTACTACCGATGGTGAATTAGCCAATCGTTTGATGCATCCGAGTCGGGAAGTGGAACGCGGATATTCAGTTCGGGTATTCGGGCAAGTGGATGAATCGATGCTTCAGCGTTTGAAAAAAGGGGTTCAATTGGAAGATGGTCCGGCAAGTTTTAAGTCAATTAAAGCGGCGGGTGGGCAAGGGATGAATCAGTGGTTTGATGTAACCTTGATGGAGGGGCGTAATCGTGAAGTCCGTCGTCTGTGGGAATCACAAGGGATTCAAGTCAGCCGTTTAATTCGTATTCGCTATGGTAATATTCATTTGATGAAATCATTGCCTCGCGGGGGGTGGGAAGAAATGAATTTGACCAATGTAAATTATTTGCGTGAATTGGTCGGTCTTCCCCCGGAAACAGAAACGAAACTTGATGTAAATAAACCAAAACGTCGTCCAAAAACGAATCAAATTCGTAAAGCGGTTAAACGTTATGGGGAATTAAGTAAGCGTTATAAGAAATCCTAAGAAAAACTACCGCACTTTTGCACGCCTTGATGCAAAAATGCGGTGATTTATGATCCATATTATGAAAATACAGCAACTGCGTTATATTGTCGAAATTGTTAATCAAAATCTGAACGTTACGGAAGCGGCGAATACCTTGTTTACTTCTCAACCAGGGATCAGTAAACAGGTGCGTTTGTTGGAAGACGAATTGGGCTTGGAAATTTTTGAGCGTAATGGCAAACATATTAAAGCGTTGACGCCAGCCGGGAAAAAAATTGTGTCGATTGCGCGCGAATTATTGGTGAAAACACAAAGTATTCGCGCAGTGGCAAACGAATATACCCAACCTAATCATGGGGTATTGCGTATTGCAACGACCAATACGCAAGCGCGTTATATGCTGCCGCCGGTGGTGGAGCGCTTTTCTAAGCAATATCCTGACGTTAGCTTGCATATTCATCAAGGTTCACCAATGCAAATTTATGATGCATTGCTTTCTGGCGAAGTGGATTTTGCGATTACTACGGAAGCGCAATATTTATTTGATGATGTGGTGTTGTTGCCTTGTTATATGTGGAATCGTTCGGTGATTGTCAAGCCGGAACATCCTTTGGCTAAATGCGAAAAATTGACGGTGGAAGCATTGGGTAAATACCCGTTGGTGACCTATACTTTCGGTTTTACGGGCGTTTCGGATTTGGACTATGCCTTTAATAGTGCCGGTATTTTGCCGAATATTGTGTTTACCGCAACTGATGCCGACGTGATCAAAACCTATGTGCGCTTGGGATTAGGCGTCGGAATTATGGCGTCAATGGCGCACACTCCGGCGGATACAGATTTATTGGCATTGGATGCAAGCCATCTCTTCCGTCCGAGTATGACCCAAATTGCGTTTAAACATAGCATTTTTTTACGTAATTATATGTATGATTTTATTAGCTATTTTTCGCCGCACTTAACGCGTTCCGTGGTTGAAAAAGCAGAGCGTTTGCATGATAATAACGCGGTGAAAAAATTATTTGAAGGCATTGAGTTGGAAACGCACTAAGTGGCGTGGCTGAATGCGAAAATGAATAAAGTGCGGTGATTTTTATCGCATTTTTTATCGCCTTTCCTCTTATGTTTTTTGCTTTTCTTGATAGCGAATGAAATGGTGCTCACAGAAAAAAGATGTCTTTTTAGTGGATTTATGTAAGAATAAGGCTTTATTTTTTAATTTATTCGTTATAGGAAACACTATGTCAAACTTGCAAAATATCATTGAAGCGGCATTTGAGCGTCGCGCCGACATTACGCCAAAAACCGTTGATGCGCAAACGCGTGCGGCAATTGAAGATGTGATTGAAGGATTGGATCAGGGGAAATATCGCGTGGCGGAAAAAATTGATGGTGAATGGGTGACCCATCAATGGTTGAAAAAAGCGGTATTACTTTCTTTCCGCATTAATGATAACGAAATTATTGACGGGGCAGAAACCAAATATTATGACAAAGTACCATTGAAATTTGCCAATTACACCGCTGAACGTTTTCAACAAGAAGGCTTTCGCGTAGTGCCGTCAGCAACTGTGCGTAAAGGCGCGTATATTGCTAAAAACACCGTATTAATGCCATCTTATGTCAATATCGGTGCCTATGTTGGCGAAGGCACCATGGTCGATACTTGGGCAACCGTGGGATCTTGTGCGCAAATTGGTAAAAATGTGCATTTATCCGGTGGGGTGGGTATTGGCGGCGTATTAGAACCGTTACAAGCAAACCCAACCATTATTGGTGACAACTGCTTTATCGGTGCGCGCTCTGAAGTGGTTGAGGGCGTTATCGTGGAAGACGGTTGTGTTATTTCCATGGGCGTCTTTATCGGTCAATCTACCAAAATTTATGATCGCGAAACCGGCGAAGTGTTCTACGGACGTGTTCCGGCGGGATCTGTGGTGGTTTCCGGCAGCCTGCCATCTAAAGATGGTAAATATAGCTTATATTGCGCGGTAATTGTGAAAAAAGTTGATGCGAAAACCTTAGGGAAAGTGGGCATCAACGAATTATTGCGTTCAATCGAAGAATAATTTGCTTTTAGGGCGGTAGTAAAATTGCCTGTCAAATGAAAAGTGCGGTCATTTTTACCGCACTTTTTTTCGCTTTTGAGTTGAATGATTAACCTAGCATTAGGCTATTTAATTATTTTTTCCAAATAATATGGTATTCGCGGTCTTCTTCGCGGTGCGAGATGAGGAGTTTGGCAAAAATATCGTCCATTTCATCTTGTTTATTGACCAAGCCAATCCAAACTTCCGCATAGGCTTCCGGGTCGATTAAAACGCCGATTTCTTGCTCCCAATCGTCGGCAGTTTCCACAAATTCTACCGCGCCACGTTCTTCAAATTGTAAATTAAACAGCAAAATATCTGCCGGATCGAGGTTTTCGCCTGCCATTTCCAAGAAAATATCATAAGCCATATTAATAGCGGAGTCGGGATCGAGTTTTTGTATATTTTGTGTCATAAATTTTCCAAAGCTAAAACAACAAGAGAATTGTATCATAGCATAAAATATTACGTATCATTAGAGAAGAGATGAATGCTAAACCAAAGGGCGTGACTTGTGGAAAATAATAAGAAAATTACCGCACTTTTGCTGATTTTTGTGCTACATAAAAATAAAGCTGGCAAATATTGCCAGCTTGATAGATGAAATCATTCAATTCTAGCCCGTGTTACGCATTCCGGCGGCGATACCTGTGATGGTGATCATCAAGGCTTGCTCAACATCCGGATTTGGATTTTCCGAATTTTCCCGTAAGCGACGCAATAATTCCACTTGCAATAAGTTAAGCGGATCAGTGTAAACGTTGCGTAGCGCAATTGATTCCGCGATCCATGGTAAATCAGACATCAATTGATCTTCATGGGAAAGGGATAACACAGTTTTTATATCAGCGTTAAGCTGTTCGCGCAAGGCTTGTCCGAGATACCATAACTCTTTTTTCACCAAGTGATGATCATAATGTTCCGATAACCAAGCGTCGGTTTTACTAAACACCATCTCCAACATCCCGATTCTGGTGGAGAAGAATGGCCACATTTTACACATTTCGACAATGGTTTCTTGTTGTCCATTTTCGATTGTTTGGCGAATAGCGGCGCCGGCGCCCAGCCATGCCGGTAACATTAAGCGGTTTTGCATCCAAGCGAAGATCCAAGGAATGGCACGCAAACTTTCTACGCCACCATTCGGATTACGTTTTGCCGGGCGGGAGCCGAGTGGCAATTTAGATAACTCTTGTTCCGGTGTAGCAGAGCGGAAATAAGGTACAAAATCTTTATTGTCGCGCACCACACCGCGATAAACCTCGCAAGAACGAGCGGAAAGCTCATCCATCACGGTGCGCCAATCGGCTTTCGGTTCAGGCGGCGGCAATAAATTGGCTTGTAAAATGGCACAGGCGTAAAAATCCAAACTGCCGACAGCGACTTCCGGTAAGCCGAGTTTAAAGCGAATCATTTCCCCTTGTTCCGTTACACGTAAACCGTTTTTCAAAGAACGTGGCGGTTGTGATAATAGCGCAGCGTGTGCCGGTGCGCCACCGCGACCGATAGTACCGCCACGACCATGGAACAGGGTTAATTCAATGCCTAATTTTTCACATAAATTCACCAGCTGTTCTTGCGCGCGATATTGTGCCCAAGAGGCTGCCATCATACCGGCATCTTTGGCACTGTCGGAATAACCGATCATCACCATTTGTTGATTATTGATCACACCACGATACCAACCAATGTTGAATAATTGGGTCATCACTTCTTCGGAAGCATCTAAGTCATCTAAGGTTTCAAATAACGGAACTACCGGTAAATGATAAGGGACGCCGGCTTCTTTCAGCAGTAAATGCACCGCGAGGATATCAGATGCGGTACGCGCCATGGAAATAATATAACAAGAAATCACGCCTTCCGGTTGTTCGGCTATCACGCGACAGGTTTCCAACACTTCTTGGGTCTTTTCTGAGGGGAACCAGTCGCGCGGTAATAATGGGCGGCGTGAGCTAAGTTCGCGAATTAAAAAAGCTTGTTTATCGTTTTCTGTCCATTGCGAATAATCGCCTAAACCGATATAGCGGGTAATTTCCGCGATAGCATCCGTATGGCGGGTACTTTCTTGGCGGATATCTAAACGTGATAGACTTAATCCGAAACAGCGCACGCGGCGCAAACAATCCAGCAAATCCCCATTGGCAATAATACGCATACCGCATTGTTGTAACGATTGGTAGCAGTCGTATAGCGGTTCCCAAAGTTGCTCGTCTTGAGTGAGGATTTCATCTCGCATAATCGTCGGCGTTCTGCCTTCTAATAAACTTCCGTAATAAGCTACGGTTTTGGTTAATTTACTGCGTAAATCTTTGATCACCACGCGGTAAGGTTCAAGATGATCACCATATTTAGCACGGAATTCATCCGTACATTGAATGACGGAAAGTTCATCAACTAAGCCTTGAATATCGGCTAAGAATAATTCTGCGGCTTTCCAACGGTTCATGGCTAATACTTGGCGCGTGGTTTTCGCAGTCACAAACGGATTTCCGTCACGGTCGCCTCCCATCCAAGATGAAAATTTTACCGGCGCTAAATCAACAGGGTGTTGCACGCCAAAGTTTTTTTCCAAATGAAGATTGAGCTGACGACAAAATTCCGGTACCGCTTTCCACAAACTGTTTTCTAATACCGCCATGCCCCATTTAGCTTCGTCCACTGGTGTTGGGCGCTGGGTTCGAATTTCATTGGTGTGCCATGCAAGGGCTATTAATTGCATGAGGCGACGTTTTAATTTGCCGGTTTCGGCTTTAGTTAAATCATCATGTTCTAAGCGGCTTAAACAACGGTTGATTTCTACGTGTTTGTGAACTAAAGAGCGACGAGTGACTTCTGTTGGGTGTGCGGTTAAGACTAATTCAATTAATAAGTTCTCAACGGTTTCAATCACCTTTTCTTTCGCAATATGTTGTGTTTTTAAGTTTTTAAACAAGGCTTCCAAGGAGCGGGAGGACGCTTCGAGGTCAAAATGTCGGCGCGAAATCGTTTGATATTGTTCGGCGATATTGGTCAAGTTCAAGAATTGGCTAAATGCACGTGCAACAGGAATAATTTGATCGTCGGAAATAGTTGCCAGCGTGTCCAGCAATTGTTGACGCGCTTTTTCGTCACCGGATCGTGAGTCACGGGAGAGTACTCGAATATTTTCAATCAGATCCAAAATGTCATTGCCTTGAGCATCACGAATTGTTTCTCCGAGAAAATGCCCAAGCATACTGATGTTATTACGCATAGTAGAATATTGTGAGAGCATAGAAACCTCTTAGTATAAATAGTAAATAAGATGATAGGTTATTTCATGAACATAGATATAACGCAAATTAGCGATAGAGGTCAATGTAATTTTTTAAAAAATTAAAAAATTTAAATTTAGAGAAATAACTTACACTTAAAAAAATCGTTACTAAATTAGTATAAATTTAATTGTTATAGCAATGTAATAGATAAATTTTTATTCATCAAATGACAGGAGGAAAGAATAAAAGCGGACGAATAGCGGCATTATCCGCCCGCAGTAAAAAGCGCGGTTAATTTTAGATTCGTTTTTTCACTGATTTTCGGATGACTAATTCCGGATAAAGCTCAATAACACGGTGTTCACTATTTTTTTTGCTGATACGTTCAAATAATAAACTTAATGCCTGCATTCCTAAACGGGCTTTGGATTGGTGAACGGTGGTTAATGGTGGCGAATAAAAACGCGAGGAATGGATATTGTCATAACCGATAATGGAAATATCTTCCGGTACGCGCAAACCTTTTTCTCCGATAGCGGAAATGGCACCCAACGCCATGACATCATTACAACAGAAAACCGCAGTTGGTAATTTTTCTTGCGCCAAGATTTTATTCATGCACTCATAACCATCCTCCGGCTCGAAAAAGCCCTCCATAATCCAATCGGGATTGATCGTTAAATTAGCCTCTTGCATGGCTTTAACAAAACCGTCATAGCGGTTTTTTGCGGTGGTTTTAAAGAGCTCTCCTGCGATAATTCCAATATCTTTATGCCCATTTTCGATCAAGTATTTCGTTGCTAAATAACCGCCGTCAAAGCTATGATCTTGAATGAGATCGGTGTAAGGATTGTTTGGCCCCCAATCCATTACCACCATGGGGATGCTGGAAAAATCCGCTAATAAATCCAAAGAATCTTGCATATATTCCGCGCACATTACCAAGATGCCATCCACGCGTTTTTTTGCCAACATATCAAGATGGTTGCGAATTTTTTCCGGATTATTTTGCGTATTGCATAAAAACAGCGAATACCCTTGGCGATAACAATGTTCTTCGACTGCATGAATAATTTCAGCAAAATAAGGGGTTTCACTGGTAGTGACGATCATTCCGATAGATTTTGTCGTATTGACTTTTAAGCTGCGCGCTACAGCACTTGGTGAGTAATTTAGGACTTTAATTGCCTGCAACACAACATTTTCCGTTTCAGTTGCAACAAAACGGGTTTTATTGATCACATGAGAGACCGTTGTGGTTGAAACGCCCGCCATTTTTGCTACATCTTTAATTGTTGCCATAATCTCCTCCAAATCGTTTTGACGTCTATTATAATAGAGAAGTAAGCCGGATTAATAGCTTAATGATAAAAATTGTGAGAGGGTGGCAATATTATAAGTTATTGCCTTGACAGGAGAAGGCGTGTGATAAGTATCTAAAAGTGCGGTAATGTTAACCGCACTTTTATAGGTCAGTTTAATTGGGTTTTATCCCACGCCAATTCTTGACTTTCCCAACCGATATATTCACCGGAAAATTGCGAGGAGATTTCCTCAAATTGTTCCACATATTTGAAAATGTCCGTCCCGCTTAAATTCACTTCTTGCTCTAATTTGACGATAAATGCCCTTTCTTCTTCATCCAAGGGAATTGGGATGCCGGTATGTTTTAGGGTTAAAACGGAAATATTGTGTGTGGCGACATATTCAAGGAACAAATACATATTTTCTTCTTCAGGAAAATGAAAGGTATGCTCGATAAAATAAGTCATATCCAAACTGCGACCATTTTGTATCAGCATATCCAAAATTTCTTCTGTCGCATTGATTTTCATTTCCAAGGGAGAGGGCAGGAGAAAATCAAAATAAATATCCCAGTTCGGATCTTGTTGTTCGCTAACGTTTATCACTTGCTCAAAGTCGGCAAGCACCGCTTTTAATGGCGCAGTATCTTGGCAATAAAAATAAAGTGTCGCTTGTTTATCGGAAAGCATATAACCCACATAGACGGACTGCGGTTGCGCGCTTAATAATGTCGAAAGGCGCAACATTTCTTTGAGCAAGGATTGATAATCTTCTGTTTGTGGCAATCCGTTTTCTTCCGCCACATAAGGCAGCGAAAATTGCAAAATGGTGCGGTGGGTCGCTTGCGTTTTCTGATAGCATTGGAACAGCGTTAAGTTTACGGAAAAAATCGCCACTTTTTCTTTGATCATGGAACGATAATTTTGCCAATTTTGTTCTATTTCCATAGTCGCTTCCTATTTAAATTCAGCCCAGATCGGCGCATGATCCGACGGTTTTTCCATGGCGCGAATATCCAAAGCGATCCCTGCAGCCACACAATATTGCGCCAGTTCGCGATTTGCCAAAATATGATCAATGCGCAACCCACGGTTATCGTCAAACCCTTTGGAACGATAATCAAACCACGAAAAGTGATCATTAACCGTCGGATTTAATTGTCTAAAGGTATCGACCAAACCGAATTGATACAAACGCTGGTACCATTCGCGTTCTTCCGGTAAAAACGAGCATTTGCCGGTACGCAACCAACGTTTGCGATTTTCTTCGCCGATACCAATATCCAAATCAGAGGGGCTGATGTTCATATCGCCCATAATCACGATTGGTTGTTGGGCTGGATGATCTTGTTCTAAATAGCGCTGTAAATCCGCATAAAACTTGGCTTTGGCTGGAAATTTTGTCTCATGACTGCGGCTTTCGCCTTGTGGAAAATACCCGTTAATCACGGTTAATGTGCCAAAAGAGGTGGTTAAATCTGCCATAATAATGCGTTTTTGTGCCGCTTGATCGTCGGTTGGAAAACCTTTTCGAATTTGTATTGGCGCCTGTTTTAGCAATAAGGCAACGCCATAATGTCCTTTTTGTCCGTGGTGAAAAACGTGATAACCCAAATGTTCAACCAAATTATGCGGAAAGTCTTCATCAGCAACTTTAATTTCCTGTAATCCCAGTACATCCGGTTGATATTTTTCAATGACTGCTTCCAACTGATGCGGTCTCGCACGTAATCCATTGATATTAAAAGACATTATTTTCATAAATCGAAATCCTGACATTCTATTTTACTAAGTTGTTTTTCATTATACCTTAGATTGACAAAATCTTAATAAAATTGACCGCCCTTCTCGTATAAAATTAAATGATTTTTATTTTTAGTTATGTAAATGTTAAGCCTCAATGTGATAAGGAGCACATAAATTATAAAAATATGCCATATAGGTTGCATATTACTTTGCTTTTTCTATTATCAATTAGAAAAAACATATTGTCTTATTTTAATTTTAGTTTTTTACATTGAGGGAAAGAACGCGTTATGGCAAAGAAAATCTATTTTTTGTCTGCAGTTGGATGCGTCATGATTGGAGTGGTGGGCATATTGGGAGCGCAATATGTGATGAAAGAAACCGGTAGTGGCGAATTTTGCGTTAGTTGCCATTCCATGAGTTATCCGCAAGCAGAATGGGAAGGCAGTGTACATTATTCGAATCGCAAAGGTATTCGCGCCGAATGTGCCGATTGTCATGTACCCCATGAAGGATTGGATTATGTCAAAGCTAAAGTTGTAGCACTGAAAGATATATGGTACGAATGGCAAGGCAAATTGAAAATCCAAGAAGATTTTGAAAAACACCGTGCCGAAATGGCGAAAACCGTTTGGCAACAGATGAAAGAGAGCGATTCGGCTACCTGTAAAACCTGTCATACCATGGACGCCATGGTGTTTTCCGATCAAAGTCAATCGGCTCGGAAAATGCATAAATTAGCGCAAGAAACCCGGCAAACCTGTATTGATTGTCATAAAGGCTTAGTGCATTTCTTGCCGGAAAATGAAGTGGATAATGCCGCGACGACCACAGAATTAATGAAACATGGTGGCGAATTTAGCGAGGCGGATAACCTATTATATGCTTTGGCAATGACGCTGGCGCAATTGCCGGCAGGCGGTGATATTCGTTTAATGCCTTTTGCGGAATTGACTGCATGGAAAGCTGAGGGTGAGGAGATTGTAGCGCAATTACATGGCTGGCAACAAGTTGGCGCAGAAAGCGTAGTGTATAGCCAATTGGGACAACGAATTATGTTGGCATTGCTGGAAGATAATGCGAAAGCGCAAGTGAAGATCGAGAAAACTGTGCATGATGACGTGACCGCGTCTGATTGGAACGAGGTGACGTTGGCGCTGAAAGTCAATAAAAACGCCTTAACTTCTAACTTAGCGGCGTTGAATCAATTTGGGCATAATTTAAATGAAACCCATTGTAGTGGTTGTCATGCGGCAATTGGTGCTGAGCATTATACGGCGAATCAATGGATTGGCGTGGTGAATTCAATGAAAGATCGTACTTCAATGTCAGCGGATGATGTCAGAGCGGTCACTATTTATTTGCAACGTAATGCAAAAGATATGCAAGGTGCGGCACATTAATGCACCGATTTAGCTGACTCCGAGCTTGTGTGCCTAAGTTGTTGTTTGATTTAAAACAGGCAATATGGCAGCAATGCCAGTAAAAGTGCGGTAATTTTTCCCTTGTTTTTACTCAATGGATAAGTTGAGAAATCGGTTATCCACTCATCTTTAGAAAGGTGTCAAGTTTTAACTTTGTAACAAAGCGAGGGTTAAAATGAAAAAACACGAGAAAATTAGCGCAACACGCAGAAATTTTCTAAAAAATTCTTCTTTGGGGATTGCCGGTGCGTCATTGATGGGCGGCACAACGGGCATGGTTGGTTCTTTGGTGGCGCCGAAAGCCAACGCGACGGAAGCCAAAACCGTCTTTACAGCCGCACACTGGGGACCGCTTGGTTTGGTGGTGGAAGATGGTAAAGTCGTGAAATCCGGTCCGGCGATTGAACCGGCGATTGCCAATGAATTACAAACCGTCACGCAAGAATTAGTGCATGGTGAAAGCCGAGTGAAATATCCTATGGTGCGCAAAGGTTATTTAGAAGGTAACAAAGATACGACATTGCGCGGACGAGATGAGTGGGTTCGGGTTTCTTGGGAAAAAGCCTTATCGTTGGTGGATACTGAATTAAAACGTATTCGGGCAGAGCAGGGACCAAGCGGTATTTTTGCGGGATCTTACGGTTGGCGCAGCTCCGGTGTGTTACACGCTTGTCGGGTATTATTACACCGTTATCTCAATGCCACCGGCGGATTTGTCGGTACCAAAGGCGACTATTCTACCGGTGCGGCGCAAGTGATCATGCCTCACGTATTGGGAACCATTGAGGTTTATGAACAACAAACCAGCTGGGAGGTGATTTTAGAAAATTCCGATATTGTGGTACTTTGGTCAGCCAATCCGATAACGACCTTGCGGATCGCTTGGACCTCTACCGATCAGGAAGGCTTGGCATATTTCAAAAAATTAAAAGAAAGTGGCAAACGGATTATTTTTATCGATCCGGTGCGAAGTGAAAGTTGCGAATATTTGGGGGCAGAGTGGTTGCCAATTCATACCGCAACTGACGTGCCTTTGATGTTGGGGATTGCGCATACCTTAGTCGCGACGGATAAACATGATAAAGCCTTTTTACAAAAATACACCACCGGTTATGACAAATTCGAAGAATATTTGTTAGGTAAAATTGACGGTCAAGTCAAAGATGCACAATGGGCGAGCGAAATTTGCGGCTTGCCGGCAGAGGTGATCAAACAATTAGCCGCTGATTTTTCAAGCAAACGGACTATGTTGATGGGCGGTTGGGGGATGCAGCGTCAACGTCATGGCGAACAAGCGCATTGGATGATGGTTACGCTGGCTTCCATGCTTGGACAAATCGGTTTGCCGGGCGGCGGATTTGGTTTTAGTTATCATTATTCCAACGGCGGTGTGCCGAGTGTAACCGGCGGAACATTGAGCGTGATTTCGGCGACCTTAGGCGATAATAGCACCAATACTGGGCAGTCTTGGTTACTCGAATCTTCCAAATATAGCTTCCCTGTAGCGTTAATTTCTGACGCGTTATTAAATCCGGGGAAAACCGTACAATATAATGGCGAAGAATTAACCTATTCTGATATTAAATTTATTTACTGGGCGGGTGGCAATCCATTTGTCCATCATCAAGATACTAACCGTTTGGTGAAAGCATGGCAAAAACCGGATACAGTAGTAGTAAATGAAATTTTCTGGACACCAACTGCGCGTATGGCGGATATTGTATTGCCGGTGACCACCAGTTACGAACGTAACGACCTGACCATGTCCGGCGATTATTCCATGATGAATATCTTTCCGATGAAAAAAGCGGTCGAGCCGCAATTTGAGGCGAAAAGTGATTATGAAATTTTCACTGAATTAGCCAAACTTGCCGGCGTGGAAGAACGTTTTACGGAAAATAAATCGGAGATGGATTGGCTGAAAAGTTTCTACCAAAGCGCTTTCGACAGCGCGCGTAAAAATCGGGTGATCATGCCGAAATTTGAAACGTTCTGGGAGGAAAATAAACCGATTACCTTTAAAGCCAATGAGAAAGCGAAAAAATGGGTACGTTACGAAGCATTCCGCAATGATCCGTTGCTTAATCCATTAGGCACACCATCCGGTAAGATCGAAATTTACTCTGATGTGATCGCTAAAATGAATTATGATGATTGCAAAGGCTATCCGAGCTGGATGGAGCCGGAAGAGTTTGCCGGTAGCGTAACGGAAGAAGCGCCATTGGCATTGGTCACGCCGCACCCGTATTATCGTTTGCACAGCCAACTAAACAATACTTCATTGCGCGAAAAATACGCAGTCAAAGATCGAGAACCGGTGTTGATCCATAAAGAGGATGCCACCGCGCGTGGTATTGCAGATGGCGACATTGTGCGCATTTTCAACAAACGCGGTCAAGTCTTGGCGGGTGCCGTGGTAACAGAGGGGATTATCAAAGGGACTGTCGCTTTGCATGAAGGGGCATGGTACGATCCGTTGGATCTTGGGCAAAGTGAACAACCGTTGTGTAAAAATGGTTGTGCCAATGTGTTAACCATGGATAAAGGTACTTCCAAACTGGCGCAAGGTAACTCCTCGCATACCGGCATTGTACAGGTGGAAAAATATAACGGAGACGCCGTAGCGGTAACCGTATTTGACCACCCGAAATTTATCGAAAGTTAACCGCACTTTTGATGTCCGACAATCAAAATCCCGATCCAAGGATCGGGATTTTTTGATGGTTAAAGCGCGGTGTTTTTTTGTTGCATTTTGTGTAATTCGAGCAAGTTTTCTTCCGCTTTCGGCATTTGTAGGTAAAAACCTTGATTTTGCAAATGGGCGAGAACTTCTTGATTATCCGCTTGGATTAAGGATTTATTGCCTTTTAAATTAAATAACATCACGAAAATCGGCGCGCCGAAAAGAGCTTTGAGTTCGGGCGGGACTTTGTCAAAAATATCCCGTTTTTCCACGTATAAATACATTCCGTCTTTCTTTTTACTTTTATAAATTGCACATAACATGGGGCATTCTCTCTGATGGGTAAAAAATTATTGCTGATTTTACCGCAATTCTTTATTATCAAACCACAACATTTTGTTTAGGGAATTTATTATGGCACAAGATATTATCGAATTACGCACCGGTCAATTTTCTTCGGTATTTCTGATGCTTAACAGCTCAAGTTTAACGGTGATTAAACGGGCATTAGCCAAAAAAGTTAAAAAGTCGCCGTCATTTTTTCAAAATATCGCAGTGATTTTGCAATTTAATCCTATGTTGGAAAAAATCAATTTAAGCGAATTAAATGCCTTATTGGCACAATTTAATATTCATGTGATCGGCGTGACAGATTGGCAAAACGCCTTACAAAAAGAATTAATTCTTACCGCCGGTTTTACGTTATTAGGAAAAAGTGATGAAATTTCGGATATTTTGCCGGAACCTCGCTATTTGCCAACGAGAGTGATTGAACAAAATGTGGATGCTAATCAAGTGATTTATGCCAAAAACAGCGACTTGATTATTCATGGTAACGTAGAAAAAGGCGCGGAAGTGGCAGCGGATGGGAATGTGCATATTTATGGAAAATTACGCGGTCGGGCGATGGCGGGCGTGAATACCAATACAGGATCGATTTACGCGCAACATTTGGATGCGGAATTTGTAGCGGTGAACAGCCGCTTTTTAAATCGGGATAAAATTCCGTTAGAATTTATGCAAAGAGCGGTGCGAATTTTTGCAGAAAAAGAGAAACTTGCCTTTCGTATTTTGGGTGAATATTAAGATCGGAAAAATGAGTAAAAAAATACCGCACTTTTAGGCTTTTATGCGCAAAAGTGCGGTTATTTTTTATATGATTTTATAATACGTTAACGATACTTTCGCACAAGTAACGAATATTATCTTCCGTGATCCCCGCCACGTTGATCCGTCCGGAACGTACTGCGTAAATCGCAAATTCTTCTTTTAAGCGATCTACTTGTTCGGCAGACAGTCCGCTAAATGAGAACATCCCGTTTTGCTCGATAATAAAGCTGAAATCCTGTTTGGCACCGGATTCTTTTAATAATTGAACGAAAAGATGACGCATTTTTTTGATGCGTTCGCGCATCTCGGTCAATTCGTTCTCCCATTCGCTGCGCAATTGTTCGTCGCCTAAGACCAAAGCAACGGTGGACGCCCCGTGGGAGGCTGGATTTGAGTAAAGGGTACGCACGATAGTTTTGACTTGAGTTAATGCAGTCGCGGCAATTTGCTCATTTTCAGCCACTAAAGTAAATGCGCCGACACGTTCGTTGTACAAACCAAAGTTTTTAGAGAAGGAGCTTGCGACGAGTAATTCTTTGTGGTTAGCTGCAAAGGTACGTAATCCAAGAGCATCTTCTTCCAATCCGTTGGCTAAACCTTGATAGGCAAAGTCAAATAGTGGCAACCAACCGTTTTTAACAGACATTTCCGATAATTTTTGCCATTGTTCGGAGGTTGGATCGATACCGGTCGGATTATGGCAGCAACCGTGTAATAACACCACATCACCTTCGCCCGCATTGCTAAGATCGGCAATTAAATTGTCCCAGTCCAAGGCTTTTCGGTCGGCATCATAATAGCGATATTCGCGGATGGTCATGCCGACCGCGTTAAAAATCGCATGGTGATTTGGCCAAGTTGGGCTGCTGATCCACACATTTTGCGCTTTAGTTTGGCGTTTGATAAACTCTGCGGCGATACGTAATGCGCCGGTTCCGCCTAAACTTTGGACGGTTTTAGCGCGACCTTGCGTGACGACATCTGAATTTGCCCCGAATAATAACGCTTTCGTTTTGGCATTAAATTCCGCGACACCATCAATTGACAAATAATTTTTGGTCGTTTCGACGTCAAAAAGACGTTGTTCTGCTTTTTTAACCGCTTGCATAATTGGCGTTGTGCCTTGCGCATCTTTATAGACGCCGATACCTAAATTGATTTTTTTGTCACGTGTTTCCGCTTTAAAGGCTTCGCCTAATCCGAGAATTGGGTCAGCCGGTGCGGCATTGATATTTTCAAACATAGTTATTATCCTTACTTTTGTTGTATCTGTACGTCTCTTTTTATACTCATAAAGCTTTGGGGATGCAACCCTTTATTTAAGTAAACTTCGTATTTTTTATAAGCATTTAAATTTTAAGCCTACAAATTAGCTTATTTTAAATTTTCTAACGCCCATTCCACGCCGGACTGATAATCTTCCGGTAAAAATTGGCGCAATTGTGAAAGGCTTTGTGCCATCACTGTTTTATCCGGATGGGAGAGATTAATGTGTCCGACTTTGCGCCCCGAGCGTACTTCTTTGCCATACCAATGTACTTGACTAAAAGGAATATTGAGCCATTGCGGATGGAGTGGCGTACCGATTAAATTGACCATCAGGCTTGGCGCGCTAATAGAAAGGATTGGCGTTGGCAGATCCAGCAAGGCACGTAAATGCAATTCAAATTGGCTAATGCAGCAACCTAATTGCGTCCAGTGACCGCTGTTGTGTACACGTGGCGCTAATTCATTAATCAACAATTGCTCCCCGACCACAAAACACTCCATTGCCATGACGCCGACATAGTGTAATTGATGCATAATTTTGCTTAACATGGCTTCGGCTTGTTGCTGTAATTGGGCTTGGGCAGGGAGGGCGGGATCCATTAGGCTATAGCGTAAAATCCCAGCTTGCTGTAAATTGCGCGTGACAGGATAGAAACGGGTTTCCCCATTGCGAAATCGGGCGCCAACCAGCGAGATTTCGTAATCAAAAGGAATAAATTTTTCAACGATCACTTCATTGTTCAAATCTTCAGTGATGATATCGGAATTTTCTTGCTTGATAATCCATTGACCGCGCCCGTCGTAGCCGCCTGTGCGACGTTTTACAACGACTTTTTCGCCGATTTGTTGGAAAATTTCTGACCATTGTTGCGGGTTTTGCAATAGGCACCAAGGGGAAGTGGATAATTGTAATTCATCAAGTAAGGCTTTTTGGGATAAACGATCGGCTAATAAACCAAAGACATTTTTATTCACGAAATTAGGATGGGTTTCCAGCAAGGCAGTGAGCGGCGTTTTTTCCCAACGTTCAATTTCAGCAGTAATCAGACTGTTGGCGGATAAATCAATACAGGGGGCATCAAAAGCGAGCGGGTGAACCGCAATATCCAAAGGCGCACCGGCATAACGTAACATACGTCCTAATTGACCATTGCCGAGAATATAAACAGGGGGATATAAAGCATTGGTTTGCATGTTTAATCCTTACGATAAAATAGCTAAAGGGAATTAGAACATCTTTTGTCAAAAAGCAGCGACTAAGATGTCGGCGAAATTATACTAAATTGTAGGCGAAGTGCGGTATTTTTTTACAAGTTTTTTACTTATTTGTCGGGAATAGGGAAATTTTGCGGGAGAAGGTGAGTTTGGTGATATTTTTAGCTGATTTTGAGGAATGAATGGGATATATTATGGCAGTTCGTTTTTTAAGAAAATAAAATGCCTCCGGAGAGGAGATTGAGGAGGCTTGAACTTAATGTAAAACGGATCGAGGCGGAGGGGCATATAAGGTTCAAATTCGTTGGACGGATAACCGTTATTTTAAATGGAGATGGTCAGATAGGGTTTGCTTTGCTGCACTTCTACTTAATTTTATCATTTTTTAAAGAGGATAGTTTTATGAATAAGGTTTTTAAACTCATTTGGAACCATGCAAAACAAGGTTTTGATGTTACTTCCGAATTGACGCGCAGCCAGCGTAAAAACGCAACAACAGATAACCGAGAAAAGCCAGCTAAAGCCTTGTTGGTAGCGGGTTTATCCCTTTCTTTACTCGGGGGGGGGTAACCGCGGCTAAAGCACAAGCTTCTTCTCAACAACTTCTTCAACAACCTAAATCTCAATCTCAATCTTATTTAGTTTGGGGTAGAAATGCTAGCGTGTCATATCCTAATGGAGACCGCCACCACAATAAATACTCATATTATCTTAATCCAATTCTTCTAGGTAAAAAGAATAATGAGGATGATTACTTTGAAGATACTAGTATTGCACCTGTATATAATATATATTCCGGTGGGATTGCGCTAGGCTCAGCAGCCACAGTCTCGGAACATGCCGAAGATGGTATTGCGGTTGGTGTCGGCGCAAAAACCGACGGGCAAATGGGGACTTCTGTTGGTTTCTTTACTCAAGCAATAGGTAGACACTCCAGTGCTTATGGTTTCCAAAGCGTTGCGTATGGCAACCAATCTATTGCTATGGGCGAAAGACCCATCTCAATTGGGAGTAGTTCAATGGCTATTGGGGCATATTCTGTAGCTAACCCGGCATACTATTATGGGTATTTAAAGAAAACTAAAAACGGTAATGGTTTAGAAAATGTAGATAATCCACTTGCAAAAACATCAGTGGAAAATCAGGAAATATATGTTGTAGATAAAGGAGAAACATTGACATGTACGGAAGGTGAATACAAGACTAAAAATGGAAATGATTGTTTGAAGAGCACACCAGCTCTCGCTATTGGTGCAGAAGCAAAAGCCCTTAATGTTAATGCGCTTGCCATAGGTACCCAAGCTGAAGCCACTGGCGTTCGCTCTGTGGCGATACATGGCAATGCCACTGAAGAACGTGCTGTTGCCGTTGGTTTCTTTTCAGAAGCAAATGCACATAATGCCGTTGCCCTTGGGGCGAGGGCGTCCGTTGGCGGTGAAAGTTCCATTGCCGTAGGGGAAAAAACCATTGTTGAAAAAGCGAATTCTACCGCAGTAGGTCAATTAAATGTCGTTCGAGGAGAACGCTCGGGTTCATTTGGTTATTCGGGTAATATTAAAGATAATTTTAAAATATACGAAGAAAGTGAAAGAGATGATAATGGTGTTATTAAACCATATGGTCAAAGAAATTACTCGGCTTTCAATTATGGCGTATTTTCAGATGATGCCTATGCTTTCGGTAATAAAAATAAAATTGATAAAACCGCAAATAAGACGTTTGTTTTAGGGAACAACATTACTGCTACTAATGAAAACAACGTTATTCTCGGTAATGAAAGTGAGGATAAAAAATTCAAAGAAGTGGACGGTGCAAAAAACGGTACCTTCGTCACGGTAGGACCTTTAAAATATAACGGTTTTGCCGGTACACCAAAAGGCGTGGTTTCTGTGGGTAAAAAAGGTGCAGAACGCCAATTAGTAAATGTTGCACCCGGCGAAATCTCCAGCACCTCTACCGACGCAATCAACGGTTCGCAACTTTACGCGACAAATGCCATTTTAGGCAATGTTGCAAACTCAACCGTCAATGCATTGGGTGGTGCAACGCTTGATCTCGATAAAAATGGCACCTTCCGAGTGAGTTATAATTTAACGAGTAGTAACCCAAGTACTAGTGAGGCAACCGGAACAATTTATACTAATGTTGGTTCGGCATTAACTGCCTTAAGTCAAGCAGTCAATCAACCGTTAACTTTCAAAGCAAATCAGCTTGCAGATACTGGCGCTAATGGTTCACAGCAAGAGCTTGGCTCGACTATTTCTATAGTTGGTGCAACTGCCAATGAAGCACAAGGTGTGAATAACGATAAAGCTGTGGCAGGTACCTACTCAGCTAAAAATATCCAAACGGTGGTAACAGATAACCAAATCCAAATCCAAATGGCTGAAAATCCAGAGTTCAGATCAACCAATGTAACTAATGGTACAACTAGCACTGTGATTACCCCAGAAAATATCACCGTAGGCAATAAAACCGGAGGTTCGCCGATCGTGATCGGAGCCAATGCCGAAGGTCATAATCAAATCACTAATTTAACGACTACCATTCAAACACCAGCAACAGCACCTGTAACAAACAAACCAACAGGCGATATGTTGAACAATGCGGCGACAATCGGAGATGTATTGCATGCAGGTTGGAACTTAACAGAAAATGGTCACGCAAAAGATGTGGTTACGCCTTATGACAGCGTAAATTTTGCTAATGGTGTAGGAACTACCGCCGTGGTTGGTACCTCAGATGATGGTACAACCAGTACAGTTCGGATTAACAGTTTTTTAGGGATTACCGACAAAGCGGGTAATCAATTGGTACTGGGCAAAGACGGTAAATACTATAAACCGTCAGAGCTTAAACCGAACGGAGAGCCGAAAGATGGGGCTGCTCCTGTTGAAGCGGAAGATATATTGGTGAATGTTATTAATCCAGCAGCAACTAACGGGACGAAGGGGAATATGGTACAAGTTGGGAATTTGAGTAGTGGTTTAGGCACGAAAAATATTGATACTTACCCAAGTGGTAAAAATAATCCAACAAAACCAAGCCCATTACTTGACCTTTATGCGTTAGCAGATGGTACGAGTAACTATAAAATTCCCGATAGCAATGCAGCAACAGTAGGCGATCTGCGCAATATGGGGTGGATTGTTTCCGCTTCCGGTAACGGTTATCTTAATACGGTGAAAAATGCTAACCAAGTTAACTTTGTCGGCATTGACGGTATCAGTGTAACAGGGGAAGATGTTGGCGATATCCGTACTATTACAGCGAAAGTGAACGTAGATAATATTACCACCGAGATCACATATAAAGCGGATGGTTACGAGAAACTATATCGACAAAAAGATGGTTCATACAACACTAAGCGTGATGGTTCGGGCAAAAAACTAACAGCCGAGGAGTTAAAAGATAAAAATCTTATCAGCCAAATTTCAGCCATTACACCAATGGTCAACGGTGAAACCGTGAACGGTGTACCAAACTTGGTCAATAGTTACACAACAACGTTAAATAACACACCAGAAGGTATTAAGGTAGAGGTCAATACCGGTGAAATCACTCCGCAAGATGATGGCACGGTAACCAGTCCTGTTGCTAATCTTGATGATTTAAAAGCGAAGCAGGAGGCGCTAAAAGCAGCACAACAAGTATTAGCAACAGCGCCAGATAGCGAGAAGCCAAAGGCTCAAGAGAAAGTAAAAGAGGCTGAAGATGCGCTCAACGACACCGGCGTCAATAAAATTGCTACCGCACAAAATGTGGCGGAAGCCATCAATAAATCTGGTTGGAGAACCAAACCAACAAAAGTGGTGGATAAAGACGGTAAGACAGTTGAAAACCCAGCAGAGACTATCGTTAATCCAGGTGATACCGTGAACTATGTTGACGGTAAGGCAACCACTGCAAACGTTGTTGTTACACAAGGTTCAGACGGTAAAGAGACGGTCAATGTGTCTTATGATATCAATGTTGATGGTAAAACGACTAAAATTACTTATGTGACTGGTAGCGGAGAACAACAAAAGGCGGTATATGAAAAAGATGGTAAGTTCTATACACAACCTAATGGTCAAGGTGATGAAATTCAGGCGGCACAAGTCAGAAGCCAAATCACTGCTATTGCACCAACTTTTACCGCTAATGAAAAAGGGGATAAAGCAGGTTCATTGAACTTTGTAGATACTCCGACAACCAGAGTGAACGTCGAGGGTAATAACGTGACGGTGGATGTGAAAACTGGCGATATAACCAATAATGTTAAAGGGGATGTCACAGGTCCTGTAACACCAACCTTAATTGATGCACTTAAAGCAGCACAAAATGCTAAAACAGCCTTGCCAACTGACGCGACACCGGAACAGCTACAAGCCGCTCAAGTCGCAATTGATGAGGCACAAAAAGCTATTGATGATGCCAATAAGCAAATTGCCACTACACAAAACGTAGCAGATTCTATCAATCAATCCGGTTGGAATGTGGTGTCTAAAGCCAATGGTGGTACAGTATCTGGTAACCAAGAAACAAAATTGGTTAACCCAGGTTCAACCGTGGAATTAAAAGCCGGTAAGAATATTGATATTAAACAAGAAGGAATGAACTTCACGTTTGCGACAGTAGCAGATCCGGAATTTAATACGGTAGCAATCGGTAATCCAACCTATCAAGATGCTGATGGAAAGGCTGTTAATAAAGCCGGTGATAAATACTATTATGCCGATGGAACAGAAGTGCCTGCAGATAAAGTAGTCACACCGACAAGTCCAGCGACGAAGTTAGCAGCGGAAACAGCTATCCCAGCAACGAATAATCATGAAACCAATGCACCAACAACAGCATTGAATATGACTTCGGTAGATGGTAAACCAACGCAATTGACAGGTGTCGGTTCCGTGTTGAATACGACGACTGTGGCGACAAATCCGGATGCAAATAGCAGTACTGCACCTGTTGATAGTAAATTGGTAGACTTGGGCAATGCAACAAATCCACTATCTGAACAACAATTGAATTCTGCTGCTACCGTACGCGATATCGCCAACATGGGTTGGGTTATTTCAGCGGAAGATAGTTATAAAGACACGGTGAAAAATGCTAACGAAGTGAAATTCTTAGGAACGGGGTTAGCCACGGTGAGCGGAAAAACGGATGAAGCTGGGGTACGTACTATCACGGTCAATGTAGATGCACAACGCGCAGTGGAATCTGCCCAATTACCGGTGGTTTATACCAATCGTGATGGGGATAAACTGGTAAAAGTGGCTGATAAATTCTATAAAGCCGGTGATGTGACAAATGGCATACCAAATCAAGGTGTCACGCCGGTCAATTCAGGGGATGTGATTGCCGCTATGAATAACGGTGACAACAATACGACAACACCAATGGCATTATCTAACGTACAAAGTCATTTAACCCCGACCACGTCAACCACCCAGTTGATTGATAAAGTGGGCGCTGTCAGTACGGTCGAGGCGCCGACAACATCACAAACTGCGCCGACAGTAGCCGAGGCGGCGAAGATGAACAACAAGGCGGCGACGGTTGGTGATGTGTTAAATGCCGGCTGGAATTTACAGGTTAACGGTGAAGCGAAAGACTTCGTGAAACCTTATGATACGGTGAATTTTGGTGATGGTATTGGCACGAAAGCGGAGGTAGAAAGTGATGGCACAATATCTACCATTAAAGTGAATATTGACGCCGGTTCATTAGAAGCCAACGCGGACGGTTCTGTACGAGGCTCCGCCCCAACGCCGGAGTTAGCAGAAAATTTAGCGAAAGCAGAAGAGGCGCTAGCGGCAGTAGAGGCATTAGGGGATAATGCACCAAAAAATGTGTTGGAGGCAGCAAAAGCCGCGGTTTATGATGCGGAGAAAGCGATTAAGCAGGCTAACGCTAATAAAGTCGCCACAGTAAGCAATGTGGTTGAAGCGGTGAATAACTCCGGTTGGACAGCCACGGTAGGAAAAACGGGAACAGGAGAAGTCGTTAATAAGGGCGGTGATAAACTGGTTAACCCGGGCGATACGGTGAGTATAATTGCCGGCGATAATATGAAAATCACAAAAGACGGTTTGAATTATACGGTTGAAACGAAAAAAGAAGTAACCTTTGATCGCGTGACTGCCAATGTGGTGAATGTGGGGCCTGTGAGTCTGTCCGGTTCGACAGCGGCAAACCCAGATGGCAGCCGCACAAACGAATTAAGCGTGGGTAAACCGGGTGAGGAAACACGGATTACAAACGTGGCGAAGGGGGTTAAACCAACGGATGCGGTGAACGTCGGTCAGTTGAAAGATGAAATTGGCGGCATAAATAATCGTATCAATAAAGCAACTAAAGAACACCGTTCTGGTATTGCAGGCGCCGCAGCAATTGCGGGGTTACCGGAAATTCACTTATCCGGTAAGTCTATGTTAGCCGCTGCTGCAAGTACTTATAAAGGTGAGAATGCGATTGCGATAGGTTATTCTCGTTTGTCTGACAACAGCAAGATCAAACTGAAAATTACCGGTAGTGCAACATCACAAGGTGATGTTATCGGTACGGTTGGTGTTGGTTATGCTTGGTAAAATCTAAGCTAAACACATTAAAACCTCTAAACAGAGATGTTTAGAGGTTTCAGACAAATGACAAACCCCATTATTTTTACAATCAATAAAAAATAGTGGGGTTGTTTTGTATTTGATGGCTTGTAAACCAATATTCTTGCCCTACTAATTTTAGAACGCTCATTCCGAGTATTCGACGATATACCTCAATATATTCCCTTATCCAAGCATCAGCATTGTACCCTCATCTGAACTATGGGAAGAGGAGCTTTATCAAGAATGAGCCGAACAACATCATTCAGAACGGGACGTTGATCAGTTGCTTGAGGGATTTTTTGAATACATAAAAAAACAATATAGCTCGCTTTTCAATTTGGAGGCTTTAGATAAACAAGATTGCGTACTTATTGATAGCTTTCGTTCCTTACCAAGTAAAGCAAGAACGGTTGTCAGTCGATTTATTCAAGAGTTATCAGATAATTACCCCTCCATAGAACAAACCGGATCCTTGCAAGATCACTCGGTAAGAATTTGGATTTCTTATCTACAACAAGGCAGCAGAACGGTTCAATTGTCCTTTAGCTATATTTAGGATGATTTGACATTTCTTCTATGCAAAATTAGAATTCCCTCAATCAAAACAACGTATTCAGAAACATGAAACCTTATTTAATTGTTGCTTGCGCTGCTCTTATTTCCACATCTTCTCTTGCTAATAACCAAAAAAAGACTTTTTCTCGTCTAAATTAAATAGATGCAAATCAACAACAACGCCAAACCCAACAACAATCCGCACAGGAAGAACACCTTAAAAAATCAATCAGATGTTCGTTTTGAAACTTCTCAAGAACCAACCGCACTATTCCCTCAAAATGAAAACCCTTGTTTTAATATTTATAAAATTTCTTTATTAGATTATTCCACTGATAATAATTTTTCTCTCAGTCAATTTTCTTTAGAATTAAATAAATCAGTAAAAGATTTAAAAATAAATTACCTTTATGTATTAGTACAGATGGAATTAATGTTTTAGTTAAAACTATTCAAAATAAATCGTATAACTTCGTATAATGTATGCTATACGAAGTTATGCAAAAAAAAAAAAAAAACCTATCCCCCTGTGTGCCTTCCTCCCACGACTGTACAGATGGAATTAATGTTTTAGTTAAAACTATTCAAAATAAAATAATAGAAAAAGGTTATGTAACGACACGCGTGGTTGTGCCGGAAAAAATCTTACCAATGGTGAACTTAATTTGATGGTGGTGCCGGGAAAGGTGCGCCACATTTTGGTGAATGATAGTAGTCAGTCGCCCAAATTTAACCGTTGGCAAAGTTGGACGGCGTTAACCTTTGACTCGGGAGATTTGCTGAGGATTTTTAACAACTATTACTGATATTGTACTAAGTATAGTAGATTAAAATTGGCGATAAAGTTTACTCAAAAAATGAGTTGATAGGACAAATAAGCTATCAACAAGTTCAAGCACACTACCATAACCTATATGACTTAACAGTTTATGTGGAAATCATTGATAGCTATGGAAAAACACAAACGATTGTATCGAATATAATTTCTTTAGCCGATAGCCATTGATTTGGGAAACGTTTAAATACCTTTGCAATAAATTCACTTGGACGATAGCCATAAATCGTTATTGTGCTGACTTTTTATTCTTCAGGGGCTGAAAATGCGAGCAGAGCTTGCTCTAACGTGTGAATATGCTGTTTGGCGGTCAGATTTTCTCGCGCTTGAGCCTCTGTTGGAGTTTGATAAACCTGCTTTAAATCTGCCGTTACCGCCTTGTAATCTTTCCACGAGACATATTTCAGGCTGTTCCGTAAAATGCACAATGCAAAGCTGAATCTTCGTTTGAGGATAAACTGCATTGATTGCCTCGGGAAAGCCTTTTAAGTCATCCACACAGGCGATAAAAATGTCTTTCAAGCCTCAATTTTGAAGCTCGGTTAAAACATTTGCTCGGAACTTCGTCCCTTCATTGTCAGTTATCCAAAGCCCAAGAAGCTCTTTATGACCGTCAAGAAATACCTGTGTCTGATATATTATCTCAGAAACAGGTATTTACACAATTTGTGGGATAGGCTCTTTTTTTTGTACCGCGTAACGATTTGTTTCTTCGTGCTTTTTTATTTGAGTAAATGCCTATAAACCCACTTAGTTGAGCTCTTCTTCACTTAATTTTAAAAGGCGGGCAATAGCGTTACGATAGGAGATTTCTAAGGTTTCACAACTGGTAGCGATAACGCCCTGATCGATTAAATAACCGTCGTTAACATCATAAACCCAACCGTGCAAAGATAAGGTTTTCCCACTTTTCCAAGCAGAAGTGATGATAGAAGAACGCCCTAAGTTATAAACTTGCTCCGCTACATTAATTTTGGTCAGCATATCGGCACGTTTTTCCGCCGGTACATTGCCTAATAAATGACTGTGTTTATACCAAATATCGCGTAAATGTAATAACCAATTGTTGATTAATCCGAGATCTTGATTTGCCATGGCTGCTTTAATTCCGCCGCAATTGGTATGCCCACAAATGATAATATGCTCAATATTTAATACATCAACCGCATATTGAACCACGGATAAACAGTTTAAATCGGTGTGAATAACTTGGTTTGCCACGTTGCGATGGACAAATAATTCGCCCGGACCGAGATTAGTTAATTTTTCCGCCGGAACACGACTGTCGGAGCAACCGATCCATAAGTAACTTGGGGTTTGGTGATCGGCTAACTCGCGAAAATAATCCGAGTTTTCTTCTTTCATGCGCGTTGCCCAAGTGTAGTTGTTGGCAAAAAGCTGTTCGATTCTTTTCATTACTGCTAAACTCCTGTTTTATCGAAACAGTTAAGTATAACGCAGAATGCAGAAGGGGTAAAAGTAAAACTGCTCCAATCAGTGTGGGGAAATACGCCGACATCAACCAAGGATGAGCGCATTTCCCCAAGAAGATTTTTAGCGAGTCGCCGCTTTCATGGCTTGTACAAATTGCGCTAAATCGGCGAGACAATGAGCGTGATTATCTAAGTTTTTCTCGATAATTTTTACCGTTGCCGATCCGGAAATTGCACCTGCTGCGCCTAAAGCAATGGCTTCTTTGACTTGTTGTGGTGTGGCAATTCCGAAACCTTGTAAAATCGGCGCTGAATGATGGGCTTTTAATTGCTTGATCAAATTATCCAAATTGGCTGAATGTTGTTGATTCTCTGCACTGGTGACACCGGCGCGCGAGACTAAATAGGTATAGCCTTGGGTATGTTTAGCAACGCCTTGTACGGTACGTGCATCCGCATTCGGAGGGCAAATAAAGACCGGCTGAATGTCGTATTTTTGCGCGGCTTGAATATAAGGCTCGGCGGCAAGCAACGGAATATCAGCAATTAATACTGCATCCACGCCCACATCAGCACAGCGTTGATAAAATTTATCCAAGGTTTGTGCATACACCAAATTGGCGCAAAGCAACAAGCTAATTGGAATTTGCGGATATTTTGACCGCACTTTTTGTAGTAATTGGAAACTTTCTTCCGTGCTGCAACCTGCTTGTAAGGCACGATTGTTTGCCGCTTGGATCACCGCTCCATCAAGTAGCGGATCGGAAAACGGAAAGCCTAATTCTAAGGCATCGGCGCCATTTTCTACCAAGGTACAAATAATTTCAAAAGAGCGATCAAAGCTCGGATCGCCAAGGGTGACGAATGGAACGAACCCGCCTTGTTTTTTTGTGGCAAGTTGTGTAAATAAATCAGCAAAACGTGTGGTTTGATAAGACATTAGATTTTCCCCTTTGCAGTTAATAGTTTATCTACGGTGAAAATATCTTTATCTCCCCGACCGGATAAATTGACGACGAGTAACTGTTCTTTATCCGGATTTTGTTTAATTAATTTCAAGGCGTGCGCCAACGCGTGCGAACTTTCCAGTGCGGGAATAATGCCTTCATGTTGTGCTAAGGATTGGAAGGCATCCAGCGCTTCATCATCAGTGATGCTTTCATATTCGGCACGTCCGATAGAATGTAAATAGGCGTGTTGTGGACCGACGGAAGGGAAGTCCAGTCCGGCGGAAACGCTGTAGGATTCTTCGATTTGACCGTCTTCCGTTTGCATAATCGGCGATTTCATGCCGAAATAAATGCCTACTTTGCCATGACGCAATGGGGCGCCATGTTCTCCGGTTTCAATGCCTTTCCCGGCTGGTTCAATGCCGATTAAGCGTACAGATTTTTCCTCGATAAAATCGGCAAACATCCCGATAGCATTTGATCCACCACCAACTGCCGCGATCACCGCATCCGGCAAGCGTCCCTCTTTTTCCAGAATTTGATGTTTAGTTTCTTCGCCAATCATTTTCTGGAATTCACGCACAATAGTTGGAAACGGGTGTGGACCTGCTGCGGTACCCAGTAAATAGTGGGTATTTTCATAGTTTGCCGACCAATCGCGCATGGCTTCACAACAGGCGTCTTTCAATGAGCAAGATCCTTTTTCCACCGATACGACTTCAGCACCCATTAAGCGCATACGAAACACATTAGGCGATTGGCGCTCAACATCTTTCGCACCCATATAAATTTTACAAGGCATATCCAACATGGCACAAGCTAACGCTGTCGCCACACCATGTTGTCCGGCTCCGGTTTCTGCGATAATACGAGTTTTGCCCATACGTTTGGCAAGTAAAATTTGTCCTAATACTTGGTTGGTTTTATGTGCACCGCCATGTAATAAATCTTCGCGTTTTAAATATAATTTCGTTTTAGTGCCTGTGGTCAAATTGCGACACAAGGTTAATGCTGTCGGGCGCCCGGCGTAGTTTTTTAATAAATCTTGAAATTCTTGCCGGAATTGCGGATCTTGTTGTGCTTCTACGAACGCTTTTTCCAATTCTTGCAAGACCGGAACCAGAATTTCCGGAACGTACATACCGCCAAACTCTCCAAAATAAGGGTTTAAAATCGTCTCTGACATAAGTTTTCTCCATTGTATTTTTATTGATGCCATACTACTACACTAGTACATAATTGTGTAGTGTTTTTTTATAACTTTTTAGGATTTTCATGTTCAGCTTAAAATGGTAAAAAAAGGCGAAAACCCTTTCGCCTTAAGTGTTTTTAGAATGAAGTTGAAAAGAAAAAATAGTCGCTCAACTTTTCATTATTTATTTATCTAAAATGTGCTGAAAAGCCTGCGCCAGCTTAGCGTTATCTTTGATCCCCGTCGCACTTTCTACACCGGAATTCAAATCCACTCCCAGACATTGTTGCTCAAGGGCTAACTCAATATTTTGCGGATTAATGCCGCCGGCTAACATGATGTTATCTTTGTATTGTGCCGGAATTTTCGACCAATCAAAAGTCGCGCCGGTACCGCCTTGTTGATTACCGATTTTGCTGTCCAGCACATAGCGATCCACTGCCGAAATCGGCTGAAAATCCACCGCACTTTGCGAGATATCAATAGATATAGCTTTCCAAATTTGGCAATGTGGTGGCAGATCTTGACGAAGTGCGGTTATAAATTCGGTAGTTTCTGTGCCATGTAATTGCACAGCAAATAGCGCTAATTGTTTGGCAAGGTTGATGATCAGATCCTTATCTTGATTTTGAAACACACCGACAAAACGCAGTGGGGCTTGGGTGACCAATTCTTGCGCTTGGCGTAAGGACAAACAACGCGGCGATTTTTCAGCAAAAATCAATCCGCCATAAAGCACGCCTTGTGCATAAACCGCTTGTACATCTTGCGGACGGGTTAAACCGCATACTTTGTTTTCACCGAAAATTACGGATCGTACTGCGTTGTTTAAATCCGTGCTGCCCATTAAGCTGCTGCCGATCAAAAATCCGTTAACATCGGATTTCAGTTGTTGCACTTGGTTGTGGGTATAAATGCCGGATTCGCTGATAATGATACGATCAGCGGGAATTTGGCGGGCAAGAGGCGGCGTTCTGCCGAGATCAACCGATAAATCGTGCAGATCGCGATTGTTAATGCCGATCACTTTAGCGCCCAGTGCAATGGCACGCTCCAATTCTTGCTGATTTGATGTTTCGGTTAATACTCCCATACCAAGTTTATGAGCAAGGGTGGAGAGCGTACGATAAGTGTCGTCGTCCACCACAGATAACATCAGCAAAATGGCATCCGCTTGATAATAACGTGCCAAATAGACTTGATATTCGCTGATCATAAAATCTTTGCATAAAACCGGTTGATGAACGATATCGCGTACTTGTTGTATGAAAGAAAAATCGCCTTGGAAATATTTTTCGTCGGTCAATACGGAAATCGCGCAGGCGTAATGACGATATACATTAGCAATTTCTGCCAAATTGAATTCTTGACGAATTAAGCCCTTTGATGGAGAGGCTTTTTTACATTCTAAAATAAATGTCGGACGCTGATGAGTGCCTTGTGCCAAGGCTTCATAAAAAGTGCGGTCGGATTTTGTAATCTTTTGTTGAAATTGTTCAAGCGGAAATGCCGTCTGTTTTTGTTTTATCCATTCGATTTTATCCAATACAATTTGTTGCAAAATTGTCGGTTTGTTGTTTAAGTTAATATTCATAATGATGTTCTAATACTGTGTAAATTTTTGTAATAAATCAAATGCGTTGCCGGAATGAAGCACGTCCAAGGCGCGTTCTGAATTTTCTTTTAAGTTATCATGACCGAATAATTTTAGCAGCATAGCGGTATTCATGGCGATCGCTTGATTATGTGCCTCTTTGCCTTTGCCTTGCAAAAGTGCGGTCAAAATTTTGGCATTTTCTGCCGGTTCACCACCGCGCAAACTTTCCAATGGGTGTTCTTTAAAACCGAAGTCTTGTGGCGTGAGGCGATAATATTCGATATCTTTACCGCGAATTTCCGCCACTTCGGTACTGCCATGAACGGCAATTTCATCCAAACCGGAGCCATGTACCACAATGGTATGTTCATGATTTAATTGCGTAATAGTTTCCGCGTAGGTTTTTAATAATGGGATGGAGTAAACACCGAGAAATTGACGTTTTGCATGCGCAGGGTTGATTAACGGACCTAAGATATTAAAAATGGTGCGTGTTTTAAGAGCTTGTCGCACGGGTACCGCATGTTTAAATCCCAGGTGGTAATGTGGCGCAAACAGAAAACAGAAATTGACTTCATCTAAGGCTTTGCGCGCTTGGGCAGGAGCCATGGTGATGTTGATTCCTAAACCGGTTAATAAATCGCTGGCGCCGGTTTTGCTGGAAACACTGCGGTTACCATGTTTTGCTACTTTGATCCCGCAAGCTGCTCCGACAAGGGCGGAGGCGGTAGAAATATTAATCGTATTGGCGCCGTCGCCGCCGGTTCCAACAATATCGGCAAAGGCGTAATCCGGCGTTGGGAAAGGTTGTGCCGCTTCTAATAAAGCGGAGACTGCGCCGCTAATTTCTTCCGGTGTTTCACCGCGCATTTTTAGCGCAATTAATACGCCGGACAGTTGCTCGTTGGATAATTTTCCTTGAATAATATCGCCAAATAAGACCGCACTTTCTGCGCGGGTAAGTGGTTGTCTGTCAAAAAGGCGATTGATGATGTGTTCAGTTTGCATATGTTATCCTTAAATTGTTGTTAATTTGTTAAAATTCCGAGTGAAATTATGCTTGTTTTTCTAATAACCAATCAATACTTTGCGCCAATAATTGCGATCCTTGCACGGTGAGAATGCTTTCGGGGTGAAATTGGAAACTGCAAATCGGCAACATGCGGTGGCGAATTGCCATAATAATATTGTTGTATTGCGCGTTGATGATAAATTCCGGTGGTAAATCCACCCCCATTAACGAGTGATAGCGCGCTACGGGCAGTGGATTGGCTAAATTGGCAAACATGGCTTGCTCATCATGTTGAATATTGGAGAGTTTTCCGTGTAATACTTCGCCGGCGTGTACCACTTTACCGCCAAAGGCTTCGATAATGGCTTGGTGACCCAAACAAATACCTAAAATGGCGATTTTACCTTTTAAACGCCGGATGAGCGGCAATAAATTACCCGCTTGAGCCGGCGTTCCCGGCCCTGGCGAAAGAGCTAATAAGGTATTGGGTTGTGCTAACGCGGCGTGTTCCAATATTTCCAAATTGCAGTCATTACGGTAAATCTGTACTTGATGCCCGAGGGTGCGAAATTGATCGACTAAGTTGTAAGTAAACGAGTCAAAATTATCTAAAAATAAAATTGTTGCCATGATGTACTCCTTGCGACTGAGGTTGGCGGTTGGTTTGGATAATGGCGTTGATGACCGCGCTGGCTTTGTGGCGAGTTTCATCTGCTTCCATTTGCGGGTCGGAGTCCAAGACTTCGCCGCAGCCGGCTTGAATATACGCTATGCCATTTTGCACAAAAGCGGAGCGGATTACGATACAAGTATCAAAATTTCCGTCGGACCCTAAATAGCCGACCGCACCGCCATAGCTGTGGCGTTTTTGTTGCTCAAATTGATAAATTAATTGCATGGCTTTAATTTTTGGCGCGCCGGTTAAGGTTCCCATGTTCATACAGGCTTGGTAGGCATGTAACGCGTCCAGTTCAGGGCGCAAGGTGCCGACGACGCGGGAAACGAGGTGCATAATGTGAGAGTAGCGATCAATTTGCATTAATTCTTTTACTTGGCGGGTACCGCTTTGGCAGACACGAGCGACATCATTACGTGCTAAATCCACAAGCATCAAATGTTCGGCCAATTCTTTTTTATCCAAACGCAATTCAAGCTCAAGACGAGCATCCAAATCGGGATCAATATTGCCTTGTTTGTCAAAACCGCGTGGGCGAGAGCCGGCAATCGGGTAAATTTCTAATTGTCGGTTTGCGGCAGAGTATTTCAATGCACTTTCTGGCGACGCACCGAATAAGGTGAATTCCTCATCTTGCATAAAGAACATATAAGGGCTCGGATTGTTGTGTTTTAGTTGACGATAGGTTGCCAAGGTATTTGGACAAGCCAAGAAAAAACGTCGGGATGGGACAATTTGGAAAACATCACCAAGGTTAATATGGTGCTTTAAGGCGCGAATAATGTCTTTGAATTTATCGTCTTCAAGGTTTGTACCGACTTCGGTGGAGGCGGCTTTAATCTGTAAGTGCGGTTCAATTTTTTGTAATTTTTCGCCAATTTTGACCGCACTTTGGGTTAATTCGGCTTGTGTGCTTGCGTTAAAACAGAAAGTTTGCAGTGTGGATAGTTGGGCTTGGTGATCGATAATCAATAAGTTTTCCGCCAAATAAAACACATAATCAGGGCAGTTTAAACCGTCTTGTTTTAATTCAATATTTTCCATTGGGATAAAATTGGTCACTAAATCATAGGCAAATAATCCACCGAGGAAAACGGGCGTACTGCTGTGTCGGTATAATGAGGTGATGCAGCGTAATCCGTCAAAAATGGTTGCCGCTTGTAATTTTCTGTCTTCATCAAGATGTTGTTGTGGAGCAGAGAATTCAACCATGAGTTGATTTTCTGTACGTTTAGTTAATTGGCTAATAGCACTCAATTGTTCTTGAATAAGTGGTAATATGGCGGTGCCATTGGCAGTTAAAGCATCAAAGGTAACTGTTTGCGCCAAGCAAGAGATTTTGAGTGCCGCATTGATGAGCAATAAACTTTTTAAGCTGTTTTTGCTGTGGATCTCCGCTGATTCCAATAACAATGTATTTTTTTGCGCTTGGCAAATGGTCGCAAAAATGGCGGTTGGGTCATTGTGATACGGGACGGATTGCGTTTCTGTTCGGATAAAAGGGGACGACATAGTAAAATCCTTGTATAAAAATCATATCGTACTATTAAACTAGTGCAAGATGATTTTGTCAAGTGATATATCGGCTGTTTTGGTGAAATTTTCGTTGAAAAAAGAGAAGAAAAAAGGACACCTACTTGTGTCCTTGGAGTGATTTCTTCAACAAAAGGAGAAAAATATAAACTAAATGGTTTTTGCTAATTCGTTAAGTTGATCTTTCGCTTTCGCTTGTGCTTTTTCAATGGCTTCCGCACCAAGACCGATACCTTCTGCGTAAACGAATTGAACATCAGTAATACCAATGAAACCTAAGAACGTTTTTAAATAACCGGTAATTAAATCAGTTGTTTGACCTTGGTGCATACCGCCGAATGAAGCGATAACGATCGCTTTCGTATTTTTTATTAAGCCTTCCGGACCATTGGCGCTATATTGGAAAGTGAGGCGTGGACGTGCGATAAAATCAATATAGCTTTTTAATTGAGTAGGAATGCCGAAGTTATACATTGGTGCATTGATAACAACGGTATCCGCATTTTTTAATTCAGCCACTAATTCGTCAGATAAGGCTAAAAGCGCTTTGTCTTGTTCTGTGCTTGGTTGACCGCGTAGTGCATTGGTGGCAACACCGTCGAAATGTGGAAGCGGGTTAGCGGCAAGATCGCGTACTACAACATTCGCGCCTTGTAATTTAGATACTAGATAGTCTGAAAGTTGGTTGCTTTGTGAGTTTCCTGCAAGAATACTGGATTTTAATACTAATATATTACTCATTTTATATTTCCTTACTAAAGTTAACAGGTTTTGCTTGAAAGTGCGGTTATTATAAATTTCATTTGATGAGAAATAAACCGCCGAATTGTAAAATGAGTTTTTTACTGATTATTAATAAAATGAAGTACTGCTTTTGAGGTAGGTTATTATTGACTGAAAATATGAGGATGAATATATTAAGTGCATTGCACTTTTAGCCGGATCGTTTATGATAGCTGCGATTAGTTTTTATTTATTATAGGATAGGAAAAGATAATGTGGTCTGATTTGTTAGTAGGATACGGATTGTTTATTTTGAAAATTTTAACTCTGATTTCGGTTGTTGTGGCGGTTATATTGACGACTATTAGTCTTAAGCGTCGTAATCCGGCACAGAGCGGTGAATTAGTTATCAAGGATTTATCGCAGGAATATGAAAATAATCGCAAAAAATTAGCCGATTTTTATTTATCGGAAGAGGAAATAAAGCAGCAAGAAAAAGCACGGAAAAAAGAAGAAAAGTACAAAGCAAAAACGGAAAAGACGAAACGGAAAAAAGGCGAAAATGTTGGCTCCGAGCGTAAACCGCATCTTTATGTGTTGGATTTTAAAGGTGATATTTCAGCGTCAGAGACGACCGCACTTCGCGAAGAAATCAGTGCGATTATTGCAGTGGCAAAACCGGAAGATGAAGTATTGTTGCGTTTGGAAAGTCCCGGTGGTGTGGTGCATGGTTACGGTTTGGCGGCATCGCAATTGGATCGCTTAAAAACGCATCAAATTAAATTGACGATAGCAGTGGATAAAGTTGCCGCGAGCGGAGGCTATATGATGGCGTGTGTGGCAGATAAAATTATTGCCGCCCCTTTTGCTATTATTGGTTCCGTTGGGGTTGTCGCGCAAATTCCGAATGTACATCGTTTGTTGAAAAAGCATGATATTGATGTGGATGTGATGACGGCGGGGGAATATAAACGCACGATGACGGTGTTGGGTGAAAATACGGAAAAAGGAAAGGAAAAATTCCGACAAGAGTTGGAGGAAACCCATCAATTATTTAAACAATTTGTGGTGCAAAATCGGCCGCACTTGGATATTGAAAAAATTGCTACCGGCGAACATTGGTTTGGGCAACAGGCGTTAGCGTTAAATTTGGTGGATAAGTTGCAAACTAGTGATGATGTTATTTTGGACGCAATCAAGGATAAATTAGTGCTTTCGGTAAAATATATGACAAAAAAATCGTTATTACAAAAATTGGGAAAACAAGCGGAAGAAAGTGCGGATAATGTATTGTTGACTTGGCTAAAAAGAAATCAACGAATTTTATTGTAATTTATTTTTACATAGCGGCTTTTATTATGTAAAGTTATGCAATTTCTTGGGGAAAAGATTTACTTTTATCAGGTTTCCAATTACTATATTTCCCCTGTGGTATTGTGAACTAAGTCTTGGCTATTTTATGTTTATGGTCTTAGGCACAACAATTCACGGTGAACTAATTGAGCGAAATTTTAAGCGTCTAAGGTTTCGCAGTGGTTTTTGAATAAGTATCAAAGTGATTAACTCAAACAAAACAGGTAAACAAATGAAATTATCGCATCTTCTATTATCTGCTATGGCAGCAACGACACTTGCTGCCTGTGGAAACTTAAGTAAAGTTACAGACGAAGGAACATCAGACAATTTGGTCTGGCCAAAAATCGACGAATCACAATATAACCATGATGGTAGCCAATTTGGTTCATGGCCAAACTGGGATAACGTGCGTATGGTTGAACGTGGTATGAATAAAGATCAAATTTATTATTTATTGGGTCGTCCGCATTTTTCTGAAGGTTTATATGGCGTGCGCGAATGGGATTACGCTTTTAATTACCGTGAAGATGGTGTACATAAAATTTGCCAATATAAAATCTTATTTGATAAAAACATGAATGCACAAAATTTTTATTGGTATCCAAACGGTTGTAATGGTTACTCGACTTTCAATATAAATGCCGATTTTTTATTTGATTTCGATAAAGATACTTTAACGGTTGAAGGTGCGGATGTGGTTGATAATGTGGCAAATCAACTAAAAACTTCTGGTGCGAAATCGGTTAAAGTTGCAGGTTATACCGACCGTTTAGGTTCAGTAGAATATAACTTGGATCTTTCTCAACGTCGTGCAGAACGCGTAAAAGCACGTTTATTACAACAGGGTGTTGAGGCTGATATTTTAACTATCGGTTATGGTAAAGCGCACCAAGTAAAAGCTTGTGATAGCGAAAGTGGTCAAGCATTACGTGATTGTTTACATCCAAATCGTCGTGTGGAAATCAGCGCGTCAGGTACTGTATTAAACGTCGAAAACAAAGCGGGAAAAACAGGACCTGCCCCACTTTATCAAAAATAAGATAACGAAATAAAATAAAAGCCAAATTCATAGAGTGATCTGATCCCAAAAAGTGAGACTGTTATTCAAAGGACGGTTTTCGATATTGTATCGGACTCAGTCCTTTTAGTGGGAAGGATCAAGAGTTTGGCTTTTTTGTTTGGCTAAAATTAAATGACTTTTTGCACTAGCGCTGAAATATTCGGGGCAAAAATTTCCCGGTTTGCCATTTCCACAATTTGCTCTGCATTATATTGAGAACCATTATATACCACGACGATACTGGTATCACCCGGCTGCAAAAAGTGCGTCTCGCCAAATTCCGTATAACGCGTAGCACCGATACCAATGATGGCTTTTTGTGGATAATTTGCTTGTTGAAGCAATTCTGCAATATTGTTCATTGGTCCTTCATCTGACTGATTATTCATTTTATCTACAATCCAGGTCAGCAATTTTTGGTGGAAATAGCTATAACCCAGCGCTGGACTATCGACACCATAGTGATTTAGGAGGTCATTGCGTTTATGGAAACAGGCAATTCGATATTGATCAATTTCACTCCCATGCTCAAAAGAAGAAAGAGGGATAAAGGTATTGGCAACACCTTTAGAAGATGCGCCCCAGTTTTTTTTCTCACAAATTTTGTTTGCACCGGGGCGTCGAATCGAACAGTCATTATAGGCGGCGAAAGCTCGTGGTAAAAGTGCGGTCACTTTTTGCCCAGAGTATTGAATGTCGCAAAGTAATGCGATTTCGGGTTCAATTTGTAAGTTATCAGCGTCTTGAGGAAATGCAATAGTATTGGCGGAAATCGGATAAATAGAAAGGAATTGGTAAGGGGAATTCAATTTATCACTTGGCACATAAAAAGGAAAAATGGCTTTTGGTTGAATTGCCTCTTCGGTTTTTACATTAACAAAGTCCGCTGCCTCGCCGGCTTGCTCTAAATGTCCGGCAAAATTGCCTGCCACGCCGAAACCAATAACATTTTCAAAATTATTCATGAGTATCTCCTTTATTTTTTTATGAAAAGTAACCGCACTTTAACGTGAAATAAAGGATAACTCAATTGCTATTTGTTTGTTTTCTAAACAATCAAAAATAAAAGTAAAAATTTTTACAAAAAAGACTTGCAAAGAAATTTCAGATGCCTATAATACGCACCCACAACGACGCGACGTTGTAAGGAAATAAGAAAAACACCTCGCGTCGTTTTTTGTTCTTTAACAATATATCAGACAATCTGTGTGGGCACTTGTTGATTGACTTTGTTTAAAAGAAATAAAT
>NZ_NLFK01000014.1 GCF_002263215.1 Actinobacillus seminis
GGCTATAAGTTTAGTGATGGTAATTCTCGAAATTCACATAAAGACACACCGTTTTATTTAGGCTCAACTCTTGAAATTAAAGCCGGCGATATTTCGTCAAACGGCGCAGACACTCATCTAGGCAAAAACCTAAAAACAGAATTTAAATCAGAATTTGGTAATTCAAAAGCGGTATTTACTATTGGGTTAAAAGACGATCCAGAGTTTAAGACGGTAAAAGTGATGACAACTCCTTCCGATGGTAAGCATGCCGTCAATAAAGAATATGTAGATGGAAAACTTGCCAATGTCGCCGCGAAATTTACTGTTAAGGGAGATAGTGGATCGGAATACCAATTAAATAAAGATAATACAGAATTGAATATTAAAGGGAAATCAGAGCCTAATACTCATCAAAATATTAAAACTGAAGTTAATACTGGAAGTAGAGAAGTTACTTTAAGTCTGAATAGTGATTTAAAAAATATCAATTCTGTTGGTAAAGATGATCATAATAAAATAGCATTTAATACGAATACTACAACTATTAAGCTAGGTGGGATTGATTTAAGTTTAAATAAAACCGGTGATAAAGTCAAAATTTCCGGCGTTGCTGATGGAGTAGCTGACAATGACGCTGTAAACTTTAAGCAATTAGAAGCGTCGAAATTGCATTTCTTATCTGTACATAAAGCAGATAAAAGTAAGGGAAATTACAACAATGACGGAGCAAAAGCGGCAAATTCCGTAGCTATCGGTGTGGATGTAGAAGCACAAACGGGTGCGGATTCTGCGGTCTTGGTCGGACACAGCTTGAGTACGAATGTAAAAAATTCGGTTGTTGTGGGATCGAATATTAACATCGAACAAGGCAGTAATGATAATAATAGAAAAGACGCTGTGGTCGCCATCGGTAGCGGACTGAAATTAAAAAATGCGAAAAGCTCGATCGTGATTGGGGCAGTGGACGAAAGATCGATGGCAGATAACTCTGAAGCGAATGATGCTTGGAGAACGGTCGTCGAAGATGCTATGTGGTCGGTGGTTCTCGGGAACAAAACGAAAATTAAAAATGGTGACGACGTTTTGGCGTTGGGGAATAACATTACTGCAACGGGTACGAGTGCCGGTAAAAGCAGCGGTTTAGTCATCTTAGGAAATAGAGCCAAGGCAACAGACGCCAAAAACAGCGTAGTGATCGGAACTTCGGCAGAATCCAAAGCCGAAAATGCGGTCGTATTGGGTAAAGGAGCGAACGTTGCGGCAAATGCAACAGGCGCGGTGGCGATTGGTGAGAGTGCAAACGTGGCAGCTGCCGCAGGGGATTCCATTGCGTTGGGGAAAAATTCCATGGCGACAGCTAAGAAAACTGTCAATGTCAGCCAAGAAGTGAATGTCGGCAAAAATAGCTTAAAATTTGACTGGCAAAATGGCGGTGTTGGAGCCGATAAATCCGTGGTCAGTGTGGGCAATGTAGGTGCGGAGCGGGTGATCACCAACGTCGCTGCCGGAAGCGTACAGCCCGGTTCCACCGATGCGATTAACGGTTCACAGTTGGATAGCGTAATTCGTGTATTTGGAAAACTGGGCACAGATATTTTAGGGGCGAAAGTGGACACCAACAAAACCTTTAAAGCGTCGACATTTGCCAAGTTAAAAGACAAAGACGGAGCGGACACGAACGTTACAGCTCCAAGTACATTTAAAGATGCCATTGATAAAAACATCGCTAAAATTAATGAGGGGATAGTGTTTGCCGGCAATGAGAAATCATTCACCCGCCAACTCGGTGCAACAGTAACCATTAAAGGCGACGGTACGGATCTCACCTCAAAAGCTGAGAATAACGCAATTACCTTTACGTTAAATAAAGCAAACAGCATTGATAAGGACAATAACACAAACGACGCTAAAGTCGTCACCGCCGGTGCCGTGAAAAATTTTGTGACCGATAAAATTAACAATCTGAGCAGTACCTTGCAGTTAGAGGGGGATAATACCAAAAACGGAACAGCTCAGGCAGACCCAATCGGTAAAGTGGAGTTAAAGACCCAAAAACTTAAACTGGCAGGGGAAGCTGACGAGATTGTCACAGAGGTTACAAAAGACCAACCGACTGTAAACATCAAATTGGCTCAAAAAGTCAAAGATAAGTTGAATATTATTACTGTTGGCGATAACACTGCCAACGGCGACAATTCCTTTGCTTTGGGTAAAGACTCTAAACGAGAAACGAAAAAAACGGTACTGACCGGAATCAAGAATGTAGGTGGTAATGGTGTCACTATTACTTGGAATAATGCGGGTGCAGGACAAGATAAAGAAGTCGTTAGCGTGGGTGATACCGGCAAAGAACGCTTAATTACCCATGTTGCCGCTGGGGAAGTACGTGACGGCTCCACCGATGCCGTCAACGGCGGGCAACTCCACAGCGTGATTGATGTATTTGCTAAATTAGGATTTGACATCCTCGGAGCGGAAAAAGCCGACAATGGAAAAGATGGTTTTAAAACCCCGACATTTGTCAAGTTAAAAGACAAAAACGGAACGGACACGAATCAAGTTCCGGCGACATTTAAAGAAGCGATTGACGGGCTAATCACCACTGTCAATCAAGGGCTGATGTTTGCCGGCGATACAGGTATGGAATTTACTCGCCAACTCGGTGCGACCGTTAATATTAAGGGTAAAGAAGATACAGCAAACAATAAACACAAAAATATCAGCACAGAAGCGAAAAACGGCACCTTGGAAATCGCTTTGAATGAAAATTTAAAAGGCATTAAATCCATTGAAAACGGTGAGAATGCGAAAATTGCCCTAGATGGTGTTAACGGAAGTGATAAAACGATCACTTTCACGTCAGGCGATAAACCGGAAACGGTGACATTAAAAGGTAGCACATTAAGCGGCGTTTCTGAAATTAATAAAGAAGCGGATAAAGGGGCGTTAAAACTCGATAATGCTACCGCTACTTTAGAAAGTGCGAAAGATAAGTCCAAACTTGAATTGAAAGACAGTGAAGCCAAATTAGAAAGTGCTAAGGATAATTCCAACGTTGCCTTGAAAGCCAATGAAGCCACCGTTACGGCTGGTACGGATAAAGGCTCACTAAAACTTGAAGCCGACAAAGCGACTTTAGAAAGTGCGAAAGATAAGTCCAAACTTGAATTGAAAGACAGTGAAGCCAAATTAGAAAGTGCTAAGGATAATTCCAACGTTGCCTTAAAAGCCAATGAAGCGACCGTTACGGCGGGAGCGGATAAAGGAACGTTGAAAGTTGAAGAAAATAAAGCAACTTTAGAAAGTGCGAAAGATGGTTCAAATCTGGCATTGGATAATACCGGTGCAACCTTAAGTGCGGGTAAAGGTGCCGGAAGTATTAAAGTCGTCAATAATGGGGACAAGAAAATCGAGTTAAGTCCGGAAAACGGCTCAACCGTTATGTTGGAAAAAGACGCGAAAAATGGCGGAGTGCAAGCCACCGGCTTATCTACCATCGGTAAAAATGATAGAAACGCCTTGGTGTTTAATGACACCGGAAACACCGCGGAATTAAAAGTTGGCGGAAATGCGTTGATCTTTACACCAACGAATGGAGCCGGAAAAGCTAAAACCGTGAAAATCTCGAATGTGGCGGACGGTAAGCTGGAGAATAGTTCATCAGAAGCCATCACGGGCGGACAACTTCATGCTTTAGGTGTAACGCATTTAGGGTTAACCGTGGATAATAAAGATAACACTAAATTTGAAGCACCAACCTTTACTGCGATTAAAGGTTCTGGCAAAACAGACACACCTACAACCTTTAAAGGCGCAATCGACCAATTAATTACTGCGGTCAATGGCGGATTGACATTTAAAGGCAATGATGACACTAACAGTTCGACTAAATTACAATTAGGCGGAACATTGACCATTGATAGTTCGAGTGCTGGTAGTGAAAAAGACATTACAGCAAAACTGGAGCCGTCTAATGGTAATGATCCTAAAGATGCAGGGAAATTAACATTAACGTTAAATAAAGCTACTTCTGTAGATAAAAATGATGAAAAAGTCATTACCTCAAAAGTCGTAGCAACTGAGCTGGAAAAATATACGAAAACTGCTGATTTGGGTAATACGTATCTGAAAATAGATGGGTCGAATATTGGTGGTGCTTCAGGTAAACAAAAATTTGGTAGCAATGTCGGTATTGCTGAAATCAAATTAACGCCAGACGGTGAGAAAAGTTCAACGGAATTAGTACAGGCTAAAGCGGTGATTGATTACCTAAAAGGTACGGGGGAGAAATCCGTTAAACTTTCTGATTCTTCAACAACGCAGGCGATAGGCGAAGGTTCTATTTCTATCGGACATAATGCTGTGTCAAGAAATGAGGGATCCATTGCCATGGGGTACGGAGCAAACGCATTAAATACTGGGGCAGTATCAATAGGTCAAGATTCCAATGTGCTTGGAATGAGTTCGATCGGTATCGGTAGAGAAAACACGGTACGAGGCAACTTCTCATTTGCCGTGGGAGATAATAACGTTATTGAGAAAGAACAAAATTACGTAATGGGATCGGACAACAAAATCACCGGTAAACAGAATATTTCAATCGGTTCAAGAAATGAAGTTGAAGGAAGCGAAAACATCATCTTAGGCTCGAATATCACGGCAGATGATGAGATACATAACGCCATTGTATTGGGGACAGGTTCGCTGGCGAAGTCCGATGCATTGTCAGTCGGGTCAATGCGACATAAGCGGAAAATTGTGTTTGTTGCCGATCCGACGGACAACTATGACGCCGCCAATAAAAAATATGTTGATGATTTGACATTAACCTATAAATCGAATGGTGAAGACAAAACTAAACAAACCATTAACCTCAAAAATGGTGCATTGGACTTTGTGAAGTCTGAAAATATCTCTGTCTCTGTAAAAGCGGATGGAAAAATTACGCATACGCTGAATAATGAGCTTAAAGAGATTGGAAGTATCAGTGCTACCAAAGATGACAAAGGGGCTAAGATTACTTTATCAGATGGTAAAAATGGAAAAGCTAAAGTAGAACTTAATGACGCTAAATTGACAGGTTTATCAGACGGTAACATTGATGATGAATCAAAAGACGCCGTAACGGGTAAACAACTGGCGGATTTAGCGAGTAAGTTGGGTGTTGCGGTTGATAAGGATAAAACGAAATTTACTGCTCCAATCTTTGAATATCTGTCTAATGTGGATGGCTCATTCAAAGAGAAGAACCCAACCACATTGAAAGGTGCTATTGACGAAGCAAGAGCGAAGTTAAACGAGGGCTTGAAATTCGGCGGTGATGTTCCAACAGGTACAAATAACGGCACCCACTACCTCGGCTCGACCATTAACATTGTTCGTTTAGGTACGCCGACAGGGACAGGTGCGGTAGCTCCAACATCAACCGATGGTTACAGCGGTAGCAACTTAATCACGCAATACACTTATGATAAGGGCAACGCCAAAATCGAAATCGGGTTTAAAGACGCACCGATATTTAGCAAAGTGACTTTATCACAAGAGCAAAAATATGGTGATAGTAAAGTTGGCAACGAAGACGTAATCACCAAGTCTTATCTTGAACAAGCGTTAAACAGCTTTAAGTTTAATGTGGCGTACGATAATAAAACGGTACAAATCGGTCGTGGCGATACCTTGAAGTTTGAAAATGGTTTGAATATTCAAGGTAGCTTGAAGCAAGAGGGGACAACACAGCCAAATGGGGCAACATCTGCCAATAGCACAAGTGCGGTAACTTCAACTACAGCACCAACCACAGCACCAACAACAGTAAACACCCCATCAGGTAGTGAAAATGGCGGTGCAGGTACTACGGTCGTTTCAAATGGTGCTGATAGTTCAAATAGTGGCGGTTCAAATAGTGGCAGTTCTGATAGCACAAGCAATATGGTTTCGTCAGGTGGTACAAATGGTGGTGGTAGCTCAAGTAGTGCAGACGTGGCTTCGTCAGGTGCTACCTCAAGCACAACGCCAGCAAGCACGCCAACCACTACAACCTCAACGACAACAGCTGTAGTCACCATTGGTACGACTGAAGATTTGAAAAATATCAAATCAATTTCCAATGGAGAGAAGGCGAAAATCGCTTTAGATAAGGAAAACAATACCATCAAGTTCACATCGGGTGCGACACCAGAAGATGTGACCCTGACAGGAAGCACACTGAGCGGCGTGTCTGAAATTAATAAAGAAGAGGGTAAAGGGGCGTTGAAACTTGCTGATAGCACCGCCACCTTAGAAAGTGCTAGCGGTAATTCAAAGGTTGCGTTGGAAAACAATGAAGCCACCATCACCGCTGGTAAAAACAAAGGCTCACTCAAACTTGAAGCCGACAAAGTGACCCTAACTAGTGCGAAAGACGGCTCAAGCCTTGCCTTAGCAAAAGACAGTGCCACTGTTAAAGTGGGCGATAAAGCAACCTTTACCTTTAATGAAAATGGCTTAGATTTAGGTAGCAAAAAAATCACCGCACTTGCCAGCGGTTTAGGTTTGCAAGATAACGCTAGCGGAAGTGGTGATAGTGACCCTAATAAGAGCATTATTGACAACGTCCTTGCAGGCGACCCTGATAAAGGTAAGACCGAAGATAAAAACAAAATCGCCAACAACGCCGTGAATGTGAAAGACTTATCCACCGTGGCAAAAGCCCTGATGGATAAAGGTTTAACATTCGTTGGCAATGATAAGCAAGATGTTCACAAAAAACTGGGTGAGACCTTGTCTATCAAAGGTGAAGGTAGCGTGGGGGCAACCGCGGCGGATAATATTGTGGTGAGAGCCAAAGACAATGGGCTTGAAATCGGTCTGACCAAAAATATTCGCAATATCGACACCATTGCTATCGCCGGCACAGGGGACGATAGCGGTAAGGATATATTTATTGATGCCGAGGGCATTACGACTACCGCCAAACTTGATGATGGTACAGTGTTAGTCAATGACCAAACGGCTAGTGGCAATGTGTTACGCAACGGTACTCACCAGACAGAGGTGAAAGCCGGTGAGGTCGCGATTAAGGATAAGAGCGCTCAAGAAATCGTGAGCTTGAAAGTCGCTGACGGTGAAAACGGTCAAGATGGCAAGGGAGCTACGCTGGCGTTTGCCAAAGGCACTGATGGTAAATCAGGCACGGGAACTATTACCGGCTTGAAAGACCTAGATGCCACTTCTGACGGTACCAGTGCGGCGAATAAAAACTATGTGGATGAGAAAGTGTCGGATTTGGACAGCAATCGACCGTTTGATTTCTATATAAAAGAAGGCAAAGACTATATCAAGGTCATTAAAGGACGAGACGGTAAATTCTATGATCCTAAAGATTTAGAAGGAGCGAAGTATGATGTAGGAAGTAAAAAATACGTCACCCAAGATGGTACAACAGTTGAAACCTCTTTATCTGCAGAGGATAAGGTGATTATTCGTGCCGAACCGACCACCTCACCTATCGGGATTAATAATGTAGCAAGCGGTTTGGGGATTACTGCTATAGAGGAGAGTGAAAAGCAATCACTCACTGAGGCGATTAAGGCGAAAGAAGAGGCATTAACAAAACAGAATGAAGCCCTGCTAACCGCTAAAAAAGATGTGGGTAAAAAACAGCAAACATTGGAAGAGAAAACCAATGCACTATCTCAGATTACGGCTGAACGCCCAACTTTATTGATGCAAAAAGCTGACCTTGAGCAGCAACTCAAAGGGCTAAGTGCGAACGATCCACGCAGAACAACCGCACAAGCGGCACTTGACAAGGTAAAAGAGGCACTTACGCAAAATGATCAAAAAGCGACTGAAGCAACAAAAGTTGTCAGTGAGGCATCTGCTGCACTAGATAAAGCGAAAATCGCGTTAGCCGACAGTGTATTAAAAACTCACCAAGCACAACAAGATCTGGCGGATGCCGAGGAAATCTTACGAAATAGAGAATCCGGTGCAGATCGGGTGAAACAATTGCTGGCAGGTAATGCTGGCATTGATGAGAGTAATGTGGCTACGGTCAACGATCTGAAAGCGATTGCCAAAGCAGGTCTGAATTTTGAGGGCAATGACGCTAAACGTCTGCATAAAGATTTGTCGGAGACCTTAACCGTTAAAGGGGAGGGCGAGTTTAACTCTACTGCAACCGCAAAAGGCAACATTAAAGTGGAGTCGGACGGTTCGGGATTAGTGGTGAAATTGTCCGATAAATTGCAAAATCTCACCTCGGTGGAAACCAAAAAAGACGACCAAGGCAGATCCGCCGCCTTGTTGTCTCAAGGGGTGATGGTGAACAATGACACGACGAAAGAACGCAGCCAATTAAGCGAAAACCGTTTGGCATTCTATGAAAACGGGGCGCTAGGACTGAATTTGGACGGTAAATCCCGCGCCTTAAGAATGGGTGAACAAGAGATTATCAAAGTCTCCGAACGGGGTGAAGCTTTGGTTTCCGATCTGAATCCATACAGTTCGGGTCAAGCGATTGCCAATAAAAACTATGTGGACAATAAGGTTAACGAGGCTTCAAGCCGTCTCGGCAATTTGATTAATACCAATAACCAAGATTTACAGGCGGGCATCGCAGGAGCAAATGCAGCGGCAGGTCTTCCTTTGGTTACGATTGCGGGACATTCTATGCTTGCTGTGTCGGCGGCGGGCTATCGTGGACAAAGTGCGGTAGCGGTAGGCTATTCCCGATCCAGTGATAACGGTCGGGTTATCTTGAAGTTGCAAGGTAACAGCAATTCAAGAGGGCATGTCGCCGGATCGGTTGGCGTGGGGTATTTATGGTAACCCTGTAAAATTGTTGCCGAAACTATTAACCGCCTCTCTTTGTTTGGAGAGGCGGTTATGTTTTTGTCGGTTCTCAAACCTGAATATGTTTAACAGCTGCCAACCGTAATTGTTTGGCAATTTCTCCGACCGCCGTTCCTGTCGTGACGGCATCGTCAACCAATGTTACACTCCGGTAAGGAAAAGATTGTCGTTTTGTATTGAGTTGTACTTTTTAGTAATTTAGCGTTTTTGTTGATGAAAAAAGAGGATAAGTTGCAAGGTAAATTGTATTACCCAGCCAATAGAAAAGGCGAAAATTAAGGTGCCGACGCCGACGATTCCGCCGAGTAAAAAACCGAAAAAGCAGACACTTGCCTCCATTAATGTTCGTACAATGCCGACATTCCAATTAAAATAACGACATAATCCGACCATTAATCCGTCTCGTGGTCCGGCACCTTGATGGCAGGTGAGATAAAAAGCGCTGCCGATACCGTAGAGTAAAATGCCGATAAAAATATATAGACTTCGCGAAGAAAGTGTTACGGGCGGGGCGATATAGGCAGTAGTTAGCCCTAATGCCAATGCGATGAGAAAAATATTTAAAATCGTGCCGAAACCCAGTTTTAATTTTAACGGAAACCACATTAACATCACTACACAACTTATCATAAATGATGCCCAACCAACGCTAATGTGGCTTTGAAAGGCAATGCCTTGAGCCAATACTGTCCAAGGCGATGAACCGAAATTGGCTAATACAATCAATCCGTCCCCTATGCCCAATAAGCAAAGGGACAGCACCAAAACCAAAACCGGTCTTTTTTCCAGCGCGAAAAGCGAGCTGGCAGACCATAGGGTGCGGGGAAAAACAGTGATTTTTGCCATAAATAACCTAAATATTGAATGATTGATTGCCTTGTTCGGGTTCATCATAACCTAAAGCGAGCCTCAACTGAACAGCTATATTTTCATAATATATAACGAAAACCGCTAAGCGTTGCGAAAATTTTATGCGAAGTAATCGCTTGCTTTCACATTTTTGAGAATTCGACAAGATTTTTGTGCTAAAAAACGGTAGAATTTGGGGAATTTAGGCACAAGAAGAACGGATAAAGGAAAATACGTTATGAATACTTTAATTAGCTTGATTGGTATTATTGCTTTGTTGGCAATTGCGATTTTGCTGTCGAACAACCGCAAAGCCATTAATTTTCGTACTGTGGGTGGTGCATTGCTGATCCAAATTGCTATCGGTGCACTTATTTTATATGTCCCTACCGGGCGGTTAATTTTACAAAATGTGGCTGCTTCGATAAGCAAGGTGATCGCTTATGGTAATGAAGGGATTAGCTTTTTATTCGGGGGTTTAGCTGATCCGAGTAAATTAGGTTTTGTTTTTGCTATCAAGGTGTTGCCGATTATTGTTTTCTTTTCGGCATTGATTTCTTTACTTTATTATATTGGTGTAATGCAGTGGGTAATTAAAATTATCGGTGGGGCGTTACAAAAAATGTTAGGCACCTCGAAAGCCGAATCTATGTCGGCTGCAGCCAATATTTTTGTTGGGCAGACGGAAGCCCCGTTGATTGTGAAACCTTATATAAGCAGAATGACCGAATCTGAACTTTTTGCGGTGATGTGTGGCGGTTTGGCGTCAATCGCCGGATCGGTATTGGCAGGTTATGTCGGAATAGGTATTCCGCTTACTTACTTGATCGCCGCTTCTTTTATGGCGGCGCCGGCGGGGTTACTTTTTGCTAAGATTTTAGTCCCGCAAACGGAAAAGTTTGATGATTCCTTGGAGCGGGTAGAGATAGAAAAACCGGCAAATATTTTAGATGCTGCCGCAGCGGGTGCTTCCTCGGGTATGATGTTAGCATTGAATGTCGGGGCAATGTTAATTGCATTTGTTGCTTTGATTGCTTTAATTAACGGCATATTAAGCGGTATCGGTGATTGGTTTAATGTGTCGGACTTATCTTTGGGGGTGATTTTCGGTTGGATTTTTAAACCGTTGGCTTGGGTGATTGGTGTGCCATGGGATGAGGCGGAAATTGCCGGACGGATGATTGGAACGAAATTAGCGATTAATGAATTCGTCGGCTATTTAGAGTTTGCTCCTTATCTTAGTGCGGATGCTGCCGTTCAACTCACAGATAAAACCAAAGCGATCATTACCTTTGCACTTTGTGGATTTGCTAATTTTAGCTCTATTGCGATTTTAATTGGGGGATTAGGCGGTATGGCACCAAATCGTCGCGGCGACATTGCCCGTTTAGGGATTAAAGCCGTGATTGCCGGGTCGTTGGCAAACTTGATGAGCGCAACGATTGCCGGATTATTTATTGGATTAAGCGGCGCAGCTTTATAGTTTTATAGCATTTTATAAAAATGCAGTGTGTTTTTAGCGATTTTTATTTTAACACCATGAGTCGCTTGTGGGTTATTATTTAAACGTTTGCGGATAATCTGAAAGGAGAAAGTAATGAAACGAGTATTTATTATGGTATTGGATTCATTCGGTATTGGAGCCTGTGATGATGCGGAAAAATTTGGTGATAAAGGCTCGGATACATTAGGGCATATTGCTCAATATTGTTATGAGGGAAAAGCGAATAACGGTCGTGAGGGGCGTTTATGTTTGCCGAATTTAGAAAAATTAGGATTAGGATTGGCAGCACGGCAATCAACAGGAAACTTACCGGCGGGATTTGCAGCCGCACCTGAATTAATCGGTGGATATGCATATGCTCAAGAAATTTCTTCCGGCAAAGATACCCCCTCGGGACATTGGGAGATTGCCGGAGTGCCGGTACTTTTTGATTGGGGCTATTTCCCCTTATTGAAAGACAGTTTTCCGCAACAATTGTTAGATCGTATTGTGGAGAAATCGGGTATTCCGGGTTATTTAGGCAATTGTCACTCTTCCGGTACCGTGATTTTAGATGAGCTGGGAGAGGAGCATATGCATACCGGCAAACCAATTTTTTATACCTCTGCCGACTCAGTTTTTCAGATAGCTTGTCATGAAGAGACTTTCGGCTTGGAAAAACTCTATGAGCTTTGTCGGATCGTGAGGGAAGAATTGGAGGGTTATAATATTGGTCGGGTTATTGCTCGTCCATTTGTAGGGGGGAGACGAGGGGAATTTCAACGTACCGGTAATCGTAAAGATTATGCGGTGGAACCGCCGGCAAAAACCGTGTTACAAAAATTAGTCGAAGAAAAACAAGGTGAAGTGGTTTCCATAGGAAAAATTGCCGATATTTATGCACACACCGGTATTACGCGTAAAATCAAAGCGACAGGTTTGGAAGAATTGTTTGATAAAACCTTGGTTGAAATGAAAAGTGCGGGTGAAAATACTATTGTTTTTACTAATTTTGTCAATTTTGACTCGGATTTTGGTCATCGTCGTAATGTAGCGGGCTATGCTTCCGCGTTGGAATATTTTGATTCTCGTGTGCCGGAATTATTATCTTTAGTCACGGATGAAGATATGATTATTTTTACAGCGGATCATGGTTGCGATCCAACATGGGAAGGCACTGATCATACTCGTGAGCATATTCCGGTGTTGATGTATGGTGCGGATGTGCCGAAAGGTTTTTTAGGCAAACGCAATACTTTCGCTGATATTGGGCAAACTGTGGCGGAATATTTTGGTTTATCGCCAATGGATTACGGTCAATCAATGATTAATTTTAATCAATAATTCATGTTTAACGAAAGAGGAAAGAATTATGACTCCACATATTAATGCGCCGGCAGGCGCGTTTGCCGATGCGGTATTGATGCCGGGAGATCCGCTACGAGCAAAATACATTGCAGAAACCTTTTTACAAGATGCGCAACAGGTTACCAACGTGCGCAATATGTTCGGTTATACCGGAACTTATAAAGGTCGTCGTATTTCAGTGATGGGGCATGGCATGGGGATTCCTTCTTGCTCAATTTATGCGAAAGAATTGATCACGGAATACGGGGTGAAAAAAATTATTCGTGTGGGATCTTGCGGTGCGGTGCGTCCTGATGTGCATATTCGTGATGTGATTATCGGTTTGGGGGCCTGTACTGATTCTAAAGTCAACCGTATTCGCTTTAAAGATAATGATTTTGCGGCGATCGCGGATTTTAATTTGACCTCGGCGGCAGTTGCCGCGGCAAAACAAAAAGGTGTGGCAGTACGCGTGGGTAATCTTTTTTCCGCCGATTTATTCTATACGCCGGATATGGAAATGTTCGATGTGATGGAAAAATACGGAGTTTTAGGTGTGGAAATGGAAGCGGCGGGGATTTATGGTGTGGCGGCGGAATTTGGTGCAAGAGCTTTAGCGATTTGCACTGTTTCCGATCATATCCGTACTCACGAGCAAACTTCTCCGGAGGAACGTCAATTGACTTTTAACGAGATGATTGAGATTGCCTTGGAAAGTATTTTACTGGATGATGCTGCGTAAGCTAATAAGTCATAAAATTAAGGTAGGTGTCCGTCCTACCTTATTTTTTGTGCTTTAATAAACAATAATACCGGACGATGTTGAAGATCTTTAAATTCGGCGTGCCATTGTTCTTGATCTTCCAGCATAGGTTCGGCGATATGCTGAATTTGAAATCCGTTTTCGATCAATTGATTAATAATGGTTGCCAGGGTGCGATGATAGGTAAGAAAAGGTTGTTTAAACCAATTACGCTCGCGTTTTCCTTCGTCTCGATAATAATTTAAACGATAGGCTATTTGCTGTTTTTGTGTATTTTTTTCCCAGCGTTCCCCCGCGCGGTAGCAGGTGACAATGGGATGTTCTTGGGAAAAAATCAGTTTTCCGCCGAGCACTAATTTCTGTGCAATTTTTTGTAATAAGGCGGCAAAATCCTCCACATAATGAAAGGCAAAAGAGCCGGTGACGAGGTCAAATGCTTTTTCTTCCAGCTGATCCACGTGCTCCATGGAGCAGCGGTACAGCGCAAAGTGCGGTGCAAATTCGGCGAGATTTTGCCGAGCTTGCTGCAGCATCTTTTTTGATAAATCAATGCCAACCACAAATTCAGCTTGGCGTTGCAGATAAAGCCGCAAATGCTCACCGCATCCGCAGCCCATATCCAACAAGCGTTTGCCTTTGAGATCGGGCAATAAGGATAACATAGTTGGTTTTTCCACGATCTCATTGAGACTAATCGGATTTTGGCGTAACTTTTGATACAGCTCGAAAAATCCGTCGGTGTCATATACACTTTGCCGCATCTGTCGGCTATCCTTTAAAATCCGCTAACCAGCCTAATTGCATGGCGATTTGCGCAAAGATATTGAGAAGACCGAATAAAAAGATGAAATATACCATAAAGTTGCCGCCATAAACTGTGAACGAGTGCGCACTAAATTTTTTGCGGCTTGCTTTAATTAATAAACTCGGCACGATGGCAGTCCAGATAGTAGCGGCTAAACCGGCGTAACCAATGGCAAGGACAAAGCCATAAGGAAATTGTAAACTAAGCAGTAATGGCGGTAAGAAGGTGATGAGCGCAGTTTTTGCGCGCCCAAGGAGGCTGTCGCTGAATTTAAATAAATCCGCAATATAATCAAATAAACCAAGAGTTACCGCTAAAAAGGAGCTGGCAATTGCCATGTAGGCAAAAAAGCGCAAAATAATGCCGATATAATCGGTCGGTAAATATTTGTTTAAGGCATCCAAGAGGGCGGCAATATCACCACCTTTTTCAATGACGGGAGAAAATTCGCTGCGCGGTAAATTGCCTTGTACCGCGATTTGCCATAATAAATAGATGCCTAAGGCAATGGCAGTACCGATAAAAATAGATTTCAGCACTTTTCGGCTGTCGCGATCATAGTATTTCACTAAACTTGGAACATTTTGGTGGAAACCGAAAGAAACTAAGCACACCGGCAGAGAAACCAGTGCATAAGAAAAATATTGCGGATCCTGTTGCGCGACTTGATCGAATAAAACCTCTGTGTTAACGGAGGAAACCAAGCCGGTGATGGATAAGATGAAAGAAATGACCATACCGGCGATTAATACGGTACTAAAACGATCGACCGCTTTGGTGGAAAACCAGACAAAAAGCCCCAGCACTAAACAGAAAATTAAGGAACCGGAAGTGCGTCCAATTTCGACCGCACTTTGCTCGGAGCTGAACAATTGGTTGAGAAGACTTTCCGTGATCCCACCGCCGGAGGTGATGTAGGCGTAGGTGAGAATGTACAGTACGAAGGCGAGCGCAATTCCGTTGATCACATTCCAACCTTGACCGAGTAAATCTTTGACGATAGTGTCAAAGCCGGCGCCGGTAGGATAATGTAAATTGGCTTCCAGCAGCATTAAACCGGATGTGGTCATACAAAACCAAGTGTAAATTAATATTAACACTGAGCCGATAAACCAAACTCCCGCCATGGAAGTTGGGTTGGCTAACATTCCGGCACCGATGGTACCGCCGGCGATAATCATTGCGCCGCCGAAAAGCGAAGGGCGTTTTTGTACAGTCATAAATAATCCTAATTAGAAAAAAGAAATTTGCACTATTATAGTAGTGCAGAATAAAAAAGCAATAAAAGTGCGGTAATTTTTTCTTTGTTTTTACTTTATAAATAACGTGAACTTGTTATAAATTTGATGGGATATTTAAAATAGTTGATCGCTTAAAGTTTTGAGCAATGACTATATGATAGCGCTATTTTGTGCGAACTCAGCGGATAATATTACACCTCTCTCGACAAATTACCTGAAATAAGGCTATAATTTCGTTGATTTGTTTACAATTAATGTTCAAAAAGGAAGATTAAAATGGGTTTAGAAAATGTACCAGCGGGTAAAGAATTACCTGATGATATTTATGTAGTAATTGAAATTCCGGCAAACTCTGATCCGATCAAATACGAAGTGGACAAAGAAACCGGTACGTTATTTGTTGATCGTTTTATGGCAACAGCAATGTTCTATCCGGCTAACTACGGTTATGTGAACAATACCTTATCTTCTGACGGTGATCCGGTGGATGTATTGGTACCTACTCCTTATCCGTTACAACCGGGATCTGTGATCCGTTGTCGTCCGGTTGGTGTGTTAAAAATGACGGATGAAGCTGGCGGTGATGCAAAAGTTGTGGCGGTTCCGCATACTAAATTAAGCAAAGAATATGATCATATTAAAGATGTGGGCGATTTACCGGCATTGCTAAAAGCGCAAATTCAACATTTCTTTGAAAGCTACAAGGCGTTAGAAGCCGGTAAGTGGGTGAAAGTTGAAGGTTGGGGCGATGTAAACGAAGCCCGTAAGGAAATCTTAGATTCTTTCGAACGCGCTAAAAAATAAGTTCATAATGTACCGTTCTCATGTTTGAGAACGGTTTTTTTATTTAAAATCGAAGATAGAAGCGATTATGTTAAGTCAAGTGAAAAAGTTTGCCTTGGTATGTTCAGTGGCTGTAATGTTAGCCTCTTGTGCGGATTCCGCCACGATTAATCAACAAGCCGCATTGAGCTATAGGCAAGAAATGGGCAAGGTTAGAACCCAAGGGGCGATCGATACGACCTCGGCAACCGCAAAACGCATTCATAAAATTTTTAATACTATGCGCCCTTATGCAGATCGAGAAAACCAAACCGGGGTGAAATTTAATTGGGAATTAACTGTAATTAAATCCAATGAATTAAATGCTTGGGCAATGCCGGGCGGGAAAATGGCGTTTTATACGGGATTAGTGGATAAATTGAAACTTACGGATAATGAAATTGCTACTGTTATGGGACATGAAATGGCGCACGCGTTGAAAGAACATGGTAAAAAGAAAACTAATTTAGCGCAAGTGACTAATGTGGTCGGTTCGGTGGTTCATTCGGTATTAGAGGCTAAAATCGGTTCAGATATGAGCGGATTGGCGGTAGGTTTAGTGTCTGATTGGGGATTGAACAAACCTTATTCTCGTAGCAATGAAACGGAAGCGGATGAAGTAGGTTTGATGTTGATGGCAAAAGCCGGATATAATCCGGAAGCAGCGCCGGCGGTGTGGGATAAAATGAAAAAAGCCTCGGAAGGGCAATCTCGCGGTGTGCTGGAAAGTTTAGCCTCAACGCACCCGAGTGATGAAGCCCGTCAAGAAAATTTATTGCGCTTAATGCCGAAAGCTGTTGCAATTTATAAAGCCGGAAAAAGTTAAATGATATCCTTGTGAAAGAGGTACGTGTGGTTAAAATTCTTTATATTTTTGACCGCACTTTGTTATTTGGCACAAGAAAAGTGCGGTGCTTTTTGGTACAGTTTTCCTTATCACATTGCAAAAAATTTAGCATCCGGCTAGATTTTGGGTTGTTTATTCATTCTTGGCGTCGGCTACAGGAAAAATATCGCGCATCACCAAAATTCAATCGGAAATGGCAATGACCTTATCCAAAAGATGAACTAAATCATGCTGATGCCTGTGCGCAACCGATTTAATGCGCTAAAGATAATGTTCGACATCACTTGCCGGTAAGGATTTTAATTGTGGATTGATGGTAAAGGTAAACCGTTTAATTTGCGGGTAAGTTTTGTTTATTGCCTGTAATAAGGCAACTTGTTTAAATAAAAAACCTTGGCGAATACTAGCATGCGCCACCTCAATAAATAAGGTTTCTTTAGTCATGTGGGTGATTTTATAAAAACCGTGAAACTCTTTTGGAAAGAAAGGGTGTAATTGCGCGTTCAGTTGATTTAAACGCACGCCTTTTTCCATAAGGTTTGCCAAAGCGGATGTTTCCAGAATGGTTTGTACATTGACGGTTTTTTTATAGCGCATAGGATTGTTTTCCGATTTTTTATCTCAATATTATGACATTGCGGCGGATTTCCGTTACAATGATACACATTTTTCGCACAAGACAACATAACGATGATTTTAATGAAAAGCAAACAAAATTTTTGGTCGCAATTACTGCTTAGTATGATTGCGATTTTTGCTTTGCCTGTGGCGGCACAGGGATTGGAAAATCATGCGCTTGGCGGTGAAACCTGTCCGAATGAGCAACGTCAAGCTCCACAACAAGCAGTCAATTTGATTGTGCCGGCGAAACAAACGCGGCAAGAAGGCGGCAAACAGCCCTTGTTGTCGGTAAAAACGGATATTTTTTTCAAAAAAGAACCGCACTTTAACACCTCTATATTGCACGATATCGCCCCCATTCGTGCAGGTCCTCTGATGAGTTGATCGCAATAAAGTATAGTGTTCACAGTACCTTGGTGTTGTGGTGGATTAATTCTATTTTTAAGTAAGAAATCGTATGTTAAGAACAATAGCAACCAAAATTTTTGGTAGTCGTAATGACCGTATTTTACGTCGTTTAAATAAACAAGTTGCCCAAATTAATAAATTAGAATCGACATTTGAAGCCTTAAGTGATGAAGCATTAAAAGGTAAAACCACAGAATTTCGCGAAAGATTACAAAATGGCGAGAAGTTGGAGAATTTGATCCCGGAAGCCTTTGCGACAGTGCGAGAAGCGAGTAAACGGGTGTTAGGGATGCGTCCCTTTGATGTGCAATTGCTCGGCGGTATGGTGCTAAACAATCGTTGTATCGCCGAGATGCGCACCGGGGAAGGGAAAACCTTAACTGCTACCTTGCCTTGTTATTTAAATGCGTTGACCGGAAAAGGTGTACACGTGGTCACGGTGAATGATTATTTGGCGCGCCGTGATGCGGAAACCAATCGTCCGTTATTTGAATTTTTAGGTATGACCGTTGGTGTCAACGTGCCGGGAATGGCGCCGGAAGATAAACGCGCTGCTTATGCCGCCGATATTACTTATGCCACCAACAGCGAACTCGGTTTTGATTATTTGCGTGATAATTTGGCACATTCCGCCCAAGAGCGTTTCCAAAAACAGTTGCATTATGCTTTGGTCGATGAAGTGGATTCCATTTTAATTGATGAGGCAAGAACGCCATTGATCATTTCCGGTCCGTCGGAAGACAGCTCGGATCTATATATCGCTATTGATAAACTGATTCCGTTATTGGTCAAACAAGAGAAAGAAGATTCTGACGAATTTCAAGGCGACGGTGATTTCACCTTGGATTTGAAAAACAAACAAGCACATTTAACCGAACGTGGACAAGAAAAAATCGAAGAATGGTTGGTGCGACAAGGCTTGATGAAAGAAACCGAGTCCTTATATTCGCCGGCGAAAATTACGTTATTGCATCATGTTTATGCGGCATTACGTGCACATACGTTATTTGAACGTGATGTGGATTATATCGTTAAAGAGGGGGAAGTGGTGATTGTGGATGAGCATACCGGGCGCACCATGGCAGGACGTCGTTGGTCCGACGGTTTGCACCAAGCAATTGAAGCGAAAGAAGGGGTGAGAATTCAAAGCGAAAACCAAACTGTAGCGTCCATTACTTACCAAAACTATTTCCGCTTGTATGAAAAACTGGCTGGTATGACAGGGACGGCGGATACGGAAGCTTTTGAATTCCAACAAATTTATGGCTTGGAAACCATTGTTATCCCAACCAATCGTCCGATGATCCGTGATGATCGTACGGATGTGATGTTTGAAAATGAACAATACAAATTTGAGGCAATTATTGAGGACATTAAAGATTGCGTAGCGCGTAATCAACCGGTGTTAGTGGGGACGATTTCCATTGAAAAATCCGAAATGTTGTCCCATGCCTTGGATAAAGCGGGCATCAAACATAACGTATTAAACGCTAAATTCCATGCACAAGAAGCGGAAATTGTTGCTAACGCCGGTTATCCGGGGGCGGTGACAATTGCAACCAATATGGCAGGGCGCGGGACTGATATTGTTTTGGGCGGTAACTGGAAAGCGGAAGTGGCGAAACTTGAAAATCCAACCGAAGAACAAATCGAGGCGATTAAAGCAGAATGGCAAAAACGTCATGAAATTGTACAACAAGCGGGCGGTTTGCATATTATCGGTACCGAGCGTCACGAATCTCGTCGTATCGATAACCAATTGCGCGGTCGTTCCGGTCGTCAAGGTGACCCGGGTTCTTCCCGTTTTTATCTATCGTTGGAAGATGCTTTAATGCGCATCTACCTCAACGAAGGAAAATTGAATTTAATGCGCAAGGCCTTTAGTACGCCGGGCGAAGCAATGGAATCCAAAATGTTGGCGAAAGTGATTGCCTCCGCTCAAGCGAAAGTGGAAGCTCATAACTTTGATGGACGTAAAAACTTGCTGGAATTTGATGACGTAGCAAATGATCAACGCCATGCTATTTATGAGCAACGTAATGTGCTGTTGGATAACGAAAATATTTCCGAAACTATTGAAGTTATCCGTGCAGATGTGTTCAATGCGGTAATTGATCAATATATTCCGCCGCAATCTTTAGAGGAAATGTGGGATATTGCCGGCTTGGAAGTGCGTTTACAACAAGATTTTGCTTTGGAATTGCCGCTGTCTAAATGGTTGGAAGAAGATAATACTTTGCATGAGGAAACTCTGCGTGAACGTATTATTCAAGCCTCGGTGGATGAATATAAGCAAAAAGAAGCCTTAGTGGGTGAGGAAACCATGCGTCAATTTGAAAAAGGAGTGATGTTACAAACCTTAGATGAATTGTGGAAAGAGCATTTGGCAGCGATGGATCATTTGCGTCGTGGGATTCATTTACGCGGCTATGCGCAAAAAGATCCGAAACAAGAGTACAAAAAAGAATCTTTCCAAATGTTTACGGAAATGTTGGATGCCTTAAAATTAAGTGTGATTACCACCTTAAGTCGCGTTCGTATTCGTACCCAAGAGGAAATCGAGGAAGCGGAGCGTTTACGCCAATTAGCGCAAGCGCAGCAGGTGCAAGGAATGCAATATCACAGCAGTGATAATGAGGAAAACGCATCTACTGACGAACATCATGAATTTGCCAATCGTAAAATTGGACGTAACGAGCCTTGTCCTTGTGGATCCGGTAAAAAGTACAAACACTGTCATGGTAGTCGAGCGAAACATTAATTTAGCAAAAGTGCGGTTATTTTGACCGCACTTTTTTCACATCGGGATTTGATTGAGCATGACAAAACCAATAATTCAAGTTGCCGCCGGCATTATTCGCAATGAATTTGGGCAAATTTATTTGACACAGCGTCTTGAAGGGCAAGATTTTGCCCAGTCACTAGAATTTCCCGGCGGTAAAGTGGATGCCGGCGAAACGCCGGAACAAGCCTTGGCACGCGAATTGGAAGAAGAAATTGGCATTCATATTTTAAGTGCGGTCATTTTTGAACGATTTTTGTTTGAATATCCGAATAAAATGATTCATTTCTCTTTTTATTTGGTGGAACAATGGATTGGTGAGCCTTTTGGACGAGAAGGGCAAGAGGGTGCTTGGGTGGCACAAAATGAATTGGATGCCGGAAAATTTCCGCCGGCAAATGCGCGATTGATTCAGCGTTTACTCGCTGAAAGTTAGCAAGACGGGTGGGCAATTTGCATGGATAATGCCGCCAACTCGCTCCAAACTTCATCAGAAAACTCTATTTTTACCTTGCGCTCAATTTTCGCTAGGTGTTGAATAATGACATAAAGTTGTCGGTAATTAAGGCGCTGGATGCATTGAGTAAAAAGCGGGCGACGATTTTGCCACACTTTTAAGCGATCAAATTGTTCTCTTAGTTGCGCTGTCGGCAACGGATCTTGCAGGCTGTTTAAGCGTTGTTGCACTTGAGTTAAGGTTAAGAGGGTAATCAATTCGCGCTGTAATGTGCGCAACAAAATTACCGGTTGCACATCTTCTGCCTGTAACCCTTGTAAAATCCGTTTAGCGCGGGCATATTTCCCTTCCAGTAAGGCATCAATCCACTGAAATGGTGTAAAAATTGACGATTGTTCCACCGCCACGCGTACTTTAGCCGGTGTGACTTTGTCATTGGGATAAAGTAAGGCAAGTAATTGCAAGGCTTGTTTCAGTGCCGGCAAGTTATTTTCATAGCTATAGCATAAAAACTGTGTTGCTTCATTATCTATCGCCAATTGCATATTTTTGGCGCGATTGGCGATCCAGCGCGGCAGTTGAGCGACACTTGGCGTTTGGCAATTGACCACGGTGACGTTTGGCTCAATTTGTGCACCCGTAGTAAACCACGCCTGCTTCTCCATTACTTTATTCAGTTTGCTAACATGCAAAATGAGTAGCACGTCAGCGTGTAGGGACTGCATTAAGGTTAGCAAATGTTGTTGGAGAGGCGTGGAAAGATTTTCCGGCAGATGTAAGCGGATGATTTGACGATGAAAAAACAATCCCATGGATTGAACCCGTTCAAAAAGTACCTGCCAGTCGGTTAAATGATCAATGGTGAGATCAAATTTTTCATCAAAACCTTGGGTAAAGGCGGTTTGGCAAATGAGATCGGCACTTTCTTGTTGTAACAGCGGATCTTGTCCCGCCAAATAATAGATTGATGCCAATTTATTATTTAGTGATTGAGAAAGTTGTTCGCTGAAAATTCGGATCATTTTTGTGTTTTGACTTGCTGTTGTAAGGCAATCATTTTACGAATTAATTGGAGCGCCGCTTGCTCCCGCATATCGCTCCAGAGTACTTCTTTTTCTGCCGATTTTGCTAAGGCTGCACGAGAGTTATCAAAGAATGTGCGGCTAACGCGCGCTGATAGCGGGTAACTGACTTGATTTAATCTGACTGTTGCATTCACATCCAGGATCAGCAATTTTTCTGCTTCACGTCCGCGTTTAAAAATTGAGGCGACTTCATCGTTGGTCGTAGTTTTATTTAATCTTAAGGTTGGCACTTGGCTTTTTGCCTCCACTAAATTAATTCCGTTTGATAGCAATTGTTGCCGCACTGCCATGGACATTTCGCTGTACGGATCGCTGCTTTCCAAGGTTAAGGTTTTTAATTCATTCGGAATTAATTCACCATTTTGGAAATGGAAACCGCAAGCGGAAAGAGCGAATACGCCGGCGACAATAAAAAAAGTTTTGATCGATTTCAACATATAATGACTCTGTTTACAGAATTAAAATTAGCGGTACTTTACCATAAATCTGCAGGGAACAAAAAGAAATATCCCGCTTTGATTTTGTTTCGCAAAATAACCGCACTTTTATAGGCAAAGTGCGGTCTTTTTTGGCGTTATTTGGCGACGAAACTGAGTAATTTACCCGGTATATAAATCACTTTTTGTATGGTTAATCCCTCAAGGAATTTTTCTACATTGGCATCAGCCAGCGCTACTTGTTTAATGTCTTCCTCCACCATATCGGCAGGGACGGTAATTTTCGCACGTACTTTACCATTTACTTGCACGACCACCAATTTTTCCTCGTCGATCATGGCTTGTTCATCCGCTTTCACCCAAGGCGCAAAGTCAATGGTGTCCGCGTTGCCCAATTCTTTCCATAGTTGGAAACAAATGTGTGGCGTAATCGGATATAACATACGAATAACCGCGCTCAAGGCTTCCGCCATTACCGCGCGATCTTGTGCATCATTCAATGGGGCTTTGGTCAGTTTATTCATCAATTCCATGATCGCGGCAATTGCGGTATTAAAGGTTTGACGACGCCCGATATCATCGCTAACTTTAGCAATGGTTTTATGTACATCACGTCGCAAGGCTTTTTGCGCGCCGGAAAGCGCGGTCGGATTTATTGCTGTTTCAGCCGAATTTTTGCTGTATGTAAAGGCTAAATTCCACAAACGACCCAAGAAACGTTTCGCACCTTCTACGCCGGACTCTTGCCATTCCAAGGTCATTTCCGCCGGCGAGGCGAACATCATAAACAAGCGTACCGTATCTGCACCGTATTTTTCTACCATTTCTTGCGGGTCGATACCGTTGTTTTTGGATTTTGACATTTTGGTCATGCCGCTGTGTACCAATTCATGACCTTCGTCGTCCACTGCTTTGGTAACGCGACCTTTTTCATCACGTTCAAGGCTAACTTTAGTCGGCGATACCCAAATGCGTTCGTTGGTTGGGGCGGTGTAATAGAATGCATCAGCAAGCACCATTCCTTGACACAATAATTTTTTAGTTGGTTCATCTGAGCTGACTAAGCCGGCATCACGCAATAATTTGTGGAAGAAACGGAAATAGAGTAAGTGCATGGTGGCGTGTTCGATACCGCCGATATATTGATCCACCGGTAACCAATAATTGGCTTCGTCGCTGTCTAACATTCCGTCGTGAAATTGCGGGCAAGTATAACGTGCATGGTACCAAGAGGACTCCATAAAGGTATCGAATGTATCTGTTTCTTTTAATGCCGGTTGACCGTTATAGCCGGTTTTCGCCCAGTTTGGATCTGCTTTGATTGGGCTTTTCACTCCATCCATCACTACATCTTCCGGTAACACAATTGGCAAATCCGCCAATGGCGCCGTCACCACTTCGCCATTTTCCAAGGTTAACATTGGAATTGGTGCGCCCCAGTAACGCTGACGAGAAACCCCCCAGTCACGTAAGCGATAATTCACTTGGCGTTTACCGCATCCCATAGCTTCTAATTTGTCGGCAATACCGTTGAACGCCGCATCAAAATCAAGACCATTAAATTCAGCTGAATTAACTAATTTACCATGTTCAGTAAATGCTGCTTTGTTTAAATCAATGGCTTCCCCATTTGCCGGCTCAATCACTTGTTTAATTGGCAAGTCATATTTTTGTGCAAACTCAAAGTCACGCTCATCATGCGCCGGCACTGCCATTACTGCACCGGTACCGTAATGCATTAACACAAAGTTTGCTACCCAAACCGGTACTTTTTCGCCCGTGATCGGATGGAGCGCGAATAAACCGGTTGCCATGCCTTTTTTCTCCATGGTCGCAAGTTCTGCTTCCGCGACTTTGGTATTTTTCGCTTCTTGGATAAACGCTGCTAATGCCGGATTTTGCTGTGCGGCAAGTTCCGCTAACGGGTGTGCCGCAGCTACTGCCACATAAGAAACACCAAAGAATGTATCCGGACGTGTGGTATAAACGGATAATTTGTCGTTTACGCCCTCGATATCAAAGGTAATTTCCACTCCTTCAGAACGCCCGATCCAGTTGCGTTGCATAGTTTTTACCATCTCCGGCCATTCCGGCAAACTGTCCAAACCGCCTAATAATTGTTCTGCATAATCGGTAATTTTAATAAACCATTGCGGAATTTCTTTTTGTTCCACCGGCGTATCACAACGCCAGCAGCATCCTTCGTGAACCTGTTCATTGGCAAGTACCGTTTCATCATTCGGACACCAGTTGACAGTGGAGGTTTTTTTGTATACTAAACCTTTTTTATAAAGTTCCGTGAAGAACCATTGTTCCCATTTATAATAATCCGGTTTACAGGTGGCAATTTCGCGATCCCAGTCAAAACCGAAACCCAATAATTTGAGTTGCTTTTTCATGTAGGCAATATTTTCGTAGGTCCATTTTGCCGGTGCGGTTTTATTTTTTATCGCCGCACCTTCCGCCGGCAAACCAAATGCATCCCAACCCATTGGTTGTAATACATTTTTTCCGTTCATACGTTGATAACGAGAAATCACATCGCCAATAGTATAATTGCGCACATGTCCCATATGTAAACGACCGGATGGATAAGGGAACATGGAAAGACAATAATATTTCTCTTTGTTCGGATCCTTCACCGCTTTGAATGTTTTATTTTCAGCCCAAAATTGTTGAACTTCTGATTCAATCAAATCGGGACGGTATTGCTCTTGCATAATTTTACCTTTAAATTTCAGAAAAACTGACCGCACTTTGACGGTATAAATTAAGTTGGAAAATGTGCTATAGGATAGCGTAAAACAGGAAAAATTGATAGAACTTTCAAGAAACTGACCGCACTTTTAGCGACAAAGTGCAGTCAATTTTGGGGATTGTTATGTGATAATATTTGAGATTTACCGTTCGTTAAGGCAACATTATTTTTCCCATTGATAGAGGTTGTTAGCAAATTTTTTCAAAAATTCTGTCCTATGCGGACTTAATTCAAGACTACTGTTACTGACATACATTTCTCGTCTCATAATATCGGAACCTAAGAAAATGAAAATTTTGCGTAATTCTAAATCCGCTGCAATACCGCTGTAGATCTTCAAGGATTAATCCACAAGGGGTACTTTTTTATTTGGCATAATTTTTCACCGCACTTTGCGTAAAATATTGTTGATCTTCCCAACGTAATATGGTCATCCGATTGCCCCAAACACAGCCTGTGTCCAGCGCAAAAATGTGATTCGGCGTCGGTGTATCTACTAAACTTGCCCAATGCCCGAAGATGATATTTTGTGTTTTAAATAGCGGGTTATTAAGCTTAAACCAAGGCGTGAGTTCAGCCGGCGCTTGCCGGACAGTTTCTTTGCAAACAAAATCCAAGCGATGATCGGAATAACAAAAACGCATACGGGTTAACACATTGATGCTATAACGCAAGCGATCCAAACCCTGCAGTGCCGGCGACCAACGATCGGGTTTATCGGCATACATATTTTCAATTAACCAATGACAATCTCCATGTTGCAAAACCTCTTCGATTGCTTTGGCGCAAGATTTTGCGGTTGGTAAATCCCAATCCGGAGAAATGCCCGCGTGCGTCATCACAAAATCAAGTTTTTCATGATGAATTAACAAGGGCTGATGGCGCAACCAATCAATTAATTCCTCAAAATCCGGCGCGGAAAAAATACTGTCCACTCGATCGCGCGGTTTGGTTTTTTTGATACCAAGTGCGGTGGAAATTAAGTGCAAATCATGATTTCCTAACACGGTTTTTCCTGCTTCTCCCAAAGATTTGACAAAGCGCAAACACTCCAGCGATTTATCCCCGCGCGCGACTAAATCTCCGGTTAAATAAAGTTGATCCTTATACGGATCAAACTGCACACTTTCCAATAAAAGCTGTAATTCATCATAACAGCCTTGCAAATCACCGACGAGGTAGGTTGCCATAGATTGCCTTGTCACCTTAGGAGGGTTATCTCCACCAATAATACATTGTGCTTTATTGTAACCAATATTATTTGGCTGTCAAAAAGACGATCAGTGAAAATCCTTTATCCGTTGATATAACGTCGCAAATTTCTCACGTTTTTGTTGATAATATTCATGCCGTTGCAAATTTGGTTGATATATGGCTTCTAGGGGTAAAGGCTGACAAAATTGCGCAATATCTTGTTGCGGATTGAGCGCGATTTTTGCCGGTTTTGCCACACCCAATCTTTAATCCCTTGTTGTATCGTTTCTTTCGGATAATTCGAGATTAGCATGGTGCGATCGATCAATTGCCTAGGGCAATGGTTTTGCGGAAATCTGCCATGCTAATTTTTTTTCAATGGTAATGCATAGGCGTAACTTGGTTTTCATTAACCAGCATGATTTTTTCTGCATAAGGTTTATGGTTATGCGTTGATTGGTTGCGGATAGTAAATAGCGTTAACCCCGTTGTGGCAAATTGACCTAAATTAAAATCGGTTACATCCCAACCTAAGTGCGCTTCTAGGATCTCTTGGTGTTTTGCCCGATCTAAGGTTTTCCAGTCAGTTAAGCTGTAGCGGGCGAATTTAGGTAATAAAAAATGATATTGCGCCATGAGGGCTTTGGCTTGCAAAATCGCTTGATTAATTTCAGAACGTTTCATATAAACCTCGTTAAAAGTGCGGTCATTTTTTCTTGCGTTTTGTGCAACAATAATGAAATGCTATGATTTTTCTAGTGGCCATAACCAAGCCGCCCACGCACACCGCTGGAATCGCCATGTACTGCTTTTTTGATTTCGGTTGCGCATTCTTTACCAAAAATATAATCGCACAATAATTTAGGCACATTGCGATAAAGGCGTTCAATGTTACAGACACCGCCAGCGAATACCACGCTAATACATTGATATAGGCGGCGAGCGCTTTGGCAAGGCGGCGTTCGTAGGCTTGTAATGATTGCTCGGCAAGCGTATCTCCTTGTTCGGCGAGCCGGACGATTTCTTCTCCTTTTAGACGGATACCGGAGCGTCGTTGATAATCGTCACAAAGTCCAGTGGCCGGAGACAAATTGTTCAACACAACCGCGTTTGCCACAGTAACAAGGCGAGGATAAGGTGACAGCTTGTTCTTCTTCATCTTGCCATGGGAGCATATTATGCCCCCATTCTCCACCGATTCCGTTGGCGCCTTGGTGTGGTTTACCGTTAATCACAATACCCGATCCCGAATCGGTACCTAATATCAATGCCAGCACAATATTTTTGCCCGCACCGGCACCATCAGTCGCTTCGGAAAAAAAGGGAGCTGAATAATGTCGCCTAAAACGTCTATTCTAGTGATTGATGATGACGTTCAAATTTGTGAACTATTAACCGATACGTTCGAAGAATATGGTTACGAGGTTGTAAGCGTCCAAAATGGCGAGGCGGCTTTAAGATTATTACAATCTCGTAAAGCATTTTCTTTAATTTTTCTTGATCTTATTCTGCCTGATATTAATGGTCTTATTTTGTTGCAACGGTTAAAATCTTTAACTCATGCGCCCATCATTATGTTGAGTGGGCTGAATTCCGAATTCGATGTGGTCGTCGGCTTGGAAATGGGCGCTGATGATTATATTACCAAGCCTTTTTATCCGCGCGTTGTTGTGGCGCGAGCCAAAGCAGCTATTCGCCGAACCCAACCCTATAATTTTTCCTCCGATTATGTCCACAACGGTTTTGCGTTTGACAAATGGTTTTTAGATATTGATAACCACAAATTATTTTCTCCGCAAAAACGTGAGATTGCCTTAACGCAAGGGGAATATATCTTGTTACACGCCTTAGTTTCTCATGCGCAAAAAGTCTTATCCCGTACCAAATTATTAGACTCACACATAGCGAAAACTTGGAAATTTTTGACCGCACTATTGATGTTTTAATTATGCGGTTACGTAAAAAAATTGAACCGAATGCAAAATCCCCGACATTTATCCAAACTGTTCGCGGAAGCGGGTACTTGTTTAGTTGTGCGGTGGAGCCTTGTTCAACGCAATTTTAAATCTTGACTGAAGAAGGGATGCGCCTCATTTGGGTTCATCCCTTGTTTCAGTTTTTTATTTCACTGTCCAACCTTTATAATCTTTGATGTTATCGCGATTAATTAAGGTAACTGGAATTAAGACCGGTTTCTCCGGTGCCGGTTGTCCTTGCAAAATGTTGTAGCAAATTTGTACCGCTTCTGCTGCCATGACTTGCGGATCTTGTGCCGGTGTACCTTGGAACAAACTATCGCTTTGTTTTAATGCTTCCTCTCCATCTGGCGAGCCATCTACGCCCATAATAAAGAATTCACTGCGTTGTGCTTGTTTTGCCGCTAAATCTGCTCCGATTGCGGTTGGATCATTAATCGCAAAGACCGCATCAATTTTTGGATGCGCGATTAATAAGGACGTCATCACTTCTAAATCACCTTCGCGGCTGCCTTTGGCATTTTGATTATAAGACAGTACATTGATGTCTTTATTTTTCGCAAAAATGTCCATGCAACCTTGTACACGATCTTGTACAGCGGAAACTGGTGGACCGTTAATAATGACGACATCCTCTTTTCCGTTTAATTTATCCACAATGGTCTGACAAGCAATTTCGCCCGCTTGATAGTTATTAGAGGTCACTGTTGCATCTGCGCCATCGGCGGCAACGTCAACCGCGACCACAACAATTCCCGCATCTTTGGCACGCTGAACCGCTGGTCCAATACCTTTTGAGTCGGCAGCATTCAGAATAATCATATCGGTTTTTGCTGCTATAAAATTATCAATTTGAGCGACTTGTTGTCCTAAGTCATAGCCGCTGGATACTAAGGTGACATTGATATTCTCGCCGGCTAATTCGCGCGCTTTCAATTCCGCCCCTTTCGCAATTTGTACGAAGAATGGGTTGGCAAGATCGCCTACGGTAACGCCGATGGATTTTAATTCTTTAGCTTGCGCAAAAGGGGCGCTGGCTAACATTAAGGATACAGCTAAGGTTTTTAACTTCATATAATGTCTCCCATTGGGTGGTTTAACAGAAATAAAACGATAGAATCAATTAATTTGCTTTACGTGTGCGGTATTTATCAATTAAGACTGCCACAATAATCACGCCACCTTTGATGACGAGTTGCCAGAAATAAGATACCCCCATTAAGGTCATCCCGTTATTGAGTGTCGCAATAATCAGCGCACCGATTAGCGTCCCTGTGATGGTTCCGATTCCGCCGACGAAACTGGTACCACCCAGAATAACAGCTGCAATAGCATCTAATTCATACCCAACGCCTAAATTACCATTGGCACTGTATAACCGAGATGCACTCATGACACCGCCTAATCCAGATAATAATCCGCTAGCAGCATATACAAAAATTAATACAAGCGAGACTTTGATCTCAGTTAAACGGGGCGGCTTGCAAATTGCCTCCGACAGCGTAAATATGGGTTCCTAGCGTTGTACGACGTAGGATAAACCAGCAAATAGCGATAACAGCAAAGGCGATAATAACTAACCAAGGCACTGAACCTAAATAACCGTTTCCGATCCAAGCAAAGGAAATTTTTGAATTAATGACCGTGGTTCCGTCAGCAACCAAATAGGCAGCTCTGTGCAATGCGGTATAGGTTCCCAATGTGACGATAAAAGGTGGTAAGCCTGCAAAAGCAACTAATAAACCATTAAATATGCCCATGCCTAAGCCGGTAAGCAGCGCAATTGGAACAGCAAAATCAGCCAATGCCGGATTGAGAGAGCCAACTAACGCCATGACAGCGGTGACTCCCAAAATTGAACCCACGGATAAATCAATACCGCCGGTTAAGATGACAAAAGTCATGCCGGCTGCCAATACAATATTAATTGACGCTTGGCGGGTGATATTCATCATATTGGCTTCGGTCATAAAATTCGGCGCAATAAATGAAAAGATAATAATAATTAATACAAGAATAGGTTATATTCCCATGGCTTGCATCGTGTCAGCGAGAGCTAATTTTTTTAACCCCGGTTTTGTTGATACTGCATTTGTCATCTTGATTTCTCCTTAACACCCACGCTTACGCTTGCGTCCCAAAAGCTAAACTCATAATATTTTCTTGATTAATTTGTTGTGCGCTGACCTCGCCCACAATATGTCCTTCCCGCATCACATATACCCGATCGCTCATTCCTACGATTTCCGGCAATTCACTTGAGATCATCAAAATCGCCACGCCTTTTTTAGCCATTTCAATCATCATGCGATAAATTTCACTTTTAGCACCGACATCTACTCCACGCGTAGGCTCATCTAAAATAAATAATTTCGGATGAATCGCCATCCAGCGGGAAAGTAATACTTTTTGCTGGTTACCGCCGGATAATCCGCTGACTTCTACGTTGGCATTAGGAACGCGTATTTTTAACCCTTTAATTGCCTGTTCAGTTTCTTTTTCCCTTTGTTTTGATCGATAACCATCAACCTAGCGTCTCGTTCTAATGTCGCCATAGTGATATTTTTAAATACGTTCATATCCAAAAATAACCCTTCTTCTTTGCGGTTTTCAGGTAATAATGCAACATGATGAGCAATGGCATCTCTTGGTGAACTAAAACTTATCTCGCCACCATTTAAGTACATTTTTCCCTCTGTAGGCGGGGTGACGCCAAATAATAAGTGCGCTAATTCCGAGCGTCCAGCACCAACTAATCCGGATAGCCCTACAATTTCGCCGGCACGAACGGATAAATTGACTTGATGCACTTTTTTTCCATCAGAAAGATTTTCAACCCGAAGTACCTCATTGCCGATATCAACGTGTTCTTTGTTAAACAAATCCGTCAACGGGCGTCCGACCATCATTTGCACTAACGTATTTGAATTAATTTCTTCACGAATGAGCGAGCCTACATATTTGCCATCTCGTAACACGCTGACACGATCGGCTAATTCATAAATTTCCGCCATGCGATGGCTAATATAGATAATTGCCAGCCCTTCGTCGCGTAATCGTTTAATTAATGCAAATAACTTCTTTGTTTCTCGTGCCGACAGGGCTGCAGTTGGTTCATCCATCACCAAAATGCGGCTATTGCGGTGTAATGCACGTGCGATTTCGACTTGTTGCTGTTCGGCGATCGTTAATGAGGATACTTTTTGTGCAGCAGTAAATTGCGCTCCTAGACGATTAAGCACTTCTTGTGCTTCTTGTTCCATTTTTTTACGGTTTAAGCCGAAAAGTGTTTTGATCTCTCGCCCTAAAAAAATATTCTCGGCAACGGTCAGATTAGGGGAAAGGTGAATTTCTTGATAAATCAAGGTAATCCCGGCACGGATTGCATCTTTCGGCGAGGAAATTGGAAATGGTACTTCATCAATGTTAATTTCTCCGGCACTGGCAATATAAGCACCGGCTAATATTTTCATTAGCGTACTTTTTCCGGCACCATTTTCTCCCATTAAGGCATGAATTTCGCCACGATAAATATCAAGATTGACGTCCTGTAAGGCATAAAAATTACCGAAACGTTTAGCGATACCACGCATTTCCAAAAGTAATTCAGGCGATTTTTGTTTTACCATGTTCATCTTGATGACCTCATAAAATAAATTTACTGAAATTAGAACATAGTTATATGAATGGAAAATGTTGAATCTCATTCATAATTGTCATAATTTAAGTGTTACTTGCTCTTAATATATCCATATCTCTTTTTAAGATAAGAAGTCAAAAAAGTGCGGTAGAAAATATGAAGTTTTTTAAAATTCTTTTTTTAACAAAACGTTATAGTGTGAGATGGCGTTTGATTACTTTTGTGATTATGGCGGTATTATTGGTGATTTCGATTAGTTTTACCTCAGTGATTGGATTAAATAATACCTATAACTCGTTGTCAAATTTGAGAGATAGATCACTAAATCAAATGTTTTTTTCCATGACATTGGGGGTAAAAACGACGCAAATTTCTACCTATGCCACCCGACTAAGTCAAACAATACGTGCACTGGAATATAAAGAGGCTTCCGAACAATTAAGTAATCATATTCTCCAAGTGCATATTCTGTTAGATGAAATAAAAAAGCATACCGGCGAAGAAGAACGTTGTCAATTTTTTCATCTTGTCCGGCTTATTGAATTGTTGGAAAAAAGCGTAAAAGAATTGCTACAACAATCTCATCAGCGACATGTCAAAAATACCATGATTTTAAGTAAGTTAAATCAAGGGTTGTTATATATAAGGCATATTAAGCGCTTAGAAAGCAGTACGACATCAAATGGATTATCTCAATTGCTGAAAATTGAAAGTCTTATTGAAGATGCTACACGCAGCTTTTTTTCTCCCGGCACGTTTTTAAGTATTCAATCGGCATTTTCTTTTTTACCAGCATTTCAACATCCGCTTGCTTCTCAAGAATGGCAGAATGTGGAGGGAGAATTTAAGCAAATTATTTAACAAGCAAAAACGTTGGCAGGCATCAATTTGCGTATTCAATTTTTAACTTATCAAATAGATTCCTTGGTCAAACAAATTGATCAGGGCTATACCCGTTTAGCTAAAGAAAAAGTGGAATTAGTCAATAATGAGTCGAAACAAATACAAACTAATTTGTATAAAAATATTGTATCTATTTTAATTTTTGCTTTGTTTACCATTATATTAATTTTGGTTTTAGGGTTGTATATTTACCGTTTATTTGGCGAGCGTTTATATTCGATTACGCAAGCTTTAACACGTTTATCGCAAGGGGATAAAACCATTAACGTGCCTCAACAGCAAAAACGGGATGAAATCGGCGATTTAGCACGCGCCTTTGATATTTTTCAAAAAAATGTACTGAAATTAGACCAAACGAACGCATTGTTGAAAGAAAAAAGTGAATTATTGCAACAAACTTTTTGGGCGATTCGTGATGGATTTGCAATTTTCGATCAAAAAGGCGTTTTAGTTTCTTGTAATAAAGAATTTGTACAAATCGTCGAGCCGGGGCATCCTCTCGCCTCTTTTCAAGGTATTCGACAACTGGTGGATTTACTGGTCGCTGGAGGCGCGAAAGTATATGGCGCCGATCAAGCGTTGACAGAAGCGGTTTTGACTGAAATTCGCACCAAAGAAGAACCCTTGGAGATTTTATATAATAACTTTATTTTTGAATGGCGGATAAGCCCATTACAAGACGGTGGGTTAGTGGCATTCTTAATCGATCGCACTCAACGTAAAAAGTTAGAGAATGACTTGGCTCATAGTCAAAAAATGCGTACTATTGGACATCTCACAGGCGGAATTTCCCATGATTTTAATAACTTTCTCGCAGTGATTATCGGTAATTTGGATTTGATCGATTCGGCAGCTTTACCTGAAAAACAAGCGAAAAGAATACAACGAGCCTTAAAAGCGGCAGAAAACAGTGCAACGTTAACTCAGCGTTTATTGGCGTATGCCCGTAAGCAGCCATTGCATCCGATGGCACTGGATATTAATCAATTATTGCTTGATTTTAGTGATTTTATGAAACACAGCTTACCACCGGCGATTAAAGTGCGGTTAGATTTAGCCGAGAATTTACCGTTTGCGTATATTGATAAAAATCAGCTTGAAACCGCATTGGTTAATTTATTGGTCAATGCCAAGGATGCGTTAAATGGAGAAGGGAATATTGTCATCCGCACATGCCAAAAATTAGTTCAACGAACCTATTGGCAAGAGCAAATGTTGCAGCTTTCTGTGATTGACGAAGGTTATGGGATGGATGAAACCACCAAAAAACAAATATTTGAACCTTTTTTTACTACCAAGCAAAATGGCAAAGGAAGTGGTTTGGGGCTTTCAATGGTTTACGGTTTTATTCGCCAATCAAAAGGGAGGGTTATTGTAGAGTCGTCGCCGGGTAAAGGGACGACAATTCATTTACAACTGCCGATAGCCCAAGAAAATTCCCAAAAAATCACTGTCCTTTTGGCACCACAAGAGCAAAAAATGAATTTTGCTAACCTGTTGTTGGTGGAAGATCAACAGGCTTTACGCGAGACGTTGACAGAACAATTGAGTGAAATGGGGTATTGCACTGTAGCGGTTGATTCGGCGGAAGCGGCGATAGATTATTTTAATCAGAAACAACCGATCGATTATTTATTATCCGATGTAGTATTAAGTGGACAATTAACGGGAGTTGATTTAGCTAATTATGTCAAACAATCTTATCCACGAACAAAAATTTTATTGATGACTGCAAATTTTGCTGAAGATATTGAAAAATCAACAGAATTTATCGTGTTAAGTAAACCGTTTCATGTGGATAAACTGGCGCTTTTATTGTCAAAATTATAATGAGGACTTAAAAACAAGAAATCTGTTTTAAGACAGATTTCTTGATCAAGATTTACGCCTCCACATCATCAAGCGTTTCATTGTGATTGAACTCTGCCGGCGGGTTGTCGGCGAGCCAGTTGGCGAGGCGGGCGTAGTCGGCAATGGAAAGATTTTCTGCACGGGCGTTTAAATCAATGGAAAGTGCGGTCAATTGTTCGGCAGAAAATAGCGTAGAAAGTGCGTTGCGCAAGGTTTTTCTGCGTTGGTTAAAAGCTTGAGTGCAAACCCGATTGAGCCAATAGAGATCTTTGACCGGATGTGGTAATACTTGATGGGGAATTAAGCGTACAACGGCGGAATCGACTTTGGGGGCCGGTTTGAAGGCACTTGGCGGGACTTCCAATACCGGCATGACTTGGCAAAAATATTGCGTCATGATGGTCAGGCGTCCGTAGGCTTTGCTGTTTGGTGCTGCACACAAACGTTTTACCACTTCTTTTTGTAACATAAAGTGCATATCTTGGATGAGGTAATGAAACTTGAATAAATGAAACATCAACGGGGTAGAAATATTGTAAGGCAAGTTGCCGAATACCCGTAATTTTTGATTTTTTTCCGCCGGTTTTTCATCAAGATACAATTGCTCAAAATTAAATTGCATAGCATCGGTTTCGATTACATTGAGTTTTTGATGTAAAAAAGGATGACGGCGCAGACGTTCTGCAAGATCGCGATCTAATTCGATGACAGTGAGTTGATTAACGCGCTCGGCAACAGGTTCGGTAAGGGCGCCTAAACCCGGTCCGATTTCAACTAAGAATTGATCTTTTTGTGGATAGATCGCTGTGACAATATTGTGAATAACATTATCGTCGGATAAAAAGTTTTGCCCAAAGCGTTTACGCGCGGTATGTCCTAAATATTTTTTTGAGTTCATTTGATTGCCTTTAGCCAGAAAAATTGGAATGTATTATAAAGCAAAATCCCAGCATTGGGCTGGGACTTATCGGATTATTTATTTTAAATATTTAATATCGGCGTGTTTACGCAATGCTTTTACCCAGTTTTTCGATGCTTCTTGTAATTGGTGATTAACAAGTTGCTCGTAGGCTTTTTGCATATAGGCTTCTTGCGTTCTATTGCCTTGACGAGTATCGGTCACCTCTAGAATATGCCAACCGAAATCGCTTTTAAATGGCGCGGAAATTGTGCCTTTTTTAGTGTTTTTGACGGTTTTGGCAAAGGATTCTACATAGGTTTCCGGAAAGGCAAAGCCGAGGTTTCCGCCATTGGCGCCGGATAAATAATCTTTGGAATATTTTAACGCGGCATCGGCAAAGGAAATTTTACCGGAGGTAATATCAGCACGAATTTGCTTTAATTGAGCTTTTGCCTGTGCATCATTTAACATCGGATTGAGTTTTAACAAAATATGACGTACTTGATATTCCGTATCGGTGACTTTTTTTGCAGTCCCTTTTTCTTGCGCTTGTTTTAACATTTTTCGCCCGAGTGCTTGAACTTCTTCGCGTGTAATGTCAACGCTTTTACCAATCGCTCGATTGCGTACTTCACTCATTAGTAATTGGTTGGTGATTTGGCGACGATAGGTTTCAAAGGCAATGCCTTGATAATCCAGCACATCCAATAATTGACCGTAGGTTAAACCGTTTTGTGCGGCAATATTTTCGATAATTTGATCTACCTGTGCATGGTTAATTTTAACGCCGACTTCTTTGATAGCTTGTTGTACCAAAATATCGTCAATAATAGCATCTATAGCCGCTTGGCGATTGGCTTCCGTATTGGCTTTTTTGCCTAATGCTCGTTTTACTTGACTTTCCAAAATTGGCGCACCGTTAATAGTCGCCACCACGCGTTCTACTGCTTGCGCACCGTTTGAAAGAGCAAAGAAACTGACAATAGTAAATAAAAAAGTTTTAAAAGTAATGGCTTTCATTTTTATCCCAAGGTTAAGTTTAAGAAAACTATTCATTAGAGTAACAATTTTGCAAAAGGTTCACAAACATTAATTAGAAAGCAAGGCGACTTCATAGCAATGATCAAATTTCATCGTGCGCACTTGGACTTTTTCACTGCGACTGGTCGGAATATTTTTCCCCACATAATCGGCACGAATAGGCAATTCACGATGACCGCGATCTACAAAAATCACCAACTCAATTTTGGCAGCACGCCCAAAATCAATTAGCGCATCTAAAGCCGCGCGAATAGTGCGTCCGGTAAATAACACGTCATCTACTAAAATAACGGTTTTATTTTGGATGCTCAAATAATTTGAGGCACCGCTATATGTTGGCGATTGACTTTGCGGTTCGGCATATTCCAAATCGTCGCGATAAAATGTAATATCCAAATCCATTGCCGGCAGTTTAACGTTGGTTAAATCGGCAATTTTACGTTTGATTAATTCGGCTATTTCCGCGCCACGACGTTTGATGCCCACGATAATGATATCATCAAGAGATTGATGTTTTTCGATAATTTCGTGTGAAATACGAGAAATGGTACGGATAAATTGGTTTTCATCAATAATGATTTTTTCCATTGGTGCTGATCCTAATCCTGTGGAAAATATAAGTTGTGTTACTATATCAAAAATTATAACAAAAATGACCGCACTTTTAGAAAAAATCCTGACGTAAGTCAGGATTTTGCATGATTTCAGTCGACGGCATAGCCTTGTGCCGGCAACGGTTGTCCGTCTAAATAGGCACGATTCTTAATTAATTTCAAGCGATCTTCCACAAACCATTTTACGACCAACGGGTAAATTTGCCGCTCTTGTACTTTAACCCGCTGTTCAATATCGGCAACGTCATCATCAGAGAAAATCGGTACTTTCGCTTGTAAAATAATGGCTCCGCCATCTACTTCTTCATTGACAAAATGCACCGTTGTACCGTGTTCGCTATCGCCAGCGGCAAGCACTTGTTGATAGGTATGCAACCCCGGATATTTCGGCAATAAAGAGGGGTGAATATTGAGAATTTTGCCGGTAAAACGTTGGGTAAATTCGGCGCTAAGAATTTTCATATAACCGGCAAGTACAATTAAATCCGCACCGAGATCTTCAATATAATTGCCAATAGCATGATCCATAGCTTGATTATCGGCATAATTTTTACGCAAAAAACATTGTGTCGGAATATGTGCTTTGGCGGCACGTTGTAAACCGAAAGCCTCTACCTTATTGCTGATTACCGCACAAATTTCGGCAGCAAAAAAGTTTTCCTTACAGGCATCAATAATCGCCTGTAAGGTTACGCCATGACCGGAAATTAAAACAACGATTTTTTTCATTAGCGAATGATAACTTGTGCTTCGTTTTCTTCGGCATGTTCAATTTGACCGATAACCCACGCTTGTTCACCGGTTTGTTGCAATAATGCTAAGGCAGTTTCCACATCTTCTTTCGGCAAAGCGATAATCATGCCGACACCACAGTTGAAAGTACGGTACATTTCGTCATGTTCAATATTGCCTTGTTCTTGTAACCAGTTGAAAATCGGCGGCCATTGCCAACTTTGCTCATTAATGACCGCTTTCACCGATTTTGGTAAAACGCGAGGAATATTTTCCCAGAAACCGCCGCCAGTTAAATGGCAAATCGCGTGTACATCAGCGTGTTTAGTTAATTGTAAAACCGGTTTGACATAGATCTTTGTCGGCGCCATTACATGCTCGGCAAGGGATTTTCCGGCTAATTGCGCTTCTTTCGGATTTACGCCTGCCACTTCGATAACTTTACGAATTAAGGAATAACCATTGGAATGCGGACCGCTGGAACCCAATGCAATCAAGACATCACCCGCTTTGACTTTGCTACCGTCGATAATTTCACATTTTTCTACTACACCCACGCAAAAACCGGCAAGATCATAATCGCCGGCATGGTACATTCCTGGCATTTCTGCTGTTTCTCCACCAACCAGTGCGCAACCGGATTGCACACAACCGTCGGCAATGCCTTTAATAACGCTTGCCGCTACATCTACTTCCAATTTACCTGTTGCATAATAATCAAGGAAAAATAACGGTTCAGCACCTTGTACCACAAGATCGTTTACGCACATAGCGACTAAATCTACCCCGATGGTATCGTGTTTGTTTAAATCAATGGCAAGACGTAATTTTGTGCCGACACCATCCGTACCGGAAACCAAAATCGGCTCTTTATATTTGGTCGGTAGCGCGCATAAGGCACCAAAGCCACCTAATCCCCCGATAACTTCCGCACGGGCAGTGCGTTTTACGTCGGTTTTGATTTGTTCCACCAAGGCATTACCGGCATTAATATCAACTCCGGCATCTTTATAGCTTAATGACTGTTTACTCACGATGGTTTCCTATTTAATCTAAAAAATAACATGGATTCCGTCATTGTAGCATGCCTAAGCAATCGTTTGCGATAGATTTTTTTTAGCAAAAGAAAAAATTATTTATCTAAGATTAAATCGACCTAATATTAAGATGTTGCCTGTTTTTTTGATTGGATATTCAAGATAAAGTATGCCACAATGAATGTGCTCCCTTAAGGCGGAGTCTAAGGAGTGCAATATGAAAAAATGTAGTCTTGCGGTTGTGATAGTGTTATTGATTGCGTGCTCGACTGCGCCACAACCATCGCAAATCGAGGTCAACTTAGTTCCACCGACCAACATTCAACCCGGGTATTATAAATTGGTAAAAGATGCAGAATATTTTATTGATACTGCCTCGGTGTGGGAGGATAACGAAGACAAGCATTTAATTCATTTTGATGTAGTGATCAATTCAAATAAAGGGCTATTTGTTTACAAAGACAATCCGGAACTTTATGCTAAATCGCTGCGTGAATATAAAATTATGAACTGCAAAAATTTCCATCTAACTCAGGTCAGAACGGATTATTATTCTGACTTTTGGGGGCAGGGTGTAAGGGCAGCGCCGAAATTTCAAATTCGACATACGATCAGATTACAAAAAAACTCAACCCTATACACCATAGGGCAGCTGATGTGTGCTAACCTATATCGTGTTTGATGGTAAGTATAGATGGAAATTTAAAAGCAAAAGTGCGGTTATTTTTGACCGCACTTTTGTTTTTAAAGATGTAATTAAGGTTTTGAAATTAATCGTTTACGCATTTTGATATTAATCATTTCTACAACGATAGAGAAGCCCATGGCAAAATAAATGTACCCTTTCGGAATATGGAAGTCCAAGCTTTCTCCAACTAATGCCATCCCAACTAAAATCAGAAAAGATAAACACAGCATTTTTAATGTTGGATATCTTTCTACAAAATCTCCAATTGATTTTGCGGAAAGCATCATTATCAATACTGCAATCACAATTGCGAGTATCATCACCTCAATTTGATTTGCCATTCCCACAGCAGTAATGACAGAATCTAAAGAAAAAACGACATCTAAAATAGCAACTTGAACTAATACGCTGATAAAACTCGGATTTTTAATCGTTTTCTGTTCATCCTTGTCTTCCGGTTTCACTGCATGATGAATTTCATGGGTACTTTTTGCTACTAAAAACAATCCACCAAGCAATAAAATTAAATCTCGACCGGAAATTTCTTGTTCAAATGCAATAAACAAGGGGGCAGTTAACTTCATCAACCAAGACAAAGACAGTAACAATAAAATACGTATTGTCATTGCCAACGTCAAACCGATAATCCGACCGGGTTGGTGTTGATGTTTCGGGAGGCGACTAACCAAAATACTGATAAAAATAATATTATCAATTCCTAATACGATCTCAAGTGCAGTTAGCGTAAATAATCCGATCCATGCCTCCGGGCTGGCGATCCATTCAAACATAAATTAGTTCCTTAATAAAAAGTGAAGAGTAAATAATATATATTTTTCATTGGAATGAAAAGCAGTAAATTAATTTGCTGTCAAAAAATCTTGCAAAATTCCCTCAGTAAAATTTTTGCGCAAATAAAAGCCTAAAGGCAGCGTATCAATTAATTCACCATGGGGACCGATACCTTTGGTTAAGGCGCGACTGTTGGCGGCTTTCGGACGCAGTTGCAAAACTTCGCCCAAACGGGCATTGATTTTATCCAATTGCCCCAACACAATATATTCCATCAATTCTTCCCAATCTTGGCGCAATTGTTGCGCTTGGTGGGCATTGGGTTGCCACAAAATCGGTGCGCCGATGTGGCGTTGCACTAAAGGAAGTCGGCGTTCGCCCTCAACCGGAATCCATAGCACCTTAGACAGTTTATGTTTGACGTGTGAATTTTCCCACGTAATACCCGTATTTTGAACCAAGGGCGCGAGGCTGACAAACGTGGTTTCCAGCGGTTTTCCGGTGGCATTGATTGGAATGGTTTTTAGCTCAATGCCGAGATGAGAAAAATCTTGTTCCGCTTTGCTACCGGCGTTAGCGCCGAGGGCAATTTCAATCAATGTGCCGACCCAACCTTTGTCGCGTTTTAAATTGGGCGGAACAGGATGATGTAATTCCGTAGCAAGTTCGCCTAAGGTAAGTCCGGCGATTTGTTGGGCGCGTTCCAGTAACGCTTGTTCAGTTTGCGGTTTCATAAAAGTGCGGTCAGTTTTTGCATTAAGTCCAAATTTGTCAATTGATCTTGCTGTGTTGGCATCAATAATTTGCCTATGGGCGAGGAATAATAGCAATAATAGATTGTTGTCATGATTTTCCTATAAAAAAAGCGTATCCGAAGATACGCTTATTATTGCCCATTTTGGCTAAATTAGAAACTGTAATTCATCGAAATACCATAAAGGTTTGCTGTTGCGGTGGATTTATAATCGCCAACCACATTGACTAAACCTCCTATGGATTGGGTTTCTTTAAAGTGAAGTTTTTTGCCTCGTAGATGAGCGTAGGCTAAGTCAACGGATAAATTTGGCGTGAATTTATATGTTGCACCTAGGCTATACCAAGTACGATCTGTATCCGGAATTGCCGCACTGGCATGCGTTCTTGGTGCAGCGGCCTCATCATACGCAATACCGGCACGTAAAGTTAATTTGTCATCCACATTATAGGTAGCACCCAATGCGATACGTGAATTATCCTCATATTTTTCAGGTTTATAGAATGCTTTGTTACCATTTTTATATTGGGCATCTAATTCTTGTAAACGGCTCCAACGTGTCCATTTGTAGCTATAATGCATCGCAAATTTATCGGTTAATTGGTGGAAACCGGAGAATTCGACATATTCTGGTAAGTGCAAGGTTAACCCCCCATTTCCCACGTCAGTATTAATTCCGGTTTTAGTTGGTTGTAAACTTAAAGCGGAACGATCTTTAAAATCAATATCAATTTTGGAATGGTAGGCTAAACCGAAACGGTTGCGTTCATTGACCTCATATACCGCACCTAAATTCCAACCGAATGCCCATGCAGTCTTATCTTCCAAATGGGTTAATACGGTGCTTTTATCAACTCGACCGGCTAATGCGCCTACTGCGCCTAATTTGGCAAGTGTGCCGGCAGGTAATTTTCCGGCTTGTTCAAGTGCCGTAATCTTATCGACAACGCGTTGTTTTGTTAACGGATCCGTGGCAATATTGCGCACACCGGTTGCGAGTATGCCGGCAGTACGTTCAATTTCTGCTCTGGCATAAATCGCATTCACTCCGGCACCAAGGCTCAAACCTTGGGAGACGCGATAAGAACCGCTCAAATTTAAGTTAATGGTAGTTAATGCCGTAGTTCCGCCAAAAATACCGCCATCATAATCGTCCTTGTATTGGCTTTTTAATCCGAAGTTGACATTCATACCTGCACCAAATGCAAATTTATCATTAATTGGTTGTACATAATATAAATGTGGTGCAGCGGCTGTCGGTACAACATCATTGGATTTAGCATCGCCCGTAGCAATTTTTTCACCTGCAACGTTAACACTAACGGTACCTGACATATTGATATTAGAGTCAATGACAATTTCACCGGCACTGATTTGCGGTACTTTAAATAAACTCATTAATGCCGGGTTAGTGGCAACAACGGAGGCATTATCCGCAATTGCCGCTTCACCAGCATAGGCACGTCCTAAGCCGCTGGAAGAAATTTCTGCCAATTGGAAAGCGGAAGCAAAAGCGCTGCCGGCGGAAAGCGTGAATAAAGAGGCAATGAGCGTTTTAGAAAATAATTGTTTATTCATTAGAGGAACCTTGATTTATTTGCTGTTTTTTATAAAGTCTCCGAATTTTAAGTGAAAAAAATGGGACTGCGCAAATAAAATCATTGATTAAGAGAAGTGTTCAGACCAGTTGAAAGGGAGCTTTTTTCAAAAAGTGCGGTTAAATTTGGAGTTAATTTTGAACAGTGCTAAAATCATTGTATCTTTTATTATTAACAAAGGAATAAAAAATGTCAGAAAAAACCTTACAATGTAAAGCGGAAGAAGTGAAAGCTTGTTGTTGCGTTGATGTCGGTACGATCATTGATAACTCCGATTTAACCGTCGATTTTTCACAATCCTATGCAACCGAAGCGCAAGCCAAAGAAGCGCTTGAATATTTAACGCAAAAAGCGCGTGCTGCGGAAAGTGAGCCTTGTGAAATTAAAAGTGAAATTGCAGCGGTAGAGGGCAGTTATCAACTGAACGCACACTTCACCTTCAGCTGTCAAGCAGAAACCATGATTTTCCAATTATCTACCCGTTAATTGAAAATTATAGCTAAAACAAAAGGATACTATGATGGTATCCTTTATTTTTGCGAACTTGCGGGATTATCTGTTTAATTGTGCTAAAAATTCGGTTTCGGAGATTACCTGAATATTTAATTGTTCCGCTTTCGTTAATTTACTACCGGCATTTTCACCGGCAATCACCAAATCGGTTTTAGCGGAAACACTGCCGCTGACCTTGGCACCTAATTGCTGCAAGATTTCTTTTGCCTCGCTTCTGCCCATTTGGCTTAAGGTACCGGTTAACACAATGGTCTTATCTTTAAACGGATTTTCGCGGACTTCTTGGGATTGTACGTCGTCCCAATGTACGCCTTGCGCAATCAGATCATTGACGACTTCCACATTATGCGTTTCGCGCCAAAATACATAAATGCGCTTGGCGACCACTTCTCCGACATCTTGCACAGCTTGTAACTGTTCTAAATCAGCCGCTTGAAGTGCGGTCAAATTTTTAAAATAATTGGCTAAATTTAACGCAGTTGCTTCGCCAACTTCACGAATTCCTAATGCGAAAATAAAGCGGGAAAGGGTAGTTTTTTCGCTTTTTCTAAGCTATTTAACGCATTTTCAGCGGATTTCGCGCCCATTCGCTCCAAACGCATTAAGGTAACTAAATCCAGCTTAAATAAATCTGCCGGCGTGTGAATCAGTTCGCGATCTACTAATTGTTCAATCAGTTTAGCACCGACGCCATCAATATCCATGGCTTTGCGTGAAACAAAATGTTTTAGTGCTTCTTTGCGTTGTGCCGCACAAAATAATCCGCCGGTACAACGTGCTACCGCTTCGCCTTCAATTCGGATAATTTGCGAATGGCAAACCGGACAATGGCTTGGAAAAATAATCGGTTTGGCATCCGGCGGGCGCCGTTCGTGTAATACGCCGATAATTTGCGGGATCACATCGCCGGCACGTCGGATCACCACGGTATCGCCAATAGCAATATCTAAGCGTGTAATTTCATCTCCGTTGTGTAAGGTAGCATTGCTTACCGTGACGCCAGCGACAAAGACCGGTTGCAATTTTGCGACCGGTGTAATTGCGCCGGTTCTGCCCACTTGAAATTCGACATCATTTAATAGGGTTAATTCCTCTTGTGCGGGGAATTTATAGGCAATCGCCCAGCGCGGCGCTTTGGAGATAAACCCTAGTTTTTCTTGCAGCGCAATATCATTGACTTTCAGCACCGTTCCATCAATATCATATCCGAGAAAACTGCGTTTTTCAGCAATAGCGCGGTAGAAATTTAGCACGTTTTCCACACCGTCACATAAACGGATTTCATGGTTAACCGGAATGCCGATTGATTTTAGCCACATTAGGCGAGCGTAGTGCGTATTTGGTAATTCCACGCCCTCGGCAATACCAATACCGTAGGCATTTAGCACTAACGGGCGTTGACTGGTAATGCGTGCATCCAATTGACGCAAGGAACCGGCGGCGGCATTGCGGGGATTGGCGAAAGTTTTTTCGCCTTTTGCTAAGGCAGTTTCATTGAGTTTTTCAAATCCCGCTTGTGGCATAAACACTTCGCCACGTACCTCAAGGCGCGCCGGTGGTGTATCGGTTAATAATTGCAATGGAATATTGCGAATGGTACGGATATTGGCGGTAATATCTTCGCCGGTCGTACCGTTGCCACGGGTTGCCGCTTGGGTTAGTTTTCCGTTGACATATAAAATACTTACTGCCAACCCGTCCAATTTCGGTTCGCAACAAAAGGTCAGCGGAGCGGGTAGAGCAACCAGGCGATCTTGAATCCGCTTCACAAATGCATAAAATTCTTCGTCAGAAAATGCATTATCCAAAGATAGCATTGGAATTTCGTGTGTTACTTGCGAAAAGGCAGATAAAGGTTGCGCACCGACGCGTTGGGTCGGCGAATCGGCGCTGATAAATTGCGGATAACGTTGTTCTAGCGTTTTTAGTTGGCGGAACAGCCGATCATATTCCGCATCCGGCAAAATCGGATTGTCGAGGACATGATAGTGATATTCGTGAAAACGGAGTGTGCGACGTAATTCGTCGATTTGTTGTGCGATTTTTTTGGTTGTATCCGCTTGAGTTTCACTTGGTTGAGTCATTGCTGTTCCTGTTAAGTACAAGCCTTGTCGGCAGTAAATTGATGTGGGGTTATTGTAAGGAATTGGAAAAATTTTGCCATAAAAAACTGCACCTCATTTGTTGAATTTTCAACATCAGAAGTGCAGTCAAATTAGCGATTATAACGAAAAGGGTAAGATCGGGTAGCCAAGTTGTATTACTACAACTTAGCCCCCTAAGAACTGTACAAGCAAATTTCTCTGCATACAGCTCAAGCCTTTCTATTAACTGCTACGCAGTCGGTTTCGCAACGTTCAAATTCAGGCGATGAATTTGTTGGTGACACTCAGGATGTACTAAACATCTGTTATTTAGTGAATCTGTTCCACCATACATTTTGTAAATTATATGATGATCGTGCCAGCCGCTTTCTTTCGTTATTGACGTATTACACAATGCACATTTTCCTTTCTGCTCTTTGTAAAGAGCTTGCCATTGCTGTCTGTGTGATTGTTCATCATACATTCTGGCTTGAGCAAGGTTTTCTCCATACATTTCCCATTCAGGTAAAAATGGTTTGTATTGTGATTTTATCTTTCTGTGTCGCTTAATTTTCACATATCCACAATAGAGTAAATTTATTGGGATTTGTTCTCCTTTATTGCTGTTGGTGACTGTGCCGAAAATCCAATTCCGAGTTGCATTTGAATAAAAGTATTTCTCTTTAATCCAAATTTTTCCTTTGTTTGGATGTCTTCGTCTGCACCAACGCCATAAGGCTTTCCAAATTAAACTATCCATTCGGTTAAATATCACTTTAGCCACAACGTGTTTATGATAGTTTGTCCAACCTCTTATCATTGGATTTAATACTTTTATTAGGTCATCTTGTTTCGCCATTTTCATTTTTGAAATTGGTTGTTTTACCTTGTCGTAAAATGCTTTTGCATTTTTCTTACTTGGTTTAATAATCAATTTTTTATCAAAACGTTTAACAGTCCAACCTAAAAAGTCAAATCCGTGTTCGATATGCACTACCTTGGTTTTACTTTCCGATAAGGAAAGTCTTCTTTCTGCAAGAAAGTTTTTCACCATAGGGATAACTTGTTCTTCCAGTAATTCTTTTGATATACCTGAAATAATAAAGTCATCTGCATACCTAACGAGGTATGTCCGATGTTTTGCTATTTTAAGACTATTCTTTGCACCAAAGTGCTTGATTAGCTCTTTTTCTAACCCATCTAACGCCATATTTGCCAACGTTGGAGAGATAATACCACCTTGCGGTGTCCCCTCCGTTGTTGGTTTTAGTTGACCGAACTCAACAACACCTGATTTTAACCATTTCTTGAGTATTCGCTTATTCATTGGAATATGCTTGAGTAGCCAGTCGTGGTTAATAAAATCAAAACAACCATGTATATCTGCATCCAGTACCCATTCTGCCATTTGACGAGATTGGTTTCCTTTTGTTGAAAATATACTATGTATATGTGATATAGCATCTGCCGTTGAACGGTTTAATCTAAATCCATACGAATTATTGTCTGCTGTTGTTTCTGCTATGGGTTGCAATGCTAGTAAATACAACATTTGCATTGCTCTATCTTTCATCGTGGGTATGCCTAATGGACGTTTCTTCCCATTTGACTTTGGAATGAAAACCCGTCTTAATGGTTTAGGTTGATACCCTTTACTTGATAGATCTTGTATAGCAATCCATTTGGATTCAGGTGTATCCCAAATCCGTTTATCAATACCAGCGGTTCGTTTGCCTGTATTTTCCGTCACCCGTCGTACTGCTAATGCTTTTGCATAAAACGAGTGGGTAAGCATTCGTTGTAAGTTTTTAACCTTACGCCAATTGCTTTTCTGTGTTGCCTTCTCAATCCGCACCTGCATTCCTTTCACATATCGGTTTGCTTTATACCAATTGATATAATGCCATTGCGATATATGTGAGGTCGCTGGAGCTAGACTGCTTACTAATTTCTTAGTATGATGAGTTTGCTCTTTCATACTTACCTCCGTTGAGAGATAAGTTTTCTTGGTAAATTAATCGTTCCTCTTTCTGTTTGGACACTTCAAGAGTTGCTATGATTACCAATAAATTTACACTCTTGAATCACTAAGGATAAAGAGTGCGTGCGTTGGTTTTATTTGATTGGTTTTCAATCTGCAAGCCAACGCTCGCTTTTATCCCGTCAAATTTAAAGGAATTTGTCAGACATCTTGCGATGAAAGACCGGTTAAAGTCTGCACCCTTTTGGGTTAGGTCATATTTCATACCCTATTTGCACCATTACAGTACAACCTTCGCTTTCTCTAACTTCTTTTACCTACACCACCAATAGCATTGCTTACGCGTTGCCTGCCATTTTTCAGGCGGAGATATAGGCTTACCAAGTTCCATTATTACTACATGGATAGGGAAGATATAGTCTTTTTTCCGACAGTGTTTATGATGACGTATCCCAAGGCTAAAATGAGATAACCCACTGCATACCTTTGGGTTCAAGCCGATAGCGACCGTAGGCTTGTTCTACATTGTTAGTAATGATTATTTCAATGAAAGGGGATTTGGGTAAATTTAGAGCGAGAAGTAGCCGTGCTGTTCCGCAAGCCATTCACGGGCAACTATTACTTTCAAGTTGCTGAGGGTGTTTCTTAATAAAAGAATATCCCGAAGTACAGTAAATAAAGATAAGTGTAAAGGTGGCAACCAAATAGAAGAAATTCCACTTTCTTATACTCGAACCGTTTCAGATTGCTACGGTATCTTTCGGACTTTATTTATAGTAGGGTTGAATAATCATTCTTTATGGACGATATGACGTTTTGGATTTGATCCAAGTCACTCTATAAATAGGCGACTAACGGTAGTCCTATCTTTCGATAACGGATCTTGCTTGCTTACTCCTCTTAATATTTATCTAAATATTAAGTACATAAAAGTGAAGACCATACCTTATTACCGCATAAAGTTGGAGATATTCTTACCAACTTAGAACTAGATCTTGAGCAACGCTCCTTTTCTAGTCTGCTACCCAAACTCTTCCCGAGAAGATCTGGATAATCAAGAGAAAGCTACATTACATAGCTTTCTCTTAATTGAGTTAAATCCTTGATATATAAGGACTTAACCCCAGTAAGCACGACGCTTGTCGCACTTAGCCTTTGTAGTTATAAATGTGAGCAACTAAATCTAATACTTTGTTTGAATAACCGGTTTCGTTGTCATACCAAGAAACAAGTTTTACAAAGCTGTCAGTTAATGCGATACCGGCATCGGCATCAAAAACAGAAGTTAACGCACAACCATTGAAGTCAGTAGAAACGACAGCATCTTCGGTGTAACCTAAAACGCCTTTTAATTCACCATTGAAAGTTTTACCTTCAGCTGCTGCTTTAACTGCCGCTTTGATTTCTTCGTATGAAGCCGGTTTTTCAAGATTAACGGTTAAGTCAACAACAGACACGTTTGGAGTAGGAACGCGGAATGCCATACCGGTTAATTTGCCGTTTAGTGCAGGTAATACTTTACCTACTGCTTTCGCTGCACCGGTTGAAGATGGGATGATATTTTGAGATGCACCGCGACCACCACGCCAGTCTTTTGCAGATGGACCATCAACGGTTTTTTGTGTTGCGGTTGTTGCGTGAACAGTTGTCATTAAACCGTCTTTGATACCGAAAGTTTCGTGGATAACACGTGCTAACGGCGCTAAACAGTTTGTTGTGCAAGATGCGTTAGAAACGATATCTTGACCGGCGTAAGCGGCGAAGTTAACACCACGCACGAACATTGGCGTTGCATCTTTAGATGGACCGGTTAAGACTACTTTTTTCGCGCCGGCAGTGATGTGTTTACGTGCAGTTTCATCCGTTAAGAAAATACCGGTTGCTTCAACTGCGATATCAACACCAATTGCACCCCAATTTAAGTTCGCAGGATCACGTTCAGCAGTAACGCGGATCGTTTTACCGTTAACCACAAGGTTACCGTCTTTTACTTCTACGGTACCGTCGAAACGACCGTGAGTTGAATCGTATTTCAACATATAAGCCATGTATTCAACGTCGATTAAGTCGTTGATACCTACAACTTCAATGTCATCACGTTGTTGTGCTGCACGGAATACGATACGACCGATACGACCAAAGCCATTGATACCAATTTTAATTGCCATAAGATTTTTACCTATAATTTAAGTTAAACAAAACGGTTAAGCTTTAATGGAGTTACCCAAACTTGCCGGGCAGGATTATAGCATGGTTTCTTTTTTTGATGAAACTGGACTATTGACAAAACTATATCAGATAAACTTTTTGTGATCTATGTCAAAATTTTGAAATTTTATGCTTGGTTATTATGCTTGCTTATATAGAGGTGAACTGTTTTTTATTTAACCTATCTATATGATGTATGTCTTCATATCCCCTTAAAAACTTCACAAAAAAACACCACACTTTTGCTGATTTTTTATTGAATTATCGGCATAATGGGAAGAAACATGATGTGGAGGGAAATTGAATGTCGCAAGGAAATCTTTATATTATTTCAGCGCCGAGTGGGGCGGGGAAATCGTCGTTAATTTCGGCATTATTGCAGAATAGTCAGGAAAAAATGATGGTGTCGGTGTCGCATACGACGCGTCATCCGCGTCCGGGCGAGGTGGATGGGGTGCATTATCATTTTGTTTCTCATGTAGAATTTGAGCAATTAATCGCGCAAGATTTGTTTTTGGAATATGCCAAGGTATTTGGTAATAATTATTACGGGACTTCGTTGCCGACCATTGAAGCGAAATTGGCTGAGGGGTTTGATGTCTTTTTGGATATTGATTGGCAGGGCGCACAGCAAATTCGTGCTAAATTGCCGACGGTAAAAAGTATTTTTATTTTGCCGCCCTCCGTTGAAGAATTGGAGCGTCGTTTAATTGGGCGCGGGCAGGATAGTGCGGAGGTGATTGCTTCTCGTATGGCACAAGCAGTAAGCGAGATGTCGCATTATGTTGAATATGATTATGTGGTGATCAACGATAATTTTGAGCAGGCATTAGCGGATTTGGGGCATATTTTGCGTGCGGAGCGTTTGACGGTGATTTATCAAGGTGAACAAAACTCTACCTTAATTCATCAATTACTGGCAAAATAGACCGCGCTCTAGTATGATAAATACCCTTTTTTATTTTTGTAGAAATTTAACCTTTGATGGAGTAAGTTATGGCTCGTGTGACAGTGCAAGATGCTGTGGAAAAAATTGGTAACCGTTTTGATTTAATTTTAACCGCGGCGCGTCGTGCCAGACAGTTGCAGTTGCATCAACGTGAACCTTTGGTCTCTGAAGATAATGATAAACCGACGGTAATTGCGTTGCGTGAGATCGAGAAGGGATTGATTAATAACGATATTATGGATTCACAAGATCGTTACGATGCGTTAGAACAAGAAAATGCGGAAGCGCAAGCGGTTTCGTTATTAAGCAAATAGTCCGTTGCTGAAGAAAAGTGCGGTCATTTTTTGTTTAATTTATCAAGTGATAGTGAAAGTGAAGTCAGGTGTTCTTTGTTTCTATTTGAAAGTTTAAATCGAATTATTGAAGGCTATTTGCCGGCGGATAAAATTGAGCTGGTCAAGCGCGCGTTTGTGATCGCGCGAGATGCGCACGAGGGGCAAACGCGTTCCAGTGGCGAGCCGTATATTACGCACCCGGTGGCGGTGGCGTCGATTATTGCTGATATGCGTTTGGATCATGAGGCGGTGATGGCGGCGTTGCTGCACGATGTGATTGAAGATACGCCTTATACGGAAGGTCAATTGAAAACGGAATTCGGTGAAAGCGTGGCGGAAATTGTGGAAGGGGTGTCTAAACTTGATAAATTAAAATTCAGAACTCGCAAAGAAGCGGAAGTGGAAAATTTCCGCAAAATGATTTTAGCCATGACGAAAGATATTCGAGTGGTATTGATGAAACTTGCCGACCGTACGCACAATATGCGTACGTTAGGCGCGCTGCGTCCGGATAAACGTCGGCGTATTGCCAAAGAAACCCTCGAAATTTATGCGCCGCTAGCACATCGTCTTGGCATTGAACATATCAAAAATGAGCTTGAAGACTTAGGCTTTGAGGCAATGCATCCGCAACGTTATGCGGTATTGCAAAAAGTGATTCAACTGGCGCGCGGTAATCGTAAAGATATGATTCAACGCATTGCGGATGAAATTAAAGGACGCTTGGATGATGTAGGAATTAAAGCCCGCGTGTTCGGGCGCGAAAAGCATTTATATGCCATTTATCAGAAAATGCGCTTAAAAGATCAGCAATTTCATTCTATTATGGATATTTACGCATTCCGTGTGGTGGTGGATTCGGTGGATACTTGCTATCGTGTGTTGGGGCAAATGCACAGTTTATATAAACCGCGTCTGGGGCGAGTAAAAGATTATATTGCGGTGCCGAAAGCCAATGGTTATCAGTCGTTGCATACGTCTATGATCGGACCGCACGGTGTGCCGGTAGAGGTGCAAATCCGGACTGAAGAGATGGATCAGATGGCGGAAATGGGGGTTGCGGCGCATTGGGCATATAAGCAAGGCGGGCGCAATGACAGTACCACCGCGCAAATTCGCGCGCAACGTTGGTTGCAAAGTTTAATTGAATTGCAACAAAGCGCGGGTAATTCTTTTGAATTTATTGAAAGTGTAAAATCGGAATTTTTTCCGAAAGAAATTTATGTGTTTACGCCGAAAGGGCGTATTGTTGAGTTGCCGGTAGGCGCTACGCCGGTGGATTTTGCTTATGCGGTACATACTGATATTGGGCATTCTTGCGTGGCGGCGAATGTTGATCGCAAACCTTATCCTCTGTCGCAAGCCTTACAATCCGGACAAACCATTGATATTATCACCTCAAATAATGCATGCCCGAATGTGGGATGGTTGAATTTTGTGGTGACTGCCAAAGCGCGTACCAATATTCGTCATGCCTTAAAAAATCTTCGTTCCGATACCGCGCTAATCTTAGGTAAACGCCAACTAAGTAATGCGTTACAACCGAAAAAATTGGAAGATGTGGAGCCGCATCGTATTGAACACGTACTCACAGAACTGAAACTGGATAGTTTTGATGATTTGTTAACTGAAATCGGATTAGGTAATCAAATGAGTGCGGTGATTGCTTATCGTTTGTTGGGCGAGCCGATTGAGATTGATACTGATGGTGATATAGGTAATAACAAGTACGTTCTGGAGGTAAAAAGTGCGAAAGGATTATTGACCACATTCGCTCATTGTTGTCATCCAATTCCAGGCGATCCTATCGTCGCTTATGCCAGCCCGGGGAAAGGGTTGGTTATTCACCACGAATGTTGTGCAAATTTAAAAAATCGCAAAGACGGTGCCGAACGTTATACGACAGTGGAATGGGAAAAAAGTGATGTGAAAGCGGATTTTGAAACCGAATTGCGTATTGAAATGCTCAATCAGCAAGGCGCATTACCAAATTTAACCTCTGCGATCTCCTCGTTAGGAAGCAATATTCATAGTATTTGGACAGAAGAACAAGATGGGCGTTTGTATCAAATTGTCGTCTTATTGACCGCGACAGATACCCAACATTTAGCCAATATTATGCGTAAAATCAAAACTCTTCCGGGATTAGTGAGCATCGTTCGCAATACGAATAGCTAAATGAACAGCGGGTTATTTGACGCCATTCCGTTAACCACTTTATCCGGCGTGGGCGCGGCGATTGCAGAAAAATTAGGGCGTTTGGGGATTTTTAATCTACAAGATTTATTATTTCATTTCCCCATGCGTTATGAAGATCGCACTCGAATTACACCCATTGCCGATTTGCGCCCCGAACAATATGCCACCATTGAGGGTTTTGTCCAAACTTGTGATGTTCAATTCGGTAAACGACCGATTTTAACCGTCAGTTTGTCTGATGGCAGTTCTAAAATTACCCTGCGCTTTTTCAATTTTAATGCGGCAATGCGCAATAGTTTCCAAGTGGGCGCCAGAGTGAAAGCCTTTGGCGAGATAAAGCGCGGTCGATTTATGGCGGAAATTCACCATCCGGAATATCAAATTGTGCGTGATGATGCGCCTTTACAATTGGAAGAAACGCTCACGCCGATTTATCCGACTACAGAGGGGTTAAAACAAGCCTCGTTACGCAAATTAACTGATCAAGCTCTTGCCTTGCTGGATAAAATGGCGTTGCCGGAAATTTTGCCGGCGGCGTATAACCCCCATCAATTTAGTTTCAAACAAGCCATTCAATTATTGCACCGCCCACCGCCAGATTTAGCATTAGAATTGCTGGAACAAGGTAAACATCCGGCACAACAGCGGTTGATTTTCGAAGAATTATTGGCGCACAATCTTGCGATGCAAAAAGTGCGGTTGGGAACGCAGCAGTTTTCAGCGATTCCGTTGAGCGATAAAAGTGATTTAATTGAACGATTTTTACAGCAACTGCCTTACCAACCGACATCGGCTCAGCAACGCGTGAGCCAAGAAATTGCCGTCGATTTAGCACAGGATTATCCAATGATGCGCTTAGTACAAGGCGACGTTGGTTCGGGAAAAACGTTGGTGGCGGCGTTGGCTTCATTGAAAGCGATTGATAATGGTAAACAGGTCGCATTGATGGCGCCAACGGAAATTTTAGCCGAGCAACACGCCGCCAACTTTCGCCACTGGTTTGCACCATTGGAAATTAATGTTGGTTGGATTGCTGGAAAAGTGAAGGGCAAAGCGAGACAAGCTGAATTGGAGAAAATTCGAACCGGTCAGGTGCAGATGATCGTCGGCACGCACGCTTTGTTTCAAGACGAGGTAGAATTTGCAGATTTGGCGTTAGTCATTGTGGATGAGCAGCATCGCTTTGGCGTGCATCAACGGTTAAGGTTGCGTGAAAAAGGCAATAAAGGCGGTTATTATCCGCACCAATTGATCATGACTGCAACCCCGATTCCTCGCACCTTGGCAATGACGGTGTATGCTGATCTGGATACGTCGATTATTGATGAGCTACCGCCGGGGCGTACGCCAATTCAAACAATTGTGATTTCCGAAGACCGTCGCCATGAAATTGTTGCGCGTGTGCAACACGCTTGTGTACATGAACATCGCCAAGCTTATTGGGTGTGTACTTTGATTGATGAAAGCGAAGTGTTGGAAGCGCAAGCGGCGGAAGCCACCGCGGAAAATCTACGTAAAACCTTACCGCACTTGCGTATTGGGTTGGTGCATGGGCGCATGAAACCCGCGGAAAAACAAGGTATTATGGATCAATTTAAGCAAGCGGAATTGGATTTATTGGTGGCGACGACGGTCATTGAAGTGGGCGTGGATGTGCCGAATGCGAGTTTGATGATCATTGAAAATGCGGAACGTCTTGGGTTAGCGCAATTGCATCAATTGCGTGGGCGCGTCGGGCGAGGAAGTACAGCATCATTTTGTGTGTTAATGTATAAATCTCCGCTGGGAAAGGTTTCACGACAGCGGCTGCAAGTGATGCGAGAAAGTCAGGACGGTTTTTTGATCTCGGAAAAAGATTTAGAAATTCGTGGACCGGGCGAAGTATTAGGAACCAAACAAACCGGTATTGCTGAATTTAAAGTCGCCAATTTAATGCGTGATCGTAAAATGATCCCGACAGTACAATATTATGCGAAACAATTGATCGAAAAACATCCAGAAATTGCAGATTCCTTGATTTCCCGTTGGTTAAATCATCGGGAAATTTATTCAAATGCTTGATAAAATGTGCTTAAAGCGCGGTCATATTTTTTAATATATTCGGAATGATAAGATGAATGAACAAAAACCGACAATTCTGTTTTTTGATTCCGGAGTTGGCGGATTTAGTGTGTACAAAGAAGTACAGCAGCGTTTACCCCATTGCCACTATCTTTATTGTTTTGACAATGTTGGTTTTCCTTATTCGGAAAAATCGGAGGAGACGATCATTGCGCGGACGCTGAATATTTGCCGTCGCATTGATCAACAATATCCGCTGGATTTGATCGTCATTGCTTGCAATACTGCCAGCACAGTGGTATTACCGATATTACGGCGCCATTTTGCGATTCCAATTGTGGGAACGGTGCCGGCGATTAAGCCGGCTGCGGAAATTTCGCAAACGAAACATATTGGGCTTTTGGCAACGAAAGGGACGGTAAAACGTCAATATGTGACGAATTTAATCCGGAATTATGCCGGCCATTGTCATGTGGAGCGACTTGGTACTACAGTGTTGGTCGAAATCGCGGAACAAAAATTACGCGGTAATTCTGTTGATTTATTAGTGTTGTATCATGAGTTGGCAGCATGGCGGGATATGGCGGATTTGGATACGGTGATTTTAGGTTGTACGCATTTTCCATTGATTAAAGATGAGATCCAACTTTGTTTGCCACAAGTGAAGTTTTTTATGGATCCGGGGAAGGCGATTGCACTACGGGTGCAAAGTTTATTGCAGAATCTTAAAGTGCGGTCAAAAATGGAAAAGAAAAATATCATTTTTTGTACGCAAAATAGTACGTATGAAAATACCTTTAAACAAGCGCTGGCATTATGGGGCTTTGAGCAGATTGATGTGCTGGCGGATTTGATGATAAAAGAGATGAATA
>NZ_NLFK01000015.1 GCF_002263215.1 Actinobacillus seminis
AAAAAAAATTGGTCGGCGAGATAGGATTTGAACCTACGACCCACTGGTCCCAAACCAGTTGCGCTACCAAGCTGCGCTACTCGCCGATGTAAATTATTAGTAAGATAATTGGGGTGGCTAATGGGACTTGAACCCACGACAACCGGAATCACAATCCGGGGCTCTACCAACTGAGCTATAGCCACCACTAAAAGATGAACGTTACACTACTCTGGCGCGCTCGACAGGATTTGAACCTGCGACCTTTGGCTCCGGAGGCCAACGCTCTATCCAACTGAGCTACGAACGCGTTTCTCATTGCATTGCGTCGTTGCGGGGCGTATATTAAGAGTTTCATAATCAGTTGTCCAGTCTTTTTTTTAAATTTTTTTCATAAGATAATTTTTTGTTCAATTTGCTGATAATTTATAAAAAGTGCGGTGATTTTTTGTCAAAAAAACAAAAAAGCCCCCCATAAGGTAGCTTTATAAATATTAATACAATAAAAATTTTACTTTCTTCTCAGATTAAACAAAGCAAGCAAAAATAATCCTACAAGAAAACCTATACCGGCTCCGCTAATTCCCCATTGAATTTTATTTGGTGACGAAATTTCAAAAGGTAAATCCGGTGCTTTCATAAAACGAAATGCCAGTAATTTATTATCCAACGCATTAACTGATTTCATCATACTTAATTTTCCTTGCCAAGAGGAAATTGTTGCATGCTGATCGACGACAGGATTATCCACTTTCAATTGCACTGCGCTATTAACTCGATCAAATACATTTTTCCAACGCGTAATCAACTCACCATACACCACATTTCGAGCGCGCCCATTAACAAAATCAATAAGTGCGGTCATTAAATCCATAGTTTGTTTAGGATTATCTAATTCAAGGCTAATTTTTTCAATTTCTCCATTGCTCAATACCACCTTGACTCGTCTCACCAAATCATCCAATAACTGGCGATCACCTGTCGCATCGCCGGTCATTTTTTGTTTGTAATATTCATTATTTTGCCAAAATTCGCGTAGCGTATCATAGGATAAAAATTGACGAGTCAATTCCTGATAAACAATATCACTAGCTCCAAGTGTCTCATTTTTATCCTGAGCCACTAATTGATACATTGAAAACAACGAATAATAGTTACCTAATGCATTCGTCGTTGGCGGCGCCAATTGCACCTCAACTTTCCATTGCGGTTTCACCAAATAACTAGCGGCATACCCGCCAATCGTAAAAATGATCAGAAAGAGTAATAAGATCAAAATCTGTTTAGCGCCAGTATTATTTTGCATAATATCTCCTTAAACTTGTTTTGCACGTCTGGCACGACGTTTCATGCGACGAACCCAACGCGTAATCCGCCAAGCGCGAGCAATAGAAAATGAATAGATAAAGAAAAGTAGAATAAACGCAATAAACATTATCCATTCATTAATATAGAAAATCTCACCTAAAATACCAAACCCGGCGCAAAATGCGGCTAAAAATGTAATCAATAGAAAAGCTTGTCGCGATGTCAATCCCGCTCTCATCATCAGATGATGCACGTGAAGGCGATCTGGTCTAAACGGGCTTTTCCCTTTACGCAAACGACGATAAATAATTGCAATCATATCCACCACAGGAATTGCAATAATCCAAAGCGCTGTAATCGGGTTCATCGGGTGTCCTTTTCCTTGCGTACTTAATAATAGGATCCAAATAATCGTAAAACCGATTAACGTACTTCCCGCATCGCCCATAAACACTTTAAATTTAGGTCCCAACGGAATCCCCAAATTCAGCATAAAATAAGGCAAAATTGCCACAATTAGAGCAAAACTCCAATAAGCTAAATCCATTTGATTATCAAGAATTAACAAAATACCGATGGAAACAAACGCCACGCTGGAAAGCCCGCCCAACAAGCCATCAATTCCATCAATCATATTAAACGCATTAATGACCGCAATGGTAGCGAACACAGTAATAATCAATCCAATCGTTCCCAATGTCAATTGGAACGGTCCAATAATTTGCCCGAGGTGATCGAGGTAAATATTCCCCATATCAATCATCAAAATTGCAAGAATTGCCTGAATTCCCGCTCGCAAAAATGGGCTAATATCATAACGGTCATCTAAAATACCAATGGCGAGCAGAACGAAAATACTGAAAATATATAATCCCGGCAATCGCATTTGATCCCATTCCAACAAATAGAAGCATAAATTTCCCATAAATAAGGAAACACCGCCAATCAACGGAATAGCGCCTTGATGGCGTTTACGATAGTTCGGTTTATCGACCAATCCTATTTTTTGCGCTACCGGGCGCATAATAAAAAGTGTCAATAATGCCCCAAAAAAAGTAACGAATAAGCTAAGCAGCATAGAATAAAAAACTTCCTGAAAATTTTTTGCCAAGCATATCATAAAGCAAAAACAGTACATAAATATTTTTATAAGTTTATGCGGTTTTACAGTACAATATCCTGCATTGATTTTTGCGAATTAAAAGAAAGGATAAACCATGATGCATTCAGCTACTTTATTTTCTCGCGCCCAACAAGTGATTCCCGGTGGCGTAAACTCTCCTGTTCGTGCCTTTAAAGGCGTAGGCGGAACGCCCGTTTTTATTGAAAAAGCCAAAGGTGCCTATGTTTTTGATACAGATGGCAAACAATATATTGATTATGTCGGATCTTGGGGACCAATGGTATTGGGTCACAACCATCCCTCTATCTTAGGTGCGGTCATAAAAACGGCAGAAAATGGATTAAGCTTTGGCGCGCCAACGCCCCTTGAAATTGAATTAGCCGAATTAGTCTGCCAATTGATTCCTTCGATTGAAATGGTACGCATGGTCAGTTCAGGAACCGAAGCGACAATGTCCGCCATTCGCTTAGCGCGGGGTTATACCAAACGCGATAAAATCATTAAATTTGAAGGTTGCTACCACGGTCATTCCGACAGTTTATTAGTGAAAGCCGGCTCCGGCGCATTAACATTGGGTCAACCAAGCTCACCGGGCGTGCCTGAAGATTTCGCTAAACATACCTTGACTTGCGAATACAACAATATTGACTCTGTCAAACAAGCATTTGAACAATATCCGAATGATATCGCATGCCTAATTATCGAACCCGTCGCCGGCAACATGAACTGTGTACCACCCAAAGCAGGCTTTTTGCACGCATTACGTGAACTCTGCGATCAATACGGAACCGTATTCATCATTGATGAAGTTATGACCGGCTTCCGTGTTGCCCTTGGCGGTGCGCAACAATATTATGGTGTCACCCCGGATCTCACCACCTTAGGAAAAATTATCGGCGGCGGTATGCCGGTTGGTGCCTTTGGCGGCAAGAAAGAAATTATGCAATATATCGCGCCAACGGGTCCGGTTTACCAAGCCGGCACATTATCCGGCAATCCTATTGCTATGGCGGCAGGTCTTGCCTGCTTAAACGAGCTCAAAAAAGTCGGCAATGAGCAACGTCTTGCTCAACTTACTGAAACCTTAGCACTAGGCTTAAAAGCGCTGGCACAAAAACACGAAATTCCACTCGTCATCAATTATGTCGGCGGAATGTTTGGATTTTTCTTCACGCAATTAAATGAAGTCATCTCTTATCAAGACGTGATGCAATCAGATGTCGCTCGTTTTAACCAATTCTTCCATAAAATGTTGCAACAAGGCGTTTACCTTGCCCCGTCGGCATTTGAAGCCGGTTTTATGTCGTTGGCACATTCCGAGCAAGATATTGCGCGCACCCTCGCAGCAGCCGATATTGCCTTTGCTACTTTAAAATAACAATAATTATAGACCCTCCAACGAGGGTCTACTCTATTATGGCAAATAAAACCATCTCTAACGCATATCATCTCGCGTTACTCAAAGTCCATTTTACCGCCGTATTATTCGGCGCCACCGGCGTACTTGGTGTATTGATCAAAAGCGACGCTGACGTTCTCGTCCTCGGGCGAGTGATCATTGCTTTTTTAGTTTTGTCAGCTTATTTTCTGCTCAAACACATCCCTTTAACCAAATTATCACCCAAAGCTATCTTATTCCAGTTTGTCTTAGGCACATTATTATCCCTACACTGGGTCACCTTTTATATTAGCGTCAAAGTTGGTGGCGTCGCTGTTGGAACATTAGGATTTGCCAGCTTTCCGGCGTTTGTCGGGTTATTTGAAATACTCGTCTTTAAAGAGCGGTTAAAATTTCGCGAGTTTATTCTCTTGGTTTGCATTTCTATTGGCTTAATTTTAATTACCCCCGAATTTCAATTTACTAATCAGGTAACACAAGGGTTGTTGTGGGGCATTTTATCCGGCGCCATCTATGCCGTCCTCGCCATTCTTAATCGTAAAAATGCCCAACGTCTATCCGGTTCACAAGCCAGCTGGTGGCAATATCTTGTCAGCATCGTTATTTTGCTACCATTTTCTTATCAAAAATTGCCCGCCGTATCCGCCATCGACTGGTTTTGGATCGCCTGTATCGGCTTAGTTTGCACCAGCCTGGCCTACACCCTCTTTGTCTCCAGCCTAGGTACGATAAACGCCCGTACCGCCGCCATGATCATTTCCTTAGAACCGGTTTACGCCATTATCATGGCATGGGCATGGCTAGATGAAACACCAACGCTCATCATGCTACTCGGTGGGGCATTGATTATTCTATCCGTTGCATTTGTCAATTTTTTTAAACCTAAAAATGGATAAGCCCGAAGGATAACATTTCTATCCATAACTGCCCCCGAAAAGTGCGGTCAAATTCGCCACGATTTTCTACAAATCCTCTATTTTGTGATTCGGCTAACAGAAATGCAGATTCGATTTTGCTACATTAATGCCCGGCTTTAGTTCTCTTTAAATGAAAAGGAATATTCTATGAAAAAATTGATCAATTCTATTGAAACGGTTCTTGATGAACAATTACAGGGCTTGGCAAAAGCACATCCTGATTTAATTTTAAACACAGATCCCGTTTATGTTCGTCGCGCTGATGCGCCGATCAACGGAAAAGTAGCATTGATTTCCGGCGGCGGCAGCGGTCATGAACCTATGCACGCCGGTTTTGTTGGGAAAGGAATGTTAGATGCCGCCTGTCCGGGCGCTATTTTTACCTCACCAACACCAGATCAAATGTTTGAATGCGGCTTAAGTGTAGATAGTGGCGCCGGTGTATTATTACTGGTCAAAAACTATACCGGTGATGTGCTAAACTTCGAAACTGCTACAGAACTGCTCGCCGATAGCGGAGTGAAAGTCGCAACGGTATTAGTCGATGATGATGTGGCGGTAAAAGACAGTCTCTATACCGCGGGACGACGAGGGGTGGCCAATACGGTTATGCTGGAAAAATTATTAGGCGCAGCTGCAGCTAAAGGTTACACATTAGACCAACTCGCCGAGCTTGGGTATCAACTGAATAACACGGGACATTCTATTGGTATCGCATTAGGTGCTTGTACTGTACCGGCAGCGGGTAAACCTTCCTTCTCGCTTGCTGAAAATGAAATGGAATTCGGCGTTGGAATTCATGGCGAACCGGGGATTGAACGCCGTCAATTCGTTAATTTAGATAAAACGCTGACAGAAATGTTTAATACATTAATTGCTAATGGTGATTATGAACGTACCGTTCGACGCTGGAACCATAAAAATAACCAATGGGATGAACTGCAAGATAGCAAAAAAGCCTTACAAAAAGGCGATCGTGTGATTGCTTTGGTAAACAACCTTGGAGCTGTGCCTTTATCTGAACTTTATGGTATTTATAATAAACTGGAACAAATCGCAACTGCATTCGGTTTAAAAATAGAACGTAATTTAATCGGATCTTTCTGTACCTCATTGGATATGCAGGGTATTTCCATTACGTTACTAAAAGTCAATGACGATATTCTTGAATTATGGGATGCACCGGTTAATACACCGGCATTACGTTGGGGCGAATAAACGGAAAAAACAGGAGAAGTAAATGAGTATGACAAAAGCGCAGATCTTACAATGGCTTGAAAATTGTAAACAAATCATGGATACGCAACGCGATTATTTAACCCAACTGGATACAGATATTGGCGATGGCGACCACGGATTAAATATGCAACGAGGCTTTATCAAAGCCTTAGAAAAAGTTGCCACGGTATCAGATAAAGATATCGGTACTATTTTGAAAACAGTAGGCATGACATTACTCTCGCAAGTCGGTGGAGCCAGTGGTCCACTATATGGAACATTGTTTATTAAGGGGTCACAAAGTGCGGTGGGAAAAGAGGAAATTTCAGCCGCAGAACTGATTACCGTGCTTAAAAATGGCGTAGATGGCATTGTGGCACGTGGTCGTGCAGAACTCGGCGATAAAACCATGTGTGATGTTTGGTTACCTGTATTAGCCGAATTGAATACCGCCGACAAATCCCAACCACTGACTAAACTACTAGAAAGTGCGGTTAAAAAAGCTGAAGAAAGTTTAGCCGCAACTATTCCAATGGTAGCGAAAAAAGGGCGGGCAAGTTATCTCGGAGAACGCAGCGCAGGTCATCAAGATCCCGGCGCCACCTCAAGCACTTATCTTTTAAAAGCGTTATATGACGCAGTCAAATAGGAATTCAATATGGTCAATTTAGTCCTTGTTTCTCATAGCCCAAAATTAGCCGAAGGCTTAGCAGATATTACACGCCAAATGGCGGGAGAGGGATGTAAAATCGCTGTCGCAGCAGGTATTGATGATGCCAATAATCCCATTGGCACGGACGCAACAAAAATCATGTCAGCGATAGAAGAGGTGTATTCGCCTGATGGTGTGGTAATTTTTGTTGATCTGGGTAGTGCAATTTTAAGTGCAAAAACGGCTCTTGATTTACTTGATCCGGAAATCACTAAGCATGTAGTCATCAGCTATGCCTCTTTAGTGGAAGGCGCATTCGCCGCCGCGGTTAGCGCCGCCAGTGGAGATGATTTACAAACCGTTCTTGCCGAAGCAAATAACGCTGCCACATTAAAATTAGCGCAAGCACATTAACAAACTATTTGTTTTCTAAAAAATCCCTGTCTCCAACATACATTAGATACAGGGATTTTACTAAAATTGCTACGATTTAAATTTTAAAAATTGTTTCCGTCCCGTTACAAAAAATAAATGATAAATTAAAAAAAAAAAAAAAAAATGATAAATTTTTTCAAAATCAAATAGTTAAATTTAAATTTTTTGTTTAAGAATATAAATATGTAAAAATAAAACAACATTACCAACAACACCTATGTTAGTAATGGATATAAAAACCCGGACGAGGTTATTCTGCCAGTTTCTCCAAGCCAAAATGTCGATAAGTACGCGAGGTGGCGATTCGTCCGCGCGGGGTGCGTTGCAAAAAGCCTTGCTGAATTAAAAAAGGTTCCAACACGTCTTCAATAGTATCTCGCTCTTCACCGATAGCGGCAGCAAGGTTATCCAATCCCACCGGACCACCGTCAAAACGCTCAATAATTGCTTGCAACAATTTGCGATCCATAAAATCAAAACCGGCATGATCTACATCCAGCATAGATAAGGCGGCTTGAGCGATTTTCACCGAAATAATCCCTTGATTTTTGACATCGGCATAATCGCGAACTCGACGCAATAAGCGGTTGGCAATACGTGGCGTACCACGAGAACGACAAGCGATTTCTTGTGCCGCATCAGGTTCAATTTCTAAGTTTAAACAGACCGCACTTCTCGTTACAATAGAAGTTAAATCTTCCACCGAATAAAACTCAAGGCGCTGCACAATGCCAAAACGATCACGTAACGGGGACGTCAGCGATCCGGCTCGGGTCGTCGCACCGACTAAGGTAAATGGCGGTAAATCTAATTTAATTGAACGCGCCGCAGGTCCTTCGCCGATCATAATATCCAGTTGATAATCTTCCATTGCCGGATATAACACCTCCTCGATCGCTGGAGATAAACGATGAATTTCATCAATAAACAAAACATCATGCGGTTCCAAATTGGTCAGCATTGCCGCCAAATCACCGGCTTTTTCCAATACAGGACCGGATGTCGTCCGAATATTCACCCCCATTTCATTCGCAACAATATTCGCGAGTGTGGTTTTCCCCAACCCCGGAGGACCAAAAATGAGCAAATGATCAAGCGCATCTTGACGCAATTTCGCGGCTTGGATAAAGATTTCCATTTGTTCGCAAACCTGCGGTTGTCCCACATAATCTACCAATAATTTAGGACGAATAGCACGATCTAAATATTCATCATCCAATTTTGCCGTCGCGCTAATAATACGATCCGCTTCAATCATCTTTTTCTCTACATTTATCTGTACTTACTATAACGCCGCTTTTAGCGCTTCACGAATTAATTGCTCACTGGATAATTCCGGTTTTGCTACTTTTTTCACCATTTTCTCGGCATCCCCCGACTTATATCCCAAGGCAATTAACGCGGCTATCGCATCCTCTAAAGACACATCTGTATTGACTGATGGACGCTCAAGGTTTGGTAGGTGGCGACTTTCCACAAAGAAATCCTCCTGTGCCACACCTTTAAATTTACCTTTTAATTCCACCAACAAGCGCTCTGCCGTTTTCTTGCCAACACCGGGAATTTTTACCAATTTAGACAATTCTTCCCGCTCAATGGCATAAGCAAATTCATTCACCGACATTGCCGATAAAATCGCCAATGCCAATTTGGGACCAACCCCGTTAGTTTTGATTAATTCGCGAAATAAAGTGCGGTCATTTTTTTGTGCAAATCCAAAAAGAAGATGCGCATCTTCACGCACTACGAGATGAGTAAATAAAGTTACCTGCTGATGTAACTCCGGTAAATCATAAAAGCTGGTCATTGGTAATAGCAATTCATAACCAACACCTTGCACATCCAATAACATTTCCGGCGGTTGTTTCTCAATAATTATTCCGGTTAAACACCCAATCATCATTCCCTCTACTTACTTTTGGACAAAGCTTGCCATAGCATAAAATAAAACTGGACAAATATCCAGTTAAATTTTTAAGCGAAACCGCCCTCGACTATACCGCGCACGCAAAAGTGCGGTGTTTTTTTCAAACGTTTTATAATGTTGTGCTGAATGCCCCACTTGCAATGCGTGCTGTATAGAATGGGCATGAGTAATAGCAATCGCCAAAGCATCTGCAGCGTCCGGTTGTGGCGTATCGGACAGTTTTAAAATACGCGTTACCATGTCTTGCACCTGCACTTTATCCGCCGATCCGATTCCAACCACCGTTTGCTTCACCAAGCGTGCGGCATATTCAAATACCGGCAAATCGTGATTAACCGCGGCAACAATCGCGGTACCTCGCGCCTGCCCGAGTTTCAACGCCGAATTCGCATTTTTGGCTAAAAAAACCTCCTCAATGGCAAACATATCCGGTTGAAATTGCGTAATAATTTCCATCACTCCCGCATAAATTCGTTTCAAGCGCGTGGGTAAATCCTCCGCTTGCGTACGAATGGCGCCACTACCGAGGTATTCCAACTGTCGTCCGTTGCACCGAATGACGCCATACCCCGTCACTCTTGATCCCGGGTCAATGCCCAAAATAATACTCATGTTTGCTCCAAAAAATAAGTGGATTTGCGTAACCACAAACCCACTTACCAAACACCTTAATTGCTGCCCTTATTTTGCAACAGAACAATTTCTGGCCAAAATTGCATTATTTGAGGTAAACATCACAGGAACCGTGGTGTTCACGGTTTCCACAGAGAAACCGGTATCTAATGACCAAATTTTATCGCCGGCAACAAACTGTACACCGTCTTTATAAGTTCTGTTTAGCGCCAAATCTTTACCCACTACTTTCTTGCCAATGGTCACTGTTGCGGTTTCCGGTTGGTTATCTTTGAAAGAATACGTCGCCGAAACCGGTCGGTTACGTTTACCGCTTACATCACAAGAATACAACACAGTTCTCGTGCCGGTAATCATTTCTTTCCCTGATTTTGCCCCTTCGGCGACTGTATTGCCAACCGTTTTTGCACCGTCAACTACCGCCTCACCCACGTTTTTTACTGCATCCGTTGTAGAAGAAACTACATCAGATGCGGTTGAACATGCTGCTAACGCAGAGAATACTGCCACAGCGGATAAACATTTCACTAATTGCATTTAAGGCTCCTTATCAAAATCTATTTTTACAATAATGCCGCAACTTCGTCACTGATTTCTCCGTTATGATAAACGTTTTGTACATCATCACAATCTTCCAGCATATCGATTAATCTAAGCAATTTCGGTGCATTTTCTGCATCAAGATCCACGGTAGTTGATGGAATCATGGTCACTTCAGCATTTTCAATTTTAAATCCTGCCGCTTCAATACCGTCACGTACTGCGCCTAAATCTTCCCAAGCGGTATAGATTTCAAAAGAACCGTCTTCCTGTGGCTGAATATCGTCTGCACCGGCTTCAATCGCGGCTTCCGTTAATGCATCCTCATCCGCCTCTGCGATTAAAATTAATCCTTTTTTGCTAAATAAATAACCGACTGAACCCTCAGTCCCTAAGTTTCCGCCACATTTGGTGAAACTTGGACGCACTTGTGAAATAGTACGGTTGGCGTTATCACTTAGACACTCAACCATCACAGCAGTTCCACCCGGACCATAACCTTCATAAATTTTTGTTTCCATATTGGTGTCATCACCGCCACCCACGCCACGATCAATCGCACGATTAATCGTATCGCGCGTCATATTACTGGATAAGGCTTTATCTACCGCTGCACGTAAACGCGGATTAGAACCGACGTCACCACCGCCTAATTTTGCCGCGGTCACTAATTCACGAATTAATTTAGTAAAAATTTTACCGCGTTGCGCATCTTGTGCCGCTTTGCGGTGTTTAATATTGGCCCACTTACTATGTCCCGCCATGTTTTTTTCCTTCTTTTAACTTAATCTTTTTTAACTTAATTGGATTAAGATCGTTTAGTCTGATAAATAGGTTTCAATTGCGGCTCGATTATTCCATGATTTTGTTAACATTACCGCTTGTTGAATGGTTACCCATTGATAGGCTTGATGTTCTGTCAATGTCGGCACACTTTCATTCTCTAACGCCAACAAAAACCAATGTTCCGTACAATGCGTGATATCCGGTGCGTATTTATACCGAAATTGCGGGAAAATTTCAAACGATATCCGTTGATTACAATCAAAGAGCGGTAAATTTTCAGCGAAAATATCAAAACCGGTTTCCTCTTTCACTTCTCGGATAGCGGCATGGATTGGCGATTCTCCGTTTTCAATACTGCCCGTCACGGATTGCCAAAAGGATAGATCGTCCTGACGCTGCAACATCAAAACCCTCCCTGTTACCGAACAATAAATCACCACTAAAACAGATTGCGGATTTTTATATTTCATAATCAAATAAATGGGATTAATGATCCTTAGCTAACGCTTTTAATTCAGCGATTTTCGCTTTTACTTTCGCTTGAAACTCTGCGTTAAAATAAGGCTGATTATCCAAGCTGTTTTGATACCAATGGATGGCTTTTTTAATATCCACCGGCGTACCTTTACCCGATTCATACATATAACCCAAATTAAAACCCGCCTCGCTATCACCTAAGGTCGCTGCGCGTTGGAACCAAGTGAGCGCATTGTTAAAATCGGCTAATTCTTTATAATAGACTAAACCCAAAATATAAGCAGCGCGCGGATTATCCGATTTTGCCGAAAGGGTAAATAATTTAATCGCGTGCGGAACGCTTTTTTTTACCCCATTGCCTTCCAAATACATTAATCCAAGATTATTCAATGCCTTAACGCTGCCCTTTTCTGCCGCCTCGCTTAACCACCAATAGGCTTTATCTAAATCTTGCGCTACGCCTTTGCCTTGTAAATAAAAAAGTCCGACATTGGTTTGCGCCAACAAATCGCCCTTTTGCGCCAACGGTAAAATCAAATCAAAAGCATCTTGCCAACGTTGCTGATTCACCGCTTGTTCAGCAAGTACCATGATCTCTTTATCACTTAACCGTGCATCGGCTTGACTATGCACTAAAGAAAACGCCGTCGTTTTTATTATCGGCATCGCAGTTTTGCTCGCAAGCGGGTTGCACGTATCTGCCATAGTAGGAATACTTGATATAATCAGAGGGAAGAATAACCAATATTTAATGTTCATAACGTCCTATAACGTAGCTAGTAATAACATCAGAAAAAAGAAAATAGATACCCCGATTTCCGTTAGACCGATCTGCTTCACAGAAAGTTTCTTTTGGGGCAAAAAAAGTATGCACCAAAGGAATAACAAAAGCCACGGTTAACCAATATTGCTGCAAAAATAACAAAACTAGCACACCTATTACATGATATACCAGCGAAATTTGCAGATAACACGGATTTTTTTTCGCTCACGCATCATGGATTTAACATAAAGGGTTGGATACAATGCTACCCACCAAATTTTGTAGTCAAAAATACGGTCGGGAAAATAATAAGCTCCCATTCCAGCCAAAGCAAAAACCATACTGGCAACGCCATAAATCCAGCTCCAGCGACGATATAACGCCAAATTGCGTCCTTTAAATAAATTCAAAAATGGATAACTCATTAAATGTAACGCAAACCAAGCTGCCAGTAAAAAACCATGTTGCCAAATCGGATTGGCAAGCAGCATTCCATATAAAATGCCATAATAATGGCGCCATGTTGATTTGAGATTAATAATTTCATATGATTAAAAGTGCGGTTAGAAAAAATAAAATTTTATTCTTTTCATATGCCAATCGGTATAATCTTTCCGCGTTATTTCATTTACTATATAGGAAAAAATATGTCAAAAATTCAACGTTTACAAGCCAACGCGCGGATGTGCGAAGCCGCCATTTATAACAATACCGTCTATCTAGCCGGTCAAGTGGCGACCAATTCCGCCGGACAAGGGGCATATGCTCAAACCCAAGAGGTACTCAATGCCATTGACAGCCTATTGGCAGAAGCCGGCTCTCATAAAAGCAATATTTTGCGTGCGCAAATTTTCTTAGCCGATATGAACGACTTCGCGGAAATGAATAAAGCTTGGGATGAATGGGTTGATCGCAACAATCCTCCCGCACGCGCCACTGTTGAAGCCAAATTAGCAAATCCAAGTTGGAAAGTGGAAATTGTGATCTCCGCAGCACTCTAATCCCCTTATTTCACTCAACATCAAGCCCCACATCAAGCAACAGCGGATTATGATCCGAACTTTCGGTTTTCAGCGTGGTGGCTTGCCATACCTTTAGCCCACGAACAAACACAAAATCCAGCGGATATCCCAAAAAGCGCAAACGTTCATCCGGTTGGAAATGTACTTCTTGCAGTTGATATTGCTGTACTAATTTCGCGATAACTCGGCTGCGCCATCCATTCCACGCATTAAAATCACCGGCTAAGATAATCGGTCCACGATGCTTATCAATTAAATTCATCATGGCTCGCAATTGTTGAACATAATGAGTCGGATTTAGTTCAAAATTGACCAAATGCACATTAACTAACAACAAACTTTGCTGATTTGCCAGCGGAAAACGCATGGCATTGGCGACTTTCGGAATTTGAATCCAAGGCTCCACCACCGCTCCGGCGCAATATTGTTGTGGCATAAAACGTGAAAATAATGCCACACCCGATTGTTGGTGCAAATATTCAAAGGCACTGGTATAAAGTACGGTCGGAAATTGCGCTGAATTTAACGCATACAACGCAGGAATACCGGTCGCCTCTTGTAACAACAAAAAATCTCGTTGTGCCGAAAAACTCGTCAATGCAGCTTGCCAACCGGGCTCCGCGCCTTTATGCATATTCCAAACTAAAAATTTAAAGCGACGTTGTTGAATGGGCGAAACCGGCTGCAATGCGCTAAAACATTGCACATAATCATTTACTTTTTTTTCTCTAAATTCAATAGATTGCGACGCATAAAGCCGGCTTTTCGGCGAAGGATAAATTTCAAGTGCATACATCAAATACGCACTAATTCCACCTAATACTAAAAGGATAACCACCCAAAAATTCTTTTTTTACACATTGAAAGACTCTTTTTATTAATTCTTCTTTATTAATAACCGCACTTTTTTTATACTTATCCCATTAATTTCTTGTTACATTTTTTTAAACTTTTCCTAACAAAATAATTCAAGGCAGATTATAGGAACTGAACAAGATAATTTACCGATTTGATTTCTCAATATTTTAAGGCTCAACTATGAACATTTATACTTATATCTGTTTTCTTTCTGCAATCTCGATCCTTATTTGTTTTGTCACGCACAAAGTCAGTGATCGCATTCAATATACCATTGCAGTTACTGCAACATCAATGGTCTTTTCCATCATCCTCATGTTGTTTGGTTGGATGGGTTGGTTCAAATTGGACACCATTGCCCGTTCCGTGATGGAGCAAATTGACTTTAAAGAGTTTTTACTTAACGGGATCTTAGGTTTCCTATTATTCGGTGGCGCATTGGGAATTAAATTGCCGGTGCTGAAAAGCCAAAAATATGAAATTAGCGTCCTATCTATTTTCTCCACCTTTGCCTCAACCCTCCTTATCGGTTTTTTCATTTACGGATTTGCCACACTTTTCGGTTTTCACATTGATTTAGTTTACTGCATTTTATTCGGCGCCTTAATTTCGCCAACGGATCCCATTGCAGTGTTGGCCATTATCAAAAATTTAAAAGCACCGAAAAAGCTGGCGATCAAGGTGGAAGGCGAATCCTTGTTTAACGACGGGGTCGGCTTAGTCATTTTCACTACTGTTTTCGCGGTTGCCTTTAGTGGTGGCGAACCTACTTTCGGTGATGCGGCAAAAATTTTCTTTATCGAAGCTATCGGTGGGATCATTTTCGGCGCCATTTTAGGATTAATTGCACATTACCTCATTTCCGCCACCGACGACGGGAGCTTGGAAATTTTATTAACCTTAACCGTACCAACTGCCGGTTTTATGCTCGCCAATATGTTACACGTCTCGGGCGCCTTGGCTATGGTGGTTGCCGGGATCATGGTCGGAAACTGGACCAGACAAAGCGGGTTTTCCGAACAAAGTAAACGCTACCTAGACCATTTCTGGGAAATGATCGATCACTTCCTTAATTCCTTGCTATTCTTATTAATCGGTTTTGCACTGCTGTTGGTTCACTTCAGTACCCAAGGCATTATCCTGATGATCGCTGCGATTCCGATTTGTTTGATTTGTCGTTATATTAGCGTATGGATTCCGTTTTTATGGTTTAGTCGTAAAACCGTATATAATCCGTACACCTTACCAATTCTAACTTGGGGCGGATTACGTGGCGGTTTAGCTATTGCAATGGCGCTTTCCGTACCGACTACCAGTGTGTTTATCGAAGATATTGGTATGACCGTGCGCGATTTAATGATCATTATGACCTACTCCGTAGTGGTTTTCTCTATTTTAGTTCAAGGCACTACTATTGAAAATATGATCAAATTGTCCAAAGAGGCATTGTTCCAGCGCCGCGGTTATACCGGTATCGGAGGGACCAAACCTTAACAAACCTTAGCGGATTGTAACATTTAAATTAATATCACAGATTGATAACAAAATAAGCAAGGCACTAGAAATTATGCCTTGCTTTATGATAAAAACCTCGAAAAAATGGCCGCACTTTATTCCCCTAACACCTGATACAAATGCGCTTGCAATTGTTCACGCTGTTCTGCGCTTAGCGCTTGTCCGGCTTGATTGGTTAAAATAAAAAAGTCTTCTGCTTTCTCGCCAATTGTTGAAATTTTGGCGTTGAGTAAATTCAATCCCAACTCGGAGAAAACTTGACTGATTTTCGCCAATAATCCCGCTTGGTCTAAAGCAAAAAGCTCCATCTCCGTTTGATCCGTTTTTTCCGTATTTAAAAAACGCATTTCAGTTTTTACATGAAAATGTTGCAATTGACGATTAATTTGGTTGATTGGTTTTGGTTCATATTCCGTTTGTAGCGCTTTCATCAATGCCGCTTCCAATTCTCGCCGGCGATCAAAACACACCAATTCGCCATTCAGCTCCGTGACAATAAAACTGTCCAGTACAAATCCATTTAATCCGGTCATAATTTGCGCATCATGAATACTAAATCGTTTTGCCCCAATGGTATTCACCACTTTGTTAAACAAATTCGGCTGATCTTGGCAATACACAAAAATCTCTGTGCCGCCTTGCGAAAAACGATTACTGATTTTCACCAAAAAATCCGACTGCAAGTCTGCCAGCAGCTGCGTATGCCAAGTAATTTGCGCGGGAGTGTTGCGCAAAAAATAATCACTCGGTGCATTTTGCCACAATCCCATGATCACATCTTCCTCCAACGGAGGCGCATTTGAACTTAACAATGCTAATGCCTGCTGCTGATGAGAACGAATTTTTTCTTGATTATCCAACAAGTTATCCATACCTTGTTGGAATTGTTGATGAGTATATTGATAAAGCGTACTCAATAACGACGCTTTCCAGCTGTTCCATAACGTTTCGTTCGTCGCATTAATATCCGCCATGGTCAAACAAGCCAAATAATCCAAACGCACCTGATTTTGTACCTGTTCGGCAAAAGACATCACCACCTCCGGATCATGAATATCCCGTCGTTGCGCAGTAATCGACATCAACAGATGATTTGCCACCAGCCATTTCATAGTATCCGTTTCACGCCGATCAAATCCGTGTAATTGAGCAAATTCAGCAATATCCTGCGCGCCCAATTGCGAATGATCACCGCCCCGCCCTTTGGCAATATCATGAAACAGCGCCACTACATACAACAAAGTGCGGTCAATAAATTGCGAGAAAATGTGATGATAAATCGGATAATTTTCCGCGGCTTTCGGGTTAAGCAACTGCTCAAGTTTCAACATAACCCGTAAGGTATGCTCATCTACGGTGTAAATATGAAATAAATCAAACTGCATTAACCCTTTAATCCCTTGCCATTGAGGCAAATAAATGCTCAATACTCCATATTGATGCATAGGCAAAAAGGCACGTTGAATGGCTTTTGGTTGGGCAAGCAAGCGCAAAAATTTCTCGCGCGCCAACGGTAATTCGCTCAAAAATCCCTCAAAGTTTTTCACTGCCACACAAAGTTTACGCAAGGTTGCCGAATGAATCTCGGCGTCGGTATAAAGAGTTAAATAATAAAAGAGATCTAAAATGCTGTCGGGTTGGGTTAAAAAACTATCTTCGCGTCGCAAACAAATCGCGTTATCGATCAGACGAAATTTTTCATCTAAAGGCAAAATATCGCGTTCAGCGGCATGATCAAGGAAATGCTCGCGATAATGTTTAACTAAAATATCGCTTACCACTGCAATGGATTGCAGCGCTTGAAAAAAGGCTTTCATCATATTTTCCACCGCTTGATTACCACTGCCTTGATAGCCTAATAACTCGCTAATTTTCAGTTGGCGATCGAATAACAAACGGTTGTCGTAACGACGTAAAATTAAGTGCAAAGCGAACCGCACTTTAAACAAAAACAGCTGACTTTCTTGCAAGACCCGGTATTCTTCCGGATAAATAAAACCAGAATGCAAAATATCTTCTAAATTTTTTGCTCCAGTATGGCGCAGCGCCAGCCAATACAACAAATGTAAATCGCGTAAACCGCCCGGGCTATATTTTAAATCCGGCTCAAGGTTATAACCGGTATTATTATAACGTTGGTAACGCTCGATTTTCTCTTGCACTTTAGCATTGAAAAATGCTTCTATCGGCCAAAAATCCGGTTGTTGAATTAATTCGTTGAGTTGCTCAAATAAAGCATGATTGCCACACAAAAAGCGACTTTCCAACAAATTAGTCGCCACACTAATATCCGCACGTCCTTCATGCAAACATTCTTCCAGCGTTCTGACCGCCTGCCCAACATCAAAATTGCAATCCCATAAAAATTGCACAAACCGGCGAATTTTTTGCTCAACCTCAGCGTCAACGCGACTTGGCGTTAAAATCAAAAAATCCAAATCGGATAAAGGAAACATCTCAGCTCGTCCATATCCGCCCACCGCAATTAAACTTAATTCGGAATGTTGATCCAAGCCGCTTCTTTGCCATAAATTGACTAATAAATCGTCACAAAATTGCGTCCGATTTTCAATCAATCGGATCACCGCATTTTGCGCAAAGTTGGCAAATTCAAATTGTTTTAATGCCTCTTTTTGTTTTTTAACCTCAAGCGGTGTCAATGTTTCACTAGACCGATAAGGAAACAACATTCGTCTCTCCTTGAAATAAAGCTAAAAAATAAGGACGTCACAAAACGTCCTTAATCATCCATTAATTATTCACCATAAAACGGGAAATTCTGCCTGCCTTTTCTTCCTCTTCACGGATAGTCATCACCTCACATCCATCTTTGGTCACCACAAGTTGATGCTCATATTGGGCGGAATGGCTGCGATCTTTGGTTTTCACCGTCCAACCGTCGCCCATCAAACGCACTTCTTTTTTACCGGCGTTAATCATCGGTTCAATAGTAAATACCATGCCTTCTTGTAAAATCACGCCACCATCATCAGCATAGTAATGCAACACTTGCGGTTCGTTATGAAACTCCGTCCCGATCCCATGACCACAATATTCTCTCACCACGCTAAATCCTTGGCTCTCCGTATAACGTTGTACCGCGCGCCCGATTTCATTTAAACGCACCCCCGGTTTCACCGCACGTAACCCCACATACAACGCCTCTTGCGCCGCCTCCACCAATTTTTGGCTGCGTATATTGGTTTCGCCGACCACATACATTTTGGAATTATCACCGAAATAACCGTCTTTAATGATCGTCACGTCGATATTGACAATATCCCCGTTTTTAAGCACTTTCTCATCACTTGGAATACCATGACAAACCACTTCATTAATGGAAATACAAGTAGCTTTCGGAAAACCGTGATAACCTAAACAAGCAGAAACAACGCCTTGCGTGTTCACCATATAGTCATGACAAATACGATCCAATTCACCGGTCGTTACGCCGGCTCTTACATAAGGTTCAATCATTACTAACACGTCGGATGCCAATTTACACGCCTCACGTAATTTGACGATTTCCGCATCCGTTCTCAATGGAATTGCCATAAATCACACCTCTTAAAATAAAAAAATATTGTTCCATCATAGCATTATTTGCACGAAAAATCTTTTGATAATTCTTGATGGAATGGGTTGGTTATTAGATAATACCGCCAATTTGGATAAAAATGAGAGATGAAATATGTCAGATATGGCTGTCCCCTTAACTTTCACTGACGCGGCAGCGAATAAAGTGAAATCGTTAATCAGTGAAGAAGATAATCAAGAATTAAAATTACGCGTTTATATTACCGGTGGCGGATGTAGCGGTTTCCAATACGGTTTTACTTTTGACGAAAAAGTTAACGAAGGCGATCTTACAGTGGAAAATGGCGGTGTACAATTGGTTATCGATCCGATGAGCTTACAATATCTTATCGGCGGAACGATTGATTATACCGAAGGATTGGAAGGTTCCCGTTTTATCGTCAATAACCCAAATGCATCAACCACTTGCGGCTGCGGATCCTCCTTTAGCATTTAATCTGATGGATTTTCAATTTACCTATTGTCAAGGCAGTCTCAACGCAAAATGCTCCATGGGACATGAAGCCTTAGCTAATTGGCTAAACAGTGAAGTGCGGTCAAATTCTCAATTAATTTCTACCGCACTTTCCGCCTTACAGCGCGCCAAACAACCGCATTTCAATCAAGAAATCAAACTTATCGGCAAAGAATACAGCCTATTTATCAATGCGGACGAAGTGATGGTCAGCGCCAATAATTTACAAATTGACGGTAGCGTCCGCCTAGAGGAAGATTTTCATTATTATGACGAAGAAAGTATCGCATTTTGCGGGTTAGAAGATTTCGAACAATTTTTACAATCCTATTTAACATTTCAACAATAAATTTCTAAGGTAACCCATGGCTGAAAACGCAGAAAAGCAATCTCAAACGCCAAAAACCGCACCACCAATACCAAGCGCCAAAAATCGCTTTGGCATTTTTATGGCGAAAGTCGGTTTTACCTTAGCGTGTTTTATCTCGTTCTATGGAATTTATCTAGACGGTCAAATTCGCTCTAAAATGGATGGTCAAATTTGGCAATTACCAGCGGAAATTTACGCCCGTATCAATAAAATCCGTCTTGCCGATAATCTCACCTTGGAACAAACCAAACAACATTTGCTTGCCAATGATTATCGCCAAACCACCATGATTGCCGCACCCGGCGATTTTAAAATTGAAGACAATACGATTGTTTTGCTACGCGGCGAATTTCCGTTTCCGAAACAGCCGGAAGCACAGCGCGTTTTCCGTTTACGCTTTGAGCAGGGTAAATTATCTGTCATTGAAGATCTGATCAACGTCAAAGCCATTGACGAGTTTCAGCTGGCACCAAAACTGATCGGAATGTTGCAATCGGAAAATGAAGAACGCTTAGCAATTTCTTTGCAAAATTATCCACGTTTATTGATTGATGCCCTCTTATTAACCGAAGATCGACGTTTTTATGAACATGATGGAATTAGTTTTCTCAGTATTGCACGTGCGCTATGGGCAAATATCCAAGCCGGACATAGCGTACAAGGTGGCAGTACCTTAACGCAACAATTAGTTAAAAATCTCTTTTTAAGCAATGAACGTACCTTAACTCGTAAAGTTAACGAAGCGTTCATGGCATTGCTACTCGACTGGCGTTATGACAAAAACCGTATTTTAGAAACCTATTTAAATGAAATTTATTTGGGGCAAAACGGCGATACGCAAATTCACGGTTTTGAATTAGCAAGTCATTTCTATTTCGGACGCTCCATTCGCGAAATTAACTTAGAACAAATTGCCCTACTCGTCGGCATGGTAAAAGGTCCATCCTTATATAATCCATGGCGTAACCCCAAAAACACACTGGAACGTCGCAATGTAGTTTTGCGCTTATTGTTGGAAAATCGTGTGATTGATAACGAATTATACGAAATGTTAAGTAAGCGTCCGCTCGGTGTACAAAAACGCGGACAAATTAATCGGAAATATCCCGCATTTATCCAAACCTTACAAGCTGAACTACGCACTCAATTCGGCGAAAATCGCGCAGAATCCTTATCCGGTGCACGCATATTCTCTACATTGGATGCGGAACAACAAAAAGCCGCGGAAAACGCCGTGGTGAATACCGTTTCCAAATTGCAATTAAAATATACCGCCCCAAGCCTGGAAGCGGCGATGGTCGTTGCTGATTATCATCAAGGCGCAATACGTGCCGTTGTGGGCGGAATGCAAACCCATTTTGCCGGTTTTAACCGCGCGCTCAACGCTCGACGCCAAATCGGTTCTTTGGTAAAACCATCAATTTATTTGACCGCACTTTCGCATCCCGAACAATTTCGATTGAATACTCCCATTCAAAATCAACCGATTACGATTAACGTCAAAGGCAGCCCACCTTGGCAACCGCGCAACTACGATCGTCGTTATGGCGGTTCTGTGATCTTGCTGGACGCCTTAGTAGGCTCATTAAATATTCCGACGGTGAATATTGGAATGAAAGTCGGCCTATCGGAAATTATTGATACGCAAAAAGCCATGGGCTGGGATAAAGTATCCATTCCAAAAGTGCCGGCAATGTTATTGGGATCTTATTCTATATCGCCTTACGAGGTCGCGAATTTGTATCAAACTATTGCTAATCAAGGGGCACATATTCCGTTATCCACTATTAACCATATTAGCGATCAACGGGGAAATACCCTTTATCAACGTTCTACTGAGGCGGTGCAAGTTGTGCCTGAAGAAGCGGCGTTCCAAACCCTTTATGCAATGCAACAAGTAGTCGAGCGAGGCACTGCCCGCAGACTACAAAATGATTTTGCAGCGCTACGCCTGGCAGGTAAAACCGGTACCAGCAACGACGCGCGTGATGCTTGGTTTGTAGGAATTGACGGTGAAAACCTCGCTACTATCTGGGTCGGTCGTGACGACAATGGCAAAACCAAATTAACCGGTGCCAGCGGTGCGCTGCAGGTTTACCATGATTATTTACGCCGCACACCGGCAAAAATGCTCAAACTGCATAAACCAAACAACATCAAATGGATAGGGATTAATCCCTACGGAGATTGGGATTGTTCCAGCACCCGCACTATCCCTGTATGGGTAAAACATAATCAAACGTTCTGTCAAGCGAGCTCACCGGATACCCATCGACAAAATGACATGCCAACAAAAGAAGAAAGCATATGGGATGTATTAAATAAATACTAAAGGTTTGTGAGCTGTAATTGTAAAATAGCCTAATTAAACCTACTTTGGCTAAAAATTTCCTTTAACGATATAGCTCCCTGCCCAGGTTATCCACTAACTACGAGTAAAACATTACCATAACCGCCAATCAAACTACATTTCTCAATTAACCGAAAATCCGATATGCTTTACCTTGACATAAGAAGTAACCCATTTCACTGTAAAACAACAAGGTCGGCTTTGTATAAATACGTATTTTGCCTTATACTACATACAACATTTAACTCAACCATAACAATAGGAAAAGAAAATGGGTTTTTTAACAAATAAACGAATTTTAATCACAGGATTAGCCAGCAATCGTTCAATTGCCTATGGAATTGCCGCGGCAATGAAACGTGAAGGTGCTGAGCTTGCGTTTTCTTATCTCAACGACAAACTAAAACCGCGCGTAGAAGAATTTGCGAAAGAGTTCGGCTCAGAGATCGTGTTACCATTAGACGTTGCCACTGATGAAAGTATCAGCGAATGTTTTGCCGAGTTAAGCAAACATTGGGATAAATTTGACGGTTTCGTACACGCTATCGCCTTTGCACCGAGCGATCAACTAGATGGTAATTATGTCAATGCCGCTACCCGTGAAGGGTATCGTATTGCTCATGACATTAGCGCTTACAGCTTTGTTGCCATGGCACAAGCTGCTCGCCCGATGTTAAATCCAAGCTCCGGTTTATTAACCTTAACCTATCTAGGCGCAGAGCGCGCTATTCCAAACTACAATGTTATGTGTTTGGCAAAAGCGTCATTAGAAGCAGCAACTCGCGTGATGGCGGCGGATTTAGGTAACGATGGTATCCGTGTCAATGCAATTTCCGCCGGTCCAATCCGCACTTTAGCGGCATCCGGTATCAAAAATTTCAAGAAAATGTTATCCACATTTGAACATACCGCGCCACTACGTCGTACTGTCACCATTGAAGATGTCGGCAATTCCGCGGCATTCTTATGTTCCGACTTGGCATCCGGTGTAACTGGCGAAATATTGCACGTAGATGCCGGATATAGCATCACAGCAATGAGCGAATTAGGTACGGAATAATTTCACGTTGATCAACATTTCCGGACGTCGAATGAGGCGTCCATTTTTTGTTTATGGCAGTTTATATGTTTCAAAATAACCCTCTCTTATCCCAATTAAAACAACAAATTCGTGACAGCAAACCTCATGTAGAAGGTATTGTGAGACGTTCCGATAAATCGTTCGGCTTTTTAGAAACGGACAAAAAAAGTTATTTCATCCCACCGCAAGCCATGAAAAAAGTGATGCATGGCGATAAAATTCGTGCCATAATTGAGACCATTGGGGAAAAAGAACAAGCGGAACCGGAAGAATTGCTAGAACCAATGCTTACCCGTTTTATCGCCAAAGTGCGGTTTAATAAAGATAAGAAATTGCAGGTACTAGTCGATCATCCACTCATCAATCAGCCTATCGGCGCCAACCAAATAAAATCAGTTAAGGAAGACTTACAAGAAGGCGACTGGGTTGTTGCCACCTTAAAAAACCATCCTTTACGTGATGATCGCTTTTTCTTTGCGCAAATTAACGAATTAATTTGTCGCGCGAATGATGACTTTGCCCCATGGTGGGTCACACTTGCACGCCATGAGCAATCGCGTTATCCAGTACAAGGATTAGATCAATACACCATGATCGATACACAAAGGCGCGAAAATTTGACCGCACTTAATTTCGTCACTATTGATAGCGAAACAACACAAGATATGGATGACGCCTTGTATATTCAGCCGATTGAACAAAACGGACAACAAACCGGCTGGCAATTAGTGGTTGCCATTGCCGATCCTACCGCCTATATTGATGTGAACTCACAAATTGAGCAAGATGCCAAACAACGCTGTTTCACCAATTATTTACCGGGCTTCAATATTCCCATGCTGCCACGCGAATTATCTGATGAACTTTGCTCATTGAAAGAAAACGAAGTTCGCCCAGCGTTGGTGTGTTATATTGAAACGGATTTGCAAGGTAATGTCCGCAACAAACCTTATTTTGTCTTGGCAGAAATTCAATCTAAAGCCAAACTGGCGTATTCCCAAGTTTCCGATTATCTGGAGCAACAACCCTACTGTTGGCAACCACAAAATGAAACGATTAAGCAACAAATCGACTGGTTACATCAATTTACCTTAGCTCGTATTCAATGGCGACAAACCCATTCGTTATTGTTCAAAGAAAAACCGGATTATTCTTTTATCCTCGCAGAAAATGGAAAAGTATTGGAAATTAAAGCGGAATATCGCCGAATCGCCAATCAAATCGTGGAAGAATCCATGATTATCGCCAATATTTGCGCTGCGCATTATTTAGCCGAAACCGTCAAATGCGGTATTTTCAATACCCATTCCGGTTTTGATAAAAAATATTTGGAAAATGCCTATCAATTCTTATTGAATAATCTTGCCAACGAACAAAATCAAGCGGAATTAAGCGAACGCTATGCAGTGAATAAACTCACAACCCTTGAAGGTTATTGTCAAATGCGTCATGATATTGAAGCTTTTAATAGCGATTATTTGGAATTCCGTTTGCGTCGCTTCTTGACTTTTACCGAATTTAAAGCAGAAATTGCACCGCACTTTGGTCTTGGCTTAAACGGATACGCCACTTGGACATCGCCAATTCGTAAATATTCCGATATGGTAAATCATCGTTTAATCAAAGCCAGTCTCACCCAACAAGCTGTTAAAGCGCCGCAAGAATCGATTTTGCAACGCTTGCAAGAAGCCCGTCGCCAAAATCGTGCGGTAGAACGCGATATTGCCGATTGGCTATATTGCCGCTATTTAGCCACAAGCGTTGAACAAAAACCGGTGTTTGATGCGGAAGTACAAGATGTTATGCGCGGCGGTTTACGTGTGATTTTATTGGCAAATGGCGCCACGACGTTTATTCCAGCTTCTACATTGCATGACAATAAAGAAGAAATGCAAGTAAATTCAGATGAAATTGCGTTATATATCAAAGGAGAACGTCGCTATAAAATAGGCGATATTATCCAAGTGCAATTAACAGAAGTGAAAGAAGAAACACGCAGTATCATCGGCAATATCGCGTAAAATTCCACCGCAATTTACTGACGAAACAGCCAAAAGCCGTCTCTTTTTTAAAGGGATATGTTACTATGATCCTATGATTATCAATTTGGAAATCCCTATGAATAATTTACAACTGGAAAAAATTCTTAATCAAAAACTCAACAGTCAAGCCATTTCCGATTATGCGCCAAACGGTTTGCAAATCGAGGGAAAAGCAGATATCAAAAAAATCATTACCGGCGTCACCGCCAGCCAAGCCTTAATTGATTATGCGGTTAGTCAACAAGCGGATGCGATTTTGGTACATCACGGTTATTTTTGGAAAAACGAATCCCCTTGCTTACGAGGAATGAAAGGCAAAAGAATCAAAACCTTATTAACCAACGATATCAATTTATACGCCTATCACCTCCCCCTAGATGTTCATCCGGAGCTAGGAAATAACGCCCAATTGGCGCAACGTTTAGGCGCACAGGATTTGCAACCGCTGGAAAATAACGCTTTCAGTATTCCGGTTTCGGCAACCTTCGATCCACCGATCACCGCTGAACAACTGAGCATTAAAATTGAACAATCTTTAAACCGACTCCCGTTAATTTGCAGCGAAAATGCGCCGCACTTAATCCACACTATCGGCATTTGCACCGGCGGCGGACAAGGCTATATTGATCTGGCTGCCGCCAAAGGATTGGACGCGTTTATCACAGGAGAAGTGTCCGAACAAACCATCCACTCGGCACGAGAACAAAGCATACACTTCTTCGCCGCCGGTCACCACGCCACCGAACGCTACGGTGTCCAAGCTCTAGGCGAATGGCTCGCCAAAACCTACAAACTTGAAATCGAATTTAAAGACATTGATAATCCAGTATAAGTAAAAATAGGGATATAGTAGACCAAAGAGTTGGTAAAACCAACTCTTTTTGTTTAAAAAATCTTTTATAAACATAAATCGGCATATTTTTCATCCGTAAATAAATAACCAAAATAGGCGCTTTATTGGCTTTTAAAATATATCTTTGAATAGTCCTGACTGAGCAAGAGTATTTATTAGCAAGTGGCTTGTAAATTTGTTTACCAATAGAATAATCACTCCAAACTTGTTCAGCATTGAGTTTTAATTTGAGAGTAAATATTTTATTGCATGCTAAACATTTATAACGTTACGTTCGTTTTATTTACCCTACATTTGAATTGCGCTCTCATAACAGAAAATATATTTTTTAGCATTCATAATTGAAAAAAGTGATTTAAAGCCCGTAATATAAGGCTTTAAACCACTTTTTACCAACTATTTGGTCTACTATGCCTATCAAGTTACTCAATATCTTTACCTAAAAAAC
>NZ_NLFK01000016.1 GCF_002263215.1 Actinobacillus seminis
TAATAAAAGTATTTTCTGTTGCTTTTTTGAGTACAACAAAATGATTAAAGTCCCAATGTAAAATACAAGGTAAACGTAGCTGCGATACTTCGTTCAATTCTAACGAGATAGGACGAGTAATTAATCCACAATCATCAGCAATAGAAATTATTGTTTGTAAATTGATACCTCGAGATGAAGAACCATACTGATTACGCAGTTCAAATAGATTGATGGTTTTACCGTAGTAATTAAGTAGCATTGCCAAACAAGCTAAACCACATTCTGTAGTTTCAGTTTGTAAAATAATCGGTATCTTCCGCCAAAAATCAAATTTTAACTGGTTGATTCCTTTCATCATTGTTCCATATTTTTATGTAGTTGATAAACAGGAAATAGCATCCATTCATAGAGTTTACGATTTTCTAAAAATAGTGTAGCTTCCGCTTTCATTCCACTCATAAAATAGAGAGTACTATTATTGAATTGCACGTTTTGATCAGCAATATCTACAATAATTTTATATAGTGGAGTACCTTGTTCTACATTGACAGGCAGATTTGTATAAAAATTTAATTCTTGTAGTGAGGCAGGTAAGGTAGAAATGCTCTTAATCGTTCCTTTAAACTGCCCGAATTTTTCAAATGGAAAGGCTTCGTAGCGAATATTAACTCCCTCACCAATTTTAACAAAAGAAATTGCACTATTTGGTACCCACATCACTAACTGATAATTACCTTTATTATTGGGAAGAATTTGTGCAATATGGTCATTTTCTTTAATAATTTGTCCAACAGTTACATTGGTACTTTCAACCTTTCCGTCTAATGAAGCATTTACAATAATATCAGAAACAGATTCTAATTCCATTAAACGAATAAGTAAGTCACTTTTCTGAATTTCATAGCGAATAATTTGATTATCAAATTCCATTCTTTGTTTTTCAATCTCATTTTCTAAATTAAGAACTGTAGATTGTAGTTGAACTAATTCTTGCTTCAATTCATTAAATGAAGATTTCTGCTGAAAATAGCGATATTTCTGTGCGTTTACTTCATCATAGGTTGAATGTCCTATTTTTAATAATTTCTCATATTTCTTAATTAAATCGGAATATTCATTCATGCTTCTTTCAATTTCTATCAAATAATACTGTTTATCTTGATAAATTTTTTGATTGTTTTTGATCTGTTTTTTCAAGATTGAAATACTTGCTACTTTATTCTTCTGTAAAGCATCTATCACTTTTTGGACAGCAGAAATTTGAGATTTTAATGAAAGGATTGAATTTATATTAATATTACCACGATGAGTAATCCTATCTAATGTAATTTTAAACAGCGGATCGCCTTTTTTGACTTCTTGATGAGGTTTAATATAACTTTCCGAAATGTACCCTGACTTTGGAGCAGAAACAATAATTGGATGTGCTTGCATTACCAATTCTCCAACAACGATTTGACGTCGGGTATAACTTCCAAAAATAATAAAAAGAATAAAAGTAGTGAATATTAAGAAAGAAGTGGAAAAAACAACCCAAGCGGGTATTCTGCTAAAGAGCACTGCGGTACTTTTCCATTTCTTTGAGTGATATTCAATAGCTTCTTGCCTAAACATGATAGTAAAACCAATTGTAATTATCTTACCTGTTATGTTATTAGTTAATTTTCAAAACACCTATATAAGATAATTTCCAAATAATTTCTGAAATTTTTCCTTTAAAAATAAAGTCTATCATCTCAAACTCACCAAAATATAAATTTTTAATTCTAAAAAAAAAAAAAAATCCATTAACAAATTATTTTTAGCAGTTTTACTTGGTTTCCAACTCGGCATCTAAAATAAGGTTGGTAACTAATTTCTTCACTATATCGCTAAAGAACCGGCAAAAATACCTAGATTGATGGGAAATAAAAAAGTTGTAGTTCCCTTTCTCATTTCGCAGTGCCACAATACCGGTACGCAAAAGCCTTAACGGTTTGATCTAATAGGCATATAGAAAAAGGAAATGCCTATGCTTGATATATCCATATTAAATACGTAATGCTTTTGGCACTTCAAACACCGTATTTTCTTCGCAGCCCTGTAGTTCTTCCACTTGATTTGTCCCCAACTCCTGAAGACGAGCAACAACAGATTGCACTAATACTTCCGGAGCAGAGGCACCGGCAGTAATACCAATCGTTTCCACATTATTTAGCCACTTTGGATCGATGTCACTTGCGTCATCAATTAATTTGGATATAACCCCCATTCTAGATGCCAATTCTGCCAAACGATTCGAATTTGAGGAGTTTTTGGATCCCACGACAAGCACCAAATCAGACTTCGCAGCCAACTCACGCACTGCCTGTTGGCGATTAGTTGTTGCATAACAAATATCATTTTTACGCGGTCCTTGAATTGCCGGATATTTTTCTTTTAGCGCCTCAATCACTTCGGCGGTATCATCAATAGACAGCGTAGTTTGTGTCATAAAGGTAATATCTTCATCATCACGCAGCGACAATTTAGCAATATCTTCCACATTTTCCACCAAATAAATACCACCGTCGCGGTTATCATATTGCCCCATCGTTCCTTCCACTTCCGGATGTCCCTCATGTCCGATCAACACTGCTTTTGTCCCTTTACGGCTAGCACGCGCTACTTGCATATGCACTTTCGTCACCAACGGACAAGTCGCATCAAAAACTTTCAACCCGCGATTTTTTGCCTCTTGGCGCACCGCTTGTGAAACCCCATGCGCCGAGAAAATCACAATCGCGCCATCCGGTATTTCATCCAATTCTTCCACAAAAATTGCACCGCGTTCGCGTAACCCATTGACTACAAAACGATTATGCACCACTTCGTGGCGCACATAAATCGGCGCTCCATGCACCTCCAGCGCTAATTCCACAATACTGATCGCACGATCAACACCGGCACAAAAACCGCGGGGATTGGCTAAAATAATTTTCATGCTTTTTTCTCTTTCTTTTCGCTATTTTTAAAGGCATCCAAGGCTAATAAACCCGCTCCAATACAAATAGCAATATCCGCCACATTAAACACCGGATAATGCCATTGTTGCCAATAAAAATCAAAAAAATCCACCACAAATCCGTGATAAAAACGATCTGTTGCATTGGCTAGCGCACCACCGATAATCAAGGCATAGGCAGAATTTTGCAATTTTTGAGTGACTTTATTTTGAGCAAGAAAATAGATCAACACCGCAGAAATAATTACCGCTAAACCGATAAAAAAACTTTTTTGCCAGCCGGAACGGTCGGCTAAAAAACTAAATGCCGCGCCATAATTTCGCACATATGTCAGGTTAAATACCGGTAAAATATTCACACTTTCATACAGTTCAAAACGACTCACGACTAAATATTTCGTAAATAAATCAATGACAAATGCCGCCAATCCTAACCATAAAAAGGATAAACCCGTTTTTTTGCTCATAGCACTCCGCAAAAACTTGCAATAAATTAACCGCACTTTAAAAGTGCGGTCATTTTTTTAAATTATTAGGCAAATTGTCTTAACTCACCTACACCATCAACGTTTTCCACACAACGAGAACATAATGCCGGATGTACCGGATTGCGTCCGACGGTGGTGGAATAATGCCAACAACGCGGGCATTTCTCCCCATCTGCACGTTCTACTTTCACAGCTAAACCGGCAAATTCGCCTTCAGCCACATCTGCCTCGGCAAGCGGTTTTACCAACGCTTGTGAAGTAATTAACACAAAGCGCAATTCATCACCTAATTGTTCCAATAACGGACGAATTTGTTCATTGGCATAAACCGTCACTTTCGCTTCCAAACCGGCACCGATTAATTTATCATTACGTGCTTTTTCCAACACACGGTTGACTTCGGCACGTACTTTTAACAACTGTTGCCAATAACTATCGTCCAATTTATCCTTTTCACCCAAACCGAACAAGCCGGTATAAAACTCCTCGGTAAACACAAATTCTGCACGACCTTCTACTGTCGGCATATGTCCCCAGATTTCATCCGCGGTAAAGGAAAGAATTGGTGCCATCCAACGCACTAATGCTTCCGCAATATGCCACAAGGCGGTTTGACAACTACGCCGCGCCAAGCTGTCCGCTTTGGTGGTATATTGACGATCTTTGATAATATCCAAATAAAATGATCCCATCTCAATAGAGCAAAAACGCATTAAACGCTGCACCACGGTATGGAATTGATAATTATCATAAGCCTCTTTAATATCATTTTGTGCCTCTAATGCACAGCTCACTGCCCAGCGATCCAGAGCAATCATCTCTTCCGGTTTAATCAAATCGCGTTTCGGATCAAAACCGTTTAAATTCGCCAACAAGAAACGTGCGGTATTACGAATACGACGATAGGTATCGCCGGCACTGTTTAAAATATTGTGAGAAACTGCAATTTCGCCGGTGTAGTCGGTGGAAGCAACCCATAAACGTAAAATATCTGCCCCATTTTTATTCCACACTTCGCTCGGCACAATCACATTACCTAAAGATTTGGACATTTTGCGACCTTTTTCATCCACCGTAAATCCGTGGGTCAACACTTGGTTGTAAGGCGCTTTGTTGTCCGTCGCAGTAGAAAGCATCAATGAAGACATAAACCAGCCACGATGTTGGTCGGAACCTTCTAAATACATATCCGCCGCATTACCATTAAATTCTGGACGTTGTTGCACGACCGAAGCATAGGTCGATCCGGAATCGAACCACACATCCAAGGTATCCGGTACTTTGCGATAAATTTTCGCCTCTTCTTCACCCAATACCTCAACAGGATCAAGATCCCACCAAGCCTGAATCCCCGCTTTTTCAACGCGTTTTGCCACTTCTTCGAGGATCTCTAAGGTACGCGGATGCAATTGTTCGGTTTCATGATGCACGAACATGGTCATAGGCACGCCCCAAGTACGCTGACGAGAAATACACCAATCCGGACGGTTTGCCACCATGGTATCAATCCGCGCTTCCCCCCAACTTGGAATCCAGCGCACTTTTTTGATTTCTCCCAAGGCTTGTTGACGTAATCCTTTGGTTTCCATACCGATAAACCATTGTGGCGTAGCACGGAAAATAATTGGCGTTTTATGTCGCCAACAATGTGGATAGCTGTGTTTAATACGTTCAAGTTTTAACAATGCACCGGTTTCTTTCAGTTTTTCCACCACTAAATCATTGGCTTCAAATACTCCTTTGCCGGCAAAAAACGGCGTAGTCGAAATAAATTTACCGTCGTTTGCCACTAACCCTGCCATCTCCAACTGATATTTTTGACCGACAATATAGTCATCCAAACCATGATCCGGTGCGGTATGCACCAAACCCGTACCACCATCCGTGGTGACGTGATCACCTAAAATCACCGGCACGCTATAATCATAAAACGGATGATTAAAACGCAATAATTCCAACTCACTCCCTTGCACTGAACCCAGCACTTCCACTTGCTCAAGTGCGGTCGCTTTTTGCACACTTTCCAACAAATCTGTGGCTAAAATAACACGTTCATCGCCGAATTGTACCAATTGATAATCTAAATTCCCATTGACTGCAATAGCGCGGTTAGACGGTAATGTCCAAGGCGTGGTTGTCCAAATCACCGCAGATAAGCGACCGTGACCTTTGCCTTGCGCATTAAATTTCGCTTCCAGTTCCTCAGGATTTGTCGCCGCAAAACGCACATAAATGGACGGAGACACCTTATCTTCATATTCCACTTCCGCTTCCGCCAAGGAAGAACCGCAATCCAAACACCAGTGAACCGGTTTGGATCCTTTATGCAAATGCCCGTTAGCAATCACTTTTCCTAAGGTGCGGATAATATTGGCTTCCGTATTAAAATTCATGGTCAAATACGGATTATCCCAATCGCCTAACACCCCCATACGGATAAAGTCGGCTTTTTGCCCTTCCACTTGCTCTTTTGCATAATCGCGGCAAGCCTGACGGAATTGTGCCGCGGAAATTTTTTCATTCGGTTTACCGACTAACCCCTCGACTTTTAATTCAATCGGTAAGCCATGACAATCCCAACCGGGAATATAAGGAGAATCATAACCTAACGCGGTTTTGGATTTGATAATAATATCTTTTAAGATTTTGTTGACCGCGTGCCCAAGGTGCAACGAACCGTTCGCATAAGGAGGTCCGTCGTGTAAAATAAAGGTCTTTTTACCCTTACCGGCGGCACGAATTTTTTGATAAAGTTGCTTTTCATACCAGTTTTTCAACATTGCCGGCTCACGTTTTGCCAAATCTCCACGCATTGGGAAACCGGTTTGTGGCAAATTGAGCGTATTTTTATAATCTACATTTTCATTCGACATTTTTATCTTCCAAAAAGTAATAATTAAAAATTGAGCGTATTTTTTAAACACAAACGAATTCCAGCATTATACGCAGAAATTCGTTAAGATTAAAGGCGGAATTGACGATCAAAGTGCGGTCATTTTTCCGCAAGTTTTGCCGCAAAATAGGCTTTTGCCACAATCACATCTTGTTCAATTTGTTGTTTCAGCGCCTCAAACGAGGCAAATTTAATTTCATTGCGCAATTTATGGCAAAATTCAATCTGCAAACTCTGCCCGTATAAATTTTGGCTAAAATTAAAAAGATGCACTTCTAACAGCTGAATATGCTTAATTCCGTTCAAGGTTGGACGTTTGCCCACGTTGGCGACACCGGTAAATTGGCGTCCGTCGTCTAATTGAATTTTTACCGCATACACGCCTTTGATCGGATTAACTTGACGTTGCAGGCGAATATTGGCGGTCGGAAATCCGATAGTGCGCCCCAATTTATTCCCATGTACCACGCGCCCATAAATACAATATGGTTTCCCCAACAAGGTCGCCGCTAACGCCAAATTATCCTCTGCCAAGGCTTGACGAACGGCTGTGCTACTAATGCGCTGCGTATCCAAACAAAGGCTACAATTATCTTCAACTTCAAAACCGTATTTTTTGCCCGCTTGTTGCAACAGTGCAAAATCCCCTTCTCGCCCGGCGCCAAAACGGAAATCATCGCCGATACTTAAGAATTTCACATTCAGCTGCGCGACTAAATAATCTGAAATAAAATCTGTCGCGTGTTGAACGGCAAAAGCGCGGTTAAATTTTATGCAGAAAACATAATCTACGCCGGCTTGCGCCAAATAATGCAATTTATCGCGCAAGCGTAGCAATCTTGCCGGCGCTTTATCCGCTAAAAAATATTCGCGCGGCTGCGGTTCAAACAACATCACTACCATCGGTAATGCCAATTCGTCCGCTTTTTGACGCAAATGGCGCAAAATCTGCTGATGCCCCAAATGCACTCCGTCAAAATTGCCGACCGTTAATGCACAACCTTGTTCATGAAATATCGCCGGTAAACGCTGAAAACTACGAATAAGTTGCATTACATTTTCCTAATAAATTCAAAATAGCTACCCATTATACGGATAAATAACTCAAGATTAAAGCACCTACTTTTTCTATGGCTATATTTACCGCCTTCCGTTCATGAAATGGCTAAAAGCTCGCTTCGGCGCGAAATTCCATGATTTCTCGAGTAAGCGGATGGGTGATTTTTAAATATTCGGCGTGCAAACATAAGCGTGGCGACATGGCTTTGGCTTGCGGATGCGCATAAAACTTATCCCCTAATATTGGATGTCCCAAGGCTAACATATGTAAGCGCAATTGATGAGAACGCCCGGTAATCGGCGTTAAGCGAACTTGCGTGCTATTATTCGGCAAATGTTGCAAAACTTCAAATTTTGTGACTGCACTTTTCCCTCGTTCGAAACAAATTTTCTGACGCGGACGATTTTCCCAATCGCAAATTAAGGGCAAATCCACCGTTCCCTGCTCTGCTTCAAAATGTCCCCAAACTAACGCCACATATTGCTTTTTCGGCTCTCGCTCACGAAATTGGCGTTTTAATTCGCGATCTGCCAATTTACTCATAGCAAACAACAATAACCCGCTGGTTGCCATATCCAAACGATGCGCCGGTTCGCAAAATCCATATTTGTCTTTCACACGCGACATGGCGCTATCGTAATATTGCGGCTGATTGCCGGGAACCGAAAGCAAACCGCTCGGCTTATTCACCAGCAAAATGTGATCATCTCGATACACAATATCAAGCCAAGGATCTATCGGGGGATGATATTCAATAAGTGCCATCTTATTCTTTATTACTCACAATTACACGCAAGCTGTCCAAACGCCAGCTCGCCAAATCCAGTTGCGCCAAACTTTGCTCAAATTGTCGGCGGATTAATTCAATTTCATCTTGGCGCACATTTTTATTCACTTTTTGCAACGCCAGCAAACGATTTAATTCCGCCTGCAAACCCTGTTGTGCGGCTTGTTTGGCATCAGCGATAATCTGTTGTGCCGGCGAAGTAATTTGTTGTTCTGCCAATGGCAATAAAGCGACGATCTGCTTACGCAACATTTTGATTACATCCAGCGCCATTTTGCGTCCCATTGGTTTTAATTGTTTCTGTAAACTATCAAAAGCCACTTGATTTGCCAAGTTATTTCCTTTGGCGTCTAATAATAACCGCACCGGCGTCGGGGGCAAAAAGCGCGTTAGATGCAACCCTTTCGGCGCTTGCGCCTCAACAATATAAATTAATTCCAATAATAAAGTGCCGGCTGGCAACGCCTTATTAATCAATAAAGATACCGCACTTTTACCAATATCGCCGGATGTCATCAGCTCCATCCCTTGCCGAATCAGCGGATGATCCCAAGTTAAAAAATCCATTTCTTCACGCGCCAAAGCACGAGCACGATCAAAAGTAACGGTCAATCCTTCTTCTTTTAAGCCCGGAAAATCGGAAATCAACATATGATCACTAGGCTTTAACACCAAAGTTTGCTCGCCCACATCTTCCTGTTCCACGCCAATCAAATCAAATAAATATAGACTAAAGTTGATTAAATCCGTCGCACCGTCTTGTTGCGCGATTCGCACTGCCAGCCGTTTTGCCGCCTCGCCACCATTGGAATTTAATTCCAATAAACGATCGCGCCCACGCTCCAACTCCGCTTTTAACGTCAAATACTGTTCATGGGTTTGTTGTAAAAAGGGATGAAATTCCTCAAGTGCGGTCGGATTTTGTAAAAAATAACTCAATTTTTCACCGCACTTTTCAAACAATAATCTCCCCGTCGGACAAGTCTCGGCAAAAGCATTTAAACCTTCATGATACCAACGCACGAGAACTTGCTGTGCCGAATTGTCAAAATAAGGCACATGAATATGCACATCACCACACTGCCCGATACGATCTAAACGACCGATACATTGTTCCAATAAATCCGGTGTTTCCGGTACGTTAAACAACACCAAATGACCGGCAAATTGGAAATTACGCCCTTCCGAACCGATATGCGAGGTTAATAAAACCTGTGCACCATATTCTTGATCGGCAAAATACGCCGCTGTCCGATCCCGTTCCACGATCGACATTTTTTCATGGAAAACGGCACTGCGGATGCCTTCTTTTTCGCGTAAAACCTGCTCCAATTGTGTCACCGTATCCGCATGGCGACAAATCACCAACACTTTTTCATCACGCCGTTGTTTTAAAAACTCAAGCAACCATGCCGCGCGCGGATCAAATTCCCACCAACGGCTTAATGCATTCATCTCTTGGAAAATACGTTCTGGATACAACGCCTCGACCGAGCCGATTTCGCCTAAACGTTGCAAAATCGACAAGGCATTTTGGTATTGGCTCGGGAATGGTAATTTCACCGGTGCGTACACACGCTTCGGAAAACCTTGCACCGCTTGTCGCGTATTACGGAATAACACCCTCCCGGTTCCGTGGCGATCAATTAATTGGGCAATCAGTTGCCGACGGGCTTGTGTCGAGGTAGAAACTTGCGAAATTAACACCGCACTTTCCTCATCCGGCAACGATTGCAGATATTGTTGCTGCGCGAGGCTCAAGGTTTCTTCTTGCAACAAGGCGTTAATGATTTCCGCCAACGGGCGATAATTTTCTTGCTCACACAAAAAAGCATGGTAATCATAAAAACGCTGAGGATCGAGCAAACGTAAGCGAGCAAAATGGCTTTCTTGTCCCAATTGTTCCGGCGTAGCGGTTAGTAGTAACAATGCCGGAATTTTTTCCGCTAATTGCGCAACAATTTGATATTCCAGACTGCACTGCGTCTCCGACCAAGTTAAATGGTGCGCTTCATCAACGATCAACAAATCGAATTCCGCGTCCAAAGCTTGTTGTGCCCGTTTTGGGCGGCTAACAAACCAATCCAACGCACAAAGAATCAAAGATTCGCTATGAAACGGATTGCGAGCGCTGTCATCAAAATCTGCCGCACGTTCTTCATCAAATAAGGAAAAAGGTAAATTAAAGCGACGCAACATTTCCACCAGCCATTGATGTTGCAAACTTTCCGGCACCAAAATCAGCACCCGTTGCACTTTTTCTGCAAACAATTGTTGTTGCAAAATCATCCCCGCCTCAATGGTTTTACCAAGTCCCACTTCATCCGCCAGCAACACGCGTGGCGCCATACGTTGTCCCACCTCTTGGGCAATGTGCAATTGATGAGGGATAAGTCCGGCGCGAATGCCGCGCAAGCCGCGACATTCCGATTGATATTGGATTTGCTGATGTTGCCAACTGCGATAACGCAGCACGAAATGCTCCATGCGATCGATTTGTGCATTAAACAAGCGATCTTGCGGTTTGCTAAAGGCGATATGCGGTGCAATATCTTGTTCCAACATCACCATATCCTGCATAATGTCATGGCGCGTTACGCGATAGAAAAATAATCCGTTGTGCTCCATTGCCTCCAACACATTCGCTCTCCAGCCTTCTTGATGGGGAATTTCATCACCCGCTTGAAAACTGACACGGGTTAAAGGGGCATTGTTTGAAGCATAAATGCGCACTTCATCTGCCGCCGGGAAATGTATCGTTACCGTTCGCGCGTCTAACGCACTAATAATACCTAATCCTAAATTATTTTCCGTTTCACTTATCCAACGTTGCCCAATAACAAACATAATTTCCCTTTCCGTTACTCAAAATGGCGCCTATTTTAGCGAGCTTGCCACCTAAAAGGCAACGGAATTTACCGTTGCTTAATACTGATTGGCATAAAAAAGAGCATCTTTAACATTAAGCAAATATCCATGGTACATTTACATCAGAAAGTGTCTATCTTCCTTTTGCCATTCCCCGTCCTCCTCTGATTGAACAATGGCTCACTTTCTAAAAAATCGCATAAAAACAAATCCAATTAAAACAAAAAGGACTGAATCCGATACTATATCGAAATCAGTCCTTTGGATAACTGTCTAAGTTTTTGAGGGCAGCCCATTTCTACGAAAAAATGACCGCACTTTTGTGTTTTTCAAGCGAAATTACGCTTGCGGGCTCATCACCTCATCAAAAGAAGCCGTTTTTTCTGATACTTGCGCTTTTGCCAATACCGCATCAACGGCTTGCTCTTCTAATACCACGTTACGAATATTATTCATTAACTCTTTGTTTTTGCTATAATACTCGATTACTTCTTGCGGTTGTTCATAAGCAGAAGCAATATCGGCAATCATTGTTTTCACACGATCTTCATCCGCTTTCAACTCGTTAGAAGCGATCACTTCAGACAATAATAATCCCACTTGCACACGACGTTTTGCTTGTTCTTCAAACAATTCACGTGGTAATTGAGCAGCCTGTTGTGCGTTACCGCCAAAGCGTTGTGCCGCTTGACCACGTAAAGTTTCGATTTCTTGCTCAACTGCGGCTGCCGGAACATCAATAGCATTTTGCGCCAATAAGCCGTCGATCACTTGATTTTTAACCCGTGCAGTTAACGCATTTTTCAATTCACGTTGCATATTTTTGCGAATTTCATTGCGCAAATCGGCGATAGTTTTGGTGGTCGGTCCGAATTTTGCCACGAACTCATTCGTTAACTCCGGCAACACCATCACTTCTACTTTTTTCAAGGTAATGGAAAATTTCGCTGCTTTACCTTTTAAGTTTTCTGCATGATATTCTTCAGGGAAAGTCACATCAATCTCAAAACTTTCGCCGGCTTTATGACCAATAACGCCTTCTTCAAAGCCCGGGATCATACGACCTTGTCCCATCGCCAATACGAAATCATTCGCTTTGCCGCCTTCAAATTCTTCACCGTCCACAGAACCTACAAAATCAAGGGTAACGCGATCATCTGCGTTCGCCGCATCTTGTTTTTCTGCCCAAGTAGCTTGTTGTTTACGCAAAACGTCAACCATTTTATCCACATCAGCTTCGCTGATTTCGACAACCGGTTTTTCTACTTTAATTTGCTCTAAACCTTGCAATTGCACTTCCGGATAGACTTCAAAGGTTGCGCTAAAAGTTAAATCTTTGCCGTTTTCAAATTGTTCAACAGTAAAATTAGGGCGTCCGGCTAAATTGATTTTGCTGTCGATAACGGCAGTAAAGAAATGTTTTTGCAATAGATCGCCTAAAACATCTTGACGCACAGATGCACCAAAACGTTTTTCAATAATTTGTGCCGGCACTTTACCTTTACGGAAACCATCAACACGGGCATTTTTTGCCACGCGTTTTAATTCTTCACGTACTGCCTGTTCAACCGTTTCCGCCGGAACCGTAATGCTTACACGACGCTCAAGACCTTGAGTTGTTTCAATATTTAATGACATTATGTTACCTCAAAATAAATTTGCACTCGGCGAATGCTCGCACCGAACACGTTAATTAAAAGTTAGATAAAATCCAATACAAGACGATGAATTATAACGATACAAATGCCAACAGTCGAGAAAATGGCAGAGAAAAAACGACATTTGATTAAATTTTAAACTAAACAAAAGAAAAAATACCGTTTCATCAGAAACAGAGTTTACCTTTATATCAACTATAAGGATTTCGGCAAGTGAATTTTTTGTCTCGGGAAAATCTTATCGGTATCGTTGATCACTTCTTTATTTGCCGCCACAATCGCCGTATATTTCGCGCCGTGACCATAAGCCTTTTCCGCAATTTTCCAAAACGTATCGCCTTTTTATAAACCTTGCTTAACTTAAAATAAGTGAAAAAACTATAGCCTAATCAACTTGTAGACCATTTTATACATTCAATCAAATTAAAACATAAAAAAGTGGCATCAAATTAACAAATAAGTGATAAAATGCAATAACTCCACCACAATCTCATTTTTCAGAGGTCTATTATGAATAATCTGTTACAACATCTTAAAAATGAACTTTTCGGCGGCTGGAAGCCTTTTGAAGTCATTTGGATTTTTCTTTTTTTAGCGGCACAAATTTTTGCCTATATACAAGAACCTGACTCGCTCCTCGCCATAATCTCAGGTATTGCGGGCATTCTGTGCGTCGTCTTTGTCGGAAAAGGAAAAATTAGTAACTACTTGTTTGGTCTAATTTTTGCTTACACTTACTTTTATGTGGCATGGGACAATAAATTCTACGGTGAAATGACCACTACGCTTTACGTCTATATTCCAGCGCAATTTATCGGCTACTTTTTATGGAAAAAAAATATGCGTAGCGATAAAACACAAGAGCTTGTAGAAGCTAAATTTTTAACTTTCAAAGGCTGGGCAACCCTAATTAGTGTTGTCTTTGTCGGTTCCATCGCCTTTATCAGCTTTTTAAAAACGACTGACGGACAATCCGTAACACTGGATGGAGTAACCACCGTGTTAGTAGTTGCGGCACAATTATTAATGGTCTTGCGTTATAGAGAACAATGGCTTCTATGGATTATTCTCAACATTCTATCTATTGTTTTATGGGCGCAAACGCCGGCAATGTACTTAATGTATGGGGCATACTTATTAAATTCCTTATACGGTTATTACAACTGGTCCAAACTGGCGAAAAAAACTGCCTAAAACCACCGCACTTAACCAAATTAAACAAAGGGAGCCAATTGCTCCCTTTTTAATACCGATCACGCGCTCAACGCCTGACTTAAACGCCCGCCTGTTGCTTGTAATAACGCCTGCGCACTTGATTTATCCAACCCTGATAACAGCATCAAAATCGCTAATTTCGGTTGATTATCCGCTTGCATCAACGCCGCCTCCGCCTCCGCTTTGTCACATTCCGTCGCTTGCATCACAATCCGAATAGCACGCGCATATAGTTTTTCGTTGCTCACTTTAACGTCCACCATCAAATTCTGATAGCATTTCCCCAACAGTACCATGGACGCAGTACTTAACATATTCAGCACCAATTTTTGCGCGGTACCGCATTTTAAGCGACTGGAGCCAGTCAAAATTTCCGGTCCGACAACGGTCGTGATCGCAATATCGGCGATTTCCGTCATTTTAGTTTGCGGATTGCTGCTCAATGCCACCGTCGTCGCCCCCAATTGTTCGGCATATTCCAAACCGCCGATAACATAAGGTGTACGCCCGCTTGCAGCAATACCAACCAACACATCTTGCGCACCAAATCCCAATTGCTGCAAATCGTTAACCGCCGCCAAAGGATCATCCTCCGCACCTTCCACCGCATGACGAATAGCATAATCCCCCCCGGCTATCACGCCTTTTACCAGCTCCGGTGACACACTAAAGGTCGGCGGACATTCCGACGCATCCAACACACCTAAACGCCCGCTGGTGCCTGCACCGAGATAAATCAAGCGCCCACCTTGAGCAAATGCCGCCGCAATCTTCTCCACCGCTAAAGCAATCTGTGGCAAACAATCCGCCACCGCCAACGCCACTTTTTGATCTTCTTCATTCATCAAACGCACAATTTCCGCCGCCGACAACTGATCCAAACATATCGAATGCGGATTACGCTGCTCGGTAATTAACTGCGCCAAATGATTTAACAAATTTTTTTCTGCCATACTACATCATACCTTAAATTCACATTGCACCATCTTACCACAGCCACTGTCAGTGGTTTACAGTAATTAAGCAGACAACGAATGACGATGCGAGTTACTCCAATGAAGAACGAATTCAATTAAAACTCAAAGGACTGAATCCGATAAAATACCGAAATCAGTCCTTTGAATAACCGGTTAACTTTTTTGGGAAGACTATCCAAAATACTCAAATACAAGGAGCTAACTAAATTTGCGACTATTTAAATTTAAAATGGAATATTATCATCAAAATCATCAAGTGGCGGTTCCGGGGATTTTGGTTGTTGAGGCACTGATGCCGGTTTTGTTGTTGCCATTGGACGAGGGGCGCCGGTTTGAGCGTAAGCATTAGAGCGATCGGAGCGACTGTCTAACATTTGCAACACATCCCCTTGAATTTCCGTGGTATAACGGTCTTGACCATTTTGGTCTTGCCATTTACGGGTTCTTAGACGCCCTTCGACATAGACTTTCGAGCCTTTACGTAAATACTCTCCTACAATCTCAGCTTGACGACGATAAAAAACAATGCGATGCCATTCAGTTACCTCACGACGTTCGTTCGTCATTTTATCTAACCAACTTTCACTAGTTGCTACGCTGATATTCGCTACCGCTTCGCCATTCGGCATGGTACGGATTTCCGGGTCATTGCCTAAATTACCAACAATAATTACTTTATTTACTCCTGCCATAATGTCCTCTAATGTTACTACAATCTGAAATACTCGGCTATTTTGCCTGAAATTCCTCAAAAAATCCAGATTTAAAAATAAATTTACTGGATATTTGCACAGTTATTCAACATTATGCGATAATGATCGCAAAATAAACTTGTCAGCCTTGACAAAATTACTAAAATTTTACAAAAAACGACCGCACTTTACTTTAAGATGTTATTATGGAAAAAATTGAAATCCGCGGGGCAAGAACCCACAATTTAAAAAATATCAACCTTACCATTCCTCGTGATAAATTAATCGTGATCACCGGTTTATCCGGCTCGGGAAAATCCTCCCTTGCTTTTGACACCCTCTACGCGGAGGGACAACGACGTTATGTGGAATCTCTCTCTGCTTATGCTCGTCAATTTTTGTCCCTGATGGAAAAACCGGATGTGGATCACATCGAAGGACTTTCACCGGCGATTTCCATTGAGCAAAAATCCACTTCCCATAACCCGCGTTCAACAGTAGGAACCATCACGGAAATTCACGATTATTTGCGCTTACTTTTCGCTCGCGTCGGCGAACCGCGCTGCCCAAAACACGACGTTCCATTAGCAGCGCAAACCATCAGCCAAATGGTAGATAACGTTTTAGCCTTGCCGGCGGAAAGTAAAATGATGTTGTTGGCTCCTATCGTTAAAGATCGCAAAGGGGAACACGTTAAAATACTCGAAAATATTGCCTCACAGGGGTATATTCGTGCTCGCATTGACGGCGAAATTTGCGATTTATCCGACCCGCCTAAATTGGAATTGCAAAAAAAACATACCATTGAAATCGTCGTTGATCGCTTCAAAGTGCGTAATGATATTGCTACGCGTTTAGCGGAATCCTTTGAAACTGCCTTGGAGCTTTCCGGCGGTACTGTTGTAGTGGCGGATATGGACAATCCGGACGTACCTGAATTGGTCTTTTCTGCCAATTTTGCTTGTCCCCATTGCGGTTACTCCATTCCGGAATTGGAACCTCGTCTGTTTTCCTTTAATAACCCTGCGGGGGCTTGTCCGACCTGTGATGGATTGGGCGTACAGCAGTATTTTGACGAAAAACGCGTGATCCAAAATCCAAGTGTTTCTTTAGCGGCGGGTGCAATCAAAGGCTGGGATCGACGAAATTTTTATTATTATCAAATGCTAACCTCCCTCGCTAAACATTATCAATTCGATATTGATACTCCCTTTGAGGCGTTACCGAAAAAAATTCAAGATATCGTTTTACAGGGTTCAGGCAAAGAAGAAATTGAATTTCAATACATGAATGATCGCGGTGATGTGGTGCTACGCCGCCATAGTTTTGAAGGCATCCTAAACAACATGGCAAGACGCTATAAAGAAACCGAATCCATGTCGGTACGCGAAGAATTAGCAAAGAATATCAGCAATCGTCCTTGTGCCGATTGTGGCGGTTCTCGTTTGCGCCCGGAAGCGCGCCATGTCTATATCGGTCAAACCAATTTGCCGGATATCTCGGAAAAAAGTATCGGTGAAGCGCTAAATTTTGTCAGTGAACTCTCCCTTTCCGGGCAAAAAGCTCATATTGCGGATAAAATTTTAAAAGAAATCAAAGAGCGTCTACAATTTTTGGTCAATGTCGGGCTAAATTATTTGTCCCTTTCCCGTTCCGCAGAAACCCTTTCCGGCGGTGAAGCGCAGCGCATTCGCTTGGCAAGCCAAATCGGTGCCGGTTTAGTCGGCGTGATGTATGTACTGGACGAACCCTCTATCGGCTTACATCAACGAGATAATGAGCGTTTGCTAAATACCTTGATCCACTTACGTAATTTAGGCAACACGGTGATCGTGGTTGAACATGACGAAGACGCTATCATGGCGGCGGATCATATTATTGACATCGGTCCCGGTGCCGGTGTGCATGGCGGTAATGTGGTCGCGCAAGGTAATGCACAAGAAATTATGGCAAATCCAAATTCCTTGACGGGTAAATTTTTATCCCGTGTAGAAAAAATTGAAATTCCGAAAAAACGCACCGCGCTTGATAAGAAAAAAATTCTTAAATTAGCGGGCGCCTGCGGCAATAACTTGAAAAATGTCAACTTAGATATTCCGGTCGGTTTATTTACCTGTATCACCGGTGTTTCAGGATCCGGAAAATCCACCTTAATCAATGACACCTTATTTCCACTGGCGCAAAATGCTCTTAATCGCGCAGAAAATAGACAATCCGCTCCCTACAAATCCATCAAAGGCTTGGCATTTTTTGACAAAGTGATCGATATTGACCAAAGTCCAATCGGACGGACACCGCGTTCTAATCCGGCAACCTATACCGGGCTGTTTACTCCCATTCGCGAGCTGTTTGCCGGTGTGCCGGAATCCCGTGCGCGCGGCTATACCCCCGGACGTTTTAGTTTCAACGTCCGCGGCGGGCGTTGTGAAGCCTGTCAAGGCGACGGTGTAATTAAAGTTGAAATGCACTTTTTGCCGGATGTTTATGTTGCCTGTGATCATTGTAAAGGGAAACGATACAACCGCGAAACCTTGGAAATTCGTTACAAAGGGAAAACCATCCATCAAGTCTTGGATATGACAGTGGAAGAGGCGCGCGAATTTTTCGACGCCATCCCAATGATCGCTCGCAAATTGCAAACCTTAATTGACGTAGGCTTGTCCTATATTCGCTTAGGACAATCTTCCACTACCCTCTCCGGCGGTGAAGCACAACGGGTGAAACTGGCAACGGAATTATCCAAACGAGATACGGGTAAAACCTTGTATATTCTTGACGAGCCGACGACCGGGTTGCACTTTGCCGATATTAAGCAATTATTGGAAGTGCTACACCGCTTGCGTGATCAAGGTAATACCATTGTGGTGATTGAACATAATTTAGACGTCATCAAAACCGCGGACTGGATCGTTGATCTCGGACCGGAAGGCGGTAGCGGTGGCGGTCAAATTATCGCCACAGGAACCCCTGAACAAGTAGCGCAAACGGAGGGATCGCATACTGCCCGTTTCCTTAAACCGATTTTGCAAAAATCCTAAAAAAGCACCGCACTTTGCCCGCTCAAGCAGCAAGCTCCCCAAAGTGCGGTCACTTTTTTAGCGTTTTTTAGTAGATAACAACAATTTATCCGGTGCCTTTACTTTTTTGTGCGTTTACATCAAAAATTTCTGTTATAAACTGCGTTTTTTTGATACATTTAGCACAATTTTTTCATTGCTTAACATTGAGCATTTCTTATACAAAATAATTTTACGGAATTCTTATGCTATTAAAAAAAATTCGTGGTTTATTTTCCAACGATCTTTCCATCGATCTCGGTACAGCAAATACATTAATTTACGTTAAAGGACAAGGTATCGTATTAGATGAACCTTCTGTTGTGGCAATTCGTCGCGATCGTATCGGATCTTTAAAAAGTATCGCAGCAGTCGGTAAAGAAGCCAAATTAATGTTGGGAAGAACACCAAAAAGTATTGAAGCGATCCGACCAATGAAAGATGGGGTTATCGCTGATTTCTCCGTCACCGAAAAAATGTTGCAATACTTTATTAAACAAGTACATAGCGGCAATTTTATGCGTCCAAGCCCACGTGTTTTAGTTTGCGTCCCGGCAGGCGCGACCCAAGTAGAACGTCGCGCAATCAAAGAATCCGCCATTGGCGCCGGCGCACGTGAAGTGTATCTTATCGAAGAACCGATGGCGGCGGCAATCGGCGCGAAATTGCCTGTCTCCACAGCAACCGGCTCAATGATCATTGATATCGGTGGCGGTACTACCGAAGTGGCAGTTATCTCATTAAACGGTATCGTATATTCATCTTCTGTACGGATCGGTGGGGATCGTTTCGACGAAGCAATCATAGCCTATGTTCGCCGCACCTTCGGCTCTATCATCGGCGAGCCGACCGCAGAACGTATCAAGCAAGAAATCGGCATTGCTTATATTCAAAACGAAGACGAAATCAAAGAAATGGAAGTGCATGGACATAATTTAGCCGAAGGCGCGCCACGTACTTTCAGCGTTACATCACGTGATGTACTGGAAGCTTTACAACAACCGCTAAACGGGATTATCACCGCAGTGCGCACTGCCTTGGAAGAATGTCAGCCGGAACACGCTGCCGATATTTTTGAGCGCGGTATTGTCTTAACCGGCGGTGGTGCATTATTACGTAATTTTGATGTGTTATTATCAAAAGAAACCGGTGTTCCCGTGATCGTGGCAGAAGATCCGTTAACCTGTGTTGCACGCGGTGGCGGTGAAGCCCTTGATATGATCGATATGCATGGTGGCGACATCTTTAGTGATGAAGTTTAATCCCATCAACGAGTGCAAAAAGTGCGGTAATTTTAACCGCACTTTTCGTCTTGGAACGAGAATATGAAACCTATTTTCACCAAATCGCCTCCCCTCGGTATCCGTTTAATTATTGCTGTGACATTGTCGATCGCATTAATTTTATTTGATGGCAAAACCAATACTATGATTGCGGTACGCAGTGTAATGGAAACCGCTATCGGCGGTTTATATTATCTTGCCAACACGCCACGCACCCTGTTAGACAGCGTATCCGATAATCTGGCAGATACCAATCGCTTGCAATTTGAAAATAAAGCCTTGCGCGAACAGTTGCGGGAAAAAAACGCCGATTTATTACTGTTGGATCAACTGAAAGTGGAAAATCAACGCTTACGTTTGCTCCTAAATTCGCCTCTGCGTACCGACGAATATAAAAAAATTGCTGAAGTATTAACTGCGGAAACGGATATTTATCGCCAGCAAGTGGTGATTAACCAAGGAGATAAAGACGGAGCTTACGTTGGACAACCGGTGATCGACGAAAAAGGCGTGATTGGGCAAATCATCTCCGTCGGGGAAAATACCAGCCGCGTGTTGCTGATAACTGATGTTACCCATGCCATTCCGGTACAAGTTTTGCGTAATGATGTTCGTGTCATTGCCAGCGGTATGGGTCACACAGACGAGTTGACGCTGGATAATGTACCGCGTTCTGTTGACATTGTGGAGGGCGATTTATTGGTCACCTCCGGTTTGGGTGGGCGCTTTTTGGAAGGGTATCCGGTAGCCATTGTGGAAAATGTATCCCGTGACAGTAAAAATTATTTCGCCACCATCACCGCAAAACCGCTCGCCTCACTCGATCGTTTACGTTACTTGTTGCTCTTGTGGCCGACCAATGAAGATATGCGCAAAGCACAATCTATCACGCCGGAAGAGGTACGCAAAGTAGTACAACAACGTCTTGAAAGCCAAGCAGCAGCCACCTTAAACTCATCCGCTGCCAATAAAATAACGAAATCGAAAGTGGAAGAACATGAGGAGCCTCTACCGGCGGAAGAGTTACCACCGGAAATACCGGAAATACAACTGCCGGAGCCGATTAATCCGGAACAGTGGCCATATAGGGAGGAAGATTAATGCGCGGTAACTTTTTTCTGCAAATATTGATCATCATCTGTATTTTTATTATTGCAATGGTCTTGGAAATTGCTCCCTGGCCTGCCGGTTTACAAAGTTTCAAACCGGCTTGGTTGGTGCTGATACTTATGTATTGGGTACTCTCCACTCCAACCAAAGTCAACATTGGATCCGCATTTATTCTTGGCGTGATCTGGGATTTAGTATTAGGATCTATTCTTGGTGTACACGCGTTAGTCTTATCGGTGTTTGCTTATTTAATTGCAATTAACCATTTAATTTTGCGCAATATGTCCTTATGGATGCAAAGTATCTTAGTGATTTTGTTTATCTTTGCCCTGCGCCTTGGCATCTTCCTCATTGAATTATTGTTGCATAGTGCTTATTTTAATTGGCAGGAAATTTTCGGCGCTATTGCCAGCGGTTTGCTATGGCCTTGGATTTTCTTATTATTACGCAAAGTACAGCAACAATTGCATTTGCAATAAATCATAAAATCAAAAAGTGCGGTGATTTCGACCGCACTTTTTGTATATAACTACGGAAAAGAAAAAAACTCGTTGAAAAGAATAAATATCACGACTTTTATTTGAAAATTTTCTAATATATTTGCTGAAAAAGCAAAATACCGTCAAGAACAATACCATACAATTGATAGGCAATTTCGCTTTCTTTTAACCACAGTTTCATGCATCTTCTCGCTCAAATAAGCGATTCATCATTTAATAACAAAAATCTGCACTTAACAAGCTGAGATAACAGCAAGGTAATGTGCAGATTTTTTATCTCCTTACCGGCATATTAACCCAAAAGTCAAGATACACGGTAAAGGCGCAAAGTTATCTTACCAAAGATACCCTACCCCGACAGCACCGCCGAGATCGCCTGCGGAGTTGCTGGTACCTTGTAAGCGGATGCTGATTTTTCCGTTATCGCTCATTTTGGAATAGCCTAAAGCAATGGCACTATGTCCCTTGAACGACCCTGCGGAAGCGGCAAGCATGGATTTACCCAGTATAACTGAATTTGGCAAAGTAGCGGCAGCTAAGGCACCGGCAATTCCCGCACGCATTTCGCGATTGGTATGGCTTAGTTGTGTATGCAACTCATGATGTTTCGCATCCACATAGTTTTTATTGGCTGCCATATCGCCCGTCGCATGTGCATCCAAGTCTTTCAGACCTCGGATAACTCCTGTACCGACAGGTTTACCCGCTTGGTCTTGAGTAACCGCAAAGGAAAGAGCGGTCGTATTCAACTGCACGCTTCCGTTATTACCTGCGATCGCCACGCCATCGAGGGTATAACTTGCCGATTTTCCGGCATGATTTCCTTTGCCCGCAATACGGGTACCCTGTGCCGTCACTACCGATTCGCTGTCTTTGTCGACCACTTTCAAACCGTTGCTGTCCAAACGGGATGTTTTACCGTCCACTTCACGAGTCTCAAAAGAGGTCATGTTTTTCAACGTGTCGGACAGTTTGACTTCCAGTCCCGTCTCGGAGGCTTCCACTTTAATGTTGCCCGCCGCCGTGGTCGCACTGTTAAACTCGCCCTCGCCTTTGATGGTCAATTTCTCGCCTAAATTTTTATGGACAGGCACGCCGTCATTGCCCTCAAAATTTAAGCCCGCTCTTGCTACTGCCTGTAAATCACCAATATTAGCCCCGTTTGTAGAGTTAATATTTTCACCTTTCACTAAGTTGCCAATTTTATCCTCTGTCAAATTTGTCAGCGTATTATTGGCGATTTTCAACGCATCATTGGCGGTTTTCAAGTCTTTTGTTGCCGTTGCCAATTCGTCATTTAATTGAGATAACTCGGCTTCAATTGCCTTCAACTCTGCTTCTTTTTGCGTTTTTTCATCACCTGACAAGTTTTCAATCTCTTGTTTAAGAGCGGTCACTTTTTCCTCTTTTTGTGTCATAACGGCTGTTTTCGCTTCCAACAATGTCGCTTTACGTTCAGCTTCAGACCGTTTGGCTTTCACCTCTTCCTCTGCCTGTTTCACTTTTTCGGCATCAATACCCAAACCGCTCGCCACGTTACCTAAGGCAACAGGCTTAGTAGCTTCACCTTTGTGGTTCACTAAAGAAAGTTGCGGATTATCTACCGCACTTTTATCCGCTTTCGGTGTACCGTTATCCTCAACGTCTTCGGCTTTATAGTACTTACCATCATTGGCTTTGACCAAACGTTCGCCTTTATCATCGGTAAATACCACTGCTCCCGCCTCGCCGTTACGCAAGGCATTAGCTTTGTCGTTGGCGTTTTGTCCATTCAAACCGTCTTTAGCGGTTAAGCCTTTATTAGCCATCGGTTCTTTGCCGTCTGAT
>NZ_NLFK01000017.1 GCF_002263215.1 Actinobacillus seminis
TTACAAGGTACCGGCAACTCCGCCGGCGCTGTCGGTGAGGGGTATCTTTGGTAATTTAAAGTTCTAACTCTAAATCCTCTTCTACTTGGCAGCAGCACAGTAGAATTTCATCGGGATTTAAAAAGGCAAGAGGAGCTTCTTTATAGGACACCTTGCCTTTTCTTATTTTGACGCGGCAAGAACCGCAATGACCCGCGCGGCATTGATATTCGGGAAAAATACCTTGCTGTTCTAAGGCTGAAAGCAGAGAGAGTTGGTTGTTATGCTGAATATGGCGTTGTTGGTGTAGAAGTTGGATGCGGTAAATTTTCATTGCGTACAATAGGAATGCTAACAACATTGGTGGATTGGCAAATTTTACGCTATTATGTCGCACTTGTACAAATCTATTAATCGGGAGACATTTATGTTTGATAACGAATTATTACATTTAACCCATCAACAACAGCAAGACGCAGTGGAAAAAATTCAAGCGCTTATGCAACAAGGCATGGGAAGCGGAGAAGCGATCAGGTTAGTCGCGCAAGAATTACGGGAAAAATATCAAGAAAATAAAAAACTTGAATAAGTTTATTGGACGCGTTCTGTTTCGCGTTGATTTTTGCTGAATTGTTCAAGCAAAATAGGGCGGGGAAATTTTTGTGATCTCTGTTTGATTTTGACATATTTCTTATTGATCAATCCCCTAATTTTTAGGATTATCTTTACTCGGAGAAAGGGATAAGGCGAGTGTCTTATTGAAGTTTTATCACAGAGGTTATGTTTATGGAAGTCGGTGTTGTAAAATGGTTTAATAATGCAAAAGGGTTTGGGTTTATTTCTGCGCAAGGAAGTGATGTAGATATTTTTGTGCATTATTCAGTCATTGAAATGGAAGGTTACCGTTCGTTAAGAGCGGGGCAAAAAGTCAATTTCGAGGCGGTGCATGGAGATAAAGGTTCACACGCCACTAAAATCATCCCTATTATCGAATAATTATAATAATTTTTCCTTTAATTTAGTCATCAATTGAGGCAAGGTTTTCCTTGTCTTTTTTCATTTTTCCCGCTGCTATGTGATATCTTTTCTTTTGTTATATACTTTCTCCTAGATGAATTTGATAACCCAAATTGATCAAACTGCTGGTTTGGGGTAGGTTTTTTAGTCTATCCAGTAATTCTTGAGCAGCGCGTTGACCGATTTCCAAGCGAGGCGTTATGACGGTGGCAAGTTGTGGGGTCATGGATTGCCCGACGTCATGTCCGTGAAAACCGGCGATTGCCATTTCTTGTGGAATACGAATGCCCCGCTTTTGGCATTCAAAGATCGCCCCGATTGCCAAGTCGTCATTGGTACAGAAAATTCCGTCGGTTTCAGGGTATTTTTCCAGTGTTTGTCTTAACTGTTCGGAGCCTAAACTAAAAGAAGAGGGTATTTCAGTGATTAAACTGTGTGGCGTTAGTCCGTGTCGTTTCATAGCTTGTTCATAACCTTGCATTTTTAGTCTTGTCCGCTTATCCATTCGAGCGCTGAAATACACAATATGACGACGGCCTCGATTTATCATGGTTTCGACCATAGATTGTGCCGCCGACACATTATCAAAACCAATCGCTTGCTGTAGCCCAACTTCGCTACAATCCATAATTTCAATCACTGGAATATTGGCGATTTCCAACATTTTGCGTGTGCGTTCTGTGTGGTGATTTTCCGATAGAATCAGTCCGTCCACATTATAGGACAACAAACTTTCGATTCGTTGTTCTTCTTTGCTTTCGCTATAGCCATAGTGCGCCAGCATGGTTTGATAGCCGGCATTATCGGTTATCATCTCAATGCCTTTGATCACTTCAGCGAAAACTTGGTTGGTAAGCGAGGGAACTAATACGCCAATTGCGCGGCTTTTGGCATTAGATAAAATATCCGGCGCACGATTAGGAATATAGCCAAATTCTTCAATCGCCATGGCAATTTTTTGGCGCGTGGATGCCGCTACTGCATTGGGATTGCGCAAATAACGACTGATGGTCATTTTGGTGATGCCGAGATGGGTGGCAATATCTTGTAATGTCGGGCGTTTACGTTTAGTCATTTTGTTCCTCAATGTGACGTAAAATTAATTGTGCCATCATGTGGATATGTATGGGATCGGTATTTAATGCCGGAATATATTGATAGGATATTCCTCCATGTTGCAAAAATAATTCGCGATTTTCTTGTGCAATTTCTTCTAATGTTTCCAAGCAATCCACAGAAAATCCGGGGCAGATCACTGCGATTTTTTGTATGCCTTGGCGCTCGGCAATCGTTGATAAAAAGGCGTCGGTATAAGGTTGTAACCATTCTTCTTTACCAAATCGGGATTGAAAGGACATTGCCCATTGATTTTCCGTTAAACCCAATTTATCGACCACTGCTAAAGTGGTTTGGCGGCAATGTTCACGATAATAATCACCTTCTTCTTCATAACGCAGCGGAATGCCATGATAAGAAAAGAGCAAAAACTCGTCAGATTTTAACCGCACTTTAATGGAGTGTGTTAATGCTGCAATATAATTTTCATTGGTGGGGTAGGAATGAATAAACGCAAAGGGCGGAATATGGCGCTGTGATTTTAAGGCGGCGGCGAATGCGTCAAATAATGTGGCGCTGGTGGTGCTGCTGTATTGTGGATACAATGGTAAAACAATGATTTTAGCAACGCGTAATTTGATCAACTTTTCGACCGCACTTGACATGGACGGATTACCATAGCACATGCCGATTTCAACGGTAACATTCTCCGAATGCTGATCAAAATATTGTTGTAATGCCCGTTGTTGTTGTCGCGTGATGGCAAGCAGCGGCGCTCCTTGTTCGTGCCAAATTGCCTGATAATTTTTCGCCACCCGCTTGGATCGTTTAGGTAAAATAATCCCTTTCAGTAATGGAAACCATTTCCATTTGGGCAAATCTACCACGCGCGGATCGGTCAAAAATTGCCATAAATAACGCGAAACAGCGTCCGGCGTTGGCGCATCCGGCGTCCCTAAATTGGCTAAAATAACACCGATTTTTGCTTGCATCATAAAGTAATCACCGAAAGGGTTGAACGTGAGGTACAACATAATTTATGTTGCTCATCTTGAATATCAATTTGCCAAACCTGCACGCGCTTACCTAACCGGATTGGCGTGGCGCGGGCGGATACGTTACCGGATGTTATCGGGCGCAAATGGCTGGCATTAATATCTAATCCAACCACCGCCTGTTTTTCTTCCACACAACAAAATCCCGCCATTGACGCCACGGTTTCAGCAAGGGCAACGGAAATCCCTCCGTGCAAAAATCCCATCGGTTGTATAGTGCGCGGATCCACGGGCATGGTAGCTTCCAGCCAATCGTCGCCTTGCGCGCTGAATTGAATGCCTAAATGTGACACCGCACAATTTTCATTCATACGGTTTAGTTGTTCAATTGTGAAATTTTTTTTCCAAATTGTCATAAGTTATCTCATGTTATAAGAATAATTGTAATAAGGCTTGTACCGGATGTTTGGCTTGCCAATGTGTCATTCGTTTGATTTGGCTGCGGCAAGAATAACCGGTTGCCAAGCAGTAATTCGGATCTTTGCCGGCTAATTTACTTTCCCACGAGGAGGCATAAATAGCTTTTGACATGGCAATATGTTGCGTTTCGTGTCCAAAGGTACCCGCCATTCCGCAGCAACCGACATTTTCTACTTTTAAGGTTTGCCCGAAGGCGCTAAAAATGTGTTGCCATTCTTTTTGGCTATTTGGTAGTGCGGTGGATTCGGTGCAATGCGGGAATAAATACCATACTTGCTCCGTTTGTGCGAAAGTGCGGTGATTTTCGGCGAGATTTTTGATCGCACGTTGTAAGTGTTCTGATGATAATTGGCTTTTTAGCCATTCGTGTGCAGTGATTACGCGGAAATTACCACGTTGTGTACCTAAAATTTCCTGATATTCATCACGATAAGACAGCACGATCGCAGGATCGACGCCTACCAACGGAATGCCTAATTGGGCGGTACGATTTAAAAAATCAGCCTGGTTTTTAGCGGTTTTAGCAAAACGGGTCAAAAAGCCTTTAATATGTTGCGCTTTACCGTTCGGCTTAAACGGTAACACCACCGGTTTGAAGCCGAGTTTTTGTGTTAATGCAACAAAATCGGCAACTACCTTGGCATCATAATAGGAAGTAAATGGATCTTGTACGATCAATAACATATTTTGTTTTTCCGCTTGAGCAATTTTTTCCAACTGCTCCAAACTGCAGCCTTGATACCCGATTTCAACCAGTTGTTGTTGCAAAGAGGGGCTGGATAATAAAGGTAAATCTGTCATGCCTAATACTTTTTCCGCCAGCGGTCGGGTGAGTTTGGCTGCGGTAAAAAAGTTGAAAAACTTCGGCGCTTTTGCCATTAAAGGCGCCACATATTCTACATTGGAAACCACATAATCTTTTAGCGGACGTAGGTAACGTTGATGGTAAAGATGGAAAAATTTTGCCCTAAAACTGGCGACGTCAATTTTAATTGGACATTGGCTGGCACAGGCTTTACACGCCAAACAGGTATCCATTGCTTGTTTTACTTCATGAGAAAAATCATATTCCTTGGATTTTTTTACACTGTGGCGTATTTTTTGCACAAAATCCGTCAACTTAATTTGACGGTGGTGAAAATCCAGTTGTTCCGGCGTGACATTTTCTTGCGCCATTAAGCGTAACCATTCGCGTACCATTGCGGCACGCCCTTTGGGAGAAAATACCCGATTTTTGCTCACTTTCATAGACGGACACATGGTGCTGTGTACGTCAAAATTAAAGCATAATCCGTTCCCGTTGCAATTCATGGCGCCGGAAAATTCGTGGCGCGTTTGGATTGGAATTTGGCGATCCTTATCGGCGCGCATTGGCGACATAATGGAGTAGAGCTGTTGTTCGCTGTTAAGTGCGGTGCAAATTTTGCCCGGATTTAACCGATTTTGCGGATCAAAAAGGGATTTGATATAACGTAATTCTTGCCATAGTTCCGGGGTAAAGAATTTTTCGCCATATTGTGAGCGCATTCCTTTGCCATGTTCGCCCCAAATTAATCCTCCATATTTACGGGTTAATTCCGCTACTTGGTCGGAGATTTGTTTAAAGCGTAGGACTTGCTCTTTGTCGCATAAATCCAGCGCGGGACGAACGTGCAACACGCCGGCATCAACGTGACCGAACATTCCGTATTGCAATTGATGTTGATCCAATAATGCGCGAAATTCCGCGATATAATCGGCTAAATTTTCTGGCGGGACACAAGTATCTTCCACGAACGGAATTGGTTTGGCTGCGCCTTTGGCATTGCCGAGTAAGCCGACCGCTTTTTTGCGCATGGCGTAAATTCGCTCAATGGAGGCTAGCTCGCTACAAACTTGATAGCCGATAATGGCATCTTGTTGATTGGTAATTTTATGCTCTAATTGGGCGCAAAGTTGTGCCACTTGCTGTTCGATTACTGCTTGATTGTTGCCGGCATATTCGACAATATTTAAACCTAAAATCGGGTTATTTTCTTCTTCGCTCAATAATTCGCTGACTGAATTCCAGATAATGTCTTCTTTAGCAAGGTTTAATACTTTGCTGTCAACGGTTTCGACTGACAGCGCATTCGCTTTGACCATAAAAGGTGCATTGCGCAGCGCGGCGTCAAAGGAGCTATATTTAATATTAATTAAGGTGCGATATTGCGGAATGGGGGTTAAATCTAAGGTTGCTTCGCAAATAAAGGCTAATGATCCTTCGGAGCCGGTTAAAATTCGGGTTAAATTAAATTCAGATAAATCGTCGTTAAAGACATTTTTTAGATCATAACCGGTTAAAAAACGATTGAGTTGCGGTAAATCTTGCAAAATAGTTTGGCGTTTATCATGGCAGAGTTGGAAAATTTCTTGATGTAATAATTTGCTCGTCGTTGAATAATCGGCAATTTTGGCAAAAAATGTCGCAGAATTGACCGCACTTGTATCCAAAATTTCACCATTCATCAATACGGAGCGCAAGCCTAAGACGTGATCCGAGGTTTTTCCATATTTTAAGGAGCCTTGCCCCGAGGCGTCGGTGTTGATCATGCCACCGATAGTGGCGCGGTTGCTGGTGGATAATTCCGGGGAGAAAAAAAGACCGTAAGGTTTTAAATATTGGTTAAGTTGATCTTTAACTACGCCGGCTTGGACGCGAACTCGGCGTTGTTCGACGTTGAGTTCTAAAATTTGCGTCATGTGGCGGGAAAGATCGACAATGATATTGCTATTTAAGGATTGTCCGTTCGTGCCGGTACCGCCGCCGCGCGGGGTAAAGGTGAGCGTTTGAAATGTTTCTTGTTGCGCTAATTTGGTAATTCTTACTACATCCGCGACGGTTTTGGGGAATAAGATGGCTTGCGGTAACTGTTGGTAAACGCTGTTATCGGTGGCAAGGCTTAAGCGGTCGGCATAATGCGAGGCGATATCGCCCTCGAAATGTTGGTGTTTGAGTTGTTGTAAATAATCTGAGACGATAGGTGATAGCTCAGGAATTTGTTGTAAACGAGGCAGCATATTATCACTCTCTGTAAAAAATTTATGATTTAAAACTTTTTTGATTTTAGCATAGATATTGTGCTTGGTTAGAGATTTTGTTGCAGATTTTGCGAGGAGAAATGGCATTTTTTATATTTAATTTGTACTAAAAATGATCGTTTTTGCCGCAAAATTTGATTTTGAATGTAAAAAGTGCTAGGCTTTTTTTGTGCTCTTCGAAAGAATAGCGCTTATAAAGGATGAGATGAAATTTAACAAACTTAAACTCAGAGGAACTGTAATATGAAAAAAACTGCAATCGCATTAGCAATCGCTGGTTTAGCAGCAGCATCAGTAGCACAGGCAGCACCTGATCAAAACACTTTCTATGTGGGAGCAAAAGCAGGTTGGGCATCTTTCCACGATGGTTTGCGTGATGGTTATACACAAAATAGACTATCGGGACACGGTTACTTACGTAATTCCGTGACTTATGGCGTATTTGGCGGTTACCAAGTAGTCAACCAAAATGGACTGGGTTTAGCGGTTGAATTAGGTTACGATGATTTCGGACGTGCAAAACTTCGTGAAGCCGGTGAAAATATTGGTAAACACACTAACCACGGTGCACACTTG
>NZ_NLFK01000018.1 GCF_002263215.1 Actinobacillus seminis
AAGTTATCTTACCAAAGATAGCCTACCCCGACAGCGCCGCCAAGGTCGCCGGCGGAGTTGCTGGTACCTTGTAAGCGGATGCTGATTTTGCCATTATCGCTCATTTTGGAGTAGCCCAAGGCAATGGCGCTATGCCCCTTGAACGTTCCGGCGGAAGCGGCAAGCATGGATTTCCCCGGTATCGCCGAGCTCGGTAAGCTGGCGGCAGCCAAGGCGCCGGCAATTCCTGCGCGCATTTCGCGGTTGGTATTGCTCAATTGGGTGCGCAGTTCATTATTTTGGCTATCCACATAATTTTTATTCACTGCAACATAGCCGCTCGCATCCGGTTTGACATCCGGCAGCAAGATTTCGCCACGCTGACCGTCAAGAGCAATATCGCCTTGCGGTCCTTTGACTACTAGCCCATTTTTCGTTGCTATCAATGAAGGTTCGCCTGCTTGACCGGTTAAGCGTAAGCCTTGTTGTGCGGATAGGGTAGCGTGATTGCCGGCGCCATCTTGCAAGCGGACGCCATCCAAGCGATAGCCCGCCGCTTTTCCAGCGTTGGTACCTTTGCCCACAATCTCGGTTCCCTGCGCGGTCACACGGATTTCGCTATCCGCGCTAACAGTTTTCAACCCATTGCTGTCAAAGGTAGATTTTTTACCATGGATTTCACGGGTTTCCACCGAGGTCATGCCTTGCAATTTATCGGATAATTTCACGCTCAACCCTTGTCCATCTTGCGCGAGCTCCACGTTAATATTGCCCGCGGCTGAAGTGTTGCTATTAAACTCCCCTTCGCCGGTAATGGACAAGGTTTCCCCGAGGTGCTTATGCACCGTCAATCCATCATTGCCGACCACGTTCAAGCCGGCTCGCGCCACCGCTTGTAAATCCGCTACGGTAGCCGCATGGGTTAAGGTAGCGTGGCTGTCGGCGTTAACTAAATCGGCGATTTTATTCGTCGCCCCCGTTAGCGCATTATAACGATTGTCATAGGCTTTATTAGCATCAGATAATTGCGCTTTTGCGGTAGTTAACTCGTTTCTGGCAGTTTTTAAACTGCTTTCTACGCGCGCTAATTCTGCTTTATTTTCTTTTAGGGTTATCAATGCTTGAGCTTTGTCATCTCCTTCTGGCATTTCATCAATGACTTGCTCCAAACTGGTTACCGCTAAGGTTAAATCAGAAAAAGCTCTAGCCTGTGCGGAAAGGGTTTTCGCTTTCTTCGCAACATCAATCGTTTTTTCATCCACCACTTTCGCCAAAGCATTAAGTTGGGCGTTTTCTTCAGCAGTTAATGTCTTCACGCCCAACCCACTCGCCACGTTCCCCAAGAGGGCAGCCTTATCGGTGTTGCCTTGGGCGTTGACTAAAGAAAGTTGTGGATTTTCCACCGCACTTTTTCCGTCTTTTGGCACACCGTTATTTTCAACATCCGCCGCATGGTAGTATTTGCCATCATTAGCTTTCACCAAACGCTGACCGGCGCTGTCGGTATACACCACCGAGCCAGCTTCCCCGTTGCGCAGGGCGTTGGCTTTGTCGTTGGCATTGTGACCATTTAGCCCATCTTTTGCGGTTAACCCTTGATTTGCCGCCGCGGTCGGGTCTGTCGCCGCTTTGCCATCCCGCCCGTCAGCAAAGGTCATCTTGCCATCTTGCCCCGCCAGCGCGCCGGTCGCTGCCACCAATTGCGCTCCGTTTACTGCGTCTGTTGAGTCCGTCGCCAGTTTCGCCGCTTTAATATTGCTCACGGTCATTGGCGTGCTTTGCGGTTCAGCTTTAATCACAACTTGGGCTTTTTCGGCACCAGTCAATTTGACTTTTTTACCGCTCTCCTCTTTATAGAAATTGCCATCTTTGTCTTTGCTGACTTTGATGTCGTTTAAATAATAATCAAACGGACGGTTGCCGGCGACTTCTTCTAGGGCGCTGCTAAGTTGATTGTCCACGTAGTTTTTATTCGCCGCGCTGGATCCGTCGGCATTTGCCTCAAGATCTTTTAATCCAGTAATCGCGCCGGTGCCAGCTTGACCGTCTTCACCTTTAGCAAATGCCAGAGTGGCAGCGTCTTTACCGTTGTCATTTTTCGTGGTTAAACTGACCGCACTTTTACCGTCTTTGCCATGGATAGTTAGCCCCTCTTTTCCGTAAACCGAATGGGTTTTATCGGCATCGTAATTTTTATCTCCAACGGTTAAACCTTGAGCATCTAATTTGGCAGTATTGCTATCTTTGTCTTGCAAACTCACCCCATGGCGATCGTAAGTCGCGCGGTTGCCTTTATCGTCAGAGAGCGTGTTACCGGCAGCGGTTTGTTTATTGGTTAAGGTCGTTGTTGGATCTTCAGCGTCTTTTGCCTGCAAGGTATTGCTTTCCGCAGTTTGGGTATTGGATTTTTCGCCCTGCGCTAAGGTAATACTGCCGGCGGTTTGGGTGTTGGTTTTTTCACCGTCTTTTACCGTGGAGCCAAGCAATCCGTAATCGGCTTGTTTTCCTTGTCCATTCGTCAAGCTTTCCGCCGGTGTTAAATGTAAGCCCGCCCCATCTAGCGTGCTGATGGCGGATAAGCCAGATTTATCATCAACCGATTTAGCTTGGGTGACCAAGGATTTAATCGCAGTTAACGCTTCGTTTAATGAAACTTCCAAGTTACCCGCAACTGTTTTCACCGCAATATTATTGTTGGTTCCTTTAAACAACGCGATATCAGTCACGCCCTGCCCCACAATCGCCAAGGTTTCGCCGAGGTTTTTGTGAATATCTTTGGCGTCATTGCCAGCGAAATTAAGTCCGGCGGTTGCCAGCGCTTTAAGATCGCTAACATTGGCTGCTTTATGCGCTTTCTCATCTAATTTTCCAGCGACAAGATCTTTCACTAAATCACGGGTTTTACCTTGTTTTATTGAGGCAATGCCTCCGTCGTTAATGTCGTCAATTCCCAACCCGGAGCGTAAATTGTCGATCACTACTGGTTTATGTGATGTGCCTTTGCCCCCCAAGGTGATAACATCCCTTGTTTCATCATCATATTTCACCGCGGTTTTATCGGCGTCTTCTTTGGCTTTTTTCAGCTGGTTATCCACGTAATTTTTATTAGTGGCGCTGGATCCGTCGGCGTTGTCCTCAAGATCTTTTAATCCGGTAATCGCGCCGGTGCCGGATTGACCGTCCTTAGCAAATGCTAGGGTGGCAGCGTCTTTCCCGCTTTCATTTTTCGTGGTTAAACTAACCGCACTTTTACCGTCTTTGCCATGGATGGTCAGCCCATTTTTGCCATAGGTGGTATGAGTTTTATCGCCATTGGCTGATTTATCATCACCAACGGTTAACCCTTGACCGTTTAATTGGGCAGTATTGCCATCTTTGTCTGTTAAGGTCGCGCTGTCGGCGGTGTACGTGGCGGTACTATTAGCCCCATCTTTTAAGACGATTTTATCGTCGGTGATTTCCACTGTTTTTTGCCCGTTGGCAAAAGTAGCCGATTGCAATCCGGTTAATTGGGCATTTAAGGCGACTTCTAATCTATCGTTTTGTGTTTTCACTACAATATTATTATCTGTCGCGTTAAATGTATCCACATCACGCACGCCTTGCCCCGCAATTTGTAAGGTTTCGCCAAGGTTTTTGTGAACAAGGTGATCGCTGTCATTGCCGGTGAAATTAAGCCCCGCAGTTGCCACCGCTTTAAGATCGCTAACATTGGCTGCTTTATGCGCTTTTTCATCTAATTTTCCAGCGACAAGATCTTTCACCAATTCACGAGTTTTGCCTTGGGTAGCGGAAGTGATGCCGCTGTCGTTAATCTCATCAATTCCCAATCCGGAGCGTAAATTGTCGATCACTACTGGTTGATGTTTGCTGTCTTTACCGCCTAACGTGATGGCATTTTTACTGTCATCATCATATTTCACCGCGGTTTTATCCGCTTCGGTTTTGGCGGTTTTTAACGCATCATCCACATAGGTTTTTACCGCGCCGGCGGTGGCTGCTTTGTCTTTTGTATTAGGTTGATCGCTGATTGTCTCGGCTTTATTTAACACAAAAGTAGCTTGACCATTGCCATTTTCGCCATCTTTACTCACAGATATCGTAATATCGCTATTGCCGACAAGTTTAAACTCGCTATCGAGTTTACTTTCATGTCTGCCACTATTTTTATCCGTAAAAATCAGTTTTTTACCGCCGATAAAATCACTGACTTGTTTATCGGTGACCAGTTTATTGCCAGTAGGATTTTTGAAATCTACACCTTTACTCAAATTAGTAATCAATGTACTTTCATTTAAACCGATTTTAATGGTTTTTGATTTTTTCTCATTGCCCTCTGTCTCTTCAACAGTAAGCGAGGTCGAAGTTCCCTCTTTTTCAGCCTTAATTGCCTGAACAGCTTGTTTGGAAATCACCGTTTTTCCAGCGTCATCAATATTATCTAAGCCTTTGTTAGCTTTTTCTGCAAGTTTTTGATGCAACTGTTTACCAGTTACCGCGTCTGTTGAGTGCTCACTAATTTGACCATCAGCTAAACCAGTGATTTTTTTATCATTGACGGAGATTTGATTATCTTCAAGGGTAATTTTTGTCCCATTACCATCTGCGTTTTTAGAAATAGAGTTAATCCCTTTTAGAGCTGAATTTAGCTTGTGGGTAATTGCTCCGTTTTCTTTTGCTTCAACGGTAATATTGGTATCGCCATTAAAAACAAGCCCCTCGGATAGTTTCACTTTTTGTGATTTTTGTTCACCATTTGCTTTATAAGCGATCTCTTGGTTTTTAATCGCTGCTGTATTTTGATCTGCTGTGGTTTTTACCTTCTCAATTTTTTGTGTATTTTCTCGTATTTTATCGTTTGCAGTTTGAATACCGGCTTTATTTGCATTGGCTGTATTAGTTACTGTATTAATATCATTTGCATTTTTAGTAATCTGGCTTTCAAAACCATTAACTTTATTTTTAAAGGCTTCATCTAAACCGATAGTGACGGTTTGCCCCTGATTATCAACAGAAGTTTTAATTTCACCGCTAGTACCCGCTAATTTTAATTTTTGCGTTTTTAACGCAACTTTACCGTAAGTACTACCATTAGAATTATCCGCTTCTAGATCTAAAGTTGAACTAACATCTCCGACTTTTTGATCTATATATTCCTTAACTGCTTTAGTTGTTGGAACTTTAGTACTGGTGCTACCATTTTGTGTAATATTAGTTTCTTTTTCTAATTTAAACGAGATTTCTCCGCTAGTACCATTAGCAGTTGAAGTTAAATCAGTTCCATCCCCTTTAATCTTCACTGTTGCACCAAGTTGTCGGGTAAATTCGCCACTATCTCCCGCAAACTTCAAGCCTTGATTGATAGTTTCAATGCTATTTTCAATCGCTGATTTGAATGTGGTTTGTTGTTCTCTATCAGTCCCATCTTTCGTTTTCAATTTAGTGAAACTGACATCTTTAAACCCATCACTACCATTATCCGCTTTTTCCAACCCTAAAATACCGGTTGCCATGGTACTAAACACGCTGGCTACGCTGTAGAGTTGTCCGCCGTTGATGGCGTCGGTGGAGGTGGCGGTGACGTTTCCGGCGGCGACGTGGGTGATTACACGCTCGTTATTTTGAGTGCCTACGCTGACAACAGATTTTTTACTAGTTTCTTCGCCATTAGTAGAGGTGCCGGCATCGCTCCAACTAAATTTAATGTTGTTGTTTCC
>NZ_NLFK01000019.1 GCF_002263215.1 Actinobacillus seminis
ACCTGGCGGTGCCCTACTCTCACATGGGGAATCCCCACACTACCATCGGCGTTACAGCGTTTCACTTCTAAGTTCGGCATGGAATTAGGTGGTCCCACTGCACTATCGCCGCCAAGATTGTCCTTCGATGATTTTACCTTCCTGCCTTCTCTTTTATCTTCTTTGTCTTTGTTCTTTCTCTTCGCCTTGTCTCGCCTTCAGCCACCTTCGCCTACAACTTAACCGCTTAAATCCGAAACAAGCTGTCCACCCTACTTCGCTACTCTTGCACTCTTGCACTCTTGTGATTTTGTGCTTCTCTCTTCGCTCTCTCTCTTTCGTCCCGTTGTATCACCACCCCAAAAACCAAAACGCTTGAGGTTGTATGGTTAAGCCTCTCGGGCTATTAGTATGGGTCAGCTCAATGTATCACTACACTTACACATCCCACCTATCTACGTCTTCGTCTTAAACAACCCTTACCGACTTAATGCCGGGGAGAACTCATCTTGAGGCAAGTTTCGTGCTTAGATGCTTTCAGCACTTATCTCTTCCGCATTTAGCTACCCAGCAATGCCTCTGGCGAGACAACTGGTACACCAGTGATGCGTCCACTCCGGTCCTCTCGTACTAGGAGCAGCCCCCCTCAATTCTCCAACGCCCACGGCAGATAGGGACCGAACTGTCTCACGACGTTCTAAACCCAGCTCGCGTACCACTTTAAATGGCGAACAGCCATACCCTTGGGACCTACTTCAGCCCCAGGATGTGATGAGCCGACATCGAGGTGCCAAACACCGCCGTCGATATGAACTCTTGGGCGGTATCAGCCTGTTATCCCCGGAGTACCTTTTATCCGTTGAGCGATGGCCCTTCCATTCAGAACCACCGGATCACTATGACCTGCTTTCGCACCTGCTCGACTTGTCCGTCTCGCAGTTAAGCTCGCTTATACCATTGCACTAACCTCACGATGTCCGACCGTGATTAGCAAACCTTCGTGCTCCTCCGTTACTCTTTGGGAGGAGACCGCCCCAGTCAAACTACCCACCAGACACTGTCCGAACACCTGTCTTCGGTGCCTCGTTAGAACATCAAACGTTAAAGGGTGGTATTTCAACACCGACTCCATAAGTACTGGCGTACCTACTTCTTTGTCTCCCACCTATCCTACACATCAAAATTCAATGTTCAGTGTCAAGCTATAGTAAAGGTTCACGGGGTCTTTCCGTCTAGCCGCGGGTACACCGCATCTTCACGGCGATTTCAATTTCACTGAGTCTCGGGTGGAGACAGCCTGGCCATCATTATGCCATTCGTGCAGGTCGGAACTTACCCGACAAGGAATTTCGCTACCTTAGGACCGTTATAGTTACGGCCGCCGTTTACTGGGGCTTCGATCAAGAGCTTCTCTTTCGATTACTCCATCAATTAACCTTCCAGCACCGGGCAGGCATCACACCCTATACTTCCACTTTCGTGTTTGCAGAGTGCTGTGTTTTTAATAAACAGTTGCAGCCAGCTGGTATCTTCGACTTACTTCACCTTCACCCGTAAAGGGCTACAATTACCGTAAGCGCACCTTCTCCCGAAGTTACGGTGCTATTTTGCCTAGTTCCTTCACCCGAGTTCTCTCAAGCGCCTGAGTATTCTCTACCTGACCACCTGTGTCGGTTTTCAGTACGGTTTAGATAAACCTGAAGCTTAGCGGCTTTTCCTGGAAGCAGGGTATCAGTTACTTCCGCTCCTTAGAGCGTCGTCTTCACCTCTCAGTGTTTATAGGAACCCGGATTTGCCTAAATCCCCCACCTACCGGCTTAAACAGACATCCAACAGTCTGCTAACCTAACCTTCTTCGTCCCCACATCGCAGTTTATCCAAGTACGGGAATATTAACCCGTTTCCCATCGACTACGCTTCTCAGCCTCGCCTTAGGGGCCGACTCACCCTGCCCCGATTAACGTTGGACAGGAACCCTTGGTCTTCCGGCGAACGAGTTTTTCACTCGTTTTATCGTTACTTATGTCAGCATTCGCACTTGTGATACGTCCAGCAAACCTCTCAATTCACCTTCTTCCGCTTACACAACGCTCCCCTACCCAATAATGTTTACATCATTGCCGCAGCTTCGGTGCTATATTTCAGCCCCGTTACATCTTCCGCGCAGACCGACTCGACTAGTGAGCTATTACGCTTTCTTTAAATGATGGCTGCTTCTAAGCCAACATCCTAGCTGTCTGGGCCTTCCCACTTCGTTTCCCACTTAATATAGACTTTGGGACCTTAGCTGGCGGTCTGGGTTGTTTCCCTCTCCACGACGGACGTTAGCACCCGCCGTGTGTCTCCTGAGTATCACTCTTCGGTATTCGCAGTTTGCATCGGGTTGGTAAGCCGGGATGGCCCCCTAGCCGAAACAGTGCTCTACCCCCGAAGGTGTCCGCTCAAGGCTCTACCTAAATAGATTTCGGGGAGAACCAGCTATCTCCCGGTTTGATTGGCCTTTCACCCCCAGCCACAAGTCATCCGCTAATTTTTCAACATTAGTCGGTTCGGTCCTCCAGTTAGTGTTACCCAACCTTCAACCTGCCCATGGCTAGATCACCGGGTTTCGGGTCTATACCTTGCAACTTAACGCCCAGTTAAGACTCGGTTTCCCTTCGGCTCCCTTATTCAGTTAACCTCGCTACAAAATATAAGTCGCTGACCCATTATACAAAAGGTACGCAGTCACCAAACAAGTTGGCTCCCACTGCTTGTACGTACACGGTTTCAGGTTCTATTTCACTCCGGTCACCCCGGTTCTTTTCGCCTTTCCTTCACAGTACTGGTTCACTATCGGTCAATCAGGAGTATTTAGCCTTGGAGGATGGTCCCCCCTTCTTCAAACAGGATTTCTCGTGTCCCGCCCTACTTCTCGCAAATTTAGTACCGCAACCCTGACTTCAAGTACGGGGCTATCACCCTGTGTCGCGCAATTTCCCAATTGCTTCCTCTGTCTTCAGTCGCTATCACTTGCAGGCTCTTTCGCTTTCGCTCGCCACTACTCACAAAATCTCGGTTGATTTCTTTTCCTCGGGGTACTTAGATGTTTCAGTTCTCCCGGTTCGCTTCCTTAAACTATTTATTCATTTAAGAATGATGGATTCTTCATCCATCGGGTTTCCCCATTCGGATATCTTGGATTATTCGCTTCTTATCAACTCATCCAAGCTTTTCGCAGATTAGCACGTCCTTCTTCGCCTCTGATTGCCTAGGCATCCACCGTGTACGCTTAGTCACTTAACCATACAACCTCAAGCATTTTATGCTTAAGGCGATATCTTTCAACTAAACACTTAACCGCCTTTCTTCAGTTAAGATTTCTTTCTTTCGAACTACTCAGACTTTCCTTCTCTCAGCGCTTATCTTTCTTAAGCCCTGACTTGAAAAATCTCTCAGTTTTCAGCTTGTTTCCTATTTTTTAAAGAACAATAAAAAAAAAAAAAAAAGTCTACAATATCTCAGCCAATCTGTGTGAACACTCGCTATCACTTCATTCAGTTAAGGAGGTGATCCAACCGCAGGTTCCCCTACGGTTACCTTGTTACGACTTCACCCCAGTCATGAATCATACCGTGGTAAACGCCCCCCTTCCGGTTAAGCTATCTACTTCTGGTACAACCCACTCCCATGGTGTGACGGGCGGTGTGTACAAGGCCCGGGAACGTATTCACCGCGACATTCTGATCCGCGATTACTAGCGATTCCGACTTCATGGAGTCGAGTTGCAGACTCCAATCCGGACTTAGATGCACTTTCTGAGATTCACTCCACCTCGCGGCCTCGTCGCTCTCTGTATGCACCATTGTAGCACGTGTGTAGCCCTACTCGTAAGGGCCATGATGACTTGACGTCATCCCCACCTTCCTCCGGCTTATCACCGGCAGTCTCCTTTGAGTTCCCGACCTAATCGATGGCAACAAAGGATAAGGGTTGCGCTCGTTGCGGGACTTAACCCAACATTTCACAACACGAGCTGACGACAGCCATGCAGCACCTGTCTCATAGCTCCCGAAGGCACAAGCACATCTCTGCACTCTCCTATGGATGTCAAGAGTAGGTAAGGTTCTTCGCGTTGCATCGAATTAAACCACATGCTCCACCGCTTGTGCGGGCCCCCGTCAATTCATTTGAGTTTTAACCTTGCGGCCGTACTCCCCAGGCGGTCGATTTATCACGTTAGCTTCGGGCACCAAGCTTATAGCCCAATCCCCAAATCGACATCGTTTACAGCGTGGACTACCAGGGTATCTAATCCTGTTTGCTCCCCACGCTTTCGCACTTGAGCGTCAGTATCTCCCCAAGGGGCTGCCTTCGCCTTCGGTATTCCTCCACATCTCTACGCATTTCACCGCTACACGTGGAATTCTACCCCTCCCTAAAATACTCTAGACCCCCAGTCTGAAATGCCATTCCCAGGTTAAGCCCGGGGATTTCACACCTCACTTAAAAGTCCGCCTGCGTGCCCTTTACGCCCAGTTATTCCGATTAACGCTCGCACCCCCCGTATTACCGCGGCTGCTGGCACGGAGTTAGCCGGTGCTTCTTCTGTGATTAACGTCAATTGATGAAACTCTTCACTTCATCACCTTCCTCACCACCGAAAGAACTTTACAACCCGAAGGCCTTCTTCATTCACGCGGCATGGCTGCGTCAGGGTTCCCCCCATTGCGCAATATTCCCCACTGCTGCCTCCCGTAGGAGTCTGGACCGTGTCTCAGTTCCAGTGTGGCTGGCCATCCTCTCAGACCAGCTAGAGATCGCAGGCTTGGTAGGCCTTTACCCCACCAACTACCTAATCCCACTTGGGCTCATCTTATGGCAGGTGGCCCTTCAGTCCCACCCTTTCATCTCCCGATACTACGCGGTATTAGCGACAGTTTCCCGTCGTTATCCCCCTCCATAAGCCAGATTCCCAAGCATTACTCACCCGTCCGCCACTCGTCAGCAGAGAAAGCAAGCTCCCTCCCCGTTACCGTTCGACTTGCATGTGTTAAGCCTGCCGCCAGCGTTCAATCTGAGCCATGATCAAACTCTTCAATTTAAGTTCTTTTCGCTCAATATTCTGCTTAGCTAAAGTTTTTACATATCACTCAAGTAATTATGAATTCTCAGTTTAAGCACCTATTAAGACTTCAATATTTATTTCTTTTAAACAAAGTCAATCAACAAGTGCCCACACAGATTGTCTGATATATTGTTAAAGAAC
>NZ_NLFK01000002.1 GCF_002263215.1 Actinobacillus seminis
ACAAAAGATATATTCTTATCATAACGAACAATCTCAAGCATCAATAACGCAAAAGAAAATAAAGATATTAAACCGCTTGCGCTCGGTAGTAGAAGGGATGCAAACGGTTTTTTATATTCAAAATTTGCAAAATATGGTGGGTAAAAGATAATCAAATAATGGGATAATCCCATTATTCACCTTGCCATGCAAGGTGAATAATAAATAGATCTGAATAAAAATAATTGTTTAGATGGTATTTCTTAACAAAGAGGACAGAAAATGTTGATGCGAAAAATAGAAAACGGTAAATGCTTTTATACAGATATGGTAGGAAATAAATACCAATATGATCTCTCTGATTTAAGTGATCAACTCAGTTATAAAATGGATTTAGATGCTCAAATGAGAGATCAATTATCGGTAAATCCGACTAGAAATAAAAATGGTGGAGGAATTTATGAGTAGTTCCTATGAAGAAGTTTTTGATGAATTCACAGATAGAGAGTTAGTGTCTCTTTTGAAAGAGCAAGATTATGAAAATGTGGAAATTATAAAGTCAGGTGTAATCAAATTTAGGCATGACAGCATGATCTATATTATAGATAATAGCTATGATGATGGTTCTATAGATGTATTCATGATCTTTGATGATATTGATATGTCATTCAAAGAAATGAATCGATGGAATGCAGAAAAACGATTTGTGAGCGTTTATAAATGTGACGGAAAAGTATGTTTAAAAATGAGCTTAGAATCAGGTATAACAGAAGCATATTTGATAGAATCTATCAAGAGATTCATAGCCCTTCAAACTGTGTTTTCTTTACGAGAATTAGCTCATGTAGCGTCTCTACTGAAAATGTTTAAATAATTTCGAAATTTGATTTAAGGTAAAGACAGAAAATTTAAATTATCGGAACATTTCCTGATATATAGTGTAGAAGCTCAGACTTAATCTGACAAATCACCTCGGAAAATGAGAATTCCCGATGAGAGTATGAATGTCCAAATTCAATCTAAACGAAAAAGGAAACTCTCATTTTTTATTCTACCAATCTACTCATTAAACACAAAACGGGTTTATTAAATTTAGCAGAAGAACTCGGTAACATTTCTCAAGCCTGTAAAGTGAAGGGAGTGAGCTGAGATACCTTCTATCAATATCAACAAGCCGTGGAGAAAGGCGGTGTTGAAGCACTTCTTAATCAAAATCGGCACGTGCCAAATCTCAAAAATCGTGTAGATGAAGCGGTTGAACAAGCTGTCGTGATGTCGTAAAGTTTGCCTTAGATAATCCTGCTTTTGGATAAGTCCGTGTAAGCAATGAGCTTCACAAGTAAGGGATCTTTGTTTCAGCAGGCGGTGTGCTTAATTTGACTTAGACATCACCTAGCGAACGTTAAACAAAGATTGACGGCACTTGAGAAATTGATTGCAGAGCAAGGTATTATTCTTAACGAAGCACAGGTACAAGCTTTAGAACGTAAAAAAGAAGATAATGTGGCTTGTGGTGAAATCGAAACGGCACAATCCGGGCTATCGTCGCTGCCGACATGCTCAATGATAAAGTGTTACCGCCATACATTGAAAGCCAAGGTTATACCTTATTACCGCGATTGTCTCAAGCTTATTGGCAATAAATTGTCAAAAAATGACCGCACTTTTTCAGTCCTTCGTTTTTCTTCGTATGGGCTTCGCATTTGGGGCGGTTTCAAGGTAAACTAACAGGATTATTATTCACAATGAAGTAACTTTTTATGCGTTTATTTATTTTTATCTTAGTAGCATTGCTATTGCTGTTTCAATGCGATTTTTGGTTTGGTAAAAACGGTTATTTTGATTATCAAGAGACATCAAAAGAAATCACTCGGCGTCAACAAGAAAATGAAAAACTTTCTCAACGAAATCAACTGATTGCAGCAGAAATTAAGAATCTGAAAGAAGGGGTGGATGCCATTGAAGAACGAGCCAGATTGCAGCATGAAATGATTAAATCTGACGAAATATTTTATCGTATTGTAAAAGAAAATAGACAATGAAAAAGATGAAGATTCAACGTCAATTTGTTGCTGTCGTTCCGGCGGCAGGGGTCGGGAGCCGAATGCAAGCAGATAAGCCCAAGCAATATTTGGAAATTGATGGTAAAACGATTTTGCAGCATACGTTAAACGTTCTATTAAGTTATCCGTTAATTGACGAAGTGATTGTTGCGGTTGCCGGAGCCGATCCTTATGTGGAAAAAATGCCATTTCTCAAACAGGCGAAAATTCGTTTGGTGGAAGGCGGTGAAAATCGGGCGGATTCCGTGTTAAATGGGCTGAAGGCAATTAATTTTCAGCCGGAGCGTGAAACTTGGGTGTTGGTACATGATGCTGCGCGTCCTTGTTTAACTCACCAGGATTTAGATCAGTTATTGCAGGTAGATGATGATAATGGAGCAATTTTAGCTATTCCGGCAACAGATACCATTAAGCGCGCCGATGCAGATTTGCAAATTCAACAAACAGAAGATCGCGCGCAATTGTGGTTGGCACAAACGCCACAGTTTTTTAACGCGAAATTGTTGGCGAACGCCTTAAAATTTGCGAAGAAAAATAGGTTAGTGGTGACTGACGAGGCGTCAGCGATGGAATTGCTGGGATTTCGACCGCACTTGGTTGCCGGGCGTAGCGATAATATTAAAGTGACTCGTCCGGAAGATTTGGCATTGGCAGCATTTTATTTAACTCGTAGATGATGACAAGGAGGAAATGATGGCAGCAGAAGGAGCGAATCAACTGGTCAATGTGGTCACTTTGCTGGCGGCGGCCGTCGTTGCGGTACCGCTATTTAAGCGTTTTGGTTTAGGATCTGTTTTGGGATATTTGGCAGCGGGGCTTGTGATTGGACCTTTTGGCTTTGGTGTGTTCACGGATTCGGAGGGAATTATTCATGTCGCTGAATTAGGTGTGGTGATGTTCCTGTTTATTATTGGGCTGGAAATGAAACCGTCACATATTTGGGGTCTACGCCACCATATCTTTTGTCTCGGTGCTTTGCAAATTGGTTTGTGTACGTTGGCGTTAACTTCCGTTGCAATGCTTTATGGATTTAGTTGGCAGATAGCATTTGTTGGCGCTGCGGGATTTGTGTTGACCTCTACCGCGATTGTGATGCAAGAGTTAAGCGAACGGGGCGATATTGCTTCGCCACGCGGGCAGCGTATTGTGTCGATTTTATTATTTGAAGATTTATTGATTGTGCCTTTATTGGCATTTGTAACCTTTTTATCGCCAATGGAAACAGCGGAGGTGGCAAATGCGACGCCTTTATGGCAAAAAATCGCCATTGCCGCCGTTTCCGTAGCCACACTTGTGGCAGCAGGATTATGGTTGCTTAATCCGCTATTTAAAATATTGGCAAAAACCAAAACGCGCGAAGTGATGACTGCGGCGGCGTTATTGGTGGTTTTAGGGGCTGCCTTATTGATGGAAGAAGGCGGTTTATCCATGGCAATGGGGGCGTTTCTTGCCGGTGTCTTATTATCTGAATCCAGTTTTCGCCATCAATTAGAAGCCGATATTGAGCCTTTTCGTGGGTTATTGCTAGGATTATTTTTCTTAGGGGTGGGAATGTCATTAAATCTCACCGTGGTGACGGATAACTGGGTGCTGATTATTTTAGGTGTGTTGATCTTTATGTCGGTCAAAGGTCTTTGTATTTATATCGTCGCGCGTATCACTCGCACCTCTCATGTTAATGCGATCGATCGAATGTTTATGATGGCGCAAGGGGGTGAATTTGCGTTCGTACTTTTTTCTGCTGCGGCGACACAAGGAGCGATCAGCGTGGAAATACAAGCGAATATGACCGCGATCGTGGTGTTATCTATGGTGTTGACGCCGATATTTATTATTTTGCAGAAAAAATATTTGCTTCCTCGTTTGACGCATAAAACCGAAAAAACAGCCGATACTATTGAGGAACAACGTTCCACGGTGTTAATCGGGATTGGGCGTTTTGGACAGATTATCAATCAAATGTTGGTGATGACAGGAAATCGCCCGATCGTGATTGATAAAGATGCGAGTTTGATTGCAGGAATGAAAAAATTGGGGATAAAAACCTATTATGGTGATGCTACTCGTCCGGAATTGTTACACGCCGCAGGTGTCGATTGTGCAGATTTACTGATTGTCGCGATCAATGATAAACAGCAGGCGTCGCATATTGTGCACCTTGCTCGCAAAATGAACCCGAATATTATCATTATTGCGCGCGCCTATGATCGTATTCATGCCATTGATTTGTTTCGCGAAGGTGCGGATATTCAAGTGCGGGAAGCCTTTGATTCGGCGTTGCGTACCGGTAAAAAAGCGTTATTGTCGTTGGGTATGGAGGCGGATGTGGTGAATGAAATTGCGGAAACCTATTTTGATAAAGATCGGCATAAATTGAAATTAATGGCAGAGGTTTATGATCCGAAAATTGCCAATTTTGAAAATAAAGAATTAGTGAAAATTGCGTTGGATGTGGATCAAGAATTGATGGCGGAAATCCAACAAATTATGAATAAAGCGCGCTAAAGTGCGGTCAAAAATAAAAGGAAATGATGAATGATACGAATTGGTCACGGGTTTGATGTACACGCTTTCGGTGGAGAGGGTCCGATTGTTATTGGTGGTGTGAAAATTCCATATGCACAAGGTTTATTGGCTCACAGTGACGGGGATGTGGCGTTGCACGCCTTGACGGACGCGTTATTGGGCGCTGCGGCATTGGGCGATATCGGCAAATTATTTCCTGATACGGATATGCAATATAAAGGTGCGGACAGTCGTGGTTTGTTGCGCGAAGCCTTTGCGAAAGTGACGGCGCAGGGCTATCTGGTGGGCAATGTGGATGTGACTATTATTGCGCAAGCGCCTAAAATGCGTTCCTATATTGACGAAATGCGCGTGCTGATTGCGCAAGATTTGCAGTGCGACATGACGCAAGTTAACGTGAAAGCGACCACAACGGAAAAATTAGGTTTTACCGGGCGCGGTGAAGGGATTGCTTGTGAAGCGGTGGCGTTGTTGGTAAAAAAACAATGATGGAGTTAGCCTATTTACAAACTGCGCCAAAGCAGACCGCACTTTTAAAAGCAGAGTTTGCTGATTTTGTGGTGAAAGAAAAATTGGGCTACGATTTTTCCGGCGAAGGCGAATTTGTGGTAGTCAAGGTACGTAAAACCAACGCGAACACGATTTTTGTTGGTGAGAAGTTGGCGGAGTTTGCCGGTATTTCCGCACGGGATATGAGTTACGCGGGGCTGAAAGATCGCCACGGGGTGACCGACCAATGGTTTTCTTTACATATGCCGGGTAAGACTACGCCGGATTTTAGCCGGTTTTATGTGGAGGGTGTAGAAATTCTGGCGGTTAGTCGGCACCAACGTAAAATCCGTATCGGTAGTTTGCAAGGTAACTCTTTTGAGATTTTATTGCGCCATGCAGTGGAAACGGACGAGTTAAAAGTGCGGTTAAAAAATGTCATGTTTTGTGGTTTTCCCAATTATTTTATGGATCAACGTTTTGGGCATGACGGACAAAATTTGACGCAAGCTTTGCGTTGGGCAAAGGGCGAAATTCAAGTGAAAGATCGGAAAAAACGTCGTTTTTATCTTTCTGCAGCGCGCAGCGAAGTGTTTAATTTGATTGTGTCGGCGCGTATTCAGCAAGGGGATATTCAGCGTGTTTTGCCAAAGGATATTGTGCAATTATGCCATTCGCAAAGTTGGTTTGTGGTGGATGAAAATGAAGATTTAGCGGCGTTGCAACAGCGCTTGCAGCAAAATGATATTGCCTTAACCGCGGCGTTAATTGGCGATAATATGCCGCAAACAAATGGTTTTGAAATGCAGATTATTGAACAACATTCCGCTTTATTGCGTTTGATGAAACAAGAACGGGTAAAGCCAATGCGTCGTGCTATGTTAATGTTCGCGGAAGACTTTTCTTGGGCGTTTAATACTCAAGGGTTGGCGTTGCGCTTTTTTCTGCCGGCGGGCAGCTATGCGACCGCGTTAATTCGTGAGTTGGTGAAAACGATTTAATTTTATTTATATAGGGAAATTAAAATGCATATTCTTTTATCAAATGACGACGGAATTCATGCCGAGGGGATCAAAACCTTAGCACACGAATTGCGTAAATTCGCCCAAGTGACCGTTGTGGCGCCGGATCGTAACCGTAGTGCGGCGTCGAGTTCGTTAACTTTGGTACAACCGTTGCGCCCAATGAAATTAGATAGCGGTGATTATTGTATTAACGGAACGCCGGCGGATTGCGTACATTTGGCACTCAACGGATTTTTGTCAGGGCAGGTGGATTTGGTGGTTTCCGGGATTAATGCCGGGGCAAATTTAGGGGATGATGTGATTTATTCCGGTACCGTAGCTGCGGCATTAGAAGGGCGTCATTTAGGCTTACCTTCTATTGCGGTATCTTTAGATGGGCGTCAACATTATGAAAGTGCGGCGAAAGTGGTGGCGGATGTGATTCCGAAATTGCATGGCGAATTACTTAACGCACGGGAAATAATCAATATTAACGTGCCGGATTTGCCTTATGAGCAATTAAAAGGTATTAAAGTGACCCATCTCGGTTACCGATCTTCTGCGGCAGAAGTGATTAAACAGCAAGATCCGCGTGGTGAGCATATTTATTGGATTGGTCCATCCGGATTGCCGGAATATGAACAAGAGGGTACGGATTTTTATGCGGTGCGCAACGGTTATGTTTCAATTACGCCGATTCAAGCGGATATGACAGCCCATCATTCACTTGCTGCTTTACAAGATTGGTTAAAAAGTGAATAATACGTCGCTTTATGCGATATCTTCACTTTTTAACTAAGGAAATACAATTGAACATTTTTGGTGCTATGTATGATAAAACCATGGAATGGTCAAAACATCACTATGCGGCTTTTTGGCTTTCTTTTGTTAGTTTTATTGAAGCTATTTTCTTTCCTATTCCGCCGGATGTGATGCTTATTCCAATGTCGATGACCAAGCCGAAACGTGCGGTCAGATTGGCACTTTATACTGCGATTGCATCAACGGTTGGCGGTGTTATTGGATACGGGCTGGGCTATTATACCTTTGATTTTGTTCAACATTATATCCAACAATGGGGCTATCAACATCATTGGGAAACCGCGATTTCGTGGTTTGAGCGCTGGGGGGTGTTAGTGGTCTTTGTTGCCGGTTTTTCGCCAATTCCGTATAAAGTGTTTACGATTTGTGCAGGTGTCATGCAAATGGCATTTTTCCCATTTTTGATTACCGCCTTTGTTTCCCGTGCAGCTCGCTTTTTATTGGTTGCCAAATTAGCGGCTTGGGGCGGTGAGAAATTTGCGGCAAAATTACGTAAATCAATTGAAGTAATTGGTTGGTCAGTAGTCGTTCTTGCAGTTGTTGCCTATTTAGTTTTAAGATAAATAGAGATTTAAAATGAATAAATTACTATTATTGTTGTCTATAGTTTTTGGGTTGAGCGCTTGTGTATCAGAAGAAATTAAAGATGAAAGTGCGTTACCGCCGGGAATTATATAAGCAGTGGAAGGAACGGGTGCCGTCTAAGGCGGCAGTTGGTTGCCTGAAATTGAACAATTAAGTATGCCGGCGAATATGAAGTAAAAGAGGATAATAAAAGAGATGAAAAAATCGTTTTTGGTTTTGCCTGTTGTGATGGCAATTTTGGCTGCCTGCAGTTCGAACACACCGGCACCGGTTGAAAGTGTTGATGGCACTTTAACGCCGGGCATTATGCAGCCGGTGGATAACAGCGGTGCGACCGGTGGCACTTGGGAGCCGCAAATTCAGCAGCAATCCATGCCGCCGGAAATGAGTACGCCGGTGGTAACTCGACCAACCTATCAAGCGCCGAAACAAGCTTTACCGCAAGCGCTGGCGCCGACAACGCCTGTTAGTACGCCGAAATCTGTGCCACAACATTTTGAAATTCCACGTAATCCACAAACCAATGCACCGGATTACAGTAAAATCGATAAAGGTTTTTACAAAGGCGACAGCTATACGGTACGTAAAGGCGATACTATGTTCTTAATCGCCTATATTTCCGGTATGGATGTGAAGGAATTGGCGGCATTGAACAATATATCTGAGCCTTATAATTTAAGCGTTGGTCAAATTTTGAATGTGTCAAATAATCGTGCGCCGGCAATGCCAATCAACACACAAACTGTCGCAGCGGCGCCGGTTGAGACTAAACCGGTACAACCGGCAGTGACCTATACGCCGGGTCCTAACGGTACCCAATATGGTTCCGACGTAACCATTACCGGGCCAATTAAATCTTCGGTAGGCAGTGCAAGTGCGGCAGCACAACGAACAGTGGCGGGTACCACAACGATTACTCAACCAGCACAAACCACGCCAATGCCAACGACCGTCGCAAAGCAAGCGCCGGTGGTGTCCAATGTGGCTTGGAGTTGGCCGACTAACGGGGAAATTACACAAGGTTTCTCCCGTTCCGACGGTGGTAATAAAGGGATCGATATTGCCGGTTCTCGTGGTCAAGCGATCAATGCAGCTGCAGCAGGTCGCGTAGTGTACGCGGGTAATGCCTTGCGTGGTTATGGCAACCTGATCATTATTAAACATAATGATGATTACCTGAGTGCTTATGCCCATAATGAGTCGATCTTAGTTAAAGATCAACAAGAGGTAAAAGCGGGACAACAAATTGCGAAAATGGGAAGTTCCGGTACAACAGATGTGAAATTACACTTTGAAATTCGTTATAAAGGGAAATCCGTGGATCCGCTACGTTATTTGCCAAAACGTTAAAAGAGGAAAACCCGGTGAATGCCGGGTTTTTTATTAATAACATCATGCTATTTTGCTTAAAAAGCAATACGATCTTTGTTTTTTTCCAATGTGGCTTTGCCGATACCTTGAATTTCCAGCAATTGTTCAGGGGCGGTGAAATTACCGTGTTTTTCCCGATATTCTATAATCGCTTCCGCTTTTTTCGCGCCAATGCCGAGTAATGCGCTTTGAATTTCTTCTGCCGTGGCGGTGTTAATATTGAGTTTATCGCTCAATATGACCGGCGCTGTTTGTTCTGCGATCGCAGGCTTGGGCAGTGGGTCGGTTGTTGCAAGGGCAGAGTTGGCGCCCAATAAAGCGGTCAATAAACCCAATGCCAAACTGATTGATTTTAGTACTTGCATGATAATTTCCTCTTTTGGGTAGTGTTTAAGTTCATTGGTTGTGGTATCTCAATGTGTTGAACATTCAACGGGGATAAATATGAACGAACAGGTTATCGTCGGCAATCAAGCATCTACGTTTTTGCGATCGAACTCGCAAAAATGACATAAAGTGCGGTCAAAACTCAGGAGTTTTTGCCAACATTTTCTTTGTGAAAATTGACCGCACTTGCGTATATGGTAAACTGGCGAGGAATTTTTCCGTGAGTTTGATTGGATTATATGAAAAAATTTTTATTGGGATTCAGTATTTTTATTGTGATTTTGGTGGCGGTTGCCGCATGGGCATATCAAAAAATCAACGCATTTGTTGAGCTTCCGGTACAAACGCAACCGGATCAGTTGTTAGTGTTGAAACGCGGCACGACGGGCAATCAATTGGTAGCTTTATTTGAACAAGAAAAATTAGTGGATAATGCCGAATTGTTGCCATGGCTATTGAAATTACGACCGGATTTAAATAAAGTCAAAGCGGGAACCTATGCTTTAAATGGGGTGAAAACCGTAGGTGATATATTACAATTATTGAATTCAGGCAAAGAAGTACAATTTAATGTGCAATTTATCGAAGGCGAAACTTTTAAGGCATGGCGAAAAAAATTAGAAAAAGCACCGCACTTAAAACAAACCTTGGTGGGTAAAAGCGATGCGGAGATTTTCGATATGTTGCAATTGCCGGATTTTGCCAAAGCCATTCATGAACAAAAAAAGATAGAAGGTTGGTTGTATCCGGATACTTATAGTTATACGCCGAATTCGACGGATCTGGATTTATTAAAACGTGCGGCTAAACGTATGGAAAAGGCGTTGCAACAAGCGTGGGAACAACGAGATCCAAATTTACCGCTGAACAATCCTTATGAATTATTGATTTTGGCGTCCATTGTGGAAAAAGAAACTGCGGTGGCGGCGGAACGTGGCAAAGTGGCTTCTGTGTTTATTAACCGGTTAAACAAAAATATGCCGCTGCAAACGGATCCGACGATTATTTACGGGATGGGCGAGGCGTATAACGGGAATATTCGGCGTAAAGATTTGGAAACGCCGGGACCTTATAATACTTATTTAAATTTAGGTTTGCCGCCAACACCGATTGCCATGCCTGCGGAAAGCGCTTTGCAGGCGACCGCAAATCCTGAAAAAACCGATTATTTCTATTTTGTAGCGGACGGTTCGGGCGGACACAAATTCAGCCGAACCTTAACGGAGCATAATCGCGCGGTACAGGAATATTTGCGTTGGTATAGAAACCGGCAAAAAGGAAAATAAGATGACAGGAAAATTTATTGTAATCGAGGGGCTGGAAGGCGCCGGCAAATCCACCGCACATGAAGCGGTTGCAAAGACCCTGCAACAATTGGGCGTGGAACAGGTGGTATTTACTCGTGAACCGGGCGGCACGCCGCTGGCAGAAAAACTACGCCAATTGATCAAACATGAAACGGAAGAAGCGGTCATCGATAAAGCGGAATTATTGATGTTGTACGCGGCGCGTGTGCAATTAGTGGAAAATGTGATTAAGCCTGCTTTGCGGGCTGGAAAATGGGTGGTTGGCGATCGTCATGACCTGTCTTCGCAAGCTTATCAAGGAGGTGGCAGACAATTGGACGCCAATTTATTGGTAACCTTGAAACAGGCAGTGTTGGGCGATTTTGTGCCGGATTTTACCCTGTATTTGGATATTGATCCGGCAGTGGGTTTAGCGCGTGCGTGCGGGCGAGGCGAGTTGGATCGTATTGAGCGGCAAAACTTGGATTTTTTTCACCGCACTCGAGCTAAATATTTGCAATTAGTGCAACAATTGCCAAATGCGGTGGTGATTGATGCGGAACAATCCATTGAGCAAGTCCGCGCGGATATTCAACGTGCAGTGATTGACTTTGTAAATTGTGTGAAATAAATGAACATGGCGCTTTATCCTTGGTTAGTTCCCTATTACCAACAATTGATGCAAACCCTTCATCAAGAGATGTTGCCACATGCGCTGTTGTTTCGCTCGGATCAAGGTTTGGGAACAGAGCAGTTAGTTGATATGGTGGCGCAGCGTTTACTTTGCACGCAACCACAAGGAGATGAACCTTGCGGGAAATGCCATAGTTGTCATTTATTTTCCGCCGGAAATCACCCCGATTATGCACGCTTGGCGCCGATAGATAATAAGGATATTGGCGTGGAACAGGTGCGTGAAATCAATGAGAAAGTTATGCAACACGCGCAGCAAAATGGCAATAAAGTGGTGGTGATTCAAGGTGCGGAACGTTTAACCGAAGCCGCGACGAATGCCTTGTTGAAGACCTTGGAGGAGCCGCGTCCGAACACCTATTTTTTATTGCAAGCGGATGTTGCGGCAAGTTTGTTAGCAACCGTTTACAGTCGTTGTCAATGTTGGTTAATCAATACGCCGCCGCAAACTGTGGCGATAGCTTGGTTGCAGGGGCAAAGTGTGCAAGAAATAAGCGAAATTCAGACCGCACTTTTGGTCAGTTATGGGCGTCCATTAGCGGCGTTGACTATGTTGATGCAAGGATTATTAGCCAAACGGAAAAATTTTCTGCGTCAATTTTGGGTGTTTTATATGCGGTGCTCGCCCTTGGAGTTGCTGCCTTATTTTGAAAATGACTTGCTATTTCAACAATTAGATTGGCTGGCGGGCTTTTTGTCAGATGCGCTGAAAGCAAAGCTTGGCATACACCAAGGTTGGATTTGTCAGGATTTGGTACGCGGTATTGAACAATTTAATCAAAAACAAACCGTGCTTGGGTTGTTGCGTGCCAATCAAATTATCAGTCAAGTGCGGTCAGATTTACTGCAAATTAATGGGGTTAATCAAGAGTTAATGTTGTTAGACGGATTGACGAAATTGGTTACCGAGGTTTTTGAAGAGAATAACAAACAGGACTTTTTTAGATGTTTATAGTTGATAGCCATTGCCATTTGGATGCGTTGGATTATGAAAATTTACACCGGGATATTGAGGATGTGATTGCTAAAGCGCAGGCGCGGGAAGTAAAACATATCTTGGCGGTAGGCGTAACCTTGCGTCGCTACGAACAAATTGTGGATGCGTTAAAACCTTTTGATTCTGTGTCGCTGTCTTGCGGTGTACATCCTTTGGATTTAGATGATGAACCTTTTGATTTTGAGCGTTTGTTGCGTTTAGCGGCGGATCCGAAAGTGGTTGCCATTGGGGAAACCGGCTTGGATTATTATTACAGTGCGGAAAATAAAAGCCTGCAACAAGCGGTGTTTGCAAAGCAAATTGACATTGCCAATCAGTTGCATAAACCGATGATTGTGCATACCCGTTCGGCGCGCGAAGATACGATAGCGTTGTTAAAACAACATCATGCGGAAAAGTGCGGTGGTGTTTTGCATTGTTTTACTGAAAATTGGGAGATGGCGAAACAGGCTTTGGATTTGGGATTTTATATTTCCATTTCAGGCATTGTGACCTTTAAAAATGCGGCAGATTTGCGTGAGGTTGTGCGCAAAATTCCGTCGGATCGTTTGTTAGTAGAGACTGACAGCCCATATTTAGCGCCGGTACCTTATCGTAGTAAACAAAATCAGCCGGCGTATGTGCGTGAAGTGTGCGAATATGTGGCGACCTTAAAAGGGGTTTCGTTAGAAGATTGTGCTCAAATAACCACGCGAAATTTTGAGCAACTTTTTAAAATTCAGCTACAATAGTATAAGCATTGTTGCTTGATAGGAGAATAAAAATGCGGAAGGTTTTAAAATATTTCTTTTTAGCAGTGGCGTTATTACTCCACGTGGTGTTGTTTGGCGTGGTAAATTATGTGACGCCAAATTATGAAGTGACGAATGTGACCGGCGTTGAAGTAAAACGGGTAGATAAAGACGGACCGATTACCAAAGCCAATCCGGCGGATGGGCCGACGCGGGATGTGTACTATATTTATACGCAAAAACCAAATGAGCAAAATGTAATGGTGTATCGTAATGAAGATACGCGCTGGGGTTTTCCGTTTTATTTCAAATTCGGTTCGGCAGATTTGCAAGCAAAAGCGGCAAGTTTTGCCGGCGCTCATAAGCTTGTGGAAGTGAAATACTATGGTTGGCGAATAGTGATGTTTGATGAGTTCCGCAATGCGACTTCAATGCGTGAGGTGACATTGGAGGAAGGTCGTTCACATCCAATTTTAGCGTATGTGTTGTATTTTGGTTTGTTAATTACGCTGTTTTTCTCGGTACAATTTATCCGAGGCTGGTTTGATAGCGAGAATGTGTAATAGGATAGGTTATGGGGTTATTTGAGGCTGTATTAAGTATTGTTGCCTTAATTGTTGTCAGTGCGGTGGTATCTTCTGCTGAAATTTCATTGGCAGCGGCAAGAAAATTAAAGTTGCAAAATTTATCCAATGATGGGGATGAGCGGGCGCAACTGGTATTGGATTTGCAGCAACATCCGGGACGTTTTATTACCGTTGTACAAATTGGTTTAAATATGGTGGCAATTTTGGGCGGGATTATCGGCGAAAGTGCTATCCGTCCTTATTTGCAACAGGCGTTATCCCCTTATATGCCGGCAGCGTGGTTAGAATTATCTGCTTCATGGTTATCTTTTATTTTAGTAACGATGGCGTTTATTTTATTTGCTGATTTAATGCCGAAACGAATGGCAATGACTAATCCGGAAAAGACGGCATTGCGTATTGTACGACTTATGACACTTTGTATTTTTGTGTTTAAACCCCTAGTGTGGTTATTTGATACAATTGCTAATGCGCTATTTCGATTCTTTAGAATTTCCACCGTACGTGAGGATAATATGACGTCGGAAGATATTGTAGCGATAATGGATGCCGGGGCGGAAGCTGGTGTGTTAAAAGCGCAAGAACATTATTTGATCGAAAATATTTTTGACATGCAGCAACGTACCGTCACATCTACCATGACGACACGTGAAAATATTGTGTTTTTAGACCGCGCTTTTAATCGTGAAAAGGTGTTGGGTATCATTGAAAATAATCCTCATTCTAAATTTCTGATTTGTGATAACGGATTGGATAAAATTTTAGGTTATGTGGAATCACATTCTTTATTAACGCGTTATTTACAAGAAGAACAGCCGGTGTCGCTAACCGATCAGCGTATTTTACGTAAGGCATTATTTATTCCGGATACCTTATCTTTATATGAGGTGTTGGAATTATTTAAATCTTCAGGTGAAGATTTTGCGGTGATCGTTAATGAATATGCTTTGGTGGTGGGGATTGTGACCTTAAATGATGTGATGAGTATTGTCATGGGTGAATTGGTTTCCAGCGAAGAAGAACAAATTATTCAGCGTGATGAGAGTTCTTGGCTGGTGGACGGAGCGACGCCATTGGAAGATGTGATGCGTTCCTTAGAGATCGAGCAATTTCCTGAGGCGGAAAATTACGAGACCATAGGTGGATTTATGATGTACATGCTGCGTAAAATTCCGAAGAAAACGGATTTTGTACTGTATGATCGGTATAAGTTTGAAATTATTGATACGGAGAATTTTAAAATCGATCAACTGATGGTATCTTTAAGAACAGACTTGGCGCCAAGCGAAATAGAACAATCCCATACCTAGGTATGGGATTTTTTTGTTTAATAGTAAGAATGTTCGCCGCGTTGATGTTCGGTAATATCTTTTGCGCCTTTTAATTCTTCCGGGAACAGGCTCACTAATTGTTTTTCTATCCCGTCTTTCAAGGTCACATCAACCATTGAGCAACCGTTGCAACCGCCGCCGAATTGTAAAATTGCATAACCATCTTCAGTGATTTCTAATAAGGTAATATGACCACCATGTCCGGCTAATTGCGGGTTAATTTGGCTTTGGATCACATATTCCACTCGTTCAATCAATGGGGCATCATCCGCTACTTTGCGCATTTTGGCATTCGGTGCTTTGAGGGTTAATTGTGATCCCAACTCTTCGGTAACATAGTCGATTTCCGCATCTTCTAAAAATGGCAAACTGATTTCATCAACAAAGGCTGAAAAGGTCGTATATTTAATTTCGGTATCGGTTGCTTCTACTGCATTTGGAGGGCAATAGGATACGCCGCATTCTGCTTTTGGTGTACCGGGATTTACCACAAACACGCGAATATTGGTACCGGTTTCTTGTTGATCGAGTAGTTTACGAAAATGGGCTTGCGCCGCATCTGAAATAGTAATTTGCATAGTTTTTCCCACATTAATACTTGAGTAACCTTGTCGGAAAATCATACTCTTTGTGTGTTTTTTTTTCCACTGTTATTTTAATTATATAAATGTTATTTATAAAAATAATAGGTCAAGTTTTGGCAATTCCCCATACTTGAATATGTACTACGCCGGCTTTTTTGACTAATAAGGCGATTTCGTTTAAGGTTGAACCTGTGGTGATCACATCATCAATCAAGGCGATACTGTGATAAGTGCGGTCATTTTTAGCGTTAATTTGAAAGGCATTTTTTAAGTTGTTGCGCCGATCTTTGGCGCTTAATCCGCGTTGTGTTTTGGTGGATTTTTGGCGTTGAATAAATTGATGATCAACGGGTATGCATAATTTTTTGGCAAGCACATTGGCAATGAGTGCCGCTTGATTATAGCCTCTCTGCCATTGGCGTAGATGATGTAGCGGAACGGGAATAATGACTTCCGGTCGAGTTAATAATCCATAATGTCGTCGGGCATCATAAATTGCCAGCAGCATTAAGCGTGCTAAAGCGTGATCCAGCCAATATTGACGTTGAAATTTAAAACGATGGATTAAATTGGACAGCGGTTCGCTATAATGTCCTGTAATAATCAATTGATCCCAGTGTGGCGGCTGGCGTAAACAATTTCCGCAATGGAGTGCGAATGCTGAAAGTGCGGCGCCACAACGTGCGCAATAGTGAAAACGCCGAATGGCGCGATAACAATTGCTGCACAGATGATGTGAGGGAATCGCTAACTTTCGTTGACATTGTACGCAACGTATTCCGAACCAGTTCATTTTCTTCCATTTTTTAACTACACTTTGAGGAAAGTGTAGTAAGTTCTGTGCAAGGCATAAAATCTTTGTTGGTTTTGTGTTTTATTTTTTTGCACCAGATCGCAAAAATGATAAAATTTTTGTCGATTTTTGATAAAAGAAGGAAGATAAATGAGCATTCTTAATTTACGCCAACAAATTAAAATGGTGTTTTTTGATATTGATGACACTTTGTATATGAAAGATAAAGATCACTTGTCCGAGCGGGCTTTGGAGATATTTAAAAAATTGCGGGCAAATGGGATTATTCCGGCGATTGCCAGTGGGCGCGCGCGGGTGACCTTCCCCAAAAAATTGGAGCATGTCATTGCGCAGGCGGGCGTCGATTTATTTGTCACTATGAATGGGCAATCAGTGGTTTATCAAGGTCAGACGCTTGCTAAATTTCCGCTGCCGAAAACGCGTATCGCGACTATTGTGGAGTTTTTTGAACAACATCAAATTGCTTATGCTTTTTTGACTAACGAACAGGTGTTTGTTTCCGAACGGACACCAATGTTGCGCGAGGCGTTTGATGTGATCACGACAGATTATTCCGTGGATAAAACCTATTTTAAACAACATGATATCTATCAAATTTTGCCTTTTTATACGCAAGAACAGGATGCATTGATTGCACAATCGGCGATTTTAGAGGGGTTAAGCGTGGTGCGTTGGCATCCGAATTCCGTGGACGTGTTTGATGGACAGGGCTCAAAAGCACGTGGTATTGAAATTGCGGCAACCCATTTGGGTTTAGCAATGGAAAACGTGATGGCGTTTGGTGATGGGCTAAATGATATTGAGATGTTGACGCACGTCGGTGTTGGGGTGGCAATGGGAAATGCTCAGGATAAAGTGAAACAAGTGGCGGATTATGTTGCAGATTCCGTGGAAAATGACGGGGTTTATCATTTTTTAGTACAATGCGGATTAATTGAGGCATAAGAAAAAACTAGGAAAAATAACCGCACTTTGACAGGATGCATTAAGCCGGAAAAAGCGCAGTGATAAAAATGCGCTTTTTAAATCGTTGGCGCATTTTGGTATGTGGTAATATTCCACGTGCTTAGTTGGAATATTGATGAATGGCTGCCGGAATTTCTTGATCTTGGTAGATGGTTCGAGCAACCTCCGCTAATGTTTGGTTTAAGACTTTGTGAATATCGGCATTATTTGCGCTAAACGCGCCTTCTTGCATTCGAGTTGCGACAATTTTCTTGGTATATTGCCCTTTTGCTCCCTGAACTTGGATATCCAGTTGGATGGAGGCGTTGATTTTATGGCGCAAGTTGCCGGATTCCACGTTGGCATAGAAATCGTTTACATTAACAATCACGTTGGTATTGGAGGCAGACGGTGTACCGACACGGAAACCTTTGGCGTTTAAGTCCTGTTTGACGATTTGATCAAATAATTGCGTTATCTGTGGTGCGGAATTGAGTTTTAACAGCTGTTCGTTATATACATAACCGGATATTTCCGGTCGCACACGGTTATCGCGGGTGGACACGTTTAATACGATATTTTGGTTGGCAGTATTAAATTTGCCTGTTGCCGGTGCCGGGGTAAAATAAAGCGTGTTGCTCGGTTGGCTTTGGCAAGCAGCGAGCAGAGTTGCAGCTGCCATGGTAGCAACGAAAGACAGTTTTTTTGTTAAGTTCATAGAAATCTCCTTGGAAATTTATTTATGTATTCTTGCAAACTTCAGGCAGAATGTATAGCTTTTCCCTATTAACTTAGGGGAAAATTTTTTGATTATTGAAAAAGAGAAGGACATTATGTCAAAACAACAGGAATTGGAGACACGATTATTACGAGAATTTCAAGCGCACTTTGTGGCGGTGGAAAATGAAAGCCATTTACATAGCTCCGGACGCGGTGCGGAATCGCATTTTAAAATCGTATTAGTAAGCGATCATTTTGAGGGGGTGAGTAAAGTCGGGCGTCATCGTCAAATCTACCAATTATTAGTGCAAGATTTGCAGCAAGGTATTCATGCCTTAGCGTTACACTTATATACAAAGGCGGAATGGACGAAATTAGGGCAACAAATTCCACGTTCTACCAATTGTCTTGGCATTGGTGATTAAACAGGCAACACGATACGTATTTATCAGGAAATTCATTTTTTACTCATTTTAAAAGTTGATTTACCACAAAAACAGCTTTTTTTATGCAAAAAAACAGAAAAGAGACCTCATAAAGTGGCGTGAACGTTATTATTTGGTTAAAATGGATCGCTAATTTTTTATCAAAAATTAACGATGCGGTTTGTTGTGATGGCAAACGGAGCATTATAAACCGAATTTGAGTTTTAATTTATATGGTGGCGAAATAGCGCGTTGTTTGCGCTTACATTTCAAAAATCATTACTCAAGACGAGGTTACCGCAAGGTTTGTTGGTTGTGGTAGCTGTATTTTTAATCTAACGAAAAGTAGTGCAAACAATATGATTACGATTAAAAAAGGATTGGATCTTCCTATTTCGGGAAAACCAGAACAAGTAATCCATAACGGTAATATGATTACCGAAGTTGCTTTGCTTGGTGAAGAGTATGTGGGGATGCGCCCTTCAATGAAGGTGCGTGAAGGTGATGTGGTAAAAAAAGGTCAGGTGCTTTTTGAAGACAAAAAGAATCCGGGCGTTTTATTTACTGCACCCGCCAGCGGTACTGTAACTGCGATTAATCGTGGTGCTAAGCGGGTGTTGCAATCAGTGGTAATTAAGGTGGAAGGTGATGAGCAAATCATGTTTGCCAAATATACTGCCGATGAATTAAAAACCTTGAGTTCAGAACAAGTTCGTCAAAACTTGCAAACTTCAGGATTATGGACCGCACTTCGTACTCGTCCATTTAGTAAAGTGGCCGCAGTTGATGGTGTTCCGTCTTCAATTTTTATCAATGCTATGGATACCAATCCGTTAGCGGCGGATCCTGTGGCGGTGTTAAAAGAAAATGAACAAGATTTTATTGATGGATTAACGGTATTAAGTCGTTTACATGAAGGTAAATTACATTTATGTAAAGCCGGCAATAGCAATATTCCGACAGTTGATCTTGCTAATGTTGAAGAGCATGAATTTAGCGGGCCTCATCCGGCGGGATTAAGCGGAACGCATATTCATTTCATTGATCCGGTCAGCGCGAAAAAATCCGTTTGGTATATTAATTACCAAGATGTGATTGCGATCGGTAAATTATTTACTACAGGTGAGTTTTATAACGGTCGCGTAGTCGCTTTAGCCGGTCCGCAAGTGAAAAATCCGCGTTTAGTACGTACAGTACTTGGTGCGAATCTTTCTCAATTAACCGCTAACGAATTGAATGAGGGTGAAAATCGTGTGATTTCAGGTTCGGTGCTAAATGGACATAAAGCGGTCGGTCCTGTCGATTATTTAGGACGCTATGCGTTGCAGGTTTCTGTGATTGCAGAAGGGCGTGATAAAGAATTCCTTGGTTGGATTATGCCGGGTGCAGATAAGTTCTCAATTACCCGTACGGTCTTAGGACATTTCAGCAGCAAATTATTTAATTTTACTTCTGCGGTGAACGGTGGGCATCGTGCCATGGTACCAATTGGTGCTTATGAGCGTATTATGCCGCTGGACATTATTCCGACGTTATTATTGCGTGATTTAGCATCAGGCGATACGGATTCTGCACAAGCATTAGGTTGTTTAGAGTTGGACGAAGAAGATTTGGCGCTTTGTACCTTTGTTTGTCCGGGTAAAAACGAATATGGTCCAATGCTTCGCGCCGCTTTAGATAAGATCGAGAAGGAAGGTTAAAAATGGGTTTGAAACATCTTTTAGAGAAAATGGAACCTGCATTTTTACCGGGCGGTAAATATGAAAAATGGTATGCGTTATTTGAAGCAACTGCCACTTTCTTATATACGCCGGGTACGGTAACAAGCAAAGCCTCACATGTTCGTGATGCGTTAGATTCAAAACGCATGATGGTGTTGGTATGGCTTGCGTTGTTCCCTGCAATGTTCTATGGCATGTTTAATGTCGGTTCGCAATCATTAATGGCATTAAATGTCGGTGATTTTGATCAAAACGTTGCAACCAATGTTGCCAATGATTGGCATTTTGCTTTAGCAAATATGCTCGGATTGCTGTCACAAGATGCCGGTGTACTGGCTAAAATGGTTTTAGGTGCCGTTTTCTTTTTGCCAATTTATGCGGTTGTATTCTTGGTGGGTGGCTTCTGGGAAGTGTTATTTGCGATGGTGCGTAAACATGAAATTAACGAGGGTTTCTTCGTGACGTCTATTTTGTTAGCGTTAATCGTGCCGCCAACATTGCCATTGTGGCAAGCCGCATTAGCTACCACTTTCGGTGTGGTTGTTGCCAAAGAAGTTTTTGGAGGGGTAGGTAAAAACTTTATGAACCCGGCATTAGCGGGTCGTGCGTTTTTATTCTTCGCTTATCCTGCTCAAATTTCGGGTGATTTAGTGTGGACCGCAGCTGATGGGTTTTCCGGTGCAACACCGTTATCTCAATGGTCTATGGGCGGTGAAGCAGCATTAAAACACGTAGCAACGGGTCAACCAATTCAATGGATGGATGCATTTTTAGGAAATATTCCGGGATCTATCGGTGAAACCTCAACATTAGCATTGTTAATTGGTGCGGCAATTATTGTGTTCGCACGTATTGCATCTTGGCGGATTATCGCAGGTGTAATGATCGGTATGATCGCAACATCGGCATTATTTAACGCTGTCGGTTCAGCGACAAATCCATTGTTTGCTATGCCTTGGTATTGGCATATGGTATTAGGTGGTTTTGCATTAGGGATGTTCTTTATGGCTACGGATCCGGTATCAGCTGCTTTCACCAATAAAGGTAAATGGTGGTATGGTATTTTGATCGGAGTAATGTGTGTGTTAATTCGATTTATCAACCCGGCCTATCCGGAAGGGATGATGCTGGCAATTTTGTTTGCTAACTTATTTGCACCGTTATTCGACTACCTCGTAGTTCAAGCAAATATCAAACGTCGGAGAGCGCGCAATGGCTAAGTTTAATAAAGACAGTGTAGGCGGAACAATTTCGATTGTTGTGCTGTTGAGTTTGGCTTGTTCTGTTATTGTAGCGGGCTCAGCGGTTTTACTGAAAACCCCTCAAGAAGAACAAAAACAACTTGATAAACAAAAAAATATTTTAAGTGTGGCGGGTTTGCTACAAGCAAATACTAAAAACAGCGAAGTTAAAGATATTTTTGCTAAAAATATCGAAGCTCGTTGTGTGGATTTGGATTCCGGCGATTACGTGGATTGTCCGGTAAATTTTGATGCGAAAGCCGCAGCCAAAAATCCGCAAACAAGCACCGCACTCACACCGGAAGAAGATACAGCCGGTATCCGCAGTCGTGAAAATTTAGTGGAAGTTTATTTAGTGAAAGATGCGAATGCACAAACTTCACAAATTGTGCTTCCTATTTACGGACGCGGTTTATGGTCAACCATGTACGGTTTCTTATCCGTTCAACCGGATGGTAATACCGTTAACGGTATTACTTACTATGAACACGGTGAAACACCGGGACTGGGGGGCGAAATTGAAAACCCTCGTTGGCAAGCACAGTTTGTTAATAAAAAATTATTTAACGAACAAGATCAGCCGGCATTACACGTAGGGAAAGCCGCATCTGCTGACAAAGAACACGGAATTGATGCTATTTCCGGTTCAACATTAACCAGTAACGGGGTAAATAAAACCTTTAAATTCTGGTTAGGTCAGAAAGGTTTTGGTCCGTATTTAGCGAAATTAAAAGCGGGGGCTCACTAATGGCAAGCTCAAATCTTAAAAATTTATTGTTATCACCGGTTGTTAATAACAACCCGATTGCATTACAAATTCTCGGTATTTGTTCTGCGTTAGCGGTAACAACAAAACTTGAAACCGCGATTGTTATGGCAATTGCAGTGAGTTTAGTAACTGCGTTTTCCAGTTTCTTTATCTCTTTAATCCGTAACTACATTCCAAATAGTATCCGTATTATTGTGCAAATGGCGATTATCGCTTCTTTGGTAATCCTAGTTGACCAAATTTTACGTGCTTATGCTTATGGTTTATCTAAACAACTTTCCGTTTTCGTCGGTTTGATTATTACGAACTGTATCGTAATGGGACGCGCGGAAGCTTATGCAATGAAATCCGGTCCGGTGGAAAGTTTTGTGGATGGTATCGGTAACGGATTAGGCTATGGTGCAATGTTGATCACCGTGGCGTTTATTCGCGAATTAATCGGTTCAGGTAAGCTATTCGGTATGACGGTATTCCAAACTATCAATGATGGCGGTTGGTACCAAACTAACGGTTTATTCTTACTTGCACCAAGCGCATTCTTTATCATTGGTTTCATTATCTGGGGTCTTAGAACGTGGAAACCGGAGCAGGTGGAGAAATAATTTATGGAACATTATCTTAGCCTTTTCGTTAAATCCGTATTTATCGAAAATATGGCACTTTCCTTCTTCTTGGGAATGTGTACTTTCCTTGCAGTATCCAAAAAGGTCTCTACTGCCTTTGGTTTAGGGGTTGCGGTAACCGTGGTATTGGGTATTTCCGTACCGGCTAATCAATTGGTATATGATCTTATTTTGAAGGAAGGCGCATTGGTGGAGGGTGTTGATTTAACTTTCTTAAACTTCATCACTTTTATCGGTGTAATTGCAGCGTTAGTTCAAATTCTCGAAATGATTTTGGATAAATACTTCCCCGCACTTTATAACGCATTAGGGATCTTTTTACCGTTAATTACGGTAAACTGTGCAATCTTTGGGGGCGTATCATTTATGGTGCAACGTGACTACAACTTCGGCGAATCCGTGGTGTACGGTTTTGGTGCCGGTATCGGTTGGATGTTAGCGATTGTTGCGCTTGCCGGTATTACTGAAAAAATGAAATATGCGGATGTTCCTGCAGGTTTACGTGGTTTAGGGATTACCTTTATCAGCGTAGGTTTGATGGCGCTTGGCTTTATGTCGTTTTCAGGTATTCAGTTGTAAAAAGGGGATACTAAATGGAAATTACACTAGGTATTGCAATGTTTACCGTCATCGTTTTGGTTTTAGCGGTATTGATTTTATTTGCTAAATCAAAATTGGTGAATTCCGGTGACATTACTATTGAAATTAATGATGATCCGAGCAAGGCAATTAATTTACCGGCCGGCGGAAAATTATTAGGTGCCTTGGCAAGTAAAGGTATCTTCGTATCATCCGCTTGTGGCGGCGGCGGTTCTTGCGGTCAATGCGTAGTTAAAGTATTAGAAGGCGGTGGCGATATTTTACCGACCGAATTGTCTCATATTTCTAAACGTGAAGCTAAAGAAGGTTATCGTCTTTCATGCCAAGTTAACGTTAAAAACAGCATGAAAATTGAGTTGCCGGAAGACGTGTTTGGCGTGAAAAAATGGGAATGTACCGTTATTTCTAACGATAACAAAGCTACCTTTATTAAAGAGCTTAAATTAGCGATTCCGGAAGGCGAAGAAGTGCCATTCCGTGCCGGTGGTTATATTCAAATCGAAGCGGATCCACATACGGTAGCATATAAAGATTTTGATATTCCGGAAGAATACCATGAAGATTGGAACAAATACGACTTATGGCGTTATGTATCCAAAGTGGACGAGCATATTATCCGTGCTTACTCCATGGCGTCTTATCCGGAAGAGAAAGGCATCATTATGCTTAATGTGCGTATCGCAACGCCTCCACCACGTAACCCGGATGTTCCGCCGGGTCAAATGTCCTCTTATATTTGGTCATTAAAACCGGGTGATAAAGTTACGATTTCCGGTCCATTCGGTGAATTCTTCGCGAAAGAAACTGACGCTGAAATGGTATTTATCGGTGGTGGTGCCGGTATGGCGCCAATGCGTTCTCATATCTTTGACCAATTAAAACGTTTACATAGTAAACGTAAAATGTCATTCTGGTATGGTGCGCGTTCTAAACGCGAAATCTTCTATCAAGAAGACTTCGACCAATTACAAGCTGAAAATGATAACTTCGTATGGCACGTTGCACTATCAGATGCGTTGCCGGAAGATAATTGGACAGGTTACACCGGCTTTATCCACAACGTGCTTTATGAGAACTATCTCAAAAATCATGAAGCGCCGGAAGATTGTGAATACTATATGTGTGGACCTCCGGTCATGAATGCCGCGGTAATCAAAATGTTGAAAGACTTAGGCGTTGAAGACGAAAACATCTTATTAGATGATTTCGGTGGTTGATGCAACCAAAACCATAAAAGAGCGGTCAGATTTCTGACCGCTTTCACCATTCTTGCGGTTGATAAAAATTTGTTGCAGATAAACTATGACAAAGAAGATAATTTTCTTTCCAAGAAAAAGCAATATGGCATTTGGCAGAAATAACTGAATTACCATATTAGATATGATTTTAAAAAATGCGTTTAGGCAGTGGAATATGATGAAAATAAAACAATTAACGACATGGCTTGGCGCCATTATTTTAATATTGATGCTCGCGGCTTGCGACAACTCGCCGGAATTAGTCAGCCTCAGCGGTCATACTATGGGGACGACCTATTCGATTAAATATGTGAATTCCGGAGAAACCCCATTATCACCAGATGAAGTCCATGAGAACGTAGAAAACATTTTGAAAGATGTTAATAATAAAATGTCCACTTACATTCCAACGTCGGAATTAAGTCAATTTAATCACAATACACAAATTAATACACCAATTGAAGTTTCAGCAGATTTAGCGATGGTGATCAAAGAAGCTATTCGCTTAAATCAAATAACTGAAGGAAAATTGGATGTGACCGTGGGATCATTGGTTAACCTGTGGGGATTTGGTCCGGAAAAACGCGTTGATAAACGTCCTACAGATCAAGAACTTGCCGAACGCCGAGCATGGATTGGTATTGATAAATTAAAATTAACTGAGCAATTTGGTAAGTTTTATCTTGAAAAAAGCGTTCCACAGCTCTATATTGACCTTTCTTCCATTGCGAAAGGTTTTGGCGTTGATCAGGTTGCCAACTATATTGAAAAAATCAATAAAACCGATTACTTGGTAGAAATTGGCGGCGAAATTCGCGCTAAAGGAAAAAATATTGAGAACAAACCTTGGCAAATTGCGATCGAAAAACCGAAATTTGATGGTTCTCGCGCTGTCGAAGAAATTATTGGATTGCATAATTTAGCCATGGCAACCTCGGGTGATTATCGTAATTATTTTGAAGAAAATGGACAGCGTTTTTCACACGAAATTGATCCGGCAACGGGGTTACCTATTCAGCATCGCTTAGCTTCTATCACCGTGTTATCGCCTTCATCAATGACCGCTGATGGATTATCCACAGGATTATTTGTGCTGGGGGATGAACGCGCGTTACAGATCGCGGAAAAGGAAAATTTGGCAGTTTATTTAATTATCAAGACAGATAAAGGATTTGAAAATAAAATGTCATCCGCGTTTAAGAAGCTGATGCAACAGGAGTAAACTATGCAATTATTTATGATCACTTTCGGCATTTTTATGCTGGTTATTTTAGGAATGGCGTTGGGTTATATTTTCAAGAAAAAAGCTATCACGGGGAGCTGCGGCGGTATTGCTGCACTTGGGCTACAGAAAGTGTGTGACTGTGAAGAACCTTGCGATACGCTACAGGCAAAATTGGATGCCGGTGATGAAAAAGCCATTGCGGAATATGAAGAAAAATTTGCTAAAAAAGCGGTACAATTTTACGAAGTAAAATAATGGAAAAAATGACCGCACTTTACTTTATAGGATAATAATGAAATCAAAAACATACGAACAATATTTTGCACCGCTTAGCGAGCAACAACGGGCGGTAAATCGTAGTAAAAAAGTCATCTGCGGGATGTCCGGAGGGGTGGATTCTTCCGTATCCGCCTTTATTCTTCAACAACAAGGCTACCAGGTGGAAGGCTTGTTTATGAAAAACTGGGAAGAGGACGACGATACGGATTATTGCACTGCCGCCGCCGATTTAGCGGATGCACAGGCAGTATGCGATAAACTTGGTATTAAGCTACATAAAATTAATTTTGCCGCAGAATATTGGAATAATGTATTTGAACATTTTTTGGCGGAATACCAAGCCGGTCGCACACCAAATCCGGATATTTTGTGCAACAAAGAAATTAAATTTAAGGCGTTTTTGGAATATGCCGCGGAAGATTTAGGTGCTGATTATATTGCGACAGGGCATTATGTGCGTCGTCGTGATCTGCCGGATGGGGCGCAACTTTTACGCGGGCTGGATCCAAATAAAGATCAAAGCTATTTCCTTTATACATTAAGCAAATATCAGGTGGCGCAAAGTTTGTTCCCGGTTGGTAATATTGAAAAACCGGTTGTGCGAGCGATAGCTGAAGATCTTGGCTTGATAACGGCGAAGAAAAAAGATTCTACCGGAATTTGTTTTATTGGTGAGCGTAAATTTAAAGACTTTTTAGCTCGTTACCTGCCGGCACAACCCGGCAATATTCGAACCTTGGAGGGCGAAATTATCGGGCATCACCAAGGATTGATGTATCACACCCTAGGTCAGCGCAAAGGCTTAGGTATCGGAGGAATTAAAGGCAAAGATGAAAATGCTTGGTATGTAGTCAAAAAAGACTTGAAAAACAATGAATTAATTGTAGCACAAGGCTTGGATAATTCTGCTTTATTATCCCGCGGATTAATCGCGCAGCAATTGCATTGGGTCAATCGTCAATCGATACATGAAGCTTTTCGTTGCACAGTTAAAACCCGCTACCGTCAACAGGATATCCCTTGCAACGTCATCCCTGTCAACGATGACTGCATTAAAGTGTGTTTCGACGAGCCGCAAATTGCGGTCACGCCGGGACAATCCGCGGTTTTTTACCAAGGCGAAGTGTGCCTTGGAGGAGGGATTATTGATATACAGTTGAAATAATTTCTGTTTTTATCTGATCATAAAAAGTTAGATGGTTATTCAAAGGGCTGATTTTGATATTGTATCGGACTCAGTCTTTTTAGTTTTAATTGAATTTGTTATGCATTATAGCAACGCACATCGTTATGGATTTCCTGTTTGACTTCATCAATACATTCAAAGGCTTTTTCGTAACGACCTTCTGTTTTCATTCGTTTGAAACGTTATTAATGCACTCCGGAATCGGAGAAAAATAACGAAATGTCTTTTGGTAATGTTTGAAATAGAAACTCACAACTTGCTGTTTGAATGTTTGGTTGGATTTAGTTATAAAAAATCTACACTTTAATCAATTGGACAGCCGGTTTAACTTTTTTTGCGCAGATTAAAATAACTGCACTTTTTTAGAATTAGATAAGGCGAGGTCAACGTTTTTCAGTTTTGTGATACAGAGCGAAATTCTTTTGATGATTGCTAAAAATGCTTTTTCTAAAAGGAAAAAATGTGTAAGAATATGAGAACTTTTTATGACTGTTAATAGGATAACACAGGGTTTATTAATGAAAACTACGGCTGAAATTAGAAAATCATTTCTTGATTTTTTTCATAGTAAGGGGCATCAAATTGTTGAGAGTGGTTCTCTCGTACCTGAAAATGATCCGACTCTTTTATTTACCAATGCCGGCATGAACCAATTTAAAGACGTTTTTCTCGGTATGGACAAAAGAGCCTATTCTCGCGCAACTACTGCACAGCGTTGTGTCCGTGCCGGTGGTAAGCATAACGATTTAGAAAACGTTGGATATACTGCTCGTCACCATACTTTCTTTGAAATGCTTGGTAATTTCAGTTTTGGTGATTATTTTAAACATGACGCTATTAATTTCAGTTGGGAATTTTTAACTTCACCACAATGGTTAGGGTTGCCGAAAGAAAAATTATGGGTTACGGTTTATCAAACGGATGACGAGGCTTATGATATTTGGCACAACGAAGTAGGTATTCCGGCAGAACGTATTATTCGCATTGGAGACAACAAAGGCGCGTCTTATGCCTCAGATAATTTCTGGCAAATGGGCGATACCGGACCTTGTGGTCCTTGTACAGAAATTTTCTATGATCACGGTGAGCATATTTGGGGAGGACCACCGGGATCGCCTGAAGAAGACGGTGATCGTTATATTGAGATTTGGAATATTGTGTTTATGCAATTCAATCGTCAGGCAGACGGTACGCTGCACAATTTACCGAAACCATCCGTGGATACCGGTATGGGGTTGGAGCGTATCAGCGCAGTGATGCAGCATGTAAATTCCAACTATGATATTGATATTTTCCAAAAATTAATTGCCAAAGCAGCGCAATTAACCGGGCAGACAGATTTAAGTAATAAATCATTGCGCGTGATCGCGGATCATATTCGTTCTTGCGCTTATTTGATTGCGGATGGCGTAATTCCATCAAATGAAGGGCGTGGTTATGTTTTACGTCGTATTATTCGTCGCGCGGTACGTCATGGACATTTACTTGGCGCCAAAGAGGCATTTTTCTATAAATTAGTGCCGACCTTGATCGAGGTGATGGCAGAGGCGGGTAAAGATGTCCAAGCCAAACAGGTGAATGTAGAAAAGTTATTGCGTTTAGAGGAAGAACAATTTGCACGAACGCTAGAGCGTGGTTTGACGTTATTGGATGAAGCCTTGGTGAATGTCAAAGACAATGTATTATCCGGTGAGGTGGCATTTAAACTTTATGATACCTTTGGTTTTCCGCTGGATTTAACCGCAGATGTATGTCGTGAGCGCAATATTAAAATTGATGAAGAAGGTTTTGAGCGTGAAATGGACGCGCAGCGTTCACGTGCGCAAGCTGCGAGCCAATTCGGTATGGATTACAGTAATGTCATTCGTGTGGATGGCGTGACAAAATTTGAAGGTTATACAGAATCAGAAAGTTTGGCAAAAGTGACCGCACTTTTCCATGATGGAAAAGCGGTAGAGCGTTTGGTTGCAGGGCAAAGTGGCATTGTTATTTTAGAAAATACGCCATTTTATGCAGAGTCAGGCGGTCAAATCGGCGATAGCGGTCGTTTAGAAGGTAATGCGTTGCATTTTGATGTGAAAGATACGCAAAAATATGGTCAAGTATTTGGCCATATCGGTGAGCTAACACAAGGCGAATTGCGCGTTGGTCAGTCAGTGAATGCGGTGGTGGATGTAGAACGTCGCCAACAAACCTCATTAAATCACTCAGCAACCCATTTGTTACACGCCGCATTGCGTCAAGTTTTAGGGACGCATGTGGGACAAAAAGGATCCTTGGTCTCTGATGTGGCATTGCGTTTTGACTTTACTCATCAGGAAGCCATTAATAAGGCACAATTGGCGAAAATTGAGCGTTTGGTTAATCAACAAATTCGTGCGAATAATCCGATTCAAACAGATGTGATGGCATTGGATGAGGCAAAAGCCAAAGGGGCGATGGCACTTTTTGGGGAGAAATATGCTGATCAAGTGCGTGTCTTGACTATGGGAGATTTTTCTATCGAATTGTGCGGTGGGGTTCATGCGAAACGCACTGGTGATATCGGATTGTTTAAAATTATCAGTGAAACGGCGATTGCTGCGGGTATTCGTCGTATTGAGGCGGTGACCGGTGAAAATGCAATATCTTGGTTGTTCCATCAACAAGATTTACTCAATCAAAGCGCTGAGTTATTAAAATCTGATGTGAATTCGTTAGTGGAAAAAATTCAGCAGTTGCAAGACAAATCGAAGAAAAATGAGAAAGAATTGAGCGCATTAAAAGAAAAAATGGCAATGCAAGCCAGCTCGGATTTAATTAAAAGTACGGTTAAAATTCATGGGGTTTCCGTTTTAATTCAACAGCTTGATGGAGTTGAAACAAAATCTTTGCGCGTGATGGTTGATGATCTTAAAAATCAATTGGGTTCGGGAGTGATTGTATTTGCTTCCTCTTTTGAAGGGAAAGTGAACCTGGTTGTTGGAGTGACGCCTGATTTAACCACTAAAGTAAAAGCCGGTGAGTTGGTTAATTTAATGGCACAACAAGTTGGTGGAAAAGGGGGCGGACGTCCGGATATGGCAATGGCGGGCGGTTCTCAGCCTGAAAATATTGAAAAAGCACTGGCAGTTTGTGCTGAATGGTTACAGTCTCATATACAATAATAAAATTTGTGAGGTAACTCACAAGTTTGTATTTTAGTGATGACATTTTATTTTTACATGCTGTAGGATACGTAAAATTTATTATTTTTATTTCAGATAGGGATATTGCTAGGTGACCGGAATGTTTAGTCAAAAAAATAAAAAAATGAGGAGGTTTAGATGCTGATCTTAACCAGAAAAGTTGGCGAAAGCTTACTCATTGGGGATGATATTTCTGTTACGATCTTGAATATTCGTGGTAATCAAGTGAAGATTGGGGTTGATGCACCTAAAGATGTATCTGTTCATCGTGAAGAGATTTATCAGCGCATCAAAGAGGAGCAGAGTGAGTAGCCCAATTAAATGACTTTGTAATTGGTAAGATATGGAGAATGTATGGGTAAATTAACTTGCTTTAAAGCTTATGATATTCGTGGTCGTTTAGGTGATGAACTAAACGTGGATATTGTGTATCGTATTGGGCGTGCATTCGGGCAATTTCTTCAACCTAAGACAATTGTTGTAGGCGGAGACGTTCGCTTAACCAGTAAAGAATTAAAAAGCGCGGTGACAAATGGGTTGTTGGACTCCGGTGTGAATGTGGTTGATTTAGGTGAGACTGGAACCGAAGAAGTATATTTTGCGACCTCTTTTTTAGATGCTGATGGCGGTATTGAAGTGACTGCCAGCCACAACCCAATGGATTACAACGGATTAAAACTTGTTCGCAAAGGCTCTCGTCCAATTAGTGTTGACACCGGTTTGGCTGATATTCAACGTTTAGCAGAAGAAAATCAATTTCCGGCAGTGACCAAACGTGGCGAATATAAGCAGCTATCTGTTTTGGGGGATTATGTTGAGCATCTGCTGTCTTACATTAATTTAGATAACCTAAAACCGATGAAATTGGTGATCAACTCCGGTAACGGTGTCGCAGGTCACGTGGTTGATGCGATTGAAGCGCAGTTCCGCGCCAAACAAGTACCGGTTGAATTTATTAAAGTGCATAATAATCCGGACGGTACGTTCCCTAACGGTATTCCTAACCCGATTTTACCTGAAAATCGTCAAGATACTATTGATGCGGTATTAGCGAACAAAGCAAATATGGGGATTGCTTTTGACGGAGATTTTGACCGTTGTTTCTTATTTGATGAAAACGGTGGCTTTATTGAGGGTTATTATATTGTTGGTTTACTCAGTCATGCTTTCTTACAGAAAAATAAAGGCGCGAAAATCATTTATGATCCGCGTTTGATTTGGAATACGATTAAATTAGTGGAAGAAAATGGCGGTGAAGCGATTATGTCTAAATCTGGACATTCTTTCATTAAAGAAAAAATGCGTGAAGTAGATGCTATTTATGGCGGTGAAATGAGCGCACACCACTATTTCCGTGATTTCTTCTATTGTGATAGCGGCATGATTCCTTGGTTGTTGGTCATGGAATTAGTCTGCACCACTGGAAAAACCTTAGGACAATTGGTGGGTGGCAGTATTAATACTTATCCTTCTCCGGGCGAGATTAATAGCAAACTTGCTGATGCGAAATCGGCGATTGCCCGTGTACGTGCCGCTTATGAGAAAGATGCTATCGATGTGAATGAAATTGATGGGATCAGTATTGAATATCCGACTTGGCGTTTCAATTTACGCAGTTCAAATACCGAGCCGGTTGTGCGTTTAAATCTTGAAACTCGAGGCGATAAGCAATTGATGGCGGAAAAAACTGAGGAAATTCTCGCGTTATTACGTCAATAATTGTATAAAAAAGTTACCGCACTTTGTCGTTTTGCATAAAGTGCGGTTGTTTATTGTTTAGAATAAGGAAAACCAATGAAAGCGATTATTCCTGTTGCCGGGCTTGGAACGAGAATGTTGCCGGCAACCAAGGCAATACCGAAAGAAATGTTAACATTAGTTGATAAACCGTTAATTCAGTATGTTGTTAATGAGTGTATTGCTGCCGGTATTAAAGAAATCGTATTAGTCACACATTCGTCCAAAAATGCTATCGAAAACCATTTTGATACTTCTTTTGAATTGGAGACTATGTTGGAAAAACGGGTGAAACGTCAGTTATTGGATGAAGTGCGTTCTATTTGTCCGAAAGATGTAACAATTATGCACGTACGTCAAGGAAACGCCAAAGGATTAGGTCATGCGGTCTTATGTGGTCGTCCGGTTGTGGGGAATGAACCGTTTGCAGTTATTTTGCCGGATGTGTTGCTCGCGGATTTTACTGCAAATCAAAAAACGGAAAATTTGGCGGCAATGTTAAAACGTTTTAAAGAAACAAATACCAGCCAGATTATGGTGGCGCCAGTTGCGAAAAAAGATGTCAGTAGTTATGGTATTGTGAATTGTGGCGGTGTTGAGTTACATGGCGGCGAAAGTGCCAAAATTAACAGCATTGTCGAAAAACCGAGTATTGAGGAAGCATCATCAAATTTAGCCGTAGTGGGACGTTATGTTTTTTCTGCTGAAATTTGGGATTTGTTGGAAAAAACGCCAATTGGTGTTGGTGATGAAATTCAATTGACGGATGCAATTGATATGTTAATTGAGAAAGAAACAGTTGAAGCTTTTCATATGACGGGAGAAACATTCGACTGTGGCGATAAAATCGGTTATATGCAAGCCTTTGTTGAGTATGGATTGCATCACCCGCAATTAGGTGAAAAATTTGCAGATTATTTGAAGAAATTGGTAAAATCTTTGTAATTACACCGGTAAAGTGCGGTCATTTTTTGATTTATTTGCTTATTTTCTTTACAACAAGGTGTATAGAGGCTATAATCCGCTACCTTATTTATGATTTATGCAAGTTATTTGCATAATGGTTTTCTGGTTGGTGCTTGACCTTTTCAAGCCCCGTCCAAGACCGTAGGGGAGTTGAAGTTTCGTCTCTTAATTATCCTACGTAGATGGTGAACAGAATAAGAATTTTTCTTGCTTCTGGGCACCGAATTCGCCCTAATATGTGTCTATATTAGGTATTTTATTTCCGAGCAATCGGAGTGTATTCAGGAGCTAAAACCAATGGCATTAAATCTTCAAGACAAACAAGCAATTGTTGCTGAAGTAAATGAAGCAGCCAAAGGTGCCCTATCTGCTGTGATCGCGGATTCTCGCGGTGTAACCGTAGATAAAATGACTGAACTACGTAAAGCAGCTCGTGAAGTTGGTGTTTCAATGCGTGTTGTGCGTAATACTTTATTACGTCGTGCAGTTGAAGGCACTGATTACGAATGTTTAAAAGATGCGTTTGTAGGTCCAACACTTATTGCGTTCTCTAACGAACATCCGGGCGCAGCAGCTCGTTTGTTTAAAGATTTTGCGAAAGCAAACGATAAGTTTGAAATTAAAGGTGCAGCCTTTGAAGGTAAGATCCAAGATGTTGAATTCTTAGCAACATTACCGACTTACGAAGAAGCTATCGCACGTTTAATGGGTACTATGAAAGAAGCGGCGGCAGGCAAACTTGTTCGCACTCTTGCGGCATATCGCGACAAATTACAAGAAGCGGCTTAATTCAACCGTTTCTTAACTCGTTTAATTTATTTACATTAGGAATTGATTGTTATGTCATTAACTAACGAACAAATCATTGAAGCAATTGCTTCTAAATCTGTAACTGAAATCGTAGAATTAATTTCTGCAATGGAAGAAAAATTTGGTGTTTCTGCAGCGGCAGCAGCGGTAGCGGTAGCAGCAGGTCCGGCTGAAGCAGCTGAAGAAAAAACTGAATTTGACGTAGTTCTTGCAGCAGCGGGTGCTAATAAAGTTGCAGTTATCAAAGCAGTACGTGGTGCAACCGGTTTAGGCTTAAAAGAAGCGAAAGACTTAGTTGAATCTGCACCGGCAGTATTGAAAGAAGGTATCGCTAAAGCTGAAGCTGAAGCCTTGAAGAAAGAATTGGAAGAAGCTGGCGCACAAGTAGAAATCAAATAATTTTGATCTTTAGTCAACTTTTCAACATTCAAAAAGACCCGGATAGTAACATTAGGGTCTTTTTTTGGGGTGTATCGTTTGCTTATGCGCTCAAAACTAATAACAAGCTTTTGTAACTTAGCATATAAGTTATAATTCGCTATTGCTAAAAAATAGTCAATTTGTTATAATTTGCAATCCAAATTTTGCATAGTTGACTAGGTGAATGATCATCTGGTCTTTTATGCTGCTCCAAAAGCGAAAATTCATTAACCGTTATGATTTTTGCTTTACTCACAGTAAATTTTGTGGTTATTGTTGAGTGTTGTCCCACTACAGAAGTAAGGTTCAGAGTGCGGTCATTATTAACGGTTAATCATTGTCGTGCGCTTTTACATTTTTCAATGTTGCACGATTGGGTCACTGAACAGCAAGCAGAGGAACCCTATGGTTTACTCATATACCGAGAAAAAACGTATTCGTAAAGACTTCGGAAAACGTCCGCAAGTTTTAAATGTACCTTATTTATTAACAATTCAATTAGATTCTTTTGAAAAATTTATTCAAAGAGATCCGGATGGGCAGCAAGGGTTAGAAGCCGCATTCCGTTCTGTATTCCCGATTGTCAGCAATAATGGCAATACGGAATTGCAATATGTGAGCTATCAATTAGGCGAGCCGGTTTTTGATGTGCGTGAATGTCAAATTCGCGGTACGACTTTTGCCGCGCCGTTACGCGTAAAATTGCGCTTAGTTAGCTATGATAAAGATGCAGCACCCGGTACTATCAAAGATATTAAAGAACAAGAAGTTTATATGGGCGAAATTCCATTAATGACCGATAACGGTACCTTTGTGATTAATGGTACTGAACGTGTTATCGTGTCGCAATTACACCGCAGCCCGGGTGTGTTCTTTGATAGTGATAAAGGCAAAACCCATTCTTCCGGTAAAGTGCTTTATAACGCACGTATTATTCCTTACCGTGGTTCTTGGTTGGATTTTGAATTTGATCCGAAAGATAACCTTTATGCACGTATCGACCGTCGTCGTAAATTGCCGGCCACCATCATTTTGCGCGCGTTAGATTTTACGACTGAACAAATTTTAGATATTTTCTTCGATAAAGTTGTTTTTGAAATCAAAGATAACAAGTTATTGATGACCTTAGTACCGGAAAGATTGCGTGGCGAAACTGCAACTTTCGATATTGAAGCCAACGGTAAAGTTTATGTGGAACGCGGTCGTCGTATTACTGCGCGTCATATTCGTGCTTTAGAAAAAGATCAAATTTCTCAAGTTGAAGTACCGACTGAATACATTGTCGGTAAAGTGTCTGCTAAAGATTATGTGGATTTAGAAACGGGTGAAATTATTTGTGCTGCAAATATGGAGATTTCCTTAGAGCTATTAGCGAAATTAGCACAAGTCGGTTATAAAACCATTGAAACGTTATTTACCAATGATTTAGACCATGGTCCTTATATTTCCGAAACTTTGCGTGTAGATCCGTCAAATGATCGTTTAAGCGCTTTAGTAGAAATTTATCGTATGATGCGTCCGGGCGAGCCACCAACAAAAGAAGCTGCAGAAGGCTTGTTTGATAACTTATTCTTCTCTCAAGAACGCTATGATTTATCAGCGGTTGGTCGTATGAAATTCAACCGTTCTATCGGTATTGAAGAAGAAACCGGTAGCGGTATTTTAAGTAAAGACGATATTATCAGTGTGATGAAAAAACTGATTGAAATTCGTAACGGTCGTGGCGAAGTGGATGATATTGACCACTTAGGTAACCGTCGTATCCGTTCTGTAGGTGAAATGGCAGAGAACCAATTCCGCATCGGTTTGGTGCGCGTAGAACGAGCGGTAAAAGAGCGTTTGTCTTTGGGGGATTTAGATGCGGTAACACCACAAGATTTAATTAACGCGAAGCCGATTTCTGCAGCAGTGAAAGAATTCTTTGGTTCATCTCAATTATCACAATTTATGGATCAAAATAACCCGTTGTCAGAAGTCACACACAAACGTCGTATTTCTGCATTGGGACCGGGCGGTTTGACCCGTGAACGTGCCGGCTTTGAAGTTCGTGACGTTCATGCGACTCACTATGGTCGCGTATGTCCGATTGAAACCCCGGAAGGTCCGAATATCGGTTTGATTAACTCACTTTCCGTGTATGCGCGTACGAACGATTATGGGTTCTTAGAAACGCCATATCGTAAAGTTGTTAATGGTCAAGTGACCGAAGAAATTGAGTATTTGTCTGCTATTGAAGAAGGTAAATATGTCATTGCACAGGCAAACTCAAATTTAGACGAAGAATTGCGTTTTACTGATGCGTTCGTTACTTGTCGCGGTGAATTTGGTGAATCTGGTTTATATCGTCCGGAAGAAATTCACTATATGGATGTTTCTACGCAGCAAGTCGTTTCTGTAGCGGCGGCGCTTATTCCATTCCTTGAACATGATGATGCGAACCGTGCCTTGATGGGGGCGAACATGCAACGCCAAGCGGTTCCAACATTACGTGCAGATAAACCGTTGGTGGGTACCGGAATGGAAAAACCGGTGGCATTGGACTCCGGTGTCGCAGTGGTAGCAAAACGTGGCGGTATTATTCAATATGTGGATGCTTCCCGTATTGTGGTGAAAGTAAATGAAGATGAAACCATAGCAGGTGAAGCAGGGATTGATATTTATAATTTAATTAAATACACTCGGTCTAACCAAAATACTTGTATTAACCAAATTCCTTGTGTGAATTTAGGTGAACCAATTGAGCGTGGCGAAATTCTTGCCGACGGTCCATCAACCGATTTAGGTGAACTGGCGTTAGGTCAAAATATGCGTGTGGCATTTATGCCATGGAACGGTTATAACTTCGAAGATTCAATGTTAGTGTCTGAACGTGTTGTACAAGAAGATCGTTTCACAACAATTCATATTCAAGAATTATCTTGTGTGGCACGTGATACCAAATTAGGTTCGGAAGAAATCACAGCGGATATTCCAAACGTAGGTGAAGCAGCGTTAAGCAAACTTGATGAATCCGGTATTGTTTATATCGGAGCTGAAGTAAAAGGTGGCGATATTCTGGTGGGTAAAGTGACACCAAAAGGTGAAACGCAATTAACGCCGGAAGAAAAATTATTACGCGCGATCTTTGGTGAAAAAGCTTCTGATGTAAAAGATTCTTCTTTACGCGTGCCAAACAGTGTGTCTGGTACCGTTATTGATGTTCAAGTCTTTACGCGCGATGGCGTAGAAAAAGATAAACGTGCTTTAGAAATCGAAGAAATGCAGCTGAAACAAGCGAAAAAAGACCTTGTGGAAGAATTGGAGATTTTAGAAGCTGGTTTATTTGCCCGCGTACGTAAATTGCTTGTTTCCGGCGGTGTGGATGAAAAACAATTGGATAAATTGGATCGCACGAAATGGTTGGAGCAAACCTTAGCTGATGAAGACAAACAAAATCAGTTAGAGCAATTAGCGGAACAATACGAAGAATTGCGCAAAGAGTTTGAACATAAACTCGAAGTGAAACGTAGCAAAATTATTCAAGGGGATGATTTGGCACCGGGCGTTTTAAAAATCGTGAAAGTCTATCTTGCAGTGAAACGCCACATCCAACCGGGTGATAAAATGGCGGGGCGTCATGGTAACAAAGGGGTTATTTCAAAAATTAACCCGGTTGAAGATATGCCTTATGATGAAAACGGTCAACCGGTGGATATCGTGTTAAACCCTCTAGGGGTTCCGTCACGTATGAATATCGGTCAGATTCTTGAAACACACTTAGGTTTGGCGGCAAAAGGGATTGGTGATCAAATCAATGCCATGATCAAACAAAAACAAAGTGTAGAAAAATTGCGCGGTTATATTCAAAAAGCTTATGATTTGGGTGAAGGATCGCAAAAAGTAGATTTAAGTACCTTTACTGATGAAGAAGTGATGCGTTTAGCACAAAACTTACGTAAAGGTATGCCGCTTGCGACGCCGGTGTTTGATGGCGCGCATGAAAAAGAAATTAAAGAGCTTTTACAATTAGGCGGTTTGCCGACTTCTGGTCAAATTACCTTATATGATGGTCGTACCGGTGAGAAATTTGAACGTCCGGTTACCGTCGGTTATATGTATATGCTCAAATTGAACCACTTAGTTGACGACAAAATGCACGCTCGTTCAACGGGTTCTTATAGTCTTGTTACACAACAACCATTGGGGGGTAAAGCACAATTCGGTGGTCAACGTTTCGGTGAGATGGAGGTGTGGGCGCTTGAAGCTTATGGTGCGGCATACACATTACAAGAAATGTTAACCGTGAAGTCCGATGATGTGAACGGTCGTACGAAGATGTATAAAAACATCGTTAGCGGCACGCACCAAATGGATCCAAGCACACCGGAATCGTTCAATGTAATCATGAAAGAGATCCGTTCGCTTGGTATCAATATCGACTTAGATGAAGAGTAATCTAAGCGAAAAAAGACTTTAATGTACGCCCAAGTGCGGTTAAAAAATAAAAATTTTTGACCGCACTTGAATAAGTTTAACTCCGACAGGAGCAAATCGTGAAAGACTTAGTTAAGTTCTTAAAAGCACAATCAAAATCAAGTGATGATTTTGATGTCATCAAAATTGGATTAGCCTCACCGGATGTGATCCGTTCTTGGTCATTTGGTGAAGTAAAAAAACCGGAAACCATTAACTATCGTACGTTCAAGCCTGAACGTGATGGTCTCTTCTGTGCCCGTATTTTCGGGCCGGTTAAAGACTATGAATGTTTATGCGGTAAATATAAACGTTTAAAACACCGTGGTGTAATTTGTGAAAAATGTGGTGTTGAAGTTACCCAAGCCAAAGTTCGTCGTGAACGCATGGGACATATTGAACTTGCTTCCCCGGTAGCACATATTTGGTTTTTAAAATCACTTCCATCCCGTATCGGTTTATTATTAGATATGCCATTGCGCGATATCGAACGTGTGCTTTATTTTGAATCTTATATTGTGATCGAGCCGGGCATGACCGATCTGGAACGTGGACAATTGTTAACTGAAGAACAATTTATGGAAGCGGAAGATCGTTGGCAAGATGAATTTGATGCTAAAATGGGGGCAGAAGCCATCCAAGCCTTGTTGCGTGACATGGATTTAGAAGCAGAATGCGAAAATTTACGTGAAGAATTGCAAGAAACCAACTCTGAAACAAAACGTAAAAAAATCACTAAGCGTTTGAAATTATTAGAAGCCTTTGTTCAATCCGGCAATAAACCGGAGTGGATGGTGCTAACTGTATTGCCAGTATTACCACCGGATTTACGCCCATTAGTTCCTTTAGACGGCGGTCGTTTCGCAACTTCAGATTTGAACGATTTATATCGTCGCGTGATCAACCGTAACAACCGTTTAAAACGTCTTTTAGATTTGATTGCGCCGGATATTATCGTGCGTAATGAAAAACGGATGTTGCAAGAATCAGTAGATGCGTTATTAGATAATGGTCGTCGTGGTCGTGCTATCACTGGTTCTAACCGTCGTCCGTTAAAATCGCTTGCGGATATGATCAAAGGTAAACAAGGTCGTTTCCGTCAAAACTTATTAGGTAAACGTGTTGATTATTCGGGGCGTTCCGTAATTACCGTAGGACCATACTTGCATCTACATCAATGCGGTTTGCCGAAAAAAATGGCGTTGGAATTATTCCGTCCATTTATTTATGCGAAATTAGAAAGTCGCGGTTTTGCGACGACAATTAAAGCCGCTAAGAAAATGGTTGAGCGTGAAGATGCGATTGTTTGGGATATTCTTGCGGAAGTAATTCGCGAACACCCAATCCTGTTAAACCGTGCGCCAACCTTGCACCGTTTGGGTATTCAAGCCTTTGAGCCGATTTTGATCGAAGGTAAAGCGATCCAGTTACACCCGCTTGTTTGTGCGGCGTTTAACGCGGACTTTGATGGAGACCAAATGGCGGTTCATGTTCCATTAACACTTGAAGCGCAATTAGAAGCGCGTGCGTTAATGATGTCAACCAACAATATTTTATCACCAGCAAACGGTGAGCCAATTATCGTTCCGTCGCAAGACGTGGTCTTAGGTTTATATTATATGACGCGCGACAAAGTAAACGGTAAAGGCGAAGGAATGTTATTGCAAGATCCGTGTGAAGCGGAAAAAGCTTATCGTACCGGTGAAGCGGAATTGCATTCTCGCGTGAAAGTGCGTATTACAGAATATGTGAAAAATACGGCAAATGAATGGGTAGCACAAACTAACTTGGTGGATACTACCGTCGGTCGTGCTATTTTATGGATGATCGCGCCAAAAGGAATGCCATTTAGTTTGTTCAACCAAACCTTGGGTAAAAAAGCGATCTCAAAATTGATCAACGAAAGTTATCGTCGTTTAGGTTTGAAACCAAGTGTATTGTTTGCTGACCAAATCATGTACACCGGTTTCGCTTATGCGGCACGTTCCGGTTCTTCCGTCGGCATTGACGATATGGTTATTCCGGCGAAAAAATATGAAATTATTTCTGCGGCGGAAGAAGAAGTGGCTGAAATTCAAGAGCAATTCCAATCAGGGCTTGTCACAGCGGGTGAACGTTATAATAAAGTGATCGATATTTGGGCTGCGGCTAATGAGCGTGTTGCTAAAGCAATGATGGAAAACTTATCTTCCGAAGAAGTGGTGAACCGTCATGGTGAATTGGAAAAACAATCCTCTTTCAACAGCATCTTTATGATGGCAGATTCTGGGGCACGTGGTTCTGCAGCGCAGATTCGTCAGTTAGCGGGGATGCGTGGTTTGATGGCACGTCCAGACGGTTCGATTATCGAAACCCCGATTACTGCAAACTTCCGTGAAGGCTTGAACGTTTTACAATACTTTATTTCTACCCACGGTGCACGTAAAGGGCTTGCGGATACTGCGTTGAAAACAGCGAACTCCGGTTATTTGACCCGTCGTTTGGTTGATGTAGCACAAGACTTGGTGATCATAGAAGATGACTGCGGTACTCACGAAGGCATTGTGATGACACCATTGATCGAAGGGGGAGATGTTAAAGAAGCCTTGCGTGATCGTGTATTAGGTCGTGTGGCGGCAGAAGACATCTTAAAACCGGGTACCGACGAAGTATTAATTCCACGTAACACCTTGTTGGACGAAAAATTGTGTGACGTAATTGATGCTAACTCTGTGGATAGCATTAAAGTGCGTTCTGTAGTGACCTGTAATACTGACTTCGGTGTTTGTGCGAAATGTTATGGTCGCGATCTTGCTCGTGGGCATTTGATTAACCAAGGTGAAGCAGTTGGGGTAATTGCGGCTCAATCTATCGGCGAGCCTGGTACACAGTTAACCATGCGTACGTTCCATATCGGTGGTGCGGCATCTGCGGCAGCAAAAGAGTCCAGTATTCAAGTGAAGAATACCGGTACCTTACGTTTGACGAATGTGAAATTTGTAACAAATAATGAAGGTAAATTGGTTGTCACTTCACGTAATACGGAGCTAACCGTTATTGATGCTTTTGGTCGTACCAAAGAGCATTATAAAGTACCTTATGGTGCTATCTTAAATAAAGGCGACGGTCAAGCAGTAGATGCCGGTGAAATCGTGGCAAACTGGGATCCACATACGATGCCGGTTATTTCAGAAGTAAGCGGTTTTGTGAAATTCGTAGATATTGTTGATGGCTTGACAGTTACTCGTCAAACTGATGAGTTAACCGGTTTGTCTTCTATCGTGGTGCAAGATGTGGGAGAACGTGCGACAGCCGGTAAAGATTTACGTCCGGCATTGAAATTAGTTGATGCACAAGGTAATGATATTGTTATTCCGGGTACTGATGTCGCGGCGCAATACTTCTTACCGGGTAAAGCGATTGTTACCTTAGACGACGGTGCCGAAGTGCATATCGGTATTGCCTTGTCACGTATTCCGCAAGAATCCGTGGGAACCAAGGATATTACCGGGGGGCTTCCGCGCGTGGCAGATCTTTTCGAAGCGCGTAAACCGAAAGAACCGGCAATTTTAGCGGAAATTTCAGGTATTGTTTCCTTCGGTAAAGAAACCAAAGGTAAACGTCGCCTGTTAATTACACCGACAGATGGTGGCGAAGTATACGAAGAAATGATTCCAAAATGGCGTCAATTGAACGTATTTGAAGGCGAAATGGTACAACGTGGTGATTTAATCTCCGACGGTGCGGAAACGCCACATGATATCTTACGCTTACGTGGTGTACACGCGGTAACCAATTATATTGTTAACGAAGTACAAGAAGTTTACCGTTTACAAGGGGTAAAAATTAACGATAAACATATCGAAGTTATCGTGCGTCAAATGTTGCGTAAAGGAATCATCACCCAAGCTTACGATTCTGAATTCTTAGAGGGTGAGCAGGTGGAAGTGGCACGTGTGAAAATTGTTAACCGTCAACGTGAAGCTGAAGGCAAACCGTTGGTGGAATTTGAACGTGAATTGCTGGGCATTACTAAAGCGTCATTGGCAACGGAATCCTTTATTTCTGCGGCATCATTCCAAGAAACCACGCGCGTGCTTACCGAGGCAGCGGTGGCGGGTAAACGTGATGAATTGCGTGGCTTGAAAGAGAATGTTATCGTTGGTCGCTTAATTCCGGCAGGTACCGGTTTTGCTTATCATCAAAACCGTTTGAAAAATAAAACAAATGGCTTTGTTGAAGAGGAAGTACCGGTAAGATTTTCTGTCGAAGATGAGGAGGCGATTGCAGAGGAGTTTACGATGACTGCAGAAGATGCGACCGCGAGTTTAGCTGAAATGTTGAATATGGTGGACGAGGAATAACCTCTCATTTAACGAAGATAAAAACCCTTGCTGAAAGTAAGGGTTTTGTTGATATTTCACTAAAAAGTACCGCACTTTAGGCAAAGTGCGGTACTTTTTTCACAAGTTCTGATTGCTCCCAATTCAATAAATGGATTGGGAGCATAATTTGTGATATAAGAAAAGTGATCAATGCGTTAATAACTGCCAACTCTTATCTGGGTTAATACGTAGATGTTGTTGGTGGTGACTTTGTAGGGTGGAGCGATGGCCAACGCTGATAATAATGGTTTGAGGAAGCGCTGTACGGATTAGTTGATACATTGCATCCTCTAATCCTTCATCCATGCTGGCAGTGGCTTCATCCAAAAAAGCAACACTTGGTTTATGTAATAACAAGCGAGCAAAAGCAAGGCGTTGTTGCTCTCCCAAGGATAATATTCTTGTCCAATCGTTTTCTTGCTCCAATTTCTCCGCTAAATGTCCGAGTTGTACTTTTTTTACGATCTCTTGGGCTTTTGCAAGATTGACATTTTCCGGTGTAGCTTTCGGATAATATAAAGTGTCGATTAAACGCCCTTGCGGTAAATAGGGCTTTTGGGACAGAAATAAGGTATTATCTTGTGGGCAAGCAATATAGCCTTCCGAATATGACCATAAACCGGCAGCCGTACGGAGTAATGTGGTTTTTCCCACACCTGATGGACCTTGAATTAACAAAGAGTTGCCTTGGTTTAAAATAAAATTTAGCGATTTTATTAGAGGTTCACCGTCCGGTGTATTAACATCTAAATTTTTAAACACTACTTGTTGCGGTGAATGTTGTAACTTTGTTTGCGATGCTTGGTGGCTTAGTTCAATGGCGCTGTGAAAACCGGTTAGACGATCCAGTACTGCTAGGTAAGCGGTAAAACTATCGTATGAGTTACGATAAAACGAAAGTGCCTTTTGAACTTTACCAAATGCTTGAGCAGTTTGGACCAGATCACCTAATTTAATTTGTTCACTGAAATAACGGGTGGCTTGAATAATAAATGGAAAAATTACTGATACTTGTGAAACGATCAAGTTAAAACCTGATAATTTTAAAGTTCTATAGGTCATTTGCCATACATTATGGATGACTTTCTCAAATTGTTTCAGTAGTAAACTTTTTTCCGCTTTTTCACCGCGATAAAAGGCAATGCTCTCAGCATATTCTTTTAAGCGAATGAGGGAATAACGATAGTTTGCATTTAAGTGTTCGTTCATAAAATTTAGCGTAATTAATGGACGCCCAATTTTAAATGCCAATACACTACTAATCAATGCATAAATAAACACTAAAAACACCATTGTATGTGGGATATTTACGCCGGCAATAGTCATCGGACCGGAGAGATCCCATAAAATAAGGGTAAATGCTACTAATGATACTGAGGATGAAATCACGCCGGTTGCAAAATCGATGGAACTGGATACGTAGGAAACAATATCTTGCTGAATACGTTGATCCGGGTTATCAAGCTGCGTTGTCAGAAATTGGGTTTTATAATATGCTTGATTTTCAGTCCATTGTGCTAACATTTTTTCATTTAACCAAGTTCGCCATTGAATGGTAAAACGTTGCGTTAAATAATATGTCAATAAGACGTTTATGACGTGCACCGCCGCAAGTCCCGAGAAAACAAACATTTGTTGCCAAAATACCTTTGCGTTCATTTCTTGTAATGAACTGTACATGGTGTTATACCAATTGGAAAATAAAATATCTAAGCGTACAGATAATAAATTAAAAAATACAATAATAAAGAAATAACCGATAGGTTTTAACCCGTTTTTCGGGGAGAGATAACCTTGAGCGAGTAGCCAAAACTGGTGTCCCCAGCGAGTTGTTTTTGCCAAAATGACGAGCATAATGGTGAAAATAATGCCGGTAATTGTCAGACTTTTAAAAATCCAAAGTAATGAGGTAAAAAATTCTTCAATCCAATTCATGATCTGTTCTCAATAAAAATTGTTTTTGTGGCAAAATTTGATTTGCCAGACAAGTGTTTGTTCAAATATTGTTAAAAAAAACCATCTCTTTGACAAGAAAAATGTGATAAACGTTCAACTTTTTATATTTGTTTGCTTATTTGTCCAAAGGAGCTTGTTATAATTCTTATTAGTTATTTTTTATAAATTTTGTCATAAGAGGTAAATATGAGTGATATTGCAATCACCATCAGTCTTCTTGCCCTTGTTGCAGTTATCGGACTGTGGATTGGTTCTTGGAAAATTAGAGGCGTTGGATTAGGGATTGGCGGTGTACTGTTTGGCGGTATTATTGTTGGACATTTTACCCGTCAATACGGATTGGTATTAGAAGCTCATACGATGCACTTTATCCAAGAATTTGGTTTAATCCTGTTTGTTTATACTATTGGAATTCAGGTTGGTCCGGGTTTTTTTTCTTCCTTAAGACAGTCAGGGTTGAAACTTAACGGACTTGCAGCACTGATTGTTTTAGTGGGGGCATTAAGTGTCGTAGTCTTGTATAAAGTTGGGGATGTTCCATTAGATATTATTTTAGGGATTTATTCCGGTGCAGTAACTAATACACCTTCTCTTGGGGCGGGGCAACAAATTTTATCCGAATTGGGCATGAGTAATTTGACTGAAACTATGGGGATGGCATATGCGGTTGCGTATCCGTTTGGGATTTGTGGAATTTTGTTGACCATGTGGTTGGTTCGTCTATTTTTTAAAATAAAAGTCGAAGAAGAAGCACTTGGCTTTCAAAAAGAAAGTGGACAAGATAAAGAAATATTGCGTTCCATGAATGTTAAAGTCACTAACCCTAATATAAATGGTTTGCATCTTATTGATATTCCCGGTTTTGATAATAAAGATGTAGTTTGCTCTCGGCTGAAGCGGGAAGAGAGTATTTGTGTACCTAAAGCGGACACCCCTATTTACCAAGGTGATTTATTGCATATCGTGGGCGAAATTCAAGCTTTGAAAAAAATGCGCTTGGTGATTGGTGAAGAGGTTGATGTGCCAATGGCAACATTGAGTGGTGATTTACGTTCCGAACGCATTGTGGTGACCAATGAAAAAGTGTTGGGTAAACGAATAAAAGGTTTAGGTATTCATCAAAAATACGGTGTAGTGATTTCGCGTCTCAATCGCGCCGGGGTAGAGCTTGTCCCGACAGCGAATACTACGTTGCAATTTGGGGATGTCTTGCACGTTGTTGGTCGTTCTGATTTGATTGGGCATGCTATTGCAATTATTGGCAATGCACAGCAAAAATTACAACATGTACAAATGTTACCGGTGTTTATCGGTATTGGGCTTGGCGTATTGTTAGGATCTATTCCGTTTTATGTTCCTGGCTTTCCGGTTGCTTTAAAGCTCGGTTTGGCAGGCGGGCCGTTAGTGATTGCTTTAATTCTTGCGCGTATTGGCAGTATCGGCAAACTTTATTGGTTTATGCCGCCAAGCGCTAACTTGGCGTTACGCGAGATCGGTATTGTATTATTTTTATCCGTAGTCGGGCTTAAATCCGGTGGTAATTTTGTGGCGACTTTTGTTCATGGAAGTGGCTTGGAGTGGATGGGATATGGTGCGCTTATTACGTTTATTCCGTTAATGTTTGTCGGGATTTTGGCACGTTTATATTTAAAATTAAACTATTTAACCCTATGCGGATTATTAGCAGGTTCCATGACGGATCCGCCGGCGTTAGCATTTGCTAATGCGATTAAAGAAGACAGTGGTGCGGCGGCATTATCTTATGCGACGGTGTATCCGTTAGTCATGTTTTTGCGGATCATCTCGCCACAATTACTCGCCATCTTGCTATGGACTATCGTATAAATTAAGAGAAGAATTGTCATAAAAATGACCGCACTTTTGCTCAATGAAATAAAGTGCAGTCAATTTTTTTACGCGTTTTATCGCTAATGGTGCCCTATATTGTGTGCGCGCCATTTTCTCAATTAATGTTTGCAGCCACCTTTTCCGTTGCAGCAACCGTTATGGTCATGATCGTGGTGATCATGTCCGTGATGATGGTGATGTCCGCCACAACCGCAACCATGACCTGCTTCATCACTGTCATGATGGTGAGCGCCACAGCAGCCATCTTCTTGGTGAATATGACCGTGGGCAATTTCTTCTAATGTAGCTTCTCGCGTTGCAACAACTTCAACGGTAAATAATAATTCTTGACCGGCGAGCATATGGTTTCCGTCAACTACCACATCAGTTTCGCCCACTTCAGTGATCACCACCGGTAAGGGACCCATATCCGTATCAGCGATAAAACGCATACCGACTACTAATTCATCAACACCGACAAAAACGTCTTTCGGTACGCGTTGTACCATATTTTCGTTGTATTCACCGTAAGCCTCTCCCGGTTTTACGCGTACTTCAAATTTATCGCCGATTGCTTTTCCTTCTAACGCATTTTCAAGACCAATCACTAAATTATTGTGACCTTGTAAGTATTCTAACGGTTGATTTGTCGGCGCTTCATCTACCAATACGCCATCTTCGGTGCGAACTTGGTAAGCAATGCTTACCACGATATTTTTTGCAACTTTCATCATTACCTCATTGCTGGTTAAAATCGCTTCATTGTAGCGGAAATCCGCTAACCTGTCATTATTACTTCACTAATTCAATTTTGGCATCAAGACGCGCTTTTAGACGGGTTTTCCCTTGTTCCAGATTCACGAAACCACCATCCGCTTTCGCCACCCGCGCCATTGCGCCATATGGTCTGGCGACCATGTCGTCATTTTCTATCGGCGAGGTTAAAATTAACTCCACAATCGCATAATCTTTGGCTTTCAGCGTGGTTTTAATTAATTGCGCTTGTCGCTCAAATTTTTTCAGCACCTTCGCGGTCAATTCATCTTCGGATTTAGCGATAGTTTCTGGCGAAACCAGCGCGTTCACAGAAGAAATCGCTAAAATACCGTCAAGATCGGATAGTATTTTGGATAAGGCTTCGCTGTCGGCACTTTGTAATACCAATTGTCCTGACGCTACCCAACCGTTTTGTTTGCCTTGTTGGTTATAGCGCACATAAGTGTTGCGCGAATTTTGTTTAATTTCCACCGCACTTTGCGCTTTAATCATCTCAAGCGCTTGGTTAATTTTACTGTTTACTTCCTGATTGGCTTTCGGGAGAGTGGCGTTTTCAACTTGAATAAACAGAGTGGCTTGTAATAAATCTTGAGCTGCCTCTTTTTCAACTTCCGTACTAAAACTCACGATATTTCCGTTTTTAATAGTGCCGGCAGGTGAGGTATTCGCAGAGAGGCTCATGGGCAATGCCGCCATTAAAATAAAGGCAATATGTTTTAATTTCATCTTCATTTTCCTTTCTTTCAGTAAATTGACTCTTAGTCAATATGGTTTAAAAATAGTTCAAAAATGACCGTACTTTACGTCATCTTTTTATTGATTGATTTACATTGTTGTCATCAAATTGTCATATTTCTTTTTGGGACTGTAGTATATCAGTTATGCTAATCTACTACAGTCCCTTTCTTAATTACCACATTGGTTTTGGCTTGTTCAAGATTGCTGATTGCGTACATGAGCGGACATGAGGGGAAAACAGGATTACACCATGGTAATCGACGAAACGAAAAAAATCTTCGAGCCACAAAACCAAAAAACGGGAAGACTATATCAAAGGACGGATGGGCTAATTTCCGTTTTAAAGTGCGGTTAAAAAACATCAAGAATTTTGACCGCAGTTTTTTGACTTCTTTTTTACTCAATCCCAATCAATTTATGGGTTTGAATATTCAACAACCATTTTGGTTTATTAGGGCGCGCATTAAGTTCGCCGAGTAATTGGATAGTTTCGTGTAGGTTCATTTTACCATCTACTTCACAAGGACTGAGGAAATAATAGTCGGCGCTAATTTTCCTTTCAATAAACTCACAAAACTCACGGGCGTCGGCATCCATCACAATACGCACTTCGTTGGCTTTTTTGATGCAGCGACGTTGGTATTTTTCTGCGTACATGGCTTTGGGACTAGTGGCGATATAATCAATTTGAGACGGAATTTCTTTTAGACCATTGGTTTCAATGGCAAGGAAATACCCATCTTTTTTGAGTTCATCAAGTAACAGCACTATTTTAGGGTGAATAGTAGGTTCGCCGCCGGTGATGATGACATTTTTCGCCGAAAATGACTGCACTTTGGCGAGAATTTGGCTTAACGTCCATGGCTCAAATTTATTGTAATTGGTATCGCACCAAGGGCAAGCCAAGTTGCATTTGCCAAGGCGCACAAAAATGCTCGGCATACCCGTGTTCGCCCCTTCCCCTTGCAGGCTTTCAAAGATTTCTACAATAGGGAAACAGGGGGCGTTAATGAGCAAACTCATTCGCGATACTCACAAAATGACGTGGGCGTTTCCCACAAGCGAATTGCTGAAATCGATAGTTTGCCTTTCAAGCGGTTAAACATAAAACGTGCCATTTCTTCCGCAGTCGTGCGCACAGGAATACCAAAGGTTTTTGAGTTTAACTCATTGAGCAACGCGGCGATTTTGCATTCGCGCTCGCTGGTGGTGTCGTAGATAAAGGCGTGATCCATAGGATCTAAAATCGCTTCTTTCACCACGGTTTTCACATCAGTAAAATCCACCACCATGCCTTTTTTTGCACCGTCCGGCACTAAATCGCCGCTGACTTCTACTTGAAGTTTATAAGTATGACCGTGTAAATTTTGGCACTTGCCGTCATGACCGTCCAAAATATGCGCCATATCAAAACTAAATTCTTTTGAAACCTTAAACATTTTTTACCGCACTTTTTTGCGCTAAATATTCTGCCAACCCTTTTTCGCGCAAAATACAGCTTGGGCATTCGCCGCAACCGCCATCCACGCCCACATAACAAGTATGGGTATGCTCGCGCACATAATCCAAGCGACCTAAATCATCAGCAAGTTGCCACGTTTGTGCTTTGGTTAAATACATCAACGGAGTGCGAATATTAAAATTATAGTCCATGGATAAATTCAAGGTGACGTTCATGGATTTAATAAACACATCACGACAATCGGGATAACTGCTAAAATCTGTTTCGCAAACACCCGTGATAATATCTGTCATGCCTTGGCTTTTGGCGTAAATCGCGGCGTAAAGTAAAAACAAGGCATTACGCCCGTCCACCATCGTATTAGGCACGCCTTTTTCGTTTTTCACGATTTTCGTTTCGTTCATCATGGCATTGGGCGCGAAAACCTGCATAGCAGTCATATCTAAAATATGCTGCTTTACGCCTAAATCTTGGCAAATCCATTGGGCTTTTTGCAATTCGATATGGTGACGTTGACCATATTGGAAAGTCATGGCATGAACATTTTCTACGCCATATTCTTCAATGGTGAGCAGTAAACAGGTTGTAGAGTCTTGTCCACCGGAAAAAATGACAACCGCTTTACGGTCGTTATTGGGATTTAAAATTTTTGAAATTTGCATAGTTTTCCTAGTTTTTTTGCGTGGGATGGATTGCGAACCACGAGTAAAATTCACCGCACTTTTGTCCACATAAAAGTGCGGTCAGGATTTTAACAGAAATACATCAGCAAATCACATGAGTTTTAACGCTAAAGAGCGATTTTATCTTGTTCATTGTATAACTCATTGTATTTTAATCTTTTTTATCATTATAGAGTTGTTTGCGAGCTTTATTCGCTTGCACGCATCACAATTTAGTATGACACGTCATCTTATCTGGGATAAGTAAAAATGCCTGAAAGGAAATTTTTGAGAACATTGGTGAACTTGAACAAGTAAACAATGATGAGGTGTACTATAATGCAGAACGAATTCAATTAAAACTAAAAGGGCTGAGTTTGATATGATATCAAAATCAGCCCTTTGAATAACGATCTAATTTTTAGGGGTTAGATCAAAAAATGTGATTTAAGGTTATGAACGTTTCATAATTTCAAAGAATTCTTCGTTGGTTTTCGCAATCATTAATTTATCAATGAGGAATTCCATGGCTTCCACTTCACCCATTGGATTAAGGATTTTGCGTAAAATCCACATTTTTTGCAATTCTTCAGGAGTAGTGAGTAAATCTTCTTTACGAGTACCGGAGCGGTTGAAATCAATTGCCGGGAAGACACGTTTTTCCGCGATTTTGCGGGATAAGTGTAATTCCATGTTACCTGTTCCTTTGAACTCTTCAAAGATAACTTCATCCATTTTAGAGCCGGTATCCACTAAAGCGGTAGCAATAATAGTTAAGCTGCCGCCTTCTTCTACGTTACGCGCTGCCCCGAAAAAACGTTTTGGACGATGCAAGGCGTTGGCATCCACCCCGCCGGATAATATTTTGCCGGAAGCCGGAGTGACCGTATTGTAAGCGCGCGCTAAACGAGTGATGGAGTCGAGTAAAATGATCACGTCTTTTTTATGTTCTACTGAACGCTTTGCCTTTTCGATCACCATTTCTGCTACCTGAACATGACGTGCGGCGGGTTCGTCGAAGGTAGAGGCAATGACTTCGCCTTTTACTGAACGCTGCATTTCCGTGACTTCTTCCGGACGCTCATCAATCAACAACACAATCAGCTCGCACTCCGGATAATTGTGGGTGATACTTTGCGCAATATTTTGCAACAACATGGTTTTACCCGCTTTAGGTGGCGCAACGATAAGACCGCGTTGTCCTTTCCCAATAGGTGATGCCAAATCTAAAATACGCGCGGTTAAATCTTCGGTCGAACCGTTACCGCGTTCCATTCTTAAACGGGAGTTGGCATGAAGAGGCGTTAAGTTTTCGAAAAGGATTTTGCTGCGGGAAACTTCCGGTTTGTCGTCGTTGACCTGATCCACTTTAAGGAGGGCAAAATAGCGTTCTCCGTCTTTTGGCGGGCGAATTTTACCTTCAATTTTGTCACCGGTTTGCAAGTTAAAACGACGAATTTGACTTGGAGAGACATAAATATCATCCGGACCGGCTAAATAAGAACTGTCGGCTGAACGCAAAAAGCCGAAACCGTCAGGAAGAATTTCCAACACACCGCCGCCAAAAATGTCTTCACCGCTTTTAGCGTGTTGTTTCAGAATTGCGAATACCATGTCTTGTTTGCGTAAGCGAGCTAAATTTTCTAAGCCCATTTGCCCTTCGCCAAGAGCCACCAATTCAGAGACCGGTGTATTTTTAAGTTCTGTTAAATGCATAATTGAAATGTCATTAGATTGGATGTTGTAAATTTATTTGAATTGCCTTTTTAAGGGCGATAGACAAGGGGTAAATTATCATTAAATCTCTATACTGTCTAGTTATTCTACAAGTTTTTATAAAAAGTGCGGTCCTTTTTGGGGATTTTTTGACTTCATGATATGCTTAGGCACAAATTTTCAATAAAATAGACTTTATTATGCAAAATCATCATTTAAGTCAGTGCCGTTTTGCTGATTTACCTTTACACCCAACCCTCTTGCAAGCCTTGCAGCAGCAGGGGTTTAAATATTGTACACCGATTCAGGCATTGTCTTTGCCCGTGAGTTTGCAGGGACATGATGTGGCAGGACAGGCACAAACCGGAACAGGAAAAACCATGGCGTTTTTGACCGCCACTTTTCATCATTTATTGCAAAATACGGGCAAAGTAACTTCCCAACCGCGCGCGCTAATTTTGGCGCCGACCCGCGAATTGGCGGTGCAAATTGATCATGATGCCACCATTTTCACGCAAGTCAGCGGCTTGAAGACCGCTTTGGCGTATGGCGGAGACGGTTACGAGAAACAATTAAAAGCCATTGATCAAGGCGTGGATATTTTGATCGGTACGACTGGACGGGTGATTGATTATGTCAAGCAAGGGATTATTCGCTTGGATCACATTCAAGTGGTGGTGCTGGATGAAGCGGATAGGATGTTTGATCTGGGTTTTATTAAAGATATTCGCTATTTATTGCGCAAATGCCCGCCGGCGCAACAACGCTTGACTATGTTATTTTCTGCCACACTGTCTTACAAAGTACGGGAGCTTGCCTTTGAAGATATGAATGATCCGCAATATGTGGAAATCGAGCCCTTGCAAAAAACCGGTCACCACATTAAAGAAGAATTATTCTATCCGTCTAATCAAGATAAGATGGCATTGTTGATGACCCTGCTCGAAGAAGAATGGCCGCAGCGTTGTATTGTATTTGCGAATACTAAACATCGTTGCGAAGAAATTTGGGGGTATTTAGCGGCGGATGGGAATCGCGTCGGTTTGCTCACCGGTGATGTTGTACAGAAAAAACGTTTAAGCCTGTTGAAACAATTTACCGACGGAGCACTGGATATTTTGGTGGCAACGGATGTGGCGGCGCGCGGCCTGCATATTCCTGATGTCAGTCATGTGTTCAATTATGACTTGCCGGATGATCGGGAGGATTATGTGCATCGTATTGGACGCACTGGGCGCGCGGGCGAAAGCGGCGTCTCGATCAGTTTTGCCTGCGAAGAATACGCCATAAATTTACCAGCAATTGAAGAATATATCGGGCATTCTATTCCTGTCAGTCAATATGACCCGAATGCCTTGTTAACCGATTTGCCAAAACCGTTGCACTTAAAACGCGCGCAACCGTTAAATCGCACCAATGCGCATAATAATAGTCGCAGTAATGCGCGCGGCAATTCTCGTCCGTTTAAAAAACGTTTCTAAAACCCACCGCACTTTATTGACGCGACGTCGTAAAGTGCGGTCATTTTTGGCGCTGTTTTATCAATTTCCTGCTTAAATATGTATCTTTCGTTCCTATCCGGGGTTTCTCGTGTTAGAATTATCCCCTTTATTTTAACCATAACCCATGAACAAGAGTGATGAATTTAGTCGATTTTTTAGTCAATACATTGGATGATTTAAAAGCTGCGGACATTTTAACCATTGATGTGCGTGGTAAATCGTCGATTACTGACGATATGATTATTTGTACCGGAACATCCGGCCGCCATGTATCTTCGTTGGCGCAAAAATTAATTGATGAAAGTAAACAAGCGGGATTTGAGACCTTTGGCGAGGAAGGTAAAGCCACTGCCGATTGGATTGTGGTGGATTTTGGTCAAGCCATGGTGCATATCTTGCAGGCAGACAGTCGCGAATTGTATCAATTAGAAAAACTTTGGGCATAGTTTGGTGCCATGAAAATTCAATTGATTGCAGTAGGCACCAAAATGCCGGCGTGGGTCACCGCCGGGTTTGAAGAATACCAACGCCGTTTCCCAAAAGAAATGCCTTTTGAGCTGATTGAAATTCCTGCTGGAAAACGTGGCAAAAATGCGGATATTAAGCGCATTTTGGATCAAGAAGGAAAAGCCATGTTGGCGGCTTGTGGTAAGGGGAAAATTGTTACCTTGGATATTCCGGGTAAGCCTTGGACTACGGAGCAACTGGCGCAACAATTGGAAGCTTGGAAAAATGACGGGCGCGATCTGTGTTTATTGATTGGTGGACCTGAGGGGTTGTCCGCCGAATGTAAAGCGGCAGCGGAGCAAAGTTGGTCGTTATCGCCACTAACGTTACCGCATCCGTTAGTGCGCGTAGTCGTGGCGGAAAGTTTGTATCGCGCTTGGTCGTTGACTACAAATCATCCTTATCACCGCGAATAATTTGAGAAACATTCCATGAACTTGAAAAAATGGCTTTCTCAACCGCCTCAAGATCCGATTCGTGACAAAAAAGCGGAGCGGAATTTGTTTGCCCGTCGAGCGTTAATTTCCTTTATCGGCGTGCTGGGATTGTCTGCAATTTTGTTTACCAATTTATATCATCTTCAAGTCATTAATTACGAAACCTATCAAACCCGCTCCAACGGGAATCGCATTAAATTATTGCCTTTGTCGCCAACGCGCGGATTAATTTATGATCGTTATGGGAAATTGTTGGCGGAAAACTTGACTTTTTTCGGGTTGTATATTGTGCCGGAAAAAGTGGAAAATTTAGACCGCACTTTTGAAGAGTTAAAATTGGTTGTGGGGTTAAATGCTGCCGATATTGAGAATTTTCGCAAAGAACGTCGCCGATCTTCACGTTATACGCCAATTTTGTTGAAATCTGATTTGACCGAAGAACAAATTGCTCGTTTTGCGGTTAATCAATATAAATTTCCGAGTTTAGAGGTCAAACCTTATTTTAAACGGCATTATCTGTATGGCGAACCGTTGACGCATATTTTGGGCTATGTGGCGAAACTCAACGATAAAGATGTAGAACGTTTGAAAAATAAAGATAAATACGCCAATTATGCGGGTACTTCGGATATCGGTAAATTAGGAATTGAGCGTTATTATGAGGACGAATTGCACGGTACCGTCGGTTTTGAAGAAGTAGAAGTGAATAACCGCGGAAAAGTGATTCGTAAACTGCGCGAGCAGCCGGCAGTGGCAGGGAAAAGTATTCATTTGACCATTGATTTGGAATTGCAACGTTATATTTTCAATTTATTGGGTAACCGCAAGGGAGCGGTGGTGGTGCTGGATCCGAAAGACAGTAGCGTGTTGGCTATGGTTTCCACGCCGACCTACGATAACAATTTATTTGTTGGCGGAATTTCCAGTGCAGATTATAAGCGTTTATTGGAAGACGTTAATCGCCCACTGTATAGCCGCGCGACACAAGGTGCCTATCCGCCGGCATCTACCATCAAACCTTTTATGTCGGTGGCGGCATTGCAAGAAAATGTCGTCACCCCGTCTACGACGGTGTTTGACCCGGGTTATTGGATTTTACCCGGTTCGACCAAACGCTTTAGAGACTGGAAACGCTCAGGACACGGTAACACGGATTTAAACAAGGCGATTGCGGAATCGTCGGATACGTATTTTTATCAAGTTGCCTATAATCTTGGAATTGATCGTATGTCGGCTTGGATGAAGCGTTTTGGCTTTGGTGAACCAACCGGTATTGATATTTTAGAAGAAACTTCCGGTATTATGCCAACGCGTGATTGGAAACAGAAAAAATATAAAAAACCTTGGGTTCAAGGGGATACAATTTCAATTGGTATTGGGCAGGGGTATTGGATTGCTACGCCATTGCAGGTTGCCAAGGCTCTCGCCATATTGGTCAATAACGGTAAGATTAACACACCTCATCTGATGCACTATATTGAAGGCGATCAAATTGTATATTACAAAGACCCTTTGTTATATGAGGATATTAATGAACCTAAGCAAGCTTTTTGGGATATAGCGAAACGTGGTATGTTTAATGTGATTAATGCCGCGAATGGGACGGGGCGGAAACTGTTCTTAGGTACGAATTTTCATGTCGCCGGTAAATCCGGAACTGCACAAGTATTTAGCTTGAAAGAAAATCAGACATATAATGCCGGCAATTTGGTAAAAGAACTGCATGATCATGCTTGGTTTATCGGCTATGCGCCCTATGAAAATCCTAAGATAATAGTAACGGTGATATTGGAAAATGCCGGTGGTGGCGGTAGTAATGCCGGACCTGTAGTGCGTAGTATTATGGAGTATTATTTGAATATTCGATTACCGGAAGTTAGTCGGCAGCAAGCTGACAAACAAAAAGGAGAGGCCCCATAATGGAGGAGAAAAATAGTTGGCTTTTTTTGTGGCGACGATTACATATTGATTTTTGGCTATTTCTCGGCTTAGTGGTGATTTCCGGATTGGGATTAGTGGTGTTATACAGTGCCTCTGGCGGTAACGAAAATATGTTTAAAAATCGTCTTATCCAAGTCGCTTTAGGTTTTACCGTGATGTTGGTGATGGCACAATTTCCACCTAAATTTTATCAACGGATTGCTCCTTATTTATTTGGAATGGGAATTATTTTGTTAATTTTGGTGGATTTAGTCGGTTCGATAAGTAAAGGGGCGCAACGCTGGCTGGATTTAGGCATATTTCGTTTTCAACCTTCTGAAATTGTGAAGTTATCTGTACCTTTGATGGTGGCGAGTTATTTGGGAAAACGTATGTTACCGCCGAGCTTAAAAGATACCTTTATCGCCTTATTGCTGATTATTGTGCCAACATTATTGGTGGCGATTCAGCCGGATTTGGGAACTTCCATTTTGGTCTGCGTTTCAGGGTTTTTTGTGGTTTTCCTGGCGGGCATGAGTTGGAGGCTGATTTCTGCGGCGATAGTTGCTTTGGCAGCGTTTATTCCGATCATGTGGTTTTATTTAATGCATGATTATCAACGTACGCGGGTGCTCACCTTGCTCGATCCGGAAAAAGATCCGTTGAGCGCCGGTTATCATATCTTACAATCAAAAATTGCGATCGGTTCAGGCGGCATTTGGGGCAAAGGCCTGATGCAAGGTACCCAATCGCAGCTGGAGTTTTTGCCGGAACCTCATACGGATTTTATCTTTGCGGTATTAAGTGAAGAATATGGTATGATTGGTTTTTGTATTTTAATGGCGATTTATATTTTTATTGTTTCTCGTGGGCTGATGATTAGCGTTAATGTACAAAATGCCTTTGGGCGTACCTTGGTTGGTGCTTTGATTTTGATTTTTTTCGTGTATGTGTTTGTTAACGTCGGGATGGTGAGTGGCATTTTGCCAGTTGTAGGTGTACCGCTGCCTTTGGTGAGTTATGGTGGAACCTCGTTTGTTACATTGATGGCGGGATTTGGTTTGATTATGTCTATTCATACCCATAAATAGCGTTTTTTTAATGGAACTAAATAATATTGCCGCAATCATAGTTAGATGCAATTTATATTTTTAATTAATTTAACCTAGAGACTATTTTTATGAGATTAACCAAAACAGTGAAATTTTTGACCGCACTTTTAGTCTGTGCTATCGCTGTGTCGGCTAACGCCCAAACAACAAAGAAGCATCATGGTATTCAAGGTCCTAAGCTGATACCTCAAACAGCTACAACTAAAACCTATACTTATCAAGTTAAAGGAAAAACTTATACTACCAAAAGTAGCAAGAACGCGAAAAATTATAGTAAGGAAGGTATTGCCAGTTATTATCACAAAAAATTTACTGGACGTAGAACCGCCAGTGGCGAACCCTACCATCCAACACGCTATACTGCTGCACATAAAACCCTTCCGCTAAATTCTTATGCGTTGGTGACAAATTTGCGTAACAATCGCAAAGTCATTGTACGAATTAACGATCGCGGTCCATTTTCCAATAAACGCATTATTGATTTATCTTATGCCTCCGCCAAAGAAATCGGCATTATTGGTAGCGGTCTTGGAAAGGTACGTATTGAGGCGTTACACGTTGATCGTAGCGGAAAAATTTCCGGTCCGGCAGCAGAAGTGTTAGCTAAAGCGGCAAAAACCAAAGAAGTGGCGCAGCGGATTGATAATGCTGCTATTTCCCATCAGGCAAAAGAAAAGGCAAGTAAACAAAGCGGTTATAAATTGCGTATGCTGAATGTGAGTAATAAAAAACAGGCGGAGCAATTGATCGACCGATTAGCGTTAGAAAATGTCAAAGCCGAGATTTCCCAAAACGGATCCAAATACGATATTCATTTTGGACCGCTGAAAAACCAAAATGAGATCAATCAACTGAAAGCACAGTTGAAAAAACTAAACCAAGCAAAACAACTTATTGTGTATAGTGATAACTAAATATAGGATTTTTAGATGTTAAACAACGTATTTAAAAAAACCAAAATAGCTTTTGTTGCCGGATTATTATCTCTGCCAACCTTAACCTTGGCGGAAGATGTGCAATATGGTATTGCCGCACCTGAATTGAACGCTCAAACGTTCGTTTTGATGGATTATAATTCCGGTGCGATATTGGCGTCATTAAACTCGGATCAACGTCAATATCCAGCGTCCTTAACTAAAATGATGACCAGCTATGTGGTGGGGGATGCGTTAAAGCGAGGAAAAATTCATAATGATGATTTAGTAACGATCGGTGAGAGTGCTTGGGGTAAAAATTTCCCGGGTTCGTCCAAAATGTTTTTAAATCTTAATCAACAAGTGTCAGTCTCTGATTTAAATCGCGGTATTATTGTGGTATCGGGGAATGATGCGTCCGTGGCGATGGCGGAACATATTTCCGGCTCCGAGGCGGCATTTATCGATCAAATGAATAAATTTGTGGCGCAGTTTGGTTTAAAAAATACCCATTTCACCACCGTACACGGATTAGATGACGATAATCAATATTCTTCAGCGCGCGATATGGCAATTATCGGGGCGCATATTATCCGAGATTTACCGGAAGAATATAAAATTTATGCGGAAAAAGATTTTACGTTTAATAAGATTAAACAACCGAATCGCAATGGATTATTATGGGATAAAACCATAAATGTGGACGGAATGAAAACCGGACACACCGATAAAGCCGGTTATAATTTAGTTGCATCTGCCATCAATAGCAATAATATGCGTTTGATTTCCGTTGTGATGGGCGTGCCGACTTATAAAGGTCGCGAAGTCGAAAGCAAAAAACTGTTGCAATGGGGCTTTGCGAATTTTGAAACGTTTAAAGCGTTAAGCGTGGATAAACCGATTGCGGAAGAAAGCGTGTATTATGGTGATAGCGATAAGGTGCAATTAGGCGTATTGCAGGATGCTTTTATTACCCTGCCGAAAGGTCGTCAAGCTGATGTGAAAACCCGCTATGAATTAGATAAAAAATTCTTAGAAGCGCCGTTGGTCAAAGGTCAAGCGGTAGGAAAAGTGATTTATCAATTAGATGGCAAAGATATTGTGAAAGTGAATTTGCAAGTGATGAATGATGTTAATGAAGGCGGTATTTTTGGTAAAGCCTGGGACTGGATTGTGTTAACCGTAAAAAGTTTATTTTAGGTTTTACCTTCAGCCAAGATAAGGACGCTATGATCGCGTCTTTATCCTTTTTCTGATCGCTAAAACTAAAGTGCGGTCAAAATGACATGAGTTTTTAGGAAAAAAGATGACAACACAAAATGAGAAAATCGTTAAACTTGAAGATATGCCACAAAAACAATTAAAAGATTTGTTGGACTTTCCTTGTTCATTTACCTTTAAGGTGGTGGGGGTAAATCGTGAGAATTTGGCGGAGGATGTCGTTGAGGTGATCAGTCGCTACGCACGCGGTGAACACAAACCTCGCCAACATATCAGCAGCAAAGGAACCTACAATTCAGTTTCTGTGGATATTTATGCGGAAGATATTGAGCAAATTGAAACGTTATACAAGGAATTGGCAAAAATTGCAGGTGTAAGAATGGTGCTGTAATAGGAGGCTGTGATGCAAGATATTCCGCTGATTGTTCGTCAACAGGGTGTACAAGACTATCAAGAAATTTGGCACAAAATGCAAGATTTTACTGACACACGTGATGCCAATACGCCAGATGAAATTTGGCTGGTGCAACATCCTTCGGTATTTACCCAAGGTTCTGCCGGTAAGCCGGAGCATTTGTTGACGCAAAGTAATATTCCGGTTATTCAAACCGATCGTGGCGGACAAATTACTTATCATGGTCCCGGTCAACAAATTATGTATGTGCTGATTGATGTTAAACGCCATAAAGTGCATGGCAATGAGCTAAATGTACGCCAGTTAGTGACCGCACTTGAACAATCGGTGGTAAAAACCCTAGCGGATTATGGCATCAATTCCTATCCTAAACCGGATGCGCCGGGGGTTTATGTGGATGGCAAAAAGATCTGCTCTTTGGGCTTGCGCATTCGTCGCGGCTGTTCTTTTCATGGCTTGGCGTTGAATATTAATATGGATTTATCGCCATTTCATCATATTAATCCTTGCGGTTATGCGGGCTTGGAAATGTGTCAATTAGCCGATTTTGTCGCAAAAACGGCGGCGGATTGCGATAAAGTGGTGCCAAAATTAGTGGCATACTTTACACAATTATTAGGTTATAATAATATAACAAAATTTTAACATTTATAGGAAAGGTTGAATGAATACGCCGTTTAAAATGGAGCGTGGCGTCAAATATCGTGATGCCGCCAAAACATCGATTATTCCAGTCAAAAATATCAACCCGGATCAAGAGTTACTGAAAAAACCGGAATGGATGAAAATCAAATTGCCGGCAAATTCGGCAAAAATTGACAGTATTAAAAATGGCATGAGAAGACACGGGCTACATTCAGTTTGTGAAGAAGCTTCTTGCCCAAATTTACACGAATGTTTTAATCACGGTACTGCCACCTTTATGATTTTGGGAGCGATCTGTACTCGTCGTTGTCCGTTTTGTGACGTTGCTCATGGTAAACCGCTGCCGCCGGATCCGGAAGAACCGCGCAAATTAGCAGAAACCATTCAGGATATGAAATTGCGCTATGTGGTGATTACTTCGGTAGATCGTGATGACTTACCGGATCGCGGTGCGGGGCATTTCGCCGAATGTGTGAAAGAAGTGCGTCGTATCAACCCGAGAATTAAAATCGAAATTTTGGTACCGGATTTCCGCGGTCGTATTGAACAGGCGCTGGATAAATTAAAAGACAATCCGCCGGATGTGTTTAACCACAATTTGGAAAATGTACCGCGACTTTATCGAGAAATTCGTCCGGGTGCGGATTATGAATGGTCGCTCAAATTATTACGCGAATTTAAAACCATGTTCCCGCATATCCCGACCAAATCGGGGTTGATGGTGGGCTTAGGTGAAACCAATGAAGAAATTTTGCAAGTGATGCAAGATTTACGCACCAATGGCGTGACGATGTTGACCTTGGGGCAATATTTGCAACCAAGTCGCCACCATTTACCGGTTGCCCGTTATGTGCCGCCGGAAGAATTTGACGAATTCCGTGAAAAAGCGGAAAACATGGGCTTTGAACACGCTGCTTGCGGTCCGTTTGTGCGTTCCTCTTACCACGCGGATTTACAAGCCAGTGGCAGGTTAGTGAAATAAGCCGGATTAATCAAGGTAAAATAGAAAAAGTGCGGTCATTTTAAAAGTTGTTTTAAATTGACCGCACTTTTGTGTATTGGGACATTGATTATTGGCAAAATTGAGCAATCAATTTGCGCAGTAAATCCTGAGTCGGTTGGACAAAATCAGTTGATAAATATTCATCCGGTTGATGGGCTTGTTCAATTGAACCGGGACCTAGTACCAAAGTTGGGCAAAGCTGCTGGATAAATGGCGCTTCGGTACAATAATTCACTGCTTCGCATTTTTCACCCAACAATTTTTCTACCACTTGGACAATTTGCGCAGAATGATCGCATTCATAACCCGGCGTCGCTGCATGTAAAGAACGTAAACTAATACGGTCTCCCCAGCGTTCAAACATTGGCGCCAGTTTTTGTTGCAACATTTCGCTTAAATCTTCCAGCTTAATATTAGGCAACGGGCGAATATCAAATTGTAATTCGCAGCACGCACAAATACGATTAACCGCGTCGCCACCGTAAATCGAACCGAAATTCATGGTCGGGTAAGGAATTTCAAAGGCGGCGTGGTGATATTTTCGTTTAAGTTCATCACGCATTTGCATTAAATAATCCGTGGCTTCATGCATCAATTCAATAGCATTAATGCCTTTTTCCGGATCGCTGGAATGTCCGCTTTTCCCCACGATTTGCAAGGCTTCGCCGATATGTCCTTTGTGCGCACGCACCGGTTTGAGCGAAGTTGGCTCGCCTATGATGGCGCAATCCGGACGAATGTGTGCATGTTGAATGAAGGTACGAGCGCCGAGCATGGTGGTTTCTTCGTCGGCAGTGGCTAAAATGCGTAGCGGTTTGCTTAATTGGCTTAAATCCAACTGACGGATCGTATCCACTACAAAAGCAAAAAAGCCTTTCATATCGGCAGTACCTAAGCCATAAAAACGCCCTTGATGTTCGGTTAATTTGAATGGATCGAAATTCCAACGTCCATCATCAAATGGAACAGTATCCGTATGTCCGGCGAGCAGCAAGCCGCCTTCTCCCTCTCCGTAAGTCGCCAACAAATTAAATTTTTGATGACTGCCTTCCACCGCAATAATGTCGGTTTTAAAGCCAAGCGTTTGTAGCCAATCCGCCAATAATTCGATTAAAGTGCGGTTACTTTGATCGAATTTTTCTTCAATGTGGCTAATCGTTGGTAGCGCAATTAATTGTGAATACATATCAATAAAGGAAGGAAGTTTTTTCATGGTCTTAGTCCTGTATAAAAATAATCGTTGCTTTATGTATAATTATGCATAATAATGGCATAATTAATCAATTTATTTCTTTTTATTATAAGGCATATTATAAGGCACAACAGGTTATGCAGAAAACCATTATTGTTGGTGCAAGCGGTTATACCGGCGCGGAACTCGCCCGAATTCTAACATTGCACCCGAAATTTGAATTGAACGGATTATATGTATCAACACAAAGTGCGGATGCGAATAAGCGCATTTCCGATTTATATCCACAATTAAAGCAACTTTGCGATCTGCCGTTGTTGCCTTTACCGGTGGATATTAGCGAAATTGCGACGCAAGCGGATATGGTTTTTTTAGCCACTGCCCATGAAGTGAGCCACGATTTAGCGCCGATTTTTTTAGCCCATCAATGTAAAGTGTTTGATTTATCCGGCGCATTTCGGCTGAATAAAGCGGAATTTTACCCGCAATTTTATGGATTTTCCCACCAACATCCGCACTTATTACAACAAGCGGTGTACGGACTGGCGGAATGGAATACCGATGAAATTCGCCACACGGATTTGGTCGCGGTTGCCGGTTGCTATCCGACTGTGTCGCAATTGAGCTTAAAACCCTTGATTGAGCAAGACTTATTGGATCTTAACCAACTACCGATTATTAATGCGGTCAGTGGTGTGAGCGGTGCGGGGCGTAAAGCATCTTTGACCAGTAGTTTTTGCGAGGTGAGTTTAAATGCCTATGGGGTATTTCATCATCGTCATCAACCGGAAATTGCTATGCATTTAGGTACAGAAGTGATTTTTACACCGCATTTGGGCAATTTTAAACGCGGTATTTTAGCGACGATCACCGCAAAGTTAAAAACCGGTGTGACCGATCAGCAACTTCACCAAGCCTATCAACAGGCTTATCGAGGACGTCCGTTAGTACGGGTTTACGAGCAGGAGTTGCCGAGCATTAAAGCGGTGGAATTTACACCTTATTGCGATATTGGATTTGCGACCCATAACGGGCATATTGTTATTGTCGGTGCGGAAGATAATTTATTAAAAGGCGCGGCGGCGCAAGCGGTACAATGTGCGAATATTCGTTTTAATTTAGATGAAACCTTAGGCTTGATTTAGGAAGGAAGAAAAAATGCGACCTTTAGTGATTAAATTAGGCGGCGTTCTGTTGGATACGCCGGCGGCAATGGAAAATTTATTTGTTGCGTTAGCGGATTATCAAAAAAATTTCGACCGCCCTTTATTGATTGTGCATGGCGGCGGTTGTGTGGTGGATGAGTTGATGAAACGTTTGAATTTGCCGGTGCAAAAGAAAAATGGGTTGCGTGTTACGCCAAGCGATCAAATCGAGATTATTGTGGGGGCATTGGCGGGTATTGCCAATAAAACCTTGGTAGCGCAGGCAGCAAAATTTGGCTTAAACCCGGTTGGGTTATGCTTGGCGGATGGAAATATGACGCAAGCGACACAATTTGACGTGGAATTAGGTCATGTGGCAAATGTGGCAGGTAAAAAACCGACTCTACTCAATACCTTATTAGGCGACACTTTTTTGCCGATTATCAGTTCTATTGCAGTGGATGATGCAGGGCGTTTGATGAATGTGAACGCCGATCAAGCGGCAACCGTGATTGCCGCATTATTGCAAGCGGATTTGGTGATGTTGTCTGATGTGGATGGGGTGTTGGATCAAAATAAACAAGTGATTTCACAACTTAATTCTGCGCAAATTGCGCAATTGATTGAAACCAATGTGATCACTGATGGTATGATTGTCAAGGTGAATGCGGCGTTGGACGCGGCGAAAATACTGCGTCGCGGAGTGGATATTGCCAACTGGAAATATCCGGAAAAATTGACCGCACTTTTTGCCGGTGAGATAATAGGAACACGTATTAATCCGTAATCAGCGGACCGATAAATAGCAGGTGGACAAGGATCCACCCTTTTTAATTTTAAATAGATAAAGGAAGAAATATGGCACTTTGGGGCGGACGTTTTACACAAGCTGCAGATAAGCGTTTTAAAGATTTTAATGATTCATTGCGTTTTGATTATCGCTTAGCCGAACAGGATATTGAAGGATCAATCGGTTGGTCAAAAGCGTTGGTTACTGTCGGCGTGTTAAGTGCTGATGAGCAACAACAACTTGAGCGTGCGTTGGACGAATTGTTGATTGAAGTGAGGTCAAATCCGCAAGCAATTTTGCAAGATGATGCGGAGGATATTCATAGTTGGGTTGAAAGTAAACTGATTGATAAAGTGGGCAATTTGGGTAAAAAATTGCATACCGGTCGTAGCCGCAATGACCAAGTGGCGTTGGATATTAAAATGTGGTGTAAACAACGGGTAACCGAATTGCAATATTCCGTGCGCCAACTACAAGCCAAATTAGTGGAAACTGCTGAGCAAAATCAACACGCGATGATGCCGGGTTATACCCATTTGCAACGCGCTCAACCCATTACTTTTGCCCATTGGTGTATGGCGTATGTGGAAATGTTGGAGCGCGATTATTCTCGCTTAAGTGATGCCTATCAACGTATGAATACTTGTCCGCTTGGTAGTGGCGCGCTTGCCGGAACTGCCTATGCCATTGATCGTGAACAATTAGCGGCAGATTTAGGATTTGCCATGGCGACGCGCAATAGTCTGGACAGCGTTTCTGATCGCGACCATATTATTGAATTGCTTTCAACCGCTTCATTAAGCATGGTGCATTTATCGCGTTTTGCTGAAGATATGATCATTTTCAACAGTGGCGAAGCGGATTTTGTCGAACTTTCCGATCGCGTCACCTCAGGCTCCTCGTTGATGCCACAAAAGAAAAACCCGGACGCGTGCGAATTAATTCGTGGTAAAGCCGGTCGCGTAGTTGGCGCTTTAAGCGGAATGTTGATGACATTGAAAGGCTTGCCTTTGGCATATAACAAAGATATGCAAGAAGATAAAGAAGGGATTTTTGATGCCTTGGATACATGGCAAGATTGCGTGGATATGGCGGCATTTGTTTTGGAAGATATTCAAGTGAATGTTGAACGGACACGTGAAGCGGCATTGAAAGGTTATTCAAATGCTACGGAATTGGCAGATTATTTGGTTGCCAAAGGCGTTCCGTTCCGTGATTCTCACCATATTGTCGGCGAAACTGTAGTGTATGCGATTAAAGTACACAAAGGCTTGGAGGATTTGAGTTTGGACGAGTTTCGCAGGTTTAGCGATGTAGTCGAACAGGATGTGTATGACATTCTTTCATTGCAATCTTGTTTGGATAAGCGTTGTGCAAAAGGCGGCGTATCTCCGTTACGTATTGCGGAGGCTATTGCCGAGGCAAAAGCACGCTTGCAATAACCACATGAATTCATTAAGAGAAATAAAAAAAGAGTTGGGATGTCAACTCTTTTTTTGATCTGGTAGAAATTAAATAGAAATTGAAGGAAAGTCCTTTGATATCAAGCAAGGTACGAACAATAGCGGGGAAATTCTGACCGCACTTGCCGGCAGCACTTACTTTACTTGGGATCGTTCATATCGATAATCCATTAATCCGCTTTTACTGCGTATTTTCCGTAACCTAAGAACATAATGGAAAAATGTTCCAATTGGTTCAACTGCCCAACCGCCTATGCTCAACCCTCTACTTTACTTAATGCGACAGATTTCCTTGCCCTATAATAGGTATTAAAAAATCTTAGGTGAGATTGCCATTTATTTGATAAAAACTAAAAATTTCCGTTAGTTATCATAAAATTTGACACTCATCCCGCTCCCCCCTATTATTCTTTTTATTCTGATGATTTATCAATTATGGTAAGGGCGCACCAGCTGTGTCCGTTTAACATTTTTCGGACACGGCGGCCGTGTCCCTATAAGGTCTTTTTATGCAACACAACAAAACTAATCAATTAAAAACCGCTCTTTCGCAACGTATTTTAATCTTAGATGGTGCGATGGGTACGATGATCCAAAAATATAAACTGATGGAAGCGGATTTTCGTGGGGAGCGTTTTAAAGATAGCCGGATTGATCTACGTGGCAACAACGATTTACTCACTCTCACTCAGCCGCTGCTGATTTTCGCTATTCATGAAAAATACCTTGAAGCCGGGGCGGATATTATTGAAACCAATACTTTCAGCGCGACTACCATTGCTCAGGCGGATTACAACTTACAATCTATTGCCTATGAACTTAATTTTGCAGGGGCGAAGCTGGCACGTATGGCGGTGGATAAATACAGCACGCCTGAAAAACCACGTTTCGTAGCGGGGATTTTAGGACCAACTAATAGAACAGCCTCTATTTCACCAAATGTAAATGATCCCGGTTTCCGCAATGTGACCTTTATGGAGTTGGTGGAAGCCTATGCGGAAGCTACTCGTGGCTTAATCAAGGGCGGTTCGGATCTGATTATGATCGAAACCATTTTCGACACACTGAATGCTAAAGCGGCAGCGTTCGCTATTGCTCAAGTGTTTGAAGAGTTGAGTGTGGAACTGCCGATTATGATTTCAGGCACGATTACTGACGCCTCTGGGCGTACGTTGTCAGGGCAAACTACCGAAGCTTTTTACAACTCCCTTCGCCACGCCAAACCGATTAGTTTTGGCTTGAATTGTGCTCTTGGTCCGAAAGAGCTGCGCCCTTATGTGGAAGTGATGTCGAAAATCTCGGAAACCTATGTGTCCGTACACCCCAATGCCGGCTTGCCGAATGCCTTTGGCGGTTATGATTTGGAGGCTGGTGAGATGGCGGAATATATCAAAGAATGGGCGGAAAGCGGTTTCTTAAACATTGTAGGAGGCTGTTGCGGTACTACGCCTGAACATATCAAAGCCTTTGCGGATGTGGTGGCGGGCATTCCACCACGCAAATTGCCTGAAATCAAAACCGCAATGCGTTTATCGGGTTTAGAACCGTTGAACATTGATGATGAAAGCCTGTTTGTGAACGTGGGTGAACGTAATAATGTGACGGGTTCGGCGAAGTTTAAACGCTTGATTAAAGAAGAAAAATTCGCTGAAGCCATTGAAATTGCCATTGACCAAGTGGAAAACGGTGCTCAAGTGATTGATGTCAATATGGACGAAGCCTTGCTTGACTCGCAAAAATGTATGACCCGTTTTTTGAACATTATGGCGACCGAACCTGATGCGGCAAAAGTGCCTGTGATGATCGATTCAAGTAAATGGGAAGTAATTGAAGCAGGCTTACAATCGGTGCAAGGCAAAGGGATTGTGAACTCCATTTCCCTGAAAGAAGGCGAAGAAAAATTTATTCATCAAGCGAAGCTGGTTCGCCGTTATGGTGCGGCGACGGTGGTAATGGCGTTTGACGAAGTGGGGCAAGCGGACACCGAAGAACGCAAGGTGGAAATTTGTACTCGGGCTTACCACATTCTTGTGAACCAAGTGGGCTTTCCGCCTGAAGACATTATTTTCGACCCGAACATTTTTGCCATTGGTACGGGGATTGAAGAACACAACAACTACGGTGTGGACTTTATCAACGCCACAGGTCGCATTAAACGCACGCTGCCGCATGCCAAAATTTCGGGCGGTGTGTCGAATGTGTCGTTTTCTTTCCGTGGCAACAATGTGATGCGTGAAGCCGTTCACGCCGTGTTCCTCTACCATGCTATCAAGCAAGGCATGGATATGGGGATCGTAAACGCAGGACAACTGGCGATTTATGACGATCTCGATCCTGAATTGCGTAATGTCATTGAAGATGCGGTGTTAAACCGTGTGCCGGATAGCACAGATCGCCTGTTGGAAATTGCAGAAAAATACAAAAATGTGATCGCTGGCGAAGCGGATAATGGCGTGGCGGAATGGCGAACTTGGTCTGTGGAAGAGCGGTTGAAACACGCCCTTGTAAAAGGCATTACAACCCATATTATCGAAGACACCGAAGAAGCGCGTCAACAATTCCCAACACCGCTTGAAGTGATCGAGGGACCGTTAATGGCAGGTATGGACGTGGTGGGGGATTTGTTTGGTGATGGTAAAATGTTCCTACCGCAAGTGGTCAAATCTGCGCGCGTGATGAAGCAGTCCGTTGCCCATTTAGAGCCATTTATTAACGCAGCCAAGCAACAAGGCGCCTCTAGCGGGAAAGTAGTGATTGCTACTGTGAAAGGTGATGTGCACGACATTGGCAAAAACATTGTGAGCGTGGTGCTGCAATGTAATAACTTTGAAGTGATCGACTTAGGCGTGATGGTGCCGGCGGATAAAATCATTCAAACAGCGATTGATGAAAAAGCTGATATTATTGGCTTGAGTGGCTTGATTACACCGTCTTTGGACGAAATGGAGTATTTTTTAGGCGAAATGAACCGCTTGAATTTGAACATTCCTGTGCTGATTGGCGGTGCGACCACTTCGAAAGAACATACAGCGATTAAGCTCTATCCAAAATATAAACACGAAGTGATTTACACGACTAATGCATCTCGTGCGGTGACGGTTTGTGCGGCGTTGATGAACCCTGAAACCAAAGCGGAATTGTGGGAACGTACCAAGAAAGAGTACGAGCAAATTCAGCATGCTTTCGCCAACAAAAAAGTACCACGCAAGCAGTTGCCGATTGCAGAAGCACGAGCGAATGCCTTTGATGCGTTCAGTGGCGACTGGGCGAATTACCAAGTGCCAACGCCAAAACAAACAGGTATTGTGGAATACAAAAACGTACCGATTGCCACCTTACGCCGGTTTATCGACTGGGCGCCATTCTTCAGACTTTGGGGCTTAATGGGTGGCTATCCTGACGCTTTCGACTACCCGGAAGGCGGTGAAGAAGCTCGCCGCGTGTACAATGATGCTCAAAAAGTGTTGGACGAATTGGAGCAAAATCGCAAGCTCAACCCAAGCGGCATCATGGGCATTTTCCCTGCCAACAGCATAGGCGATGATATTGAAATTTATCAAAACTCTGACCGCACTTTAGTAGCAGGCAAAGTCTATAACCTCCGCCAACAGGGTGAACGCGGTAAAAACAGCAAAAGCCCGTACAACCTTTGCTTGAGCGACTTTATCGCAAGCAAAGCAAGCGGAAAACAAGACTGGTTCGGAATGTTCGCTGTTTGTGCCGGCATTGAAGAACACGATTTAGTGGAAAGCTACAAAGCCGCCGAGGACGACTACAACGCAATCCTACTCCAAGCCGTCGGTGACCGTTTAGCCGAAGCCATGGCGGAGTACTTGCACTTTGAACTGCGTACCAAAGTTTGGGGCTACACCGACGAAAGTTTAGACAACGACCGTTTAATCCGTGAAGAATACATCGGTATCCGCCCAGCCCCAGGCTACCCAAGCTGCCCAGAACACACGGAAAAACAGATCATTTGGGATTTACTGGAAGTAGAACAACGCATCGGAATGAAACTCACCGAAAGCTACGCAATGTGGCCAGCGGCAAGCGTCTGCGGCTGGTACTTCACCCACCCAGCGAGTAATTATTTTACGTTAGGGCGTATTGATGAAGATCAAGCGGTCGATTATGCGAAACGCAAAGGGTGGAATGAGAGAGAGATGGTGAAGTGGTTGGGAGTGGCGATGAAGTAGGCTAAATTCCCCATTTCATCTCTCAAAATGAATAAGTGGTCAGTATTCTTGCTCAGGAACTGACCATCATTTTACTTCAATTTTTCGTTCAAAATTTCTTCGGTTTCTTGAATAAGCGTACTTGCAGAGCAATTTAAGCCATTTGCTAATTTAAAAATAGTTGTGAGTGAAGGTTGCTGTTGCCCTAATTCTAACTTACTCACATAAATTCGTTGTATATCAGCCTCAAATCCAAGTTGCTCTTGCGTAAGCTCTTGAGCCTTTCTTCTTTGTCTAATAGCTTTACCAAATGCTTTAATAATTTCGTCCAAAATTCAGCCTATTTTAAAATTCCTACAATTGTAGGAATTTCATCAGTATGCTAAAATTTAGTCTTCATATAGAAATATGAATTAACTTAAAATTGGAGTTTTAATGATGAAATTTACAAGAAATCTATTAGTAATTACTACCTTATTACCTACATTCAGTACAGCATTTGCTCAATGCTATGGTTCAGATTCTTATCAAACTTGCTATGATAATAATACTGGAAACCAATATAATGTTCGACGATACGGTAATAGCACCTATGTTGATGGATACAACTCAAATACTGGTTCTAATTGGTCTCAAACATCTAGAACCTACGGCAATACCACCTATCAAGATGGATATGATTCCAATGGAAACTCTTGGAATCAAACTATCCAACGTAACGGTAATCAAACAACATATTCAGGGACAGACTCTCAAGGAAATAGTTTCTATAAAACTTGTACAACTAACTACGACGGTTCTCAAAACTGTTATTAGAAACTAACTCATTAAATTCCCTAGTGCTTACCTCTTAGGTTAAGCATAGTATCACCCCCTGGCACGAAAACCTAACTTGCTCCAGCGGAGCAATATTATACCTAACCCACGGCGTAAGCCGTGGGCTATTCAGTTATCCGGAATTTCCAGATAACTTCTACAAATTAACCTAATTGTAATTTTGAAAGCGATTTTAACCGCTTGTAAGCCATTCCTACATTTTTCTATTTTGCGATCTCCATCGAAAAATCCCTCATTTCCATTCGACAATTCCCCTCCAAGCGGTTACATTTATCCAAAATATTGTAAGGAATAACTTATGACTAAACTTATTCGTAACAGCACCGCTGAATTTTTGATTTTTACCAACCAAACAGGCGATCAAAGTATTGAAGTTCGTTATGAAAATGGCGAAATTTGGCTAACACAGAAACGTATTGCAGAACTTTTTGAATGTTCTAGCGATAATGTTTCTCTCCATTTAAAAAATATCTTTAAAGAGGGGGAGTTAGATCCTTTTTCAGTTACCGAGATTTTCTCGGCAACTGCCACTGACGGTAAAAACTACAACACCAAACACTACAATCTTGATGCGGTAATTTCTGTTGGTTATCGAGTAAACTCGGTGCGAGCCACGCAATTTCGTCAATGGGTAACACAGATTTTGTGTGAGTTTTCGATGAAAGGTTATGTGTTGGATCGAGAACGAATGGAAAACGGGACTTTCTTAGGGGAAGATTACTTTGAACGTTTATTGGAAGAAATCCGTGGAATTCGCCTGTCCAAACGCCGTGCAAGATGGCAAATTCCGATGGCAATGGAAGATTGGGCAAAGCGGTTAGCTATTTTCTTAAATGCGGACGATTTGCCAATTTTAGACAGCAAAGGAAAAATCAGCTTTGATGAAGCGAAACTTTATGTTGAAACTGAATTTGAAAAATATCGCGTCATTCAAGATCGCAATTTTGAAAGTGATTTTGAGCGCTTGTTGAAAAGCCAATCTGAAAATTAGAATAGGATAAAATGCACACACCCCATATTTACATCGGCACAGGCGGCTATAGCGATACGGATTTAGTCGGAACGCTCTACCCTTATGGCATGGACAAAGCTGATTTTCTGTCGATTTATAGCCGGCATTACGATACCATTGAGATTAATAGCACTTTTCACGCGCCGATTGGCTATAAGGCATTGCAAGGTATGGTGGAGAAAGCGGAAGGGCGGTTGCAGTTTTCAGTGAAGCTGCATCAGGATTTTAGCCATAAACGCACCGCCACTTCAGAACAGGCTCAACTATTTTTAGTGGCATTGGAAGCCTTGCGCAAGAACGATTGTTTAGCCAATTTATTTGTGCAGTTTCCCACTAATTTTGAACGCTCGCTTGCCAACCGTTATTACCTTGCGGAGCTGGTGTCGTGGTTTAGCGGCTATCCGCTTGCGATAGAATTTCGCCACGCCGGTTGGCATACGCAGTCGGTGCTGGATTATTTTCAAGGTAAGGATAATCTGATTTGGTGTAATGTCGATTACCCACAAAACATTGGTTTGCCAGCCTTTCACTTTTATGCAAACCAACGCACCGCTTATTTGCGATTGCACGGTCGTAATCCGAACTGGCGGAAAGCGCAATCAGCACAAGAACGCCACGATTATCGTTATAGCGAAACGGAGTTACAACAGTTGGCTGCCTTGTTAAATCAGCGAAAAGCGGAATTTGACCGTCTTTATCTCTACTTTCAAAACACCACAAAAAGCCATTCTTTCTATAATATTGAAAGTTTGAAAGAGTATTTAGCGGAAGTGGGATTTGAGGTAAAAGCAAAGCCTGAATTTTTAAGTGGACAACAGAGTTTATTTTAAATCTTCATCTTACGTTGAGATATAGTATAATTCAGAGAAGTCAGTATTTACAAGGGGTTTGAGGGGATTTTGTTGATGTCGGTTGAAGTGGGGTTATATAAAGTGGCGGAAGATCATGGGAGTTGAACCCACCCAAGATTGCTGGCAACCTTAACAGGATTTGAAGTCCTGTCGCTTCACCGGAAACGACGATCTTCCGTAAATTTTGAGGTGAACTTTAACGTAAATTGTAAGATTGTTCAAGTAGTTTAAAATATTTGGTAGAAAAAAGAAAAACGAGTATTATTTTATATTTAACCGATAAATTTAAACGAAAATGAGGCAAAAAATGACCGCACTTTTTCAGCAACTTCCTTCCGTTGATAAATTACTCAAAACGCCTGAGGGGGGAAATTTGGTAGCGGAATTTGGGCATAGTGCTGTGGTGAAGGGGATTCGCCAATTGTTGCAGCAAGCAAGAGCGCAGATAAAACAACAAAATAAATTACCGCACTTTTGGGCGGATTTCGGATTGACCGTCCGCGAAATTCAACGCCATCTTTCTCTCCAACAACAAGTAAAAATTCAATCTGTACATAATTTAACCGGGACAGTGTTGCACACCAACCTGGGACGCGCCTTATGGTCGGAAGCCGCGCAGCAAGCGGGGTTGAATGCCATGCGGCAAAATGTGGCATTGGAATATGATTTAAACGAAGGCAAACGCGGACATCGAGATAATTATATTAGCGAATTGTTGCAAGAGTTAACCGGTGTGGAAGCGGCATGTGTGGTGAACAATAATGCGGCAGCGGTGTTGTTGATGCTGGCAACCTTTGCGAAAGATAAGGAAGTGATTATTTCGCGTGGCGAGTTGATTGAAATCGGTGGCGCGTTTCGGATTCCGGATATTATGCAACAAGCCGGTTGTAAATTAGTGGAAGTGGGGACGACCAATCGTACCCATTTAAGCGATTATCGTCGCGCAATCAATGAAAATACCGCTTTTTTGTTGAAAGTTCACAGCAGTAATTATCAAATTTGCGGTTTTACCGATTGCGTCAGCGAGCAAGAGTTGGTGACATTGGGGCAGGAATTTAATTTGCCGGTGATCACCGATCTTGGCAGTGGCGCTTTGGTGGATTTAGCGCAATATGGATTGCCGAGCGAGCCGACGGTGCAGGAAAAGTGGCAGCAAGGCGTGGATCTCATTTCATTTTCAGGTGATAAACTGCTTGGTGGGGTGCAAGCGGGGATTATTGTGGGCAAAAAAGAATGGATTGCCCAATTGCAAGCGCATCCGTTAAAGCGCGTATTGCGTTGTGATAAGGTGATTTTAGCCGGTTTGGAAGCGACATTGCGTTTGTATTTGCAGCCGGAAAAATTGAGTCAACAATTGACAACTTTGAATTTGCTTACGCGTCCGCTGGCGCAATTAACTCAGCAAGCAGAACAATTGAAAGTGCAATTGGAAAAAAGATTAGCGGAAGATTACCTCATCCGGATCGAAGCCAGTTCGGCACAAATCGGCAGCGGATCGCAGCCGTTAGCCGAAATTCCGTCGGTGGCTGTGACGTTGCAAGCGAAAACATCAGGAAATTTGACCGCACTTTTAACGCGTTTTAAAACCTTACCGCAGCCGATTATCGGGCGGGTTGAGCAACGGCGAATTTGGTTAGATTTAAGAAGCGTGGCGGATTTTGGTGCGCTGCAAATGACATTGGAGGCGTTATGATTATTGTCACTTCAGGACACGTGGATCATGGTAAAAGCGCATTGTTGCAAGCCTTAACCGGCAAGCATACCGCGCATTTGCCGGAGGAGAAAAAGCGCGGCATGACCATTGATTTAGGTTATGCCTATTTGCCTTTGCAAGATAAAATTTTGGGTTTTATTGATGTGCCGGGACATGAGCGTTTTTTGTCCAATATGCTGGCGGGATTAGGCGGTATTCATTACGCTATGTTGATTGTTGCAGCGGATGAGGGGGTGCAGCCGCAAACGGAAGAACATTTGGCAATTTTGCGTTTGTTGCATATTGAAAAAATGATGTTGGTGATCACCAAAGCTGATCGTGAAGATGCCGATAAAATCCAGCAACTTGTGGCACAAATTCAGCAAAAATACTCCTTTTTAGCGCCATCGCCAGTTTTTATTACGTCAGCGACAACGCAGCAAGGCATTGCCGAATTGCGCGATTATCTTGCTCAATTACCTAATTTAGCCGAGCCATATCGCCCGTTCCGCTATGCCATTGACCGGGTGTTTAGTGTGAAAGGTGCGGGAACGGTGGTAACCGGTACTGCCTTTGCCGGCAAGGTGTCGCAAGATGATGAGCTTTATTTATCCAACGGGAAAAAAGTGCGGGTGAAAAATATTCATGCGCAAAATCAAAGCACGACTGTTGGTGTTGCCGGACAACGTTTAGCGTTAAATATTAGTGCCGATTTAGACCGCACTTTAATCGAGCGGGGTGATTGGATATTTTCTCGTCCGCCATTCGAGCCAACTGAACGCTTGACCGTTTGGGTGGAAAGCGAAGTGTTGTTGAATGAAAGTCAGTCGGTGCATATTTATCACGCGGCAGTGCGCACCACGGGAAAATTAACCTTGCTTACCGCTAAACAATTGCCAGCGCGATCTTTCGCGTTGGCAGAGTTGGTATTGGATAAACCGCTGTTTTTGGTGTATGGCGATAAGTTAATTTTACGCAGTGGTGATGCAAAAAGTCTGATTGCCGGCGCAGGTGTGGTGGACGTGTATTCGCCAAGACGCTATAAACGCACTGAAGTGCGGTTGAATTTTTTACAACATTTATTGCAAGTAAATAAGGTGGCACAACGGATAAAATGTTATTTGCAATCGCGCGCGGAATCGGTGGAAAAACTTTGTTGGATTGAGCAATTAAGCGAAGCACAATTGCGGGCGTTGGTTGCCGAAAATCAAGGGATTTTATACCAAGATTGGGCATTTAATGCCGATTACCGACAACAACAAACTGAGAATATTTTGACCGCACTTGCTGAATATCATCAACAACATAGCGATCAACTTGGATTGAGTAAAGCGCGTTTGTATCGAATTGCCGCCTTGGCGCAGCCGGAAAAATTAATTTACCATTTTATTGATGTGTTACTACAAGAACAACGTTTGCAGCAAACCCGTGGTTGGTTACATTTGCCAAGCCATAAAATTCAATTTAGTGATGAAGAACAGGCATTGTGGCAACGCGTGCTGGATGAGTTTGAACGGCAACACGGGCAAGCGTTATGGGTGCGTGATGTGGCAAATCGCCTTGAACAAGAGGAAACCGCTATGCGCAATTTCTTGTATAAAGCGGGAAAATTGGGCTACTTGATGCCGGTGGTGAAAGATCGTTTTTTCTTAACGGAAAATATTTATGCCTATGCCCGTTTGATTAAGCAATATATCGCGGAACATGGAGAAATTTCGGCAAATCAATTGCGCGATCAGCTCAATTGGGGGCGTAAATTGACCGTGCAATTGTTGGAATATTACGATCGTTGCGGCTTTTTGCGGCGCAAGGGTAATGTGCATCTTTTGCGTGACGGTGATGTGTTTGATTGGTAATTCATTGGCGTTCATGTAACCGTGTTTTTACGTGCAGTGCACAATTAAATCGACTTATATTGAGTATATTAAATGAGGTAGCAAATAAAGTTGGCTACTTTAATTACGGTAGCCATCAAATTTGATCTCTTCATTTGGGATATATACGCTTAAAATTTTGCTTCTACAGACAGTGCAAAGTTACGTCCGGGGGCAGTATAACGTTCAATTCCTTCGCCACTATCCCAAGTATCTCCTTTCGCGCCATTATACTTGACTTGCCGTAAATCATCCCATGTACTGTATTTACGGTTAAGTAAGTTAAATATACCTGCGTTAATTGTAAAATGATTATTTACTCGGTATTGTGCAGTAAAATCAAACACAAAATAGCTTCCACTTAAATATCTATGTGGCTTTGCAACTTCTTCTCCAAGTATTATTTTTCCAGTTTGTTTGTCAACATCTAATTTTAAAGAATTTGCAACTGAAATATCCATTGCATCCTTTGTTCGTTTTTTTGCAACATAACGACCGGTAAATAAAAGATTCCATTTGTCGTTGCTAGATTGATAGCCTAATCCTAAAATAGCGCTAAAAGGTTGTATGGCAAGCAAAGATGTACCATCATTTTTGTGACCTTGGGTATAAGTCGCTTTAAATGTGGTATAAAATGTTTCAGGTAACCCAAATAGTTCACCGTTTGTCCGGATATTAAAATCAATTCCTTTCACATAAGCATTTTCAATATTAATTTGTTAATAATTAACACCGTCTAAGACATATTCCTTATATATGTCGCCAGTTGACCAATTCTTGCGAGCACGCGTACCTATGATAGGTTGATAACCCGGAGCAATAAAATCACGATATTGAGTATAAAATAAACTTATACTCAGAACATAACGTTCTTTTTCTGTATTGAATGTCAATTCATGAGTTTGTACTTTTTCCGGCTTTAAATCAGGGTTTTGCATATAATTAATATTACTACGACCTCTCATATCAAAATACATTTCTTCCACTTTTGGGGCTTTAAGCCCACTGGAAATGTTATAACTTAGCGTAGTATCATCATTAATAAAGTAATTTAGATCAAAAGAGTAATTAAAGGATGAAAATTTCTTTTTGGGCGCGACAGCAATGCGTTCATCTTCTTTTGTATTTTCATATTTTAAATGGCTCAATTGGGGCTTATAACGGTATTGATCGATTCGAATTCCAGTATTCATACCAAATTTATCATTAATCATAATTATCATTAATCATAATGTTATCTTTGATATATCCGTAAATAAGCTGAGTTTTCACCGGCTGTTGAATTGTAAATTTTTTTGTAGTTGTTTGTTTTGAATAAGCATTATATTTGTGTTCAACATTTCGGTTCGTGAGCTTTCCTATATGAAAACCCGAACCGAAAGTAAGGCTATGGGTGGTTGAAAGTACTTGGAAGTCTGTCGTTTTTAATTCGGTATCAAATTGATAACGATTTTGTTGAAATTCGTAAACCCTTGTATCAGTAATTAAATTCCAATCCGGAGTAGGGTTGTAGGTTATTTTAATACCGGTTCCATATTGAAAGGAATTTGATTTTTGATATACCTCTTGATGAGTAAATTGTAAACCTAGCCTGTGCAGCCAAGTATTTTCCGGGGTATATTCGTATATAAGACCATAACGCCGATAAGGGGTAGTATCACTGACTTTTTGACGATTAGCTAAATAAAAACTTTTTTCTTCAATATTACGATCTTGATGAAGATCTTCGTAAAAACTTGAAATAAAATGAGTTGAATTAAAACGATAACCTAATTTTGCTAACCAAGACGTAGTATTATAATCCATATTATCTGGTAATAATCGCCCCCTGCCACAGACGTTCGGATAAGCTATTCTCAAATCTAAATACGCAACTTCATTACTCGGATATGGAATGATCCCGCAATGCGCTATATCATCTATTTTTCCGCTGTAATAGTTTTTGGTTTCTTTGGCTTTTCGTCGGGTAAACTGAACCAATGCTTCAAGCCAACACCTAGACCTAATACTTGCCTAAATTCATTGTTTTTAGAAGCATAGCCACTTTTGCTATATAACCCTACTGAATTACCGGGCAAAACCAAATCTTGCGGATTTTTAGTTCTCATCACTACGCTACCGCCAAGCGCGCCACTTCCACCGGAAAAGACTGTTTGCGCCCTTAGTAAAATCAATTGCAGCTAAGTTTTCAATTTCTGTACTGTTACGGTTTCCATTATAAAACCCTTTAATATAATAAAATCGAGGCATATAACTTTCAATTGCGGAGACATTATCGATTGATATTTGTACGCGATCACTATCAACACCACGCATGGTATATCCATTTGTACCGGCTCGCCCACCTTCTGTCACCGTAATGCCTGTTTGATTACGAATAAGATCTCTTTCATCCCAAACTAATCCTCGTCTAATATAGTCTGAATTTACTTGAGTATTTTTGGTCAATACATTATTGGTTTCTACATTAATAGTTTCCAGTGTTAAAAAATCAGGTTCTTTTGCATAACTTGTACGTAATGCTAATAGAAAAGTAGAAAAAGAAATAAATAGCAACTGTGTTGTTTTAACGAAAGAAAGTTTAGTTTTATAATTTAATTATAAATAGTAATCATTATCATTTAAATTATATTGAATATAGTCGTGGAGGCAAGGCACACAGGGGATAGGAAAAAAAAAAAAAAAGAATATTAAGATATATTGAAATAGTTATGCTCAACTAACGTACAGATTATGGGGAAGATTATCCCCAAAAGACAATCGCAATTAAAAGTAGATAAGAAAAATACAATAGAGAAAGAAGAAAGCGCGGTGGAATGCTCTTTGATTTTGGATAATAAAGTAAAAAAGACAATAAGATTGCAGGAGAAATTACCCCAAAAATTAATCAGTAACATTGAGTTAATCGTATATTTGATAATGACTGAAACCAAGACAGGCGCAAACTTTTCATTAAATATTTAAGTTTATTGCATCATCAATAAAATATTGATTCATCTCAAATGCCGGTTTGGCTTCTTTATCTCTGCTAACGATTTTCGACGGTATGCCGGCGACCGTGGTATATTCCGGAACTGGTTGCAATACAACGGAGTTGGCGCCAATTTTGGCGTAGCGACCGATTTCAATATTTCCAAGGATTTTCGCTCCGGCGCCGATCATCACGCCTTCGCGCACTTTTGGATGGCGATCGCCGCTTTCTTTTCCCGTGCCGCCGAGGGTTACGCCTTGCAAAATAGAAACGTCGTTTTCGATAATCGAGGTTTCGCCGACAACAATACCGGTCGCATGGTCAAACATAATACCATAGCCAATGCGTGCCGCAGGATGAATATCCACATCAAAGGCAACGGAAATTTGATTTTGTAAATATAAGGCAAGGGACTTGCGTTTTTGTTGCCATAAAAAATGGGTGATGCGATAACTTTGTAAGGCATGAAAACCTTTTAAATAAAGCAATGGCGTTGACCAATATTCTACCGCCGGGTCGCGTTGACGCACTGCGCGAATATCCATAGCGCCGCTTTCGATAATACTCGGTTGAGTATGATAGGCTTCTTCGATAATTTCTCGCAGGGCGATTGCCGGCATGATGGGATTTGCCAATTTGTTGGCTAAAATATAACTTAATGCGCTGCCGAGATTATGATGTTTTAAGATCGTGGAATGAAAAAAACTGGCGAGCATTGGCTCACATTCGGCTAGTGCTTTGGCTTCTTGGCGGATTAAACCCCAAACTTCAATTGACATACGTTATTCTCCTTTTCGTTCACGTCCTAGTAACGTCATGGCGACATCTTCCGCTTTTTTATCGCAAAATAACACTTGATAAACTTGTTCACTGATCGGCATTTCGATGCCTTGTCGCAGGGCTAATAAATGAGTTTCTTTGGTATTATAAAATCCTTCTACTACTTGTCCGATTTCTTCCATGGCGGCTTGTGCATCAATGCCTTGTCCCAGCATTAAACCGAAACGACGGTTGCGGGATTGATTATCGGTACAGGTCAATACCAAATCGCCCAGCCCTGACATTCCCATAAAGGTTTTCGGATCCGCGCCTAGTGATACACCCAAACGACTGATTTCGGCGATACCGCGAGTAATCAAGGCGGTTCTGGCGTTAGCACCAAACCCCATCCCGTCAGACATCCCGGCGCCTATCGCAATCACATTTTTAATCGCACCGCCTAATTGTACGCCCACCATATCATGATTAATATACACGCGAAAATGTTTGCTGCAATGAATTCTGGCTTGGAATTCAAGAGCAAATTGTTCATTATTTGCCGCCAGCGCAATGGCAGTCGGCATCCCCATTGCTAATTCTTTGGCAAAGGTGGGACCGGATAATACCGCCAGTGGATAGGATTTACCTAATTGTTGTTCTACGACTTCTTGTAGCAAGCGTCCGCTATTTCGTTCCAACCCTTTGGTTGCCCATGCGATCCGACTGTCGGGACGTAAGTGCGGTTTAATTTTAGTAATTATTTCACCGAAAACATGACTGGGAACCACGATCAATAAATCGCGCGAACGTTGGATAGCAGTAGCGAGATCCGTTTCAATTTGTAAGGCTTCGGGAAAGGGAATATCCGGTAAAAATGCCTGATTTTTGCGCGCCGTTGCTAAACGTTGCATATGGTCGGGATTGTAGCCCCAAAGATAGGTGGGATAGCCGTTGCGGGAAAACGCAATGGCGAGAGCGGTTCCGTATGAGCCGGCACCGACGACTGTAATTGGTGTAGTAGAGATTGTCGAATTCATCATTTATGCTCCCAAATGGCGAAATTAGACAAGAAATAACGACAAAAAGAGGCGCAATCGCGCCCTCGTTGATTAATGTACGTCTTTATTTTCTTCCTGTTGTACAGATTCCGCTTGTTGACGTTCTAAATAATCCATAAATAACGCGTCAAAGTTTACCGGAGAAATGTTTAATGCCGGGAAAGTACCGCGGTTGACTAAACTGGAAATCAGCTCGCGGGCATAAGGGAAAAGAATATTAGGGCATTGTGAAGTTAAACAATGCGCCATTTGCATTTCTTCCAGTCCACTGATAGCAAAGATGCCCGCTTGTTTGACTTCACAAATAAACGCGACATCGGCGCTGTCTTCCATGGTGGTCTCTGTGGAGATGTTTAAGCACACTTCATACAAATCTTCGCCAATTTGTTTCGCTTCGGTGCTTAAATCAAAACTTAATTTCGGTTTCCACTCTTGTTGGAAAATGTGTGGTAAATTAGGTGCTTCGAATGAAACATCTTTTACATAAATACGTTGAATTTGTAAAACCGCTTGGTTTTCTTGTGCTTCACTTTTGGCAATATCTTGATTTTTTTCAGACATTTTTCAATCCTTATTTGTGTTTTTTGACTAAAGGTAAATTTGCAGAACGCCAGCCGGCAATTCCTTCTTTTAACATATATACTCGGCTAAACCCTTGTTTCGCCAATAATTCTGCAGACGCACCGGCAGATAAACCGCTGGCACAGGCTACAATCACCGGGGTGGTTTTATGATGTTCGATTTTACCCAAATTCTGGCTTTTAATTTCAGAAGGTAATACGTTAACACTGTTAATAATATGTCCGCGTTCAAATTCATCTAGTGTACGCAAATCAAGCACAACGGCATCTTCGTTATTCATTAAACGGGTCGCTTCTGCATTTTCCACAGTAGTCACTTTGCTGGTTGCCGATTTGATAAAAGTGTAAAGCACCGTAAAAAAGACCGCAAACCAAGCTACCACCATCAGCGTATGATTTTTGGCAAACGCTGTTGCCATGGGAATAAATTCTTGCATATGATTTCTCAATAAAAAACATTTAGGTTAAACATAAAATTAAAGCGTTAAGTATAACCGCACTTTACGTATCTTTCAAAATAAACTATCACAAATTATTGATCTATATTATGGATAAGCCATTCATTTATTGTTATATTTGCACCGAATTTACAGGGGGGAGAGAAAAACCGTCTGTTAATCGGAGATCTCTCTATATTTTTAGGGGATTTATTGTTATAAATTATCAAAGGGGTTAAACAATGTTTTTTGTTCAATTTGCTATCGTTTTAGTTTGTATCCTCGTGGGTGCACGAATCGGTGGTATTGGCTTGGGCGTTATGGGGGGCTTAGGACTTGCGATCTTAGCCTTTGGTTTTGGTATTCAACCGGCAGGGTTGCCAATTGATGTGATGTTCATGATCATGGCGGTAGTTTCTGCCGCCGCCGCGATGCAAGCCGCAGGCGGTTTAGATTACATGATCAAAATTGCGACCAATATTTTGCGTAAAAATCCAAAGTATATCACCTTTATCGCACCGGCAGTAACTTGGTTATTTACCGTACTTGCCGGTACGGGGCACGTAGCCTATTCCGTTTTACCGGTCATTGCCGAAGTGAGTCGTCATAACGGTATTCGCCCGGAACGTCCGCTTTCTATGGCAGTCATTGCATCACAATTTGCGATTGTTGCCAGCCCAATTGCAGCGGCGGTTGTAGCAGTGGTTAACTTTCTTGAACCGCAAGGTATTCATTTAGGTGATGTGCTTATCGTTACCATGCCATCTACCATCTTGGGGATTGCATTAGCTTGTGTTTTCGTGAATAAAATGGGCAAAGAATTAAAAGATGATCCGCATTATCAACGTTTATTACAAGATCCGGAATACGTGAAAGCAAATTCTGTTGTAACGACTGACAACAATGTTGAAATTAGTAAAAATGCAAAAATGTCTGTAGGATTATTCTTATTCGGTGCATTATTAGTGGTTGTCATGGGGGCATTTCCGGCTTTACGTCCGGCATTCGACGGTAAATCGATGGGGATGGCACACACCATTGAAATCGTGATGTTAGGTGTTGGTGCATTAATTATTTTGGTCTGTAAACCAAATGGAAATGCGATCACACAAGGTTCCGTGTTTCATGCCGGTATGCGCGCGGTTATCGCCATTTTCGGTATTGCCTGGTTGGGTGACAGCTTAATGCAAGCACATATGGGGGAAATTAAGGAAAGCGTCAAAGTGTTGGTTGAAACTGCACCTTGGACGTTCGCTTTTGCCTTGTTCTTACTTTCTGTATTGGTGAATAGCCAAGGAGCAACCGTTGCAACCTTATTTCCACTGGGGATTGGTTTGGGTATTCCGCCGGAAATCTTAATCGGGGTATTTGTTGCGGTAAACGGTTATTTTTTCGTGCCGAACTATGGTCCGATCATTGCGTCTATCGACTTTGACACCACCGGCACAACCCGTATCGGTAAATATATTTTCAACCACAGTTTTATGTTACCGGGTTTATTAAGTATGGTATTTAGTTTAGCTTTCGGCTTGCTCTTTGCTCAATTATTCCTCTAAGTTTTATAAAACTGACAATATTTCTACCGCACTTTTATTCAGTAAAAGTGCGGTATTTTTTTATGGTATTTTCTCTGCTAAAGGCAATATTTCTTACCATTCTTGCTCAATAGTAACGGGTTAAAGCTTATTTCGTTTCATCCGAAGGAAAGGCTTAATCGTAAATCTATATCTATTTTAACTTGATGGTGCTGCATGGTTGTTAATTTTATTCCGCTTAAAATTGCTAGACTTTTGAGCATAATTGCTTACAATCGGAAGCAGTTTATGTATTTTTTATGTTTTAGGAAAGCAAAATGGAAAATATTATTGTGGTCGGAGGTGGAGCCGGCGGTTTGGAGTTGGTAACTTATTTAGGCAATAAATTGGGGCGTAAAAATAAGGCGCGGGTAATATTGATTGATCGAAATAGCGCACATTTATGGAAACCCTTATTACACGAAGTAGCAACCGGATCCTTGGATGATGATATGGATGCAGTGAGCTATCGTGCACATGCTAAAAATCATGGCTTTGAGTTTCATCAAGGTTCCTTAACCGCAGTCAATCGTGAACAAAAAAACGTGATTTTAGCGCCGATTTATAATGCGGAAAATGAATTATTGGTGCCGGAACGAACCATTCCCTATGATAAATTAGTCTTGGCAATTGGCAGTAAATCCAATGATTTCGGCACGCCTGGCGTATCGGAGCATTGTATTTTTTTAGATAGCACGGATCAGGCAAAATTATTCCATCAACAAATGATGGAGCTGTTTTTAAAATTTGCCAATAACGACGAAAAAGATGTACATATTGCGATTGTTGGCGGCGGTGCTACGGGGATTGAACTGTCCGCCGAGCTTTATAATGCCGCAACGCATTTAAACCATTACGGATTTGGCAAATTAAATAGCGCCAGCCTAAAAGTCACTTTGTTGGAAGCCGGTTCGCGCTTATTGCCGGCATTGTCTGACCGTATTTCAGTTTCGGCGGAAGCGGAATTGCGGCGGTTAGGCGTAGATGTGCGCACGAATACCGCAGTAACCAAAGCTATTGCTAATGGATTAGTGACCAAAGATGGAGAAACTATTTTTGCGGATTTAATGGTGTGGGCTGCGGGCGTCAAAGCTTCTGACATGACCAAAAATTTTGGCTTTGAAACCAATCGATTAAATCAAATTGAAGTCAAAAATACATTGCAAACCACTGTGGATGAAAATGTGTACGTGATTGGTGATTGTGCGGCATTGTTGCAAGAAAACGGTAAACCGGTACCGCCACGCGCACAATCGGCACATCAAATGGCGACCGTGTGTGGCAAAAATATTGTAGCACAATTGAATCATCAGTCATTGAAGTCTTTTGTGTATAATGATCGCGGTTCGCTGGTATCTTTCTCACGTTTTGGTACCGTGGGAAGTTTGATGGGTAATTTAACTAAAGGCTCCATGTTTATTGAAGGTCGGATTGCGCGTTTAGCGTATTTGTCGTTATATCGTATGCACCAAGCGGCGTTGCACGGTTGTTTTAAGACCGGTTTGATTATCCTTGTAGGACGTATTAATCGCTTGCTACGTCCCTCTATGAAGCTGCATTAAGCTAAAAAGTGCGGTTAAAAAATACCGCACTTTTTTCTATCTACAAAAGGCGTAAAATCAAAATTCGTTTGTTTTGTTTACTATTAAGGAAAGAGGAATGTTACTGTATTTTGTTATTATTGCATTTTGTGCCGGTATCGCGCTGGCAATTCAAGCGGCAATTAATACGCAATTGGCAGCGGCGTTCGCCGGTCAATCTGTGATTGCGGCATTCGTTTCTTTCACCGTCGGCGCCTTGTTGCTGTTTTTAATTTGCTTATGGAAAACCGATTTGTTTGTCGCCTTACAGGAAATTCCTAGGCAGCCTTGGTGGAAAATTATCGGCGGTCCGCTCGGTGCTATGGTTGTGTTTACCACGATTTTCCTTGCGCCGAAAATGGGCGTAACCAATATGTTGTTTTTTATTATTGTTGGGCAATTGATCACTGCTATGGTGATCGATCATTTTGGCTTGATCGGCATGGCGCAACGCTCCGTTAACCTCTGGCAAATTATTGGCGTTTTAGTGATTGGCTTGGGGTTGACACTCTTTTTCTTCGGTAAAAAATTTTTCGGTTAATTGCCTTAAAATCGGATAAAAAACACCGCACTTTTCAACTTGGTGTAAAAGTGCGGTGTTTTTTCATGTGATTTTAATTAAAGTACTGCTCCAGCGATGCCGATAAATAATCCGGCAATAGCTCCGCTCATGAGATTAGATAGTGAGCCGGCAATTACTGTGCGTAACCCCATGCGGGCGACATCACTGCGTCGATTAGGAGCCATACTGCCCAGTCCGCCGACTAAAATAGCGATAGAACCTAAATTAGCAAATCCACATAAGGCGAAAGTGCCGATAGCAATAGTTTTAGGGCTAAGTTGTGTTTCTGCATTTGAGCTTAGGTAGTTGGTGAAATCTACGTAGGCGATAAATTCGTTTAGGATTAATTTTTCTCCAATTAATGCGCCGGAGATTTGAGCTTCATCCCAAGGGACACCGATTGACCAAGCTATCGGGCGGAAAAGATAGCCTAGTAACGATTGTAAAGTAACGCCATCTTGTCCGATAAATCCGGCGATAGCGGAGATAATCCAGTTCAACATTGCGATTAAGGCAATGAAAGCAATTAACATTGCGCCAATATTGATAGCTAATTATGCACCGGAGGCGGCACCGGTTGCAGCCGCTTCTATCACATTACTTGGTCTTTCGTTTTCGTTGGACAGTTTTATATCATCAACAGGTATTTCTGTTTGTGGATATAATAATTTAGCAAACAATAACTCTCAGGGTACTGCCATAAAGGAAGCGGCAATTAAATAAGGAAGCGGAATACCAAACCCAACATAGCCGGCTAATGACGCACCGGCAATAGAAGCAAGTCCACCAACCATCACCGCAAATAATTCTGATTTGGTCATTTGTTAGATAAAAGGCTTTACTAATAGAGTAAGACAAATATACCGAATAAACTATTTAGTACACTCATGAAAATCTCCTTATATTAAAAGACCGTCCGGTTGCAAACCTAACGGTCTTTTTCAGGGATGTTATAAATTGAAATAATTAACTGCCAGTTGTGCACCGACTTTGGCATTATGTTTAACAAGATGAATATTGGCTTGTAGGCTTTTTCCTTCGGTTAATTCCACAATTTTTCCAAGTAAAAATGGGGTAATATTTTTTCCTGTAATGCCTTTTTCTTCCGCTTCTTTAACTGCTGCTTCAATGATACTGTTAATGTATTCAGGAGATAAGGCGTGCTCTTCTTCAATTGGGTTAGCTACGACAACTCCGCCCTGTAATCCCAGCTCCCATTTGGTTTTGATCATATCTGCAATACGCTGTAAATCATCTGAAGAAAGAGGCAGTGCTAAACCGCTATCACGACAGAAAAACGCCGGTAAATTTTCTGTTTTATAACCAATAACAGGTACCCCTTTTGTTTCTAGATATTCCAGCGTTGCCGGCAAATCTAAAATAGATTTTGCTCCTGCGCAAATAACGGTCACACTGGTTTGTGCCAGCTCTTCTAAGTCGGCGGAAATATCTAAGTTATGTTCCCAACCACGATGAACGCCGCCTAAGCCTCCGGTAACAAAGAATTTTATTCCTGCTAATTCTGCTGCAATCATAGTTGAGGCGACGGTTGTCGCTCCTAATTTTTTAGACGCAACAATATCAGCCAAGTCACGACGAGAAACTTTAGCAATCCCTTTGCTGCTACCAAACATTTCTAATTCCTCATCAGACAAGCCGATTTTAATTTTTCCATCCACGATAGCAATTGTCGCCGGTACTGCGCCATTATCACGGATAATTTGCTCTACTTCCCGCGCCATTGAAACATTTTGCGGATAAGGCATGCCATGGGAAATAATAGTAGATTCAAGTGCAATAATCGGTAATCCTTTTGCCATACCGTCTTGGACTTCTTGAGATAATACTAGATAATTATTCATAATTAATAAGTCTCCATTTCGATTTCCAGTTGGTTTTTTGTTAAATTAGGACGAACGGTAAATTCAGATTGAATCGTATGGTACGCATTTGTCATACCTGCCAATACGCATTCGTCTTCCGTTTTGTTTTCCAGCCAAGCATCAATAAATGCCGCACTGAAAGAATCTCCCGCGCCGGTAACATCAATAATTTTATCTGATGCTACTGCCTTAACAGGATACCATTTATAGTATTTTCCGGAGGCTAATAAGATGCCTTTTGCCCCGGATGTAAGAATAATTTTATTAACTCCCATTTGTAATACTTCGTTTATGGCAGCGCGTAATGCTTCTTCGGTATCCAAAATTTTCTCGGTAAATGTGGCTAATTCACCTTTATTAATGAACAAACAATCAACGCCGGCTAGTTGTTTTGGTAAATGTGTCATTTTAGGCTCGGAAACCGCAATAACCGCAAGCTTAATTTGTTGTTTTTGTGCATAGGCACACAAGAATTCAAGGGTTTCTTTCGGGCAATTAAGATCTACCACAATACATTTCGCTTTATGTAAGAAGGCTTGTTTTTTTATTAAACATTCTGCAGTAAAATGATCGTAAATTGACATATCGGCAAGACCAAGATACATTTCACCTTCTTTATCAAGTAAAGCTGTATAGCAGCCTGTAGATTGATTTTCCATAACAATGACGCCCTCCGTATTCATAAATGGGGAGGAAAAGGCTTTTATCCTTGCCCATTCGGGATCATTTCCTACGGCAGAGATAAAAATAACATCCTGTTCCAGTCTTCCTAAGTTTTCAGCAACATTGCGTGCAACTCCGCCAATAGATACGGTGGACGTAATAGGATTTGAGGTGTAACCTTGTAGCTCCGCTTCTGTTTTAATTTTTCTGTCCAGATTGGCGGCACCGATACAAATAATGCTATTTCGCTCATTAAGGATATAGGCTTTACCCAGCAGAAAGTTTTTCTTCACAAGCGCGGAAATAATATTTGCTACAGCGGGCGAGATAATGCAACTTTGTCTGCAAGTTCTTGTTGAGAGATAAAAGGATTTTGACGAATGAGGTCAAGGATTAATCGCTCGTTATCCGTCATAGTATGTCCTCCTTTTGACTTAAACATAAGTTTTTAATTTAAACTTATGTTTAAGATTCTAAGCTAATTATTTAAGAACACAAGGAACAATAACTGGATTTGTGCACAAGATCACAAATCCGGTTTAATTAGTCTCAATGTCATTGTAATTACACTGTTAAATTTTTAATGGCTTGGATAACCAAGTCCCAAAATTCTTTGTGCTTTAATTTAGTTGCAACTTGCGTATTACAAGGTTTAGGAGGATAACGAAAATCAGCTACTGTCATACCTAAAGTATGAGTACCGGTTAATTCAATACTCACAGGTACTTTGACTGTCTCAATTAAATCCGGGTTGATAACATAAGCGACGGCACAAGCATCATGTACCGGAGGATTGTCAAATCCTTGAGATTTTTTATACATTTTTCCAAAAAACTCAAGTAATTCGACTACAAATTTTGCCGACACAGTTCCTATTGCCTCAATTTGACTAACCACTTCAGGTGTTGCCAGAGCTTGATGTGTTAGATCAAGCCCCACCATGGTAACTTTCCATCCGGCGCTGAAAACGATATGTGCCGCTTCCGGATCAATTTTAATATTAAATTCTGCAACCGCACTCCAATTTCCAACATGATATCCACCGCCCATGAGTACAACCTCTTTTACACGATCAATAATACGAGGTTCTAAACGAGCTGCTAAAGCGATATTGGTTAATCCTCCTGTTGGCACGAGAGTAATGGTTTTTTCCGGATGTGACATAATTAAATCAATAATTAATAATGCCGCATGCTTGTCACAGAATGTTTGGGTGGGAACGGGTAAATTTGGACCATCTAACCCACTATCCCCATGAATATCCGGTGCATTTTCAATTGCTCTGATTAAAGGGCTGCATGCCCCTTTCGCAAAAGGAATTCCGCGAATGTTGGCTATTTCGGCAACGGCAAGAGCGTTATACGACACTTTCTCTAATGTTTGATTGCCAACGACGGTTGTAATGGCGAGTAAGTCAATATCAGGATTGCCCCAAGCTAACATCATTGCTATCGCATCATCATGACCAGGATCACAATCTAAAATAATTTTTTTCTTCACTATGTTTCTCCTTTGATATCATAAAAATACACTAATTTACTTGCTATTATTGATGTGTTCGTTTGATTTTTTTGAGCAAAATCACTACAAAATCATTTTTACCAATTTATCTGCTTTGACACGGGCAAATTTTTTCAGCAACTTTTGGACTGGTGCAGGATATTGATCCATGTCTTCCAGCTCACTGTAATGGCTTAATCTTTGCGTATTGCGGCGGATATGCGCCAATTCTTGTAAAACTTGCCGGCGTAATTCCTGTTTTGGATCATGAATAAACAATCCATTTTCCGCATCTAAGCGCCAAGCGCGAGGATTTAAATTATTGCCGGTGAGCAAAATGTAACGATCGTCCACCCATACACCTTTTAAATGGTAGGTGTTATCTTGATCTTTCCAAGTACGGATTACCAATTGCCCTTGCTTAATTTGTGTTTCAAATTTTTGACTGAAGCGACGTAAATTGCTTTCATACAAATAAGGTAAGGCGCCCACCATTTTGAATGGCTCGGAAGGGGGAATATAAAAATCGTTGGCAATTTTATCGCCCACAATAATTTCAACTTGTTTCCCATTGGCAAGTAAATGGCGAATTTTTTGTTTTAAGGAGCGCGGTAAATTGAAATATGGTGTACAAATTACTAAATTGTTTTCCACTAATTGAAACAAATCTTCAATGGTTCGATTGAGAATATTGTTATTTCCCAATCCAAAGAGTGGAGAAATAGTTAAACTGTCGTTTAACGTAATCACATTAGGTATATGATATTGCGCCTGCGCCATTAAATTTTTACGAAATTGTCGAATAGAAGGACGAAAGCTTTTTGTCTGCGGACGTTGATATCGATCCAAGGGTAACACCGCGCTCGGATCGGATAAATAATTACACACAAAATTCACCATAATATCTGCCAGTGCAGCGTTGGTAATTTTGTGATAACGATCGTAACGGTATTTTTCTTTTTGGTGCAGATAAACATTGTTAATGCTGGCACCGCTGTAGAGCAATGTGTCATCAAAAACAAAGCCTTTAATATGCAGCACGCCAAACACTTCGCGCGTATTAATCGGGATACCAAAAAACATGGATGTTGCTTGCTCGCCGGCAAGTTTTGCTTGTTGCTCACAATACCAATCGGCGTTGGTGGCGGATTTTTCAGCGCCTAATAAATTGCGTTGTGCGCGATGCCAATCCACGAAAATCTTTACTTCCAGCTCTGGGTTGGCTTGTTTGGCGCGATAAACTTCCGCTAAAATTTCTTGCCCGGCTTCGTCATTTTGCCAGTAAAGTGCGGTAATATAAATCCTTTTTTGCGCTTGGCGGATCAATTGAATAATGCGTTGTTTAAAGTCCGCAGAGCAATAAATAAATTCCACTTGATCCGCGCTTAAAGGCAAACAAGCCAAACGGTCAAGATTTTGTCGTGCACGTTTTGTTTTATTAATCAACATAAATCTGCTCTATTTTTCTTCTTCGAGAACTAATCCGTTAGTTTACAATATTTAGTTGTGAACTTGGTAGAAAAAAGGTATTTTTTCGTTATAATGCTTAAAAAACTCCATAAAGTGCGGTCATTTTTCGCTCACTTTATCCCTTTTACGACTTATTGGCAAATAAATATGAATACAAAAAAAACAACTTTCCAACACGCAAATCAATCTTCCCGTTTTAGTGAGCGTGTGGTCGGTGAAAAAATGTCGCAAAATCGACCGCACTTTGAGCGCTATAAACGAGATGAAAAAGCCCATTTTAAGCAAGATAAACGCGCAGGACGTCCGTTTGAGAAAAAAGCGCTAACGCCTTCCGTGCGCACGGTGACAGAATGTACAATGGAAAACGCCGGCGGTCGAGGGCAAGTGAAAGTGGTGGTGAAACGTTCGGAAAATGATGCGGTACGCGCAAAGAAAACCGGACCGTTATCACCGCGAGCGCCGGAAAAAATCAAGAAAAACCGTCTAGAAGAAATGAAAGTATATGGCGAAAATGCCTGTTTGGCGTTGTTTGCGCAACGTCCGGAAAGCATTGTGCGGGTTTGGACGACGGTAGAAATGGCGCATTGCGTGGGCGATTTGTTCCGTTATTTGGCGGCGAATAAAAAAGTTTATCATGTGGTGGATACGCAAGAATTAGCCTTAGTTAGCGGTTCTGAACATCATGGCGGGATTTGTATGTTAGTGAAAAAATCTCGTCCGTTTACGCTTTCCGGCTATTTGGATATTCCGCGTAATGCAGATTGTTTGGTCTTACTTAACAAAATTCATAATACCTACAATATCGGCGGTATTGTACGTACCTGTGCTTATTATGGTGTGAAAGGCGTGATTGTTGAGGATGGCGAGCGTTTAAATTCAGCGGTGGCAATGCGCGTGGCGGAAGGCGGCATGGAATATATTCGTCCATTGCAAATCAATACCATTCCAACCGCGTTGCAACAATTGCGTCAAGCCGGTTATCAAATTGTACATTTGACCAATAATAAGCAAGCGACAGACTTTGCTAAAGTGCGGTTGGAAAACAAGGTGGTTTTTGTGTTAAGTGATGTGCCGGATGATAATCTTGTGCAAGATAACGACGTTGTTGCTAATCTTTCTTATGCCAACCCGCTGAAACACGGTTTGAATGTCGCGGTTGCCTGTGGTGTTGTATTGGCAAAATGGACGATGCCATCATAAAAGTGCGGTCAAAAATGTGCGTTTTATGCCACCGGGAATGGTTAAAGTTGATCGGCGTGATGAAGCAACACAAAGCGTTCCCAGAGTTGATCCTCGGTTTCGATATGATCGGGATCGGTTTTGATACAGTGAGTGATCGGGCAGACTTTTTGGCAGGTCGGTTTGTCGTAGTGACCGACACATTCAGTGCATAAATTCGGATCGATGACATAAATTTCCTCGCCTATGGAGATAGCTTCGTTGGGGCATTCGGCTAAGCACATATCGCAATTGGTGCATTTGTCCGTGATTAAAAGTGCCATGACGATCCTTATGAAATAAATGGAAAGTGCGAGATTATAAAGAATTCAAGATAAAAATTAAATAGGAATTTTATGAAGCAAAAACAAATCATTCAATTATCGCTTTTTGTGATTGTCTTTTTTATGTTTTTATTGGCAGGCTGGTATTTTTTTGCGAAACGGAAAGAAGCGGTTTGGGTGACAGTGGATCGTAACTATGATTATATTATGAAAAACGATCCGATTGGACAGAATGCCTCAGCAAAGTTTCATTATTATACCTTGGTGTTATCTTGGTCGCCGGCATTTTGTGATGTACAACGTCGGCGTTATGGCGATAAATTACCGGATTCGTTGGAATTGCAATGCGGTAATACGCAAAATTTTGGTTGGGTCATTCATGGTTTATGGCCACAAAATCAGCAAGCACGTCGCGTTTCTGATCACCCGCGTTTTTGTCAAGGCGATTTGCCGCGCGTGGATCAAGAGTTGATTGAGGAATTTTTACCGGATAGCCCTAGCGCCTATTTGTTACAAGGTGAATGGGAAAAACATGGAGCTTGCGCGTTTCCGGATGCTAGAAGTTATTTTGAAAAAGGGCGTGAGTTATTTAAATCGTTGATTTTGCCGGATTATGAATTAGATACGCGTAATGAATTATTTCGTTGGATTCGTAATAATAATCCGCAGTTAGAACATGCCTTTTTAGGCGCTAATCGCAATGAATTATTTATTTGTTACGGTTTGGATTGGCGTGTGATTGATTGTCCGCGCAGTCGTATTGGTTATTAATTTTGAAGAAAAAAGCACATCAAGGGCGATTTACCCTCCCTTTAAAAAAGGGGAAACTAAACAACCGACTAATTAAGATGTGGTTTTTTTTATGACTAAATACAACCAAGCTTTTCAAACAACAATTGATTGATTTTTATCTTAAAAATGGTAAAAATTCGCCGGGCTGTTGGAATTTTCAGCTTATAAAAACGACGCTAAAACAACGGATATAACCAATATAATCATCATGGAAAAATGGGTTATCTGTTTTAGTCAAATAACTACCGCTTCCCTACGGTCGTTGCTGAATCCAAAAAACGTTAAAATTAATTACGTTTTTTGGGATTTCCTATTTATAGAGCAAAGTCCTTAGATTTTTCTTTTGCAACTTTCTGTAGAGTGTTTTTACCTGACAATTTATCATTTTACGATAAACTAATGTGTGCTGGTGCTTGTCGTGGTGCGGTTGGCACGTTTACGATCATTTTCTGTCAGCAATTTTTTGCGGATGCGAATTGATGTTGGGGTAACTTCAACTAATTCGTCATCATCAATAAATTCAATCGCTTGCTCCAGCGAGAATTTCACCGGTGTAGTCAACTGAATGGCATCATCTTTGCCGGAAGCGCGCATATTGGTTAATTTTTTACCTTGTAAACAGTTAACCGTTAAATCATTTGAGCGGCTGTGAATACCGATAATTTGCCCCTCGTACACTTCCAGCCCATGCTCAATCATCAATTTACCGCGTTCTTGCAAGCCCCATAACGCATATGCTAATGCTTTACCGGTCGCATTGGATATTAAAACCCCGTTTTTACGCTGACCAATTTCGCCCGGTTTGATATCATCATAATGGCTAAAGCTGGAATATAATAAACCGGTACCGGAGGTCATGGTCATAAATTCATTACGGAAACCAATCAAACCGCGGCTTGGGATCACGTATTCTAAACGTGTACGCCCCTTTCCGTCCGGAATCATGTCTTTCACTTCGCCTTTACGAATGCCCAACGCTTCCATTACCGCGCCTTGATGTTGTTCTTCAATATCAATGGTCACTTGCTCGAATGGCTCTTGTTTACGGCCATCGATTTGTTTAAAAATGACTTTTGGACGAGAAACCGCTAATTCGTAACCTTCACGACGCATATTTTCAATTAATACAGATAAATGCAATTCGCCACGACCGGAAACACGAAACGCATCCGGATCTTCGGTTTCTTCCACGCGCAATGCCACGTTGTGAATCAATTCTTTTTTCAAACGTTCCAAGATTTGGCGTGAGGTGACATATTTTCCTTCTTTACCACAGAATGGCGAGGTATTGACGCAGAAGAACATGGTCACCGTCGGCTCATCAACACTTAATGCCGGTAAGGCTTCTACATTGTTAATGTCGCAAATCGTATCGGAAATATTTAAATCACCCAAACCGGTAATCGCAATAATGTCGCCGGCAAAAGCTTCTTGTGCTTCATAACGTTGTAAGCCAAGATGTCCCAACACTTGACCAATACGTCCGTTACGAGTTTTTCCATCCGACCCGATTAAGGTAACCGCTTGATTCGGTTTCACGGAACCGCGTTTAATACGCCCAATGCCGATAACACCGACATAGTTGTTGTAATCCAATTGAGAAATTTGCATTTGGAACGGTTCATCTAAGTGAACTTCCGGCGGCGCAACGTGTTTAACGATCGCTTCAAATAATGGCGTCATATCCGGTGCTAAATCTTCGTGATCTGAACCTGCAACCCCATTTAACGCGGAAGCATAGATAATCGGGAAATCTAATTGTTCGTCAGTTGCACCTAAATTTACAAATAAATCAAATACTTGATCTACAACCCAATCCGGTCTCGCGCCCGGTCTATCCACTTTATTGATTACTACAATCGGTTTTAAACCGTGAGAGAAAGCTTTTTGTGTCACGAAACGGGTTTGCGGCATTGGACCGTCGAAAGCATCAACGATCAATAATACGGAATCCACCATGGATAACACGCGTTCCACTTCGCCACCAAAATCCGCGTGTCCCGGAGTATCTACAATGTTAATACGATAATCGTTCCAGTTAATCGCAGTATTTTTGGCTAAAATTGTGATACCACGTTCTTTTTCCAAGTCGTTAGAATCCATTATACGTTCGTCAACGTCTCCGCGTGTTTCACCCAATGTGCCGGATTGTTGCAATAATTTGTCAACAAGGGTGGTTTTACCGTGGTCAACGTGAGCAATAATTGCGATATTGCGCAATTTGTTAATATCAATTTTGTTTGTCATTTGAGAAATTCTTAAGCTATAAAAAGTAAAAAATTATAACCGCACTTTGCACCGAAAATACGAAAGGTCGTGGATTATACAACTTTTTACAAAAATGAGCTATTAAATAATCGTAAGGAAATCTAGCGGAAATCAGATAATTTTCAATTTTAATTGTCCAAAACAGATTAAATCTAAATGAAATATAATTTTTATCTCATTTATTAGTTAATAAATGCAAAATTAAAAGTTTTTATTAAATATTTTAGAAAAAATACTTGTTTTTTGTAAATGATATGTTATTTTGAGTTCTGTGATTTATAATAATGCACAACATCAAAATCTTACACGTAACTGTTTTTAACTCTGAGAGGTTTATTATGCCAAATACGGCTGTTGCAAACGTATTTAAGTTAATTGAAGAAAACAATATTAAATTCGTACTTCTTCGTTTTACAAATATTAAAGGTAAAGAACATGGCGTTTCCATTCCGGTGAGTCAAATTGATGAAGATCTATTTGAAGATGGTAAAATGTTCGACGGTTCTTCCGTAGAAGGTTGGAAAGCGATTAATAAAGCAGATATGTTGTTAATGCCAATCGCGGAAACCGCTGTGGTCGATCCGTTTGCGCAAATTCCAACGCTTTCCATTCGCTGTAGTGTTTATGAGCCGAGTACCATGCAAAGTTATGATCGCGATCCTCGCTCAATTGCGATGCGCGCAGAGAGCTATATGCGTTCAACCGGCGTGGCAGACAATGTGTTCTTTGGACCGGAACCGGAATTCTTCTTGTTTGACGATGTACGTTTCGATATTTCTATGAATGGTAACTCTTATGTTATTGACGATATTGAAGCGGCGTGGAATACCAATAAACAATACGAAGGCGGTAACAATGCTTATCGTCCGTTGAAAAAAGGCGGTTATTGCGCGGTGGCACCAAACGATAGCGCTCACGACATTCGTTCTGAAATGTGCTTAATTTTAGAAGAAATGGGCTTGGTCATTGAAGCACACCACCATGAAGTAGCGACTGCCGGACAAAATGAGATTGCAACTCGCTTTAATTCTTTAACCTTAAAGGCGGATGAAACTCAAATTTATAAATACGTGGTGCAAAATGTAGCCGCGGAACATGGTAAAACAGCGTGCTTTATGCCAAAACCGATCACCGGCGATAACGGTTCCGGTATGCACTGTAATATGTCGTTAAGCAAAGACGGAAAAAATATTTTCCAAGGAGATAAATATGCTGGTCTTTCTGAAACCGCGCTTTATTATATCGGCGGTATTATTAAACACGCAAAAGCCTTAAATGCGTTTACCAACCCGTCCACCAACTCATACAAACGTTTAGTACCGGGATTTGAAGCGCCGGTATTATTGGCTTATTCTGCAAGTAACCGTTCTGCGTCAATTCGTATTCCGGCAGTTACCAGCCCGAAAGCTATCCGTATTGAAGCACGCTTCCCGGATCCGCTGGCGAACCCATATTTAGCATTCTCCGCGTTGTTGATGGCAGGTTTAGATGGTGTGCTCAACAAAATTCACCCGGGTGATGCAATGGATAAAAACTTATACGATTTGCCGCCGGAAGAATTAAAAGAAATTCCGGCAGTATCAAGCTCTTTAGGTGAAGCCTTAGATAATCTTGAAAAAGATTATGAATTCCTAACCCAAGGCGGCGTATTCACAAAAGACTTTATTGACGTCTTTATTGAAATGAAACGTAAAGAGGTAGAACGTCTAAACATGACACCACATCCGGTTGAATTTGAAATGTATTATGCATAGTTGATTGAATAGGAATAATATAGTTATAAACTTAATATAGGCGGCTACATAGGTCGCCTATTGTTTTATACTAAATCAGTAATGTTGGCAAATTAATCGGCTAATAATTTAATTTACTTGCTTCAATATTTCTTCGATTTTTGCAGATCTGATGATTAAATTAGCAAAAAATAATTATTGATAATCATTATCAGTTAATATAAGATATGTCTGCATTTATAGTCAATAACACGAGGAGAATTTATGCGTTTACTTATTGCAATTAGTTTGATGCTTGGAACACTATTCAGTCTACCCGGCTATGCTAAATTTAAGGTGATTACCACTTTTACTGTCATTCAAGACATTGCACAAAATGTTGCAGGTGATGCAGCCGTCGTTGAGTCGATTACTAAACCGGGAGCGGAAATTCATGATTATGAGCCAACTCCTAAAGACATTGCTAAAGCGCAGTCGGCTGATTTAATTTTGTGGAATGGATTAAATTTGGAACGTTGGTTTGAGCGTTTTTTCCAGAATATAAATAAGAATGTTCCTTCGGTTGTAGTAACAGAGGGGATAAAACCTATTTCTATTTCTGAAGGTCCGTATCAAGGTATGCCTAATCCTCATGCATGGATGTCGGCGTCTAATGCCTTAATCTATATTGAGAACATTAAGCAAGCATTTATCAAATATGATCCGAAAAATGCAGATATTTACCAAAAAAATGCCAGTGCTTATGCGGAAAAAATTAAAGAACTGGATAAACCTTTGCGTGAAAAACTTATGCAAGTGCCTGAAAATCAACGTTGGTTAGCAACAAGTGAAGGTGCATTCAGCTATTTGGCTCATGACTATGGATTTAAAGAAATTTATTTATGGCCAATTAATGCGGAGCAACAAGGTACACCGCAGCAAGTTCGCAAATTGATTGATTTAGTACGGAAGAATAATGTTCCGGTGGTCTTTAGTGAAAGCACTATTTCACCTAAACCGGCTCAACAAGTAGCAAAAGAAAGCGGAGCAAAATATGGTGGTGTGCTCTATGTTGATTCATTATCAGCTGCTGATGGCCCGGTTCCAACTTATATTGATTTATTAAAAACAACTGTTACTACTATTGTTAAAGGATTTGAAAAATAATGCACTCTCCGATTCCCGTATCAATTGATGTACAAAATGTTACCGTTAGATACAATAACGGGCATAAAGCGATTTATGATGTTTCTTTTAGTTTACAAGGAGGAACTACTTGTGCATTGGTCGGAGTAAACGGGAGCGGAAAATCAACATTATTTAAGAGCCTAATGGGATTACTTAAACCACAGCAGGGAAACATCCACCTCTGTGGTTTACCTATCCGGCAAGCCTTAAAACAAAATTTAGTTTCCTACGTTCCTCAAACAGAAGAAGTCGATTGGCAGTTTCCTGTTTCTGTTTATGATGTTGTCATGATGGGGCGTTATGGATATATGAATTTTTTGCGTAGACCTAAGACGTCAGATAAGGAACAAGTATTACAGGCAATGCAGCGTGTTGGTATTGAGCATTTAGCTGACCGTCAAATAGGTGAACTTTCCGGAGGACAGAAAAAAAGAGTATTCCTAGCTCGTACATTAGCACAACAAAGCAGAATTATTCTCTTAGATGAACCTTTTACCGGAGTAGACGTACAAACAGAAAATGCAATCATGAGTCTATTGACAAAATTACGTAGTGAAGGCTATTTAATTTTAGTTTCGACCCATAATTTAGGTTCTATACCGGATTACTGTGATCAAGTTGTCATGATTAATCGAACAGTATTGGCATCAGGCACGACACCAACGACATTTACGCAAAAAAATTTAGAGTTAGTCTTTGGCGGTGTATTGCGCCATATTAAGTTGTTAGGTAGTGATTTACATAATGATGCGGATGAGCGTTCTGTGACTGTATTAGCTGACGATGAATTACCTGCTGTGTTTTATGGTCAAACTAAAGATGATCCTCCGGCACCAATGAGTAAACCAACATTGAGTAAAAAGTAAAAAGGCGCTGTTTAGGAAATTATTATGGTAGCAATGTTGTTAGAGCCTTTTAGCTATGAGTACATGGTAAAAGCAATAATAGTCAGTGCGGCAGTAGGCGGAATTTGTGCTTTTTTATCTGCATATTTGATGTTGAAAGGTTGGTCACTAATCGGTGATGCCTTATCCCATTCCGTCGTACCCGGAGTGGCAATTGCCTATTCTCTGGCTTTGCCATATTCTTTCGGCGCATTTTTTTCCGGAATTTTAGCCGCACTTTCTATTATTTGGATAAAATCTATCACAAAATTACGTGAAGATGCCATCATCGGTTTTATTTTTACGACATTTTTTGCGCTCGGATTATTTATTATTTCGATTAACCCGACGGCAGTCAATGTACAAGAAATTATTTTAGGCAACATATTAGGTATTGCGGATGAAGATATTATGCAAGTAGCCTGTATTATTTGTGTTTGTCTGGGCTTATTACTGATCTTTTGGAAAGATTTGGTATTAGTTTTCTTTGATGAAATCCATGCCACTTCTGTGGGATTGTCCATTAACCGCTATAAAGTTCTTTTTTTCACTTTACTCAGTGCTTGTGTTGTCGCGGCACTTCAAACAGTCGGAGCAATTTTGGTAATTGCAATGGTGGTTACACCCGGGGCTACAGCCTATTTGTTAACGGATCGTTTCAGCGTATTGGTAAAAATCGCTGTGTGTCTGGGGACACTCACTAGCGGTATCGGAGTCTATCTAAGCTATTTCCTTGACGGAGCAACCGGAGGAGTTATTGTTTGTTTACAAACACTGTTATTCCTAATGTCATTCTGTTTTTCACCTAAATATGGTTTGTTGACAAGACGCAAAATACACAGGGAGGAGACTAATGGATAGCTTTGTTGCTTGGTTTTTAGAACCGATAGCGTATCCGTTTATGCAAAATGCGTTATTGACTGCCCTGATTGTTGCATTAATTTGTGCAGTATTATCCTGTTATTTAGTATTGAAAGGTTGGGCATTGATGGGGGATGCGGTATCTCATGCGGTTTTACCGGGAATTATTCTTGCTTATTTACTCGGACTGCCATTGTTATTTGGTGCATTTTGCGCCGGTGTGACCTGTACATTAAGTATCGGGTATTTAAAAGAAAATAGTCGAATTAAAGAAGATACCGCAATGGGAATTGTATTCTCCGGTATGTTTGCTTTGGGGCTGGTTTTGTTTACCAAAGTAAAAACGGATCAACATCTTTCCCACATTCTGTTTGGTAACTTACTCGGTATAAGTGCATTAGAACTCATTCAAACTGCAATTGTTTCAGCCATTATTTTTGCAATTATTTTATTAAAACGACGGGATTTTTTACTATATTGTTTCGATCCCAGCCATACCAGAGTCGCAGGCTTATCGCCTAAATTATTGCATTATGGACTGTTAACATTACTGGCATTAACAATTATCACTGCAATGCAAGTAGTTGGCGTAATCTTGGTTGTTGCAATGCTTATTTCACCGGGAATTATTGCTTATATATTAACCAAAAGCTTTGATAAAATGCTGGTAATTGCCATTTGCGTATCGGTGTTCTGTAGCATTTTCGGTGTAATTTTAAGTTATCATTTAGATTCGGCACCCGGTGCTACAATCATTTTATTACAAGCAAAAAAAAAAAAAAATTAATAATTTTATGTGCTTTTAGGAAAATATTATGTGCGGATTTGTTTTTTCATCATCTTTACCATCAGATGACTTCAATCGAGGATTTAATAGTCTAACTCATCGTGGTCCTGATCATCAAAGTCTTACCACCGAGTATGGTTGTACTTGGGGATTTCATCGCCTATCAATTATGGACTTGAGCGACAAAGGCAACCAGCCATTCCAACATTGTGGCGTACAACTGGTATGTAATGGCGAAATTTATAACTATCAACAACTGAGAACCTTGCTGGAAAATGGTTACACATTCCATTCCGGTAGCGATTGTGAAGTTCTTATTCCCCTTTATGAACGCATGGGCATTGAGATCATGATGAAGATGCTGGACGCGGAATTTGCGTTAGTTTTAATGGATAGCAAAACCGGACAAATTTATGCCGGACGGGATCCAATGGGTATTCGCCCCATGTTTTATGGTTATGATAAACAAACCGGCGGTATTGCATTTGCTTCTGAAGCCAAAGCCTTAGTGCCATTTTGTCGCGACATTATGCCATTCCCGCCGGGACATTATTATGCTGATGGCAAATTTATTTGCTACAACGATTTGGCGGATCCAAAAATAGTAGTCGAACAAGATGTTGATACTATCGCTCGGCATTTACGCCGCAAATTAGAAGACGGCGTCATTAAACGCTTAAGTGCTGATGCGCCGCTCGGCTTCTTATTAAGCGGCGGTTTGGATTCCTCTTTAGTTTGTGCCATTGCACAAAAACAGTTGGATAAACCAATTAAAACCTTTGCAATCGGTATGGATACTGATCCAATTGATCTCAAATACGCCAAAGAAGTGGCTGATTTTTTAGGCACGGAACATACTGAAGTGATCATGACCAAAGACGATATACTTGACGCCGTGGAAAAAGTCATTTGGCATTTGGAAACTTGGGATATAACTACCGTGCGCGCCAGTATCGGGATGTATTTAGTGTGCAAATATATTCGTCAACATACGGATTTAAAAGTCTTACTCACAGGGGAAGTAAGTGACGAGATTTTCGGTTACAAATATACCGACTTCGCACCGAACGCCGCCGAATTCCAAAAAGAAGCACAGAAACGTATTCGTGAACTTTATATGTACGACGTATTACGCGCTGATCGTTGCCTTGCCGCACATTCTTTAGAAGCACGCGTTCCATTCAGCGATATCGATTTCGTGGATTACGCCATGAGCATCAACCCGGAACGCAAAATGAATGTGTATAACAAAGGGAAATATTTGCTACGTAAAGCCTTTGAAGGATTAAACTATTTACCGGATAGTATTTTATATCGTGAAAAAGCGGCGTTTAGTGATGCGGTAGGACATTCAATGGTGGATTATCTGAAAGCATTTGCTGAAGCACAATATTCGGATAGCGATTTAGCGGATGCCAAAAATAAATATCCATATGGCACACCATTTACCAAAGAATCCTTGCTTTACCGTGACATCTTTGAAAAATTCTACCCGGGTCAAGCACACTGGATCAAAGATTTCTGGATGCCAAATAAAGAATGGCAAGGTTGCAACGTCAACGACCCAAGCGCCCGCGTCCTCGGCAACTATGGTGATAGCGGCAAATAATCTCTCATCTCAACAGTTACCGAAAATTTCGGTAACTGTTTTTACTTAAATGTACGTTAACAAAAATGAGTGAAAAATCGACCGCTCTTTTATTCCTCATGAAGAAAACAAACAGTCCATTATTGCCGCTTATCGCAGCGGAAGTTGCGGTTCTTGCAAAACCAAAGTAATCAGTGGCGACTATGAAACCACCGGTCAAGTTGGTTTAACTGAACAAGAAATCGCTGAGTGCTACGTCCTTGCTTGTAACTGACAATGAAAGGGCGACATCAGCGTGGATTTATTGCCGGATCAATCTCATTAATCCTAAAAAAGTGCGGTCAATTTTTACTGATTTTCGCAAAAAAATAGCCGCACTTTTCGTTATCGTTTAAGTTTAAACTTCTAAATATTCCATAATGCCTTGTGCCGCATCACGTCCTTCCGCAATCGCAGTGACCACCAAATCGGAACCGCGGGTAATATCGCCACCGGCGAACACTTTTGGATTGGCAGTTTGTTGTTTTAACTCGCCGCCTGCCATAATGCGTCCACGATTATCGGTGGTCACGCCAATATCCTCCAACCAAGGCAGAGCATGCGGTGCAAAGCCGAATGCCACAATTACCGCGTCACACGAGATCACTTCTTCACTGCCCGCAATAATTTGCGCTTGACGACGACCTTGCGCATCCGCCTCGCCTAATTCCGTGCGAACAATTTTAATCCCCGTCACATTGCCCGCGCCATCGGTTTGTATTGCCACCGGATCCGCTTCAATTTGCACGGGTTGCGCATTAAAGAAAAAGTCCACGCCTTCTTCTCTCGCGTTGTTATATTCTTTGCGGCTGCCAGGCATATTAGCGGCATCACGACGGTATACACAGGTCACCTCCGCCGCACCTTGACGAATGGATGTCCGCACGCAATCCATTGCGGTATCACCGCCGCCCAACACGACAACGCGTTTGCCCGCCATAGACACATAATCCGGCGCCTCCAAACCGAGCAAATACTGCGTATTGCCGATTAGAAACGGTAATGCCGAATAGACGCCTTGCGCTTCTTCATTCGGGATACCGGCTTTCATACCCTGATAAGTTCCCACGCCGAGGAACACCGCATCATATTGCGCCACCAAATCGCCAAGAGAAATATCCTTGCCGATTTCCACGCCCAATTTGAACTCAATGCCCATTTCATTGAACACTTGGCGACGACGGATCATCACCTCTTTTTCCAATTTAAAGGATGGAATACCAAAGGTGAGCAAGCCGCCAATTTCTTGTTGGCGCTCATACACGACCACGTCTACACCGTTGCGAATTAACACATCAGCACAACCTAATCCCGCCGGTCCCGCACCGACAACAGCGACCTTTTTGCCGGTCTTCACCACACCGGATAAATCCGGTTTCCAGCCCAGTTCAAAGGCTTTTTCGGTAATATAGCGTTCAACGCTGCCAATCGTCACCGCGCCAAATTCCGAATTCAGCGTACAAGATCCTTCACACAAACGATCTTGCGGACAAACCCGACCACATACTTCCGGCAAACTGTTGGTACGGTGCGCCAATTCTACCGCATCAATAATACGATCTTCTGTTGCCAAACGTAGCCAGTTTGGAATATTGTTGTGCAATGGGCATTTATGCTGACAATATGGATTACCACATTCCAAACAACGATCTGATTGTGATTCCGCTTGGGCATCACTAAATATTTGATAAATTTCAATAAACTCGGTTTTACGACTGCTCAATGGAATTTTTGAGGGGGCAACACGAGGTAAATCAATAAATTGGTAAACATTATCACGGCTCATTTTATTATTCCTTCTCCAGTTTTTGCGCTATGAAAGTGCGGTCAATTTTGCCAAAATTTCGAAAAAAAACACCGCACTTTTCGCTCTCGATTGATGTCTTATTGAATCACTTCACCCAATTCGGTAACTGTACGACGTTTATGCCCTAATAACGCATTCACATCATTAGCTTTTGGTTTCACCAGCACAAAACGTGCCACATAGCTATCCCAATTTGCCAAAATACGTTCTCCGATTGCACTATGGGTTAATTCAACGTGACGAGAAATTAAGCCCCGTAAATGCTCCTGATGCGTCGGTAACTCATTGATTGATAAACCCTCTACCAACTCCGGATTTAAACGTCCGGCAAATTTACCGTCCACGTCTAAAACGTAAGCAAACCCACCGGTCATACCGGCACCGAAGTTGATCCCGGTTTTGCCTAACACCGTCACAACCCCGCCGGTCATGTATTCACAACCGTTATCGCCGATACCTTCAACCACTGCAATCGCGCCTGAGTTACGTACCGCAAAACGTTCACCTGCGCGTCCGGAGGCAAACAATTCTCCACCGGTCGCACCATATAAACAGGTATTCCCTGCAATAGCGGCATCTTCTGCTTTGAAGGCGACGCCATTATGCGGTTTGATCACAATGCGACCACCTGCCATGCCTTTACCCACATAGTCGTTAGCATCCCCGGTTAAGGTTAAATTCACCCCGCCGGCTAACCATACGCCTAAACTTTGTCCGGCGGTACCGGTTAAGTTAATATTAAATTCTTGCAACGAATTGCCGCGATTACCATAACGTGCCGCCACTAAACCGGATAAAGTTGCCCCCACCGAACGATCCACGTTTGTAATCTCTAAATCCATGCTGCTGCACAGTCCGCTTTCAAAGGCATTTTGCGCTTGGGCGACAATATTTTTGTTTAATAAACCTTGATCAAACGTTGGGTTGGATTGAGTGCAATAACGACTGCTTCCATCCGGCACTTTTGGCGAATAAAGCAATTTACTTAAATCCAAGCCACGTTGTCTGCCGGTTTCTCCTTCAATAATTTCCAATAATTCCGTACGCCCGATTAAGTCCGTCAATTTTTCCACGCCGAGTTGCGCAAGAATTTCGCGCACATCTTGGGCAATAAATTTGAAGTAATTCATCGCTTTTTCCGGCAATCCGTGATAATGCTTATTGCGCAAGGTATCGTCTTGGGTGGCGATACCGGTCGCACAATTGTTTAGATGACAAATCCGCAAATAACGACAACCTAATGCCACCATTGGCGCGGTACCGAAACCAAAACTTTCCGCCCCTAAAATTGCCGCTTTAACAATATCCAAGCCGGTTTTTAAACCGCCATCCACTTGCAAGCGCACTTTATGACGCAAGTTATTTTCCACCAGCGCTTGTTGTGCTTCAGCAAGCCCTAATTCCCATGGTGAGCCACAATATTTCACGCTGCTCAACGGGCTGGCACCCGTACCGCCATCATAACCGGCAATAGTAATTAAATCGGCATAGGCTTTGGCAACACCGGTGGCGATAGTACCAACACCGGGTAAGGATACTAATTTTACCGAGATTAAGGCTTTCGGATTAACTTGTTTTAAGTCGAAAATCAATTGTGCTAAATCTTCGATAGAATAAATATCATGATGCGGCGGTGGCGAAATTAAGGTCGATCCCGGCACAGCATAGCGTAATTGCGCAATATACGGAGTGACTTTGTCACCCGGTAGCTGACCGCCTTCACCCGGTTTCGCTCCTTGTGCAACTTTAATTTGGATCACTTCCGCACTCATTAAATACGCCGGTGTCACACCAAAACGACCGGAGGCCACTTGTTTAATTTTTGAGACTTTTTCTGTTCCGTAACGTTTCGGATCTTCGCCACCCTCGCCGGAGTTGGAATAACCTCCTAAACGGTTCATGGCAACCGCTAAGGCCTCATGGGCTTCCGGACTTAATGCTCCTATGGACATTGCTGCACTGTCAAAACGTTTATACAGATGTTCCGCCGGTTCCACTCGTTCAATATTGATAGCTTTTCCATCTTCCACTTTTAGGCGCAACATATCGCGAATCGTTGTAATCGGACGTTGATTAACCGCATCACGAAACGCGCGATAGCCGGCATAATCGCCACTGTTTACTGCTGCTTGTAAACGGTTCACCACTTCCGGATTATATGCATGGTATTCGCCTTGCGGTTTATATTTGAGATAACCACCCATCTCTAAATCTTGACTTGGACGCCATGCCCGTTTACGAGCGCTATTGAGTTGTTGATGTAAATCAGCAAAACTTGCCCCTTCAATTCGGTTGATAATCCCTGGGAAGCAAAGTGCGGTGATTTCTGAGCTTAAACCGACCACTTCAAATAGGCGGGCGCAGCGATAGGAGGAAATACAAGAAATCCCCATTTTGGACATAATTTTGTACAGCCCTTTGTTAATCCCATTGCGAAAGTTGCCAATCACTACGCGTAACGGTTTATTGATGGCACCGGATTGCACCATGTGCGCCAAGGTTTCATATGCCAAATAAGGATAAATTGCTGTTGCCCCTAAGCCTAAAAGAACCGCGAAATGGTGTGGATTACGCGCTTCCGCAGTTTGCACGATAATATTGGTATCACAACGTAAATTAGCATCAACTAAGCAATTTTGTAATGCTCCGACCGCTAACGCACTCGGAATCGGTTGACGTTCTTTGTTAATATTGCGATCGGAAATGATCAACAATACTGCATTTTCCCATACCGCCTGCTTTGCCTGCTCACATAACTGCTCGATCGCCTGTTTTAAATCTTGCTCATTTGGATTATAAGTCGCGTCAAGTATAGTATTTTTGTAGTGTTCTTCCGGGAGGCGTAAAATTTGTTGCATATCGGAATAAACCAAAATCGGTGATTTAAAGTTCACTCGGCTGGACATCCCTTCCGCTTCAAAGAAAACGCTCATTTCGCGTCCGATACTGGTTGCCAAGGTCATTACGTGTGCTTCACGTAACGGGTCAATTGGCGGGTTGGTAACCTGCGCAAAATATTGACGGAAATAATCGAATAATAAGCGCGGACGTTCGCTAAGTACCGCAAAAGGTGTATCGTCTCCCATGGAGCCAACCGGCTCCTGACCGTTTTCGCCCAAGACCCGAATGATGCTTTCTAATTCTTCGTTATCATATAAAAATTGTTTTTGATACACTTTCAACGCGCTTTCATCCATAGTCGTTTCGCCTACTTCGTTTTCCGGCAATTGCTCAAACGGAATTAAGCGTTGAACGTGTTTATTTAACCATTCGCGATATGGATGACGTGCTTTGACTTCATTATCGATTTCGTCGGAATGTAACAATTTGCCTTTTTTAGTATCAATAACCAATAATTGTCCCGGTCCGACGCGTCCTTTTTCAACCACTTCATCCGGCGCATAATTCCAAATACCTACTTCAGAAGCAATGGTAATGAGGCGATCTTCAGTGATCACATAACGCGCCGGGCGTAATCCGTTACGGTCAAGATTACAAGCCGCATAACGCCCATCCGTTAACACGATCCCTGCAGGACCGTCCCAAGGCTCCATATGCATAGAGTTAAAATCATAGAAGGCGCGTAAATCGTCGTCCATGTCCGGGTTTTGTTGCCATGCCGGTGGAACCAATAAACGCATAGCGCGGAATAAATCCATCCCACCGCTAACAAAAAGCTCCAACATATTATCCAATGAACTGGAATCTGAACCGGTTTCATTCACAAAAGGCGCCGCACTTTGTAAATCCGGAATTAACGGCGTACGATATTTATAGCCACGTGCCTTTGCCCAAGCGCGGTTACCGGAAATGGTATTAATTTCGCCATTATGCGCCAAATAACGGAACGGTTGCGCTAATTTCCAGCGCGGTTGCGTATTCGTTGAGAAACGTTGATGGAATAAACAAATTGCGGTTTGCATCCGTAAATCTGCCAAATCCAAATAAAATTTCGGCAAATCTTTCGGCATACAAAGCCCTTTGTACACAATCGTCTGATTTGAAAAACTACAAATATAAAAATCCGGATGCTCAATGCGTTTTTCAATACGACGACGCGCGACAAATAAACGGCGTTGCAAATCCTGCACTCGCCAGCCGCTCGGTGCATTAATAAACACTTGTTTAATCGTCGGCATATCTGCCAACGCGATCGAACCTAACACCGTCGGATTGGTCGGCACATCACGCCAAGCCGGAACGCCTAAGGTTTCATAGGTTAATTCTTCGTTGATAATTTCGATATATTCTTGCGCTAATTTTTCATCACGCGGTAAAAAAATCTGCCCTACACCAAAGATTTTTGCTAATGAAAATCCGCTTTCCGCCGCAATTGCACGAAAAAAGCCCTCCGGCATTTGTAAGGATAATCCGCAACCGTCACCGGTTTTCCCATCTGCTAAAATCGCCCCGCGATGCTGCATACGGGAAAGCCCTAAGATCCCATTACGAACCACTTTATGGCTTTGTACACCATCAAGGTTGGCAATCAAACCAAATCCACAGTTTTCTCGTTCAAAAGAACGATCATAAAGTTTTTCCATAGTAATCACTTCCTATAATAATTTTAATGTTGTGTTATAAATTTAAGGATTTTAAGGATATTGAGAGTTATCACATAATCATGAGTTTAAATATAAATTACATTTATGCAATATAACAGGAGAAATATTTTAAAATCAAGTCAATTAATTGAATAAAATCCAATAAGTTAACAATTAAATAAATTTTTTCAAAATAAATTCCTTGTCTGCACAAAAAAGTCTGATAACTATCTGACTGATAAGCTCTCTTTACTTTTTTGCATTACAATGCCTAATAAGAATTATGATCATTAAAATATTTTTTACGTTTTATGTTTATTACAAAAAAGAAAGTAAATAATGCAACATTTTTATTAAAAAATGCTTAATTATATGGGTTGGAAGTACAATAGCTACGCTACTTTGTGCCAAAGATTCTTCTCAACCTGCCTCAACAATAAGACCAGTCATTGAACACAAAACGAGAACAATCACAGAACTGTTTAATGCGGCGGATTTGCTCGCCGTTTGGCATTATTTAGAACTTAAGTCTTTGCGCAGCGACATTGACAAGGTTTAGAATGTGATTTTCCCACATTTTACCCTTGGTCTATGAAAAAAGAAACTGAGGCAGACATTGTGCTTTTAATATGTACGTTCACTTAGTCTTTGTAACAAAATACCGCTGTGATGTTTTTACGAAAGCGATTTTAGACGAGTTCAAATTGATTTTTATATCTCCGCTCTGAAGGACGGGGATGGTACGGAGTTGATAAAATTCCTACAAAAGATAATCTTGACAGCATGATAAAGTACTGCAAAAACAAGGTCGTTTTCAAGCTAATTTTAAAACCATAAAAAGAGTTGTTAAAACTCTTTTTATGGATAGAAGATCCGTTAGAAATTAACATAATTGCTAATTTATGTTAGTCTCAAACATATTATTTAGCACAATTACCGTTGGTAGATTTTTTCTCAAAGCGTTCAGCCACATAATCCCAGTTGACCACATTCCAAAATGCTTTGATATAATCCGGGCGACGGTTCTGATATTTTAAATAGTAAGAATGTTCCCAAACATCTAAACATAAAAGAGGGAATCCTTCGCAACCGGCAATGTCTTTCCCCATTAACGGACTATCTTGATTTGCGGTTGATACTATGGCTAATTTACCTTCAGCGGTCAATACTAACCACGCCCAACCTGATCCAAAGCGGGTCGCTGCTGCTTTTTCAAATTCGGCTTGAAATGCTTCAACAGAACCGAAATCACGGACAATAGCATCTTTTAATGCACCTTGTAATGTGGTATCGGTTTTTAAACATTTCCAGAACAAACTGTGGTTTACGTGTCCACCAACATTATTGCGTACTGCTGTACGCTTATCTGCCGGAACTTCTGCCAATTTAGTCAGTAATTCACCCGGACATAAGTTAGCAAACTGTGGCAAGGTTTCAACTACCGCACTTGCATTATTTGCGTAAGTTTGGTGATGTTTACTGTGGTGAATTTCCATCGTTTGAGCATCAAAATAAGGCTCTAATGCATCATAGGTATAACTGAGTTGTGGTAAAGTATAAGCCATGATTAGTTTCCTTCATTTATTTTTATGAGTAAAAAGCACAGTCATTTTAGCAAAAAATTTGATTAAGATCATTAAATCTTTCTTTTTTGGTTGGGAAATATACTATTTTCCCCTTTAATTTATTGCGCTTAAGAAAATTATGTGTTGCTTACTATGTACTTAACCGTAAATTTGAATACGATAATAAAAAACGCATTTTTTATTCTTCAATCTCAACTTAACTTGCAACAAAAAGCCCAACGACGTTCTCGTTGAGCTTTCATAGTGATTATATCAAATAGAACCAATTAACTTTGTTGTGCTTTTACTGCGGCTACGGCAACCAAATTGATGATCCGACGGACAGAAGACGCCGAAGTCATAATATACGCAGTTTTGTTCATCCCCATTAAAATCGGTCCAATAGTGATTGGTGTTGTCGTTCCTTGTAATAAATTCAAACTAATTCGAGCAACTTCCATATTTGGCATAATCAAAATATTGGCTGAGCCTTTAAGCGGGCTATCTGGCATTACTTCGTCACGCAAACTTTGCGACAGCGCTACGTCACAATGCATTTCGCCATCAATGATCAACTCCGGTGATTGTTCTTTTACCAATTGCAAAACGTTGCGCATTTTGACCGCACTTGGATCATCCAAAGTACCATAATTAGAATGGGAAACTAACGCCACTTTTGGCTCGATACCGAAACGTTTCACCACTTTTGCAGACATCAAAGTAATTTGCGCCAATTCTTCCGCGCTCGGATTTTGATTAACAAAAGTATCGGCAATAAACAAATTACCGGTCGGCAACACCAATCCGTTAATGGTAGCGGCAATCCCTCCATCTTTCACACCAATCACTTGTTTCACATTATGTAAATGGGAATTATAAGGTCCAACCAAACCGCATAACATTGCGTCTACTTTATCCAAATCCAATAACACCGAACCAAGTGCGGTTGGATTATGCATCATTTTTCGCTTCGCACCTGCGGGAGTCATCCCTTGGCGTTTCAATTTGTCATAATACGCTTTCCAGCATTCTTCAAAATATGGATTATTTTCAATATCAACAATATCGAAATCTTGCCCCTGTTCAATATGCAAGCCCAATTTTTTAATCAAACGCTTGATTTCTTCTGTCCGTCCAAGTAATACCGGATGCGCAATCCCTAAGGTTGCAATTTCCTGCACGGCATGAAGCACTTTACTTTCTTCTCCGTCCGTCAATAATACTCGTTTTTTATCCTGTTTGGCTTGTGAAAATACCGGTTTCATAAACAAATTAGTTTTATACACAAACTGAGTCAATTTTTCGATATAAGCCTCAAAATCTTCAATTGGACGAGTTGCCACGCCGCTATCCATTGCAGCTTTTGCTACCGCCGGCGCAATTTTCACGATCAAACGCGGATCAAACGGTTTTGGAATAATATAATCCGGACCGAAACTCACCTCCCCGTCGCCATAAGCAGATGTCACCACATCACTTTGCTCGGCAAGCGCCAAATCTGCGATAGCATAAACCGCCGCCAATTTCATTTCTTCATTAATGGTGGTTGCACTTACATCCAACGCGCCGCGGAAAATAAAAGGGAAACAAAGCACATTGTTTACTTGGTTCGGATAGTCGGAACGACCGGTACACACAATCGCATCCGGACGAACCGCTTTTGCCAATGGCGGAAGAATTTCCGGCTCAGGGTTTGCCAAGGCTAAAATTAACGGGCTTGGTCCCATGGTTTTTACCATCTCTTGCGTCAAGGCGCCCGCTGCAGAACAACCCAAGAAGATATCCGCATCCGGAATAGCATCAGCTAAAGTACGTTGACCGTTATCCGAGATCGCATATAATTTTTTGGTTTCATCCATACGATCATCACGCCCTTGATAAATCACGCCTTTGGAGTCACACACCGTGATATTTTCCCGTTTCATACCCAATGACACCAATAAATTCAAGCACGCAATCGACGCCGCCCCGGCACCGGACGCCACCAAACGCACCTCTTCAATTCTTTTATTTACAATGCGTAAACCGTTAATCACTGCTGCTGCAGAAATAATCGCAGTACCATGTTGATCATCATGGAAGACCGGAATTTTCATTCTTTCGCGTAATTTTTTCTCAATGTAGAAACATTCCGGCGCTTTAATATCTTCTAGGTTAATCCCACCGAATGTCGGCTCCAACGAAGCAATAATGTCCACTAATTTATCCGGATCGCGTTCATCAATTTCAATATCAAATACGTTTACCCCGGCAAATTTTTTAAATAATACACCCTTTCCTTCCATCACGGGCTTACCTGCCAATGCACCGATATTCCCTAACCCTAATACTGCCGACCCGTTTGAAATCACTGCAACTAAATTACCGCGGGAAGTATAACGATAGGCATTCGCCGGATCCGCTTGAATTTCCAAACACGGTTCTGCCACCCCCGGAGAATATGCCAAGGCTAAATCCCGTTGGGTTGCCAATGATTTGGTCGGGGTCACTTCAATTTTCCCCGGTTGTGGAAATTCGTGAAAATCTAATGCGGCTTGTCGTAACTGTACATCCATAAATTTAATATCTCCTTATTTGGTAAATTAACGAGTAAAAATATCATTGTTGTTAAATGTTAAAATCCTTGCAACGTTTTATTATAAATCAAATAACAAATAATTCTGTGACATTGAACACATTTATTGACATTTTTCTATAAATTTTGACCGCACTTTAGTATGCAATAGATTTCGTTTTTTTAGACGGTTTATAGTAAAATGCTCAATAGCCCGCTCGTTTACATAACATCAAGCAATTTTCTTTTTTAGCAAGGTAACCCCATGAGATTAGACAAATTTTTATCCGAACATACACAATTAACCCGCTCCCAAGCAACCAAAGCCTTACGCCAAAGTGCGGTCACAATTAATGGAAAAATTGAAAAAAGCGGCGCCACCAAAGTTAGCTCGGAAGATGAAATTTATTTTGCCGGCGAAAAATTAACTTGGCTTGAGCGCGGACAATATTTTATGTTGTATAAACCGGAGGGCTATGTCTGTAGTCATGATGATGGAGATTACCCAACCATCTATCAATTTTTCGATTATCCTATCGCTGCCAAACTACATTGCGCCGGCAGATTGGATGTAGATACGACCGGATTGGTTTTACTTACCGACGACGGACAATGGTCACACCGCGTAACTTCGCCAAAACACCGCTGCGACAAAACCTATCTCGTCACCCTTGCCGATCCGGTAGAAGACTTCTATCAAGCGGAAATCGAAAAAGGCATTTTATTGCGCGGCGAAAAGACGCCAACTAAACCGGCAACGCTTGAAATCTTAGACGACTACAATGTGAATTTAACCATCAGCGAAGGACGTTATCATCAAGTCAAACGAATGTTTGCCGCGCTGGGCAACAAAGTGGTCGATTTGCACCGTTGGAAAATTGGTGCCATCATGCTGGATGACAATTTATCGGATGGCGAGTTTCGCCCATTAAGTGAAGCGGAAATTGCTGTTTTTAATCAAGGATCAAGATCGTGAATCAAACAATTGAAGCCGGCTTTATCTAACCGTGCCGTAAATCAGTGCCACAGATGTACCGGCTCGCTACGATCTTTGGTGATTTGGGTCATATTTAATCCGTGAACCGATAGAAAGCCGTATTGATATCCAAACAATAGCAGAAAACACCTTGATAAAATACCTAATATCTATAATAATGATTACCATTTTGATTTAGGCTGTAGCAGGCTCAGTGTCTATGCTTATTCTGGGATGTCGCTTGCATAGCCGCTACCGGTTACGTACTTGTACCCCAAATTCGGCTATCCATGCTATAAAAAAGGATTGAAATAATGAAACTCACTTTATCAGCCATTCTTCTTCTTTTTCCGGTTTCCGTACTGGCGCACAGTCCCAAAAGTCCGAGCGAACATTTGGACGATCACCGCATTGCAGATGAGCGGGTACGTGAAAACATTCAAGATGCCTTGCCGACACAACCTACACAAACCGTTGTGCCGAACATTCAGCCACAGCAAACGGTTGCATTAAGCGAAAGCCAGTTACAGCAACATCCTGATTTACTTGAGCGTGCCTTGATGGCGGCTTTATTGCAAGGCAATGGAGAGAATACCTTTTTGCTGTTGCCGCACTATCAAAAGTTACCTAAAAACCTGCAAGACCCCACTTTTCACCTTTGGGCAAAAGCCCTGATTGCGCGTTGGCGTCATCAATATACACAGTCCGTGCGTTTATACCGCCAAGCCTTAGCACAACAACCTGATTGGTCGGTTTTGCGTTTACAGACCGCCGCCGCCTTATTGTCCAATAAAGAATTCGATGCGGCAGAAGCTCAGTTTCGCAAGGTGCAAAGCGAAAATCAGCTACCCGCCGGACTTGCCCAAGAAATTGAAGCGGTTTTGCTGTATATCCATCGACAGAGTCATTGGCAATTCAGCGGTAATACAACGTATATCAACGACAAAAATATTAACAACGCTCCTAAAAATCCTGATTTGGGCGGAGGTTGGCGAGGTGATCAGGCTGAGTCAGGTCAAGGGTTAGCCGTCAATCTGGGCATAAACAAAAAATGGTTTTGGAAAAATGGGTTATTTAACGAATGGCGTTTAGACAGCAACAGTAAATTTTATTGGAACAACAAACGATTCAACGAAGTCAATGTGCGTGCTTCAATAGGTATCGGTTATCAAAATGCTAAAAATAGCATTACTGTTCTGCCATTTTTTGAGCAAGCGTGGTATGCAGGGGGCAAGAAAGGCAATGAAACCTTACGACGTTTTTCCAACAGTCGTGGCATTGCATTGGAAGCGACGCACACATTCAGTCCCAAATGGCAGGGGAGTCTGAAAGCTGAAACGGCACAAAATCGTTATCGGACACGTAAGCATTTAAACGGTAATACGCACTTTGTTTCTTTATCGGCGGTGTATCAACACAATCCGAGTCAAGCTTGGTTTGGAGGAATAGACTGGCATCGCAATAACGCACGAGATGGCGATGATTCTTTTGACCGTATCGGGGTACGGGCGGGCTGGTTGCAAGACTGGAAAGGACTTTCCACACGCTTGATTACTTCTTATGGCAAAAAAAACTATCGCAGTGCAGGCTTTTTCAACAAAACCCAACGTAATCGAGAGTTGGGCGTACAGGTCAGCGTATGGCATCGTGCCCTACACTGGCAAGGTTTAACACCACGGTTAACATGGTCATACACTAAAACGGATAGTAACATACCATTGTTCCGTTACAACAAACAGCGCCTGTTTCTGGAAATTAATAAGCAGTTTTGAATACAGGCAAAACAGCACGCTCTAATTGCTCTGACCGTTGTGTCGTTACAATAACCGCGACCGTTTAAGGAAATTAATAAGCGGCATTGTTTTTTCGGTAGGAGGGATTTTTTAAAAAACTTTTGTAATTATTTAAAAATGAAAAAAAAAAAAAAAAAATCATTATTATTTATATATTATTTTATAAGAAAGGATATAGATAAATGACCTCTTTCAAATTATTAGGCTTTTCGGTATTGAGTGTGGCTTTGCTCTCTGCCTGCTCTTCCGGCAAAGGTAGCTTTGATTTAGACGACGTCGAGCATACCTCTCCCTCCTCGGGTAGTTCCAGTCCCACTTATCAAGATGTTCCGACCAAACAACGGCAGCAAGAAACAGTAGAAGAAATCAACCAACCCGCCCTGGTTATGCGACAGAGATTCCGCGTAGGAATGTGTTTTTAAAGGCAAAACAAGATAAAGTACCCATTGGTCAAGTTGAATCTATTCATCATGCATTAAACCAAATTCCTACAGTTTTTTCTGAAAAAATAAAAAAATGCCAAAATTTGATAAAAACAACACGGAGTTGGGAGATGAAGGCATTATATATTCTCATAATGAAAAACAGCCTAACCAACGATCACTGACCTATGTTCGCTCTGGTTATGTTTTAGGATCTAATAAATTTGATATAAGGGTGAAAGAAAATACACAATATAATGCAGGGTTAATGGGGTATGTTTTTTATCAAGGACATCAGCCTTCGACCCGTATGCCTACGCAAACAGCCACTTATACAGGTTATTGGGATTTTGTTAGCGATGCTTCTAATGAACGAAGATCAATTGCTGGTGACTTTTCCCCTTACGTTTATAGTAATACAGTGGGTAATCATGTGGGAGCGACATCTTTGGATGAACGGGTAAATCGCAAGTTCAAAGATAAACCTATGGAGCATTGGGCGACTTTTGAGGCGAATTTTGGGAATAAAAAATTAACTGGGAAATTGATCAGTAATGGTGAGATAATTGATTCCTCTACTAATCCAAAGCCAACAGAGCGCTACACCATTGAGGCAAAGATTCACGGCAACCGTTTTGTCGGTTCAGCAATGGCAACAGAAAAAGATCACACCATTTTCGGTAAAGATGCTAAAAGCCGTCTAGAGGGCGGGTTCTTTGGTCCCAAAGCCGAGGAACTGGCAGGTAAATTCTTGACGGATGACAATTCCCTGTTTGTTGTCTTCGGTGCAAAACGTGAGACAAAAAATGGCGGTACAGATGTACCGGTGGAAACCTTATTTGATGCCGTTAAAATCAGTACGGATAATCCGGAAAATGGTAGTGAGTTCCTGAAAAGAACCGATATGGATACTTTCGGCAATGCGGCGTATTTAGTGTTGGACGGCAGACACTTCCCCTTGTTGCCACAGGATACAGCCAATAACACGACCGGCAACGGCACAAACGCAAACAACGCAGGTAAGAATGATTTTATTACCACCATAGACGGTAGCAAGCTAAGCAAGAACAACCATGAAAACCACAAAAAATACAAAGTTACCGTATGTTGCAGTAATTTGGCGTATGTGAAATTCGGCAGCTATGGGGAACAAACAACAGAAAACAATGCTTCAAACAGCTCTATCTCCATATTTAAAAACGGTTATCTCTTCCTAACGGGCGAACGTACTTCGCTTGCCGATATGGCGAAACAAAAAGGCAACGCAAAATACCTTGGTACATGGCAAGCTTATTTTTCAAGTAAGGATAACAAAGTAGGTACTGTCGATCCTGGCGATTCTCGTAACGGCAATCATGCTAAAAGCCGTGCTGAATTTGATGTTGATTTTGGTGGTAAGACAGTTGCAGGCAAATTTTTTGATGCCGACGGTATTACCCCTGCACTCACGTTAGACGGTGGCACGATTACAGATAACGGCTTCTCCGGCATGGCTAAAACCCAAAATGACGGCTTTCAGTTAGATAAAGGCAGTATAGCTGGTGGTACCAAAGTAACCTTCGCCAATGCCAATATTGAGGGCGCATTCTACGGTCCGAATGCAGAAGAAATCGGCGGTACCATCACATCGAATGGCACGGGCGATAAAGTCGGCGGGGTGTTCGGTGCGAAACGCCAAGAACTATTGCAACAGAAATGAAATCTTAACTCTAGCTACCTGAAACATATTTCAGGTAGCAGGATGGGTATCTGCTGATATGCTCAACCTGCTTGAAAAAGTTTGTCAAATCCGCCGCCTGTCGTTGTTGACGGTGTGATGTTGCAGTGGTAAATCGCTCGGCTTTGTTGAGAAAGCATGACCCATCCGTCTTTTACTTACACGGAACGAAAAAAATGTCTACAAAACCTTTGTTTAAACTTAAGCTGATAACATTGGCTGTCAGCACGATTTTTTTACCTTTTACTGAGGTGGTTGCCGATACTGAATCACCGAGTGGCAACACAGAAGCACTGCAGGAGTTGGACGCTATCCATGTGCAAGCCAAACACCATATCAGCAGACACGACAATGAAGTCACCGGTTTGGGTAAGGTGGTCAAAAGCAGTGAAGACATTGATAAAGAACTGATTTTGAATATCCGCGACTTAACCCGTTATGATCCGGGAATTTCGGTGGTGGAGCAGGGGCGTGGCGCAACGTCAGGCTATGCGATGCGCGGTGTTGATAAAAACCGTGTTGCGATACTGGTGGACGGCTTGGGACAGGCGCAGTCGTATTTGACCTTGGGGTCAGGTGCTAACGGCGGCGCGATTAATGAAATTGAATATGAGAATATTAAGTCGATTGAGTTGAGTAAAGGTTCCAGCTCGGCAGAATACGGTAGCGGTGCTTTGGGTGGTGCGGTAGGTTTTCGTACCAAAGAGGCGGATGATGTGATTAAAGAGGGACAAAACTGGGGCTTGGACAGCAAAACGGCTTACAGCAGCAAAAACAGTCAGTTTACCCAATCTGTTGCCGGTGCGTTCCGTGTCGGCGGTTTTGACAGTTTGGCGATATTTACCCATCGTAAAGGGAAGGAAACTCGCGTGCATCCTGCCGCCGAAGAAGTGCAACATACTTACCGTCCGTTGGAGGGGTATTTTGACGAGTGGGATCTTCGTTCCAATGCTAATTCAGGTCAACGGTCGAATACGTATTACATCAATGCCGACGAATGTCCGTCTAAGGACATGAGTTGCCGCCGAGCCAAGGCTGAAGTGAATAACGACCGGCAGAAACCACGCTCGGAATTAAGCCCCGAAGAGCAGGCGCAGGCTGCTAAAATGCCGTATCCGACACGTACCGCCTCTGCCAAAGATTATACGGGTCCTGACCGCATCAGCCCTAATCCGATGGACTACCAAAGTCGCTCTTTCTTCTGGAAGGGCGGTTACCGTTTCTCGTCCAATCATTATGTCGGCGGTGTGTTGGAGCATACGAAGCAGCGTTATGATATTCACGATATGACCCAGCGTGCTTATTATACCTATGACGATGTTTGTCCGGACGGTAAGTGTCGAGACCTTCAAATCAAGAATAAAGGGATAACTACTTCCTCCAATCCGTTAGAGGGATTGGTATTTGGTCTAGGGAATGGCGGGTTTCGTGGGGCGCGTTATGCCAGAGGCAAATTTTTTGACGAACGCCACACTAAAAATCGCTCCGGCGTTTTCTACCGTTATGAAAATCCTGAAAAAAATTCTTGGGTAGATAAGTTGACGGTGAGTTTTGATCACCAAGATCTTCAATTAACCAGTCGCCTTCATGAAACCGCGTGTAGCGAATATCCACATGTAGAACGTTGTCGTGCCGACTTGGGAAAACCTTGGTCACGTTACCGTACGGAGAAGAATAGCTATCAAGAGACTCTCAATCTGGTGCAATTAAACTGGGAAAAGGCGTTTAATTTGGGGGGGACGGCGCATAACTTGTCGGTGGCGGCAGGCTTCGGTACGCACAATTCCACTTTGAAACGCAGCGATTTTTATTCCGAATACGCTAAAATGCCGGACTATAAACACATAAGCGGCAAAGGTACATATGATGACCCGAAGATTTACGAGCGTGAAAAAACATCTCCTACATTGGAAAGAATCAATCTCTGCAATAACGCAGAAGGCGATGAACGCGACTGCACGCCACGTGCTATCAAAGGCAAGCAACATTATATTGCCTTGCGTGACCATATTGCCTTTGGTGATTACGTCGATTTGGGGCTAGGGGTACGTTATGACAGCCATAACTTTCGCGCTATCGACCTATGGACTAAAGGCGGCACCTACCGCAATTGGTCTTGGAATGCCGGACTCAGTATTTACCCCACTGAACACGTGACTGTGTCTTACCGAGTTTCCAACGGCTTCCGCGTCCCCGCTTTTTATGAACTCTACGGCGTACGTACAGGAGCTGCCGGAAAAGACAATCCGTACACTCAAGCAGAATTCTTGAACCGCAAACAGCTCGACGCCGAAAAAGCCTTTAACCAAGAAATTGGTTTGGCCGTTCAGGGCGATTTTGGTGTGATAGAGACCAGTTTCTTCCAAAACAACTATAAAAACCTGCTTGCCCGTGCAGATAAACATGTCAAGGGATTGGGTTATGTAACCGATTTTTACAGCACCCAAGAGGTAAAACTCAACGGCATCAATATTTTGGGCAAAATCGACTGGGCAGGTGTCAGCGACAAGCTGCCTGAAGGGTTATATTCCAATTTTGCCTATAACCGTGTCAAAATAAAAAAACGTAAGTTGTACGAAGGCTACATCATCGTTGCCGAACCGACATTGGAAGCTGTTCAGCCCGGTCGTTTTGTGGCAGGCATAGGTTATGACGACCCGGAGGGAAGATGGGGCTTTAATTTAAGTGCTACCTATTCTAAAGCTAAACGCAATGACGAATTGACCGGCAGTAAAGTGTACGGTGGGGGCAATACGGTTAAGATTAAAGGTAAACGCACCCGAGCTTGGTATATTTACGATTTGACGGCATACTACACTTGGAAAGAAAAATTCACGTTGAGAGCCGGTATCTATAATTTAACCAATCGTAAATATAGCACATGGGAAAGTGTGCGTCAGTCCGCTGCCAATGCCGTCAATCAAGACCGAGGCACGCATTCGGCACGTTTTGCCGCACCGGGCAGAAACTTTACGTTAAGTATGGAAATGAAGTTTTAATTAAAAAAACTGCCTGCAATCGGGTTAAAAAACGGTTAAGATGATTTGTTCGTATAAATAAAGCTGCTTGAAGTCTTGTTATGCAGGTTCAAGCAGCTTTCGGTATTTTTTTATTACTTATCGCTATCTTGACCATTAAGAGGAAAAATTATGGCATTAGTTCGTTGTCCGGAATGTCGGCGTAAAATCAGTGAAAACGCACTCGCTTGTCCTCATTGCGGTTTTTCCTTTGCACCACAAGATTTGGAAATATATAAGCAAAAACTGGAGCAACGACGTTTAGCCAATCAAGAAATTAACCGCAAAAGCGTCAAATTGCATTTAACATGGCTGGCAATTTTTGTCTTTGTTATCGCCATTGCCGCCTTATGGCAACATGGATAACTCAAAAGTGCGGTCATTTTTTAACACGTTTTCATGCCAAAAAAAGGGTATCGATCAAAAATCAATACCCTTTTTGTTAGCTCAAAAGCTGAAGTTATAATACGTTAACGCAATTCAAATCTTCAAAAGATTGTTCTAAGCGTTTAGACATGGATTCTTCCGCTTTGCGTAACCACACGCGTGGATCGTAGTATTTTTTATTCGGTGCATCAGGCCCTTCCGGGTTACCTAATTGACCTTGAAGATAGGCTTCGTTGGCTTTATAGTATTGAAGAATACCATCCCATGTTGCCCATTGAGTATCGGTGTCGATATTCATTTTAATGGCACCATAGCTGATAGCTTCGCGAATTTCTTCTTGTGAAGAACCGGAACCGCCATGGAAAACGAAGTCGATAGATTTCGCCGGTAAATTACGTTCTTTAGATACGAACTCTTGTGACGCACCTAAGATAGACGGTTTTAATTTCACGTTACCCGGCTTATACACGCCATGCACGTTACCGAATGCCGCTGCCACAGTGAAACGCGGGCTGATTGGGCTTAATTGGTCGTAAACATAAAGGACATCTTCCGGTTGAGTATAAAGTTTAGACTCATCCACGCCTGAATTATCAACACCATCTTCTTCACCACCGGTAATTCCGATTTCGATTTCAAGGGTCATGCCTAATTTATCCATACGTGCAAGATATTCGCGACAAATCGCCATATTTTCTTCCATCGGTTCTTCCGAAAGATCCAACATATGAGAAGAGAACAAAGGTTTACCGGTTTCTGCAAAATATTTTTCGCCTGCCTCTAATAAACCGTCGATCCATGGTAATAATTTTTTCGCCGCATGGTCGGTATGTAAAATGACCGGCACACCATATTCTTCCGCTAAAGTATGAACATGTTTTGCACCGGCAATGGCACCTAACACATCAGCACGTGTACCGCCGGTTGGTTTAATTCCTTTACCGGCATAAAACGCGGCACCACCGTTTGAGAACTGAATAATCACCGGTGCTTTAACGCGCGCCGCTGTCTCTAAAACGGCATTCACGCTGTCAGTTCCCACGCAGTTTACCGCAGGAATAGCGAAGTTATTTGCTTTAGCATAAGCGAAGATTTTTTGAACGTCATCACCTGTCACTACACCCGGTTTTACAATGTCTAATAGTTTTGCCATTTTTGTTTCCTTATGATGTTAACAATCAGTAGGGACACATTGCGTGTGTCCGTGGATATTTAAGTAGGGACACAATGTACCCTACAAGAAATTAACCGTTTGCACGTTTTTCTAAAATTTCAACCGCCGGTAATACTTTACCTTCTACAAACTCTAAGAACGCACCGCCACCGGTTGAAATATAAGAAATTTTATCCGCAATACCGAATAAATCGATCGCCGCCAAAGTATCGCCGCCGCCGGCAATAGAGAATGCACCATTTGCAGTGGCTTCAGCGATAGCATTTGAAATCACTTCAGTCCCTTTGCGGAAGTTCGGGAATTCAAATACACCTACCGGACCATTCCAAAGAATAGTTTTTGCAGATTTGATGATTTTCGCCAATTCTTCTGCTGATTTATCGCCAATATCGAAGATAGATTCATCAGCTTGGACATCAGATACCGATTTTTCAGTGGCTGGCGCGCTGTCAGAGAATTCTGTACCCACACGCACATCTACCGGCACAGGGATATTGGTAGCTTTTGCCAAGCGTTGTGCTTCAGGGATTAAATCTGCTTCGTATAAAGATTTACCTACGTTGTGCCCTTCCGCAGCGATAAAGGTATTGGCAATACCACCGCCCACAATTAATTGGTCGGCGATTTTTGAAAGACTATCCAGTACCGTTAATTTGGTGGACACTTTTGAACCGCCGACAATTGCCAACATTGGACGTTGCGGTTCTTTTAATGCTTTACCCAGCGCCTCTAATTCCGCCGCTAATAAAGGACCGGCACAAGCTACCGGTGCAAATTGTGCCACGCCATAAGTTGAACCTTCCGCGCGGTGTGCCGTACCGAATGCGTCCATCACGAAGATATCACAAAGTGCGGCGTATTTTTTCGCTAATTCTTCAGAATTTTTCTTCTCGCCTTTGTTTACGCGAACGTTTTCCAATACCACAACTTCACCATCAGCCACTTCAACGCCCTCTAAGTAATCTTGTACTAAACGCGCTTTGAAGCCGGCATTGTTCAAGTAATCAACAACAGGTTGTAAAGAATCTTCCGGTTTGAATTCCCCTTCCGTCGGACGACCTAAATGCGAAGTTACCATCACTTTTGCACCTTTTTCCAATGCTAATTTCAATGTTGGGATGGTTGCACGAATACGTGCGTCAGATGTTACTTTGCCATCTTTTACCGGCACATTTAAATCCGCACGAATGAAAAGACGTTTACCTGCTAAATCTAAGTCGGTCATTTTAATTACTGACATAATTTACCTCTTTGCTTGATTAAGATTAAAATTTTACGAAAACTGTTAGGCATTATACCCAGTTACGACTAGCTTGTAACTGGTCTAGATCAAATTATCACCATTATTTTTTTATTAAATAATTATTTCTTAAATATCCCCGCGCTAAAGGACGGGGCTTTACGGCACGATCAGGTAAAAAACGCTTGAAAGTCGGGGGGGGTGATAACATTCCGATTATTTTTCTTTGCCGACCGCACTTAGGTTCGGCACAACGCAATTACTATTCAATAAGAGAATTTCTATGAACAAAATCTTCAAAACCAAATACGATGTAACAACGGGTCAAACCAAAGCCGTTTCTGAATTAGCCAGCAACCGCCAAGTGGCGAGCAGTTCGGGGGAAAAGCCGAAGTGCGATGTGTTTTTCGGCGGAAATTTAGGGGCGTTTAAAGTCTTACCATTGGCGTTGTTGATGTTGGGGCTGTTGTCGAGTGTGGCGTATGGTGACAACGATAATGTGTATCATTGGGATCAAGGGGAAGGGTCTTACATTGCTCCATATAAAGATGGTGTGCACGAAGGAAAAAACAAAGAATCTGTATTAATTACTAAAAAAGAAAATACCGCAGGGCTGGAGGTTAATAAAGCGCGCAAAAATAATGCGAGCTTTAAACATACTGTTGCCGTAGGTTCACGTACTGTTGTTGGTGGACATGGTGCGACATCAATAGGATATAAAGCTATTGCGGGTAGCAATGTCAATAAAAGTAATGTTGATGATTATAATCAAGAAATGACAGCCATTGGGTATAGGGTTTTTGCTAATGGCGATAGTTCTACGGCGATAGGAAACGAAGCCACTGCTTGGGGGGATAACTCTATTGCTATAGGTTCAGATAATGCCAAAGGAGATGGGAAAGATAACAGAGCAGAGCGTGCGTTAAGCTACGATGTTTGGAGGTTAGTACATGATAAACGAAAAGATTTCTTGTATACGGCTGATTATGCAACGACAAAAGAAGAAATAAATGATTATCAGAATTATCTCTCTTTTAAAAATGGCGATCAAGAAAGTAAAAATAGATTAAAAAAATCCCATACTTGGGCAAGAGGTCATAATGCTATTTCTATTGGATCGAGAAGTATTGCCTACGGTAATGATTCTACGGCTATGGGAACGTTAGCATTAGCAATTGGTAACTATTCTACCTCTTTGGGGGCATTTTCTATGGCATTTGGTGAGAAATCGATCGCTATTGGAAATGAAACTTATGTATATAAATCAGGAAGTGTTGGAGTTGGTAACGGTGTTCAAGCTATTTCCGATGGTTCTATAGTGTATGGGTTAGAATCTTATGCTGGTGGACTTGGCTCTATAGCTATTGGTACACGAGCATTATCTAATGTAGAAACTTCTGATAATTTTAAAGAAAAAACGAAAGAAAGTGTGTTCGGTGTTACGGCTATATATGACGATGTAAGTACGGTTGGTAAATTGGATGAATTGGACACTGCTAAACCTAATGATTATTTTAAGCCTAAAGTCGTAGGGCAAGAAGGCTCTGGTGAAGAGAAAGCTAATTCTAATACAAAAACGGGAGGGCTGGCTATTGGTTATTATGCACTTGCCTATGGTGAAAATGCACTCGCTTTAGGTCGTCAAGTGTATGCTAAAGGTGAACGTTCAATTGCCATCGGTCCGTATGCCTATGCTAAAGCAGAAAAAACAGCCGCACTAGGTTATGGATCCAAGGCGATAGGGGAACAATCAATGGCGTTGGGATCGCTATCTCGTGCTGAAGGGAACAATAGTATCGCCATTGGTATCAATAGTGCGGTGAAAAATGAATCTAATAGTGATAAAAGAAATGGTCTAAACACGCTAGCTATCGGTAATGAAACCGAAGCGACCATGGATAACTCAGTTGCCTTGGGTTATAAATCACATACAAAATATTTTTATCAAGATACTAACAAAAATACAGCAACCTTAACCGGAAAAGACGCTATTAGTTTAGAACCCTATGTTCCCGAGGGGTCAAGCTATAACTTAAGAACCGATAAATCAGCCGGTATCGTGTCCGTCGGTTGGACAAAAGACGGAAACAAGCTGGGATTGAGAAGAATCATCGGGGTCGCACCCGGAGCGTTGGATAGTGACGTCGCGACTATCGGGCAATTAAAAGCATTAGCCTATGTGAAAAAAGACGGCACGCCTTATAAAGATTTAGGTCATATTGATGCAAATAACGTTTTCGTCGGTCCAAAAGGGGAGGATGAAAAAACAAGAACGGAAATGAAAGCCAGTAAAGAATACTCGCTCGGTGATATGGGTAAAAAAATCAAATTTGCCCATATCTTAGACGGCGAGATTAAATCCGGATCCGATCAAGCGGTAACGGGGAATCAATTATATAGCGTCAAAGATGTATTGGGGGTTGAGTTAAACCAAAATACGACACTAAAAAGACCTAGTTTTGGAGCGGTGAATTATGTCAATGGTGGAAAGAGGGTAACAGAAACCTTTAAAGATGCTTTAACGGATACGATTAATGCGATTAATTCTGGGTATAAGTTTAGCGATGGTGACTCAACAAATATTGCCAAGAACACACCGTTTTATCTTGGCTCGACGTTAGAGATTAAAGCTGGTGATATTCAAACAACCCATAAAAGTACAAATTTAAAAACGAAATTGACATTAGAGGACACCAATTCAAAAGCGGTATTTACTATCGGCTTAAGCGACACTCCGACCTTTAAAAAGGTGATGTTGGATAATGAGAATGCACCTACAGATAATAAAGAATTAGTTAATAAAAAATACGTAGATGATAAATTTCAAAATGTTGCTACCAGTTTTAATGTGGCTGGGGATAGCGGAGACTTTAAAGTAACGAATCGACTGGATATTAAGGGCGACACCAATATCTCTACAAAGGCTTCGACCAATGAGGTAAAAATATCGCTGCAAGAGGCTTTAACAGGCATTGCTTCTGTTATGGGCAAAAACGGCGGTACGAAAATTGAATTTACCAATGATGGTTTGACGCTAAACAGCAAAAAAATCACCGGCTTACAAGATGGAAACAACGACACAGACGCTGTTACCTTTAAGCAATTAAATGATTCAAAATTACATTTCTTATCCGTACATGATGAAGGTAAAAACAAGGGAAATTACAACAATGACGGAGCAAAAGCGGCAAATTCCGTAGCTATCGGTGTGGATGTAGAAGCACAAACGGGTGCGGATTCTGCGGTCTTGGTCGGACACAGCTTGAGTACGAATGTAAAAAATTCGGTTGTTGTGGGATCGAATATTAATATTGAGCAAGAAGAGAAAGACAGAAAATTTAGAAAAGATGCTGTGGTTGCTATCGGTAGCGGGCTGAAATTAAAAAATGCGAAAAGCTCGATTGTCATCGGAGCGGTAGATGAGCGGTCGAAAGCGGATAATTCTCCGACGAATGATGAGTGGAGAACAGTCATCGAAGACGCTACGTGGTCGGTGGTTCTCGGGAATAAAACGAAAATCAAAAATGGTGACGACGTGTTGGCATTGGGGAATAATATTATTGCAAAAGGGACGGTTCAGGGTAAAATCAGCGGTTTAGTTATCTTAGGAAATAGAGCCAAGGCAACAGACGCCAAAAACAGCGTAGTGATCGGAACTTCGGCAGAATCCAAAGCTGAAAGTGCGGTCGTATTGGGGCATGAAGCAAAAGTAGAAAGTGCGGCAGGTGATTCAATCGCTTTAGGTAAAGGGTCGAAAGCGACTAAGAAAGAAATCGCACCAAGTGAAGCTAAATCAAGTAAAGACGTTAAATTTGCATGGACAGCCGGTATTGGAGGCGATAAATCCGTCGTCAGCATAGGCGATAGCGATAAAGAAAGACAGATTAAACATGTCGCCGCAGGTGTAGTAACGTCAGCTTCCACCGACGCCATTAACGGAAGTCAACTCTACGCCGTCGCCGATGAGTTTTCTAAATTAGCGGTTGACGTATTGGGCGCGGAGAAAGCGGATAATGATAAAACAGGATTTAAAAAATCCACCTTTACTGCTGTGAACTATCAGGGAAGTAAAAATAAATCACCACAAACATTTAGAGATGCTATTAATGAGAGTATCGCCGCGATCAATAAAGGCTTGAAATTCGCGGGCAATGAGGGAACAGCATTCACCAGCCAACTCGGTGTGACCGTCAACATCAAGGGAGACGGTACGGATCTCTCCTCAAAAGCCGAAAATAATGCGATTATATTTGCTTTACATAAAGCCGATAAAGTGGAGGCAAATAATGATAAAGTCGTTACCTCCAAAGCGGTGCATACGGAGATTAGCAAGGTTACGCAGGAATTAAACAATGCGGAAATAAGCTATAAGGCGAATGGCACGAGCGAACAAAAGGTCAAATTGACGGACGGGTTTAATTTTACAAACAGCGATAATATCACCGCAGAAGTTAAAGATAAAGGCGTCGTGAAATTTAAATTAAATGACACGTTACAAAATATCACCTCGATTAGCGGTAAAGCCGACAATGGCACTGCACCGCAAATTGATTTTGCAAATCAAGAGGGTCTTAAAATTTCATCTCAAGGGGTTGAAGCCACGTTCAAAACTGGCGGCTTACACTTAAATGATAAACAACTTAAGGGGGTGAACAGCGGTTTAGGCTTGCCAGCCAATGGCGGGAATAGTACGGAAATTACCAACAAAGTTCTCGCGGGAACTCCGGATAATGATAGCAACGCCGTCAATGTAAAAGACTTATCTACAGTCGCCAAAGCCATTGTGGATAAGGGCTTAACCTTTAAAGGCGATTCAGGTGTTGACATCGCTCGTAAATTGGGCGAGACCCTCACGATTAAAGGTGAGAAAGATTATACCGAAACAGTAACAAATGGTGCAGAAATGACCGTCAAACTGACACAAGGCGTGAAAGACAAATTGGGTGTCATCACGGTGGAGGGTGATAAACTCGCTATAGGTAAAGACTCAACCTTGGAAGAAAAAGGCACCGCATTTAACGGAGCGGATATCAATGTCGGCATAAAAAACAGCTTGAAATTTAACTGGACGGGCGGGGTCAGTGCTGATGATACTGAGCAGAATAAAAAATCCGTGATCAGTGTGGGCAGTGATGACAAGGAACGTATTATTACCCATGTTGCTGCAGGCAAAGTCAGTAATGATTCCACCGACGCCATCAATGGCTCACAGCTTGCCGAAGTTATCCGTGTGTTCGGTAATTTAGGCACGGATATTTTAGGTGGGGAAGTGGATCCTGTCACGAAAACGTTTAAAGCCTCGACGTTTGATAAATTGAAAGATGAAAGCGGAACGGATACAGCAGTTAAAGCACAAACAACCTTTAAAGGGGCGATTGACTCGTTAATCGCAACTGTCAATAAAGGATTGATATTTGCAGGTAATACAGGTGAGTTCACCCGACAAATTGGTGCTAAAATAACCATTGAAGGCGAAAATGGGGATATTACAACAACAGCAAATATCGGTAACATTACCCTGAAATTAAATAAAGCTTATAAAGTTTTAGAAAGTGATGAAAAAGTGGTCACCTCAAAAGCGGTAGCGGAAGAGTTGAAGAAATATACCTCAACAGCGACCCTAGACAAAAACTTCTTGAAAGTAGATGGCTCGAATATCGGTGGTAACCAATCTAAATTTGGTGAAAATGTCGGTATTAGCAAAATAAACCTTGAAAATGGTAAAAAAAGTACGACGGAATTAGTACAGGCTAAAGCGGTGATTGATTACCTAAAAGGTATGGGAACAGGCTCAGTGAAAATTTCCGATAATCCGGAGACCAAAGCAGAGGGCGAAGGCTCAATTGCGGTGGGGGATAAAGCCATCGCTCAAAATGCCGGAGCGGTTGCTATTGGTCAAAATGCCGGAGCGAAAAATGCCGGAGCAATCTCTATTGGTAAAGATTCGGATGTTACGTCTATAGACGGTGTTGCTTTAGGAAGAAAAAATGTTGTAGGAGGTCAATCATCGATCGCCATCGGTGAGACTAATACTGTATCCGGTGTTCAATCCTATGTCATCGGGTCGGATAACGATATCAAAGGGAGAGAAGTCGTTGCCATCGGTTCTAATATAACGGCGGATGAAAAAATTCACGATGCGGTTATTTTAGGCAAAGGTTCAACAGGTGAGGCGAAAACTGTATCCGTGGGGAGTACAGATACCAAAAGACGGATTATTTTTGTCGATACGCCAACAGGCGAGTATGACGCCGCCAATAAAAAATATGTAGACGAAAGAGGGCTTAAATTCAAAGGAAATGAAGAAAATCAAACAGAACTGGTCAACTTAGACAAGTTATTGACGATCGACAGTTCGGAAGCCAATAAATATGATAAAGGCAAGAAGGAAAAGGATATTAAAACGAAAGTCGAAAAAGAGGGAGATGGAGCAAAATTAACTTTAACCCTAAATAAAGCGGATGAGGTTTCCGAACACGATGAAAGAGCGGTGAGCTCCAAAGCGGTGCATAGTGCTTTGCAGGCAGCTAAAAAAAAAAAAAAATATTAGATGGCAAAACACCGATGGCTAATAAAGGCTTAACTGCTAAAGATGGATTAAACGGCAAAAACGCCAATGATAAAGCCAACGCTTTACGCAATGGTGAGGCTGGAACTGTGGTATTTACCGATAAAGACGGTAATCGTTTGGTCAAAGCCAACGACGGTAAATACTATAAAGCGACTGACGTGGACGATAAAGGTAACGTGAAATCTGCTGCTAATGGTCAAGTTGCACCAAAAGCAGTGGACAATCCGCAACTTTCGTTGGTCAATACCGGTGGTGAAACCGATAAACCTGTGGTGCTGGGCAACGTGGCAAGCGGTTTGGGTATTGATGCCGACAAAGCGAAAGAGCATGCCGAAAACGTGAAAAATGCAGGCGAAGCAGTGAAAACCGAAGCACAGGCGGTGGCGAAAAAAGTAGACGATATGTTGACGCTACAAACAGCAAAAGAGGCGAAACAGGACGCCATTGACGCTCTTGAAACCGCATTGTCTTTCATGCCGGAAACTACACCGGAGGAAAAAGCGGCGAAAGAGAAAGCCAAAGCTAAGATCGAGGGCGAAAAATCAACATTAGCCGACATTAACTCGAAATTGGATAAAGCGAAAAAAGAGGTTGAATCGGCACAAGGCATATTAAAAACGAAGCAAGAAGCCTATCAAACCGCCTTAAAAGCAAAAGATGGCGCTGTCAATAAATTATTGTCGGGCGATGCAAGCGTCGATGTTCACCGCGGGGCAAACTTGCAAGACTTACAAGCCTTAGGACAAGCGGGCTTAAATTTTGAGGGCAATGACGGCGTGCCTGTTCATAAAAATTTAGGCGAGAAATTGACCATCAAAGGCGAGGGCGAGTTTAACAGTGCGACCACGGCGGCGGGCAACATTAAAGTGGAAGCCTCCGAGACGGGACTGGAAGTCAAACTGTCCGACAAGTTGAAAAACATGACCTCTTTTGAGACTCGTGAAGTGGACGGCAAACAAGCACGATTGGATAGTAGCGGATTAAGCGTCCAAAACAAAACCGGCAAAGAACAAGCCAAATTAAGCGAAAACCGTTTAGCATTCTATGAAAACGGGGCGCTGGGACTGAATTTGGACGGCAAATCCCGCGCCTTAAGAATGGGTGAACAAGAGATTATTAAAGTCTCCGAACGGGGTGAAGCTTTGGTTTCCGATCTGAGTCCACACAGTTCGGGACAAACGATCGCCAATAAAAACTATGTGGACAGTCAATTGGGCGCTGCCATTAATCGCTTGGATAATGTCATCAGTACCAATAATCGCAACTTGCAGGCAGGCATCGCTGGAGCAAATGCCGCTGCCGCTTTGCCTACAGTAGCGATCCCGGGTAAATCGACTGTTGCGTTGTCCGCAGGGACTTACAAAGGCAGAAATGCGGTAGCGATAGGCTATTCTCGCCTAAGCGATAATGGTAAGATAACACTGAAATTACACGGTAACAGTAACTCTGTCGGTGATTTCGGCGGTGGCGTGGGTGTCGGCTGGACGTGGTAGCCTGAGCACTATGACCGTAAAAAGCAGTGAGAAATCACTGCTTTTTTATCACAAAATCAATCCTTATTAAGTGTTATGCTTACAAACGAAATAAAAGTTACTAAGCTCGAAGCAAGGTTGATTTATTCAATAGGAAATAATCGCTTTTATTGCTTTTATGTTCACGAGCTTTTTCCTGAGCATAGCGAACAAAAAATCCGACCTAAGCCGGATTTTTATTATATGCAATCAACGATTTTGACATCCTCCCCTGCCTAAAGATGGGGGATTCCTACCAGCTCCCACAGTAAACTGTGGGCTACTCTCGGTGGGTTCTTGGCTTGAGACCGCTTATGCGGTTCACCTCACAAGCGCTACGGCGATGTCCTCGCCTGAAATGCCGTCATTGAGAAAGCCTAAGCGTATTGTTAGCATGCATGATTATACTCCGTTTTGTGCCTTATATCTACGCTCTAAAGGACTTAGGTTGCACGATCAGATAAATCATCAATAACCACATAAACTTTAGTTGTCGGTCCATGGACACCAACCACTTTTACCAATTCAATATCTGCAGTGGAACTTGGACCGGAAATGATATTGATACAAGAAGGCATTCTTTCGCCTTGCTGTGCTTTAGCATGCAATATTTCTGCTAATTGCGCAACGCGAGGAAGAACGGTACTTTTGCGTAATACCACAATGGATTTTTCCGGCAATAAACTGACCGAACGTCCGCGATCTTTATCGGAATAAAGTACGATTCCGCCCGATTCTGCCAATCCGTATTCCGCATAAACAATGCCGATATTCGCTTTTTCAGCCTGTGCTAGATTTTCCTCGCCTTTTGCCGGATCCCAAATATGAGTAGTGTATTTTTCACAAATCGCCTGCGTTAATCCTAAGACCTCTAAACGGCTATCGTTATTTAACACTACCTCACCGCCACCGTATTTTTCACATATTGCAATCACCGTTGCTTGAACATTTTCTTGTTTAGTTTCAATCACATCTACCATCATGACTTTAGCAAAATCAAGGAATGCTTGGCAACGCTCGACTTGTGATAATTCGGTTAAGCGCGTTTTCGGATAATCGTTTTCCCATTTCGGCATTGGTTCCGGAACCAGTTGGCGTGGACGTCCCATTTTCTCCGCAAGTTTATTTAAAAAATGCTCTCTATTTTGCAAATCCATTATTTTGCCCCTCTTTTGTCGAACCAATCTCTGAAACTTTGTCCCTCTGCACTTGGCAAATCACGCGCTTTTGTCCATTCCGCTAATGCACCGATTTGCACAGGTGCTTTACCATTTTTGATCAATTTTGCTGCCATTTTCGCGCCAACATTAACGCCAATTTTCCATAAGGTTGGGTGCGAATTCGCAAAATTAAAGCCAAAGATAGATAACCGTTCTACACTCGGCGTCATTCCGTTTTGAGCAATATGCTCACGATGTTTCAAAATGAGTTGTGCTAACGGAATTTTTACCGGGCAAACTGAGTTACAAGAGGTACATAACGAACAAGCATATGGCAATTCTTTAAATTCTTTATATCCGCCAAGTAATGGAGAAATAACGGAACCGATTGGCCCCGGATAGATAGAACCATACCCATGACCGCCAATTTGACGATATGCCGGACAGGTATTTAAGCAAGCCCCGCAACGGATACAACGTAAAACTTCTTTAAATTCGCTTTCTAGAATTTTAGAGCGTCCGTTATCGACAATCACTAAGTGGAATTCTTCCGGACCGTCAGTCTCCCCCTCAAGGCGAGGTCCGGTTAACCACGTATTATAGCCGGTTAATTTTGCCCCAACCGCACTGCGCGCCAACATTGTAATCAACACATCCACTTCTTCAAAAGTCGGCGCAATACGTTCCATCCCCATAACCGCAATATGTGTTTTCGGCACAGTTGTGGCTAAACGTAAGTTCCCTTCGTTTGTCACCAAACAAACGCTACCTGTTTCCGGTACCGCAAAGTTACAACCGCTAACCCCAATATCCGCCTCTAAGAAATCTTCACGAATTTTTTGACGAATAAATAAAGTCATCGCTTCCGGCGTTTCGGGACCGTCATAACCTAATTTTTCTTGTAATACTTTTTGGATCTGATAACGATCTTTATGAATTGCCGGCACCACAATATGAGAGGGTTTATCTCCGGCAATTTGTAAAATATATTCACCCAAATCCGTCTCAACGACCTTAATGCCTTCCGCTTCCAATACGTGGTTCATGCCGATTTCTTCGGTCACCATGGATTTGGATTTAACAACTTTCTTCGCCTTTTTGGCTAACGCTACTTGGCGAATATAGTTAGTGGCATCTTCTGCGGTTTCGGCAAAAAACACTTTACCGCCATTTTGCATCACTTTCTCGCTCAATTGATACAAATACGCATCTAAATTAGCTAAAACGTGATTACGGATTTGTTTGGATAAATTACGCCATTCTTCCCAATGCCCTAATTCATTTGCCATATTTTGACGATTAGTGCCAATACGCTCCTGTGCCATCACAATGGCTTTACGCATAATTTCATTGTGAATTTGTTCGTCAACTCGTTGTTTAAATGCAAGATTACTGGTTTTTAATGTCATTTTAATTACCCTCCTGCATCAACACTTCGGCAATATGCATTACCTTAATATTTTTCCCTTCACGACGTAAACGCCCGCCAATATTAATTAAGCAACTCACGTCCGCACCAATTAAATAATCCGGCTCAACCTCAGAAAGATGCTCAACTTTTTCCTTAACCATTTCCCCTGAAATTTCAGCCATTTTTACCGAGAAAGTACCGCCGAAGCCACAGCAAGTTTCCTGATTTTTAATCGGTAATAACTGCAATCCCTTAACTTTTTGTAATAAGGTAATAGGCTCATCCACAATACCTAATTTACGAAATAAGCTACACGAAGGATGGTAGACCGCTTTGCCGGGTAAGTATGCGCCCACATCAGTAACGCCAAGGGTATTAACAATAAAATCAGTGAGGTCATGAAAACGTTCTGCGACTTTTTTCGCCCGCTCTGCCCATAGGGCTTCATCAAAACGTTCAAAATATTGTGGATAATTTTTTATCGCATATACACAAGAACCTGCCGGAGCAACGATCGGATAATCATTTACCTCAAAGGTTTGCACTAAGTTTTTCATCCCCTCAAGCGCCTGTTTGGTATAGCCACTGTTAATCGCCGGCTGCCCACAGCATCCTTGTTTTTCTAAAAAAACTAATGTTGCATCCTAGCTTTTCCAGCAATAACACGCTATTTTTAGCTACACCTGATTTGACCACATCAGCAATACAGGTCACAAAAAAATTCACGTTCATAATTACTCCAATAACTGCTTTAAAATAAAGAACAGGTATAAGTATCCTGATACTTATACCTGAAAAATTTAATTTCTATTATACCCCATAAAATAATGGAATGACTGTCAAGGCGATAACTGCGGCAATAATACCGTAAACCGCCATTGGTACAACAGTTTGTTTAATGATCGCCCCTTCTTTATTGTTAATATTCAATACAGAGCTTACTGCAACAATATTATTAATACATACCATGTTCCCCATTGCACCGCCGACAGATTGTAACGCCAACACAACAGAAGCAGAAAGTCCGGTAATTTGAGCGGTTGATAATTGTACGCTACCGAATGTTAAGTTAGAGACGGTATTTGAACCGGAGAAGAATGCCCCAACCGCGCCTAAATAAGAGGCGAACCATGTCCAATATTCACCGGTTGCATCAGCAAAGCTTTGTCCAATGATTTTTACCATAGAATTATCACCGCCCACCAACATCAAGTTCACCATGATCAATGCACCGACTAAAGCAAGGAATGGATTACGCGTTTGTTTAAAGCTACTTGAGAAAATCTCTTTAACATTGCCGGCAGAAAGTGCAAAGACCGGAATGGCAATTAACACGGAAACAACAAACGGAATTAATGCCGGTACATACAGTAATTTGTAATTGGCATTGATTGTCGTATCAAAAATGTTTTTCAAACTGAATACTAAACCTTGGCTAATATCAAATACACCTAAAGAGCCTAATTTCACGCTGAATAAAGAGGTCATATCGTTCATCATCTCTTTAAACGGTAATTGTTGCAAACGGGTTACGATCAAAATCATAATCAATAAACCGGTTGGGAATAAGGCTTTAGCAACCTCACCTATTGTCGTGGTATTGCTTAATTTATTTTCTACTTTCGCCAATCCGATACCTTTATTTGCCAAAAATACAGAAATAAACAGACCGATTGCGCCGCCTACCAAAGACGGAAATTCATAATTGACTTGTGCCAATAAGAAATAAGGAATGATACAAGAGAAAATGGATAAATAAATATAAACGATATTTTGACGAATTTCTTTACCGGTGGCAATAAAACGCAATGCCATCACAGGAATCACGATCGCAGCAAACGAGTGAATTAATGCAGTCATCGAACCGATTTCCAAAATTTGTGATTCCGGCAAGTTTAGCGGACCAAAACCGAACCAAGTCGGCGTCCCTACCGCACCGAAAGAAACCGGTACCGAGTTCATCACCAATGCCAACATCGCGACCTTCAACGGAGGGAAACCTAAGCCAACTAAAATTGGTGCCGCAATCGCTGCCGGCGTACCAAAGCCACTCGCCCCTTCAATCATAAACGCAAATGCCCAACCGATAATCATCGCCTGCGCAATTGGGTTCGGGTTAATGCTCCCCAACCATTTACGCAACGTATCCGTTGCGCCGGAAACTTCGGAAAAACGGTTAAATAAAATCGCGCCGAAAATAACGGTTATCGGTGTTTGCACTGCGACTAACGCGGACACAATATTGGCACTAACAAGTTTGATATCTGTACCAAAGAAAATTAATTGAATAATTAACACCACCACCGCAATCCAAGGCAACGCTACATAAGACGGAAGGGCGTTACGTTTTACCATCAAATAAATTAATAAAACGATAGGAAAGATACTAAGAAAAAGAGCCATAAAGACACTCCTACATAAAAGAGATTATTTTGTGTTATTCAAGGAGACATATTCTAATCTAATTTTAAACTTTCGTAGTCGTGGGAGGCAAGGCACACAGGGGATAGGAAAAAAAAAAAAAAAGATAAAGATCACAATATTTTTACTAAAATATAACATTATTTGAAATATTAAAAAATATTAAGTGAATATGAATAATATTTCATCAAAAAATCAGTTTTCATCAATTAAAACGATTTAAATTTTTACCGCACTTTATTCAAAAACGCACTGTTCATTCGCCTAAATAAGGATTAATGAATAGCTTTAATCGGTAAATAGCGATATTTTAAGTGAATAACTAAAAAGAAAATTGCCCCAATCATTGCTAATGTACCGCCGATAATACCGATATAATTTAGCCCTAAACCGGTCATGATTTGCTGACCGATTAAGGCGCCGCCACCAATCCCGATATTATAAATACCGGAAAAAATCGCCATTGCCACATCCGTCGCATCCGGTGCTAATTGTAATACGCGTACCTGCAAACTTAACCCGACGCCGGCAATACCAATCCCCCAAATAAAAACCAAGAAAAATAACAACATGTGTTGCTGGCTGAAGAACAATAAAGAAAATAATGCCGCGGTTAAAATTCCCATGGACAATAATAAAAACTTAGCCGGTCCAAAACGATGATAACGATTAAATAATAAGCTGGCAGCAATACCGGATAAGCCAAATATTAATAATATTCCCGTTGTTAAACCCGCCGGCATTTGGCTAATATGTAGCATAAAGGGTTCAATATAACTATACACGGTAAAATGTGCAGAGATAATAATAATGGTTAAAATATATAGTCCTACCAAAAAAGGACGCTTAAATAATATCGGCACGCTACGAACAGTTCCGGCATTTTTGCTCACTAAGTGCGGTAATAATTTATACAAAAATAACAAAATCATCACTGCTGCCACGGCAATCAAGGCAAATGTTACACGCCATCCAAACATTTGCCCAATCAATCTGCCCAACGGTAAACCAAGAACCATAGCCAATGCACTGCCCATCGCCAATAAACCCAACGCTTGAGCTTTTTTATCTTTTGGCGCCAACCGCACCACCAAAGAGGCGGTAATCGCCCAGAAAATCGAATGAGCAATTGCCACGCCAATACGCGAAATCAGTAATACCCAATAATTCCAGGCAACCGAAGATAAAATATGGCTGGCAATAAACAAAATAAAGAGTTTAATCAATAGACTACGACGCTCTAAATTGGCGGTCAGCAACATAAACGGCAGTGATAACAACGAAACGATCCAAGCATAAATCGTGATCATCAAACCAACTTGCGACACGGGCATGGAAAAACCTTTCGCAATATCTGACAACAACGCGACAGGGATAAATTCAGTGGTATTAAAAATAAAGGCAGAAAATGCCATACAAATCACTCGCCAGAGCTTAACGCGTCTGACAATTTTAGGCGACAACATGAGCAATAAAGTCCGAGAAAAATAAAGGCTTATTTTATCATTTGAGCAAAGAATGTAAACTTTTTCCGACTATTTCCGGCTAATTGAGCAATTTTTCCCGCAATAAAGATCGCAGCTGATCGCGGAAATCTTTATTAAATTTAATTTCATATTGTGGCGAATCACAGCGATCAAAAAAGCGGATAGGCAACGCAAATTTCGGATACTCACGCAATCCAATATTCAAAGTGACATCACATTGCATAGTAAACCAATCGGATATTCCGCGACCTTGCACCACAATCGTTGAAGTATCCAATTCAATATTATCAAACAGCAATTTTCCGCCCTCCCAACGGGATTGCACGGTTAATGTGTTAAACGCCGTATCCATATTTTTACTTTGCAACACCTGCTCATCATAATTGATCGGCAAATATTGACCGGCTAAGGAAAGCAAATTTAAACCTCGCAATTCTCCCTTATGAGTTTCTGAATAAAATTCACTTTCCAACAAATTTCCGTCTTGCCACAACATTGCAGCGGAAAAATCAGTGCTTCCACCGGCAACCACCGGTAGCTTCACCGCAGCTAATACGCGATCTAACGGCATGGCATTCAGCCACAAAAGTGCGGTTATTTTTTTATCTGAATGTTCTTGCCAACGCCCTGTGATCATACAATCTTGACATAATTGCGTGACAGACACTTCTTGGCGTGCAGTATTCAACACGATTTTCGGCGATCCTAATAACGCCTGATTGAGGTTCAGATCTTGAATTGCTATCACATACTTCGCCGCATCTGTCCGTTCAATTCCTCCCTCATGCCACGCTATATCAAATTGACGATTTCCGTTATACGTCGGTTTTTGCAAATCTAATAAAATTTTGACCGCACTTACCACTAACCGGCGATTTCCTAAGGTAATATTTGCAGAAAAATGCAGCTCATCTTGCGCCGACGAGCTAAGATTTCCGTTGAGATGAAAATGAATTTCCGCCAAAGTGCGGTCGAAATTTAACGGATTTTTGAGACTTTCCACAAAGGATGTCCAATTATCCGACGATAAATTAGTATCGGAAAATTCTACATCACGCAAAATCCAATCTGTGGCGGAAAAATTCCCTTGCGTCAATTGCAGTCGATCGAGAACAAAACGCCCGCCAAGCAAAGGAAATAGGGCAAGTTTCAAAGTGGCTTGTTTAAAACCAATGCGTTGATCTTGATAAGAAAAATGCGGAGATTCAAGGGAAATTTGCGGACTGGGGAAAAAATGCAAATTAAGCGCGGAAAATTGAATTTGCTGCTTATTGAGCAGGGCGATAACTTGCTCGCGCGCGCTGTTTATTTGCACATAAAAAAAGGCGGAAAGTGCTAAAATGATGACAATTACCCCGCCAGTCACTTTCTTTATCATCTTGATTTCCCTCTTATTTATCTTCATCAATGCGGCTCGCTACCGCATTTTGTTGGTTTTTATATTTCGCATTTTGCCGACGATTATAAGGTCTTGCCGCCTCGCCGCTTAAGACTTCAAAACTCAAGGCACCAATGATCATATTCGGACGTAATGCCAATGGCAATTTGCCGGAGTTAAAAAATTCCAACACAATTTTACCATGCCACCCCGGATCGATACGGTGTGCGGTGACGTGAACCATCAAGCCTAAACGCGCAAGAGAAGAACGTCCGTCCAACCAGCCGATCATATTCGCCGGCAAGGTCACTTCTTCCAATGTTGTGGCTAAAGCTAAATCACCGGGGTGTAAGAAAAAGGCTTCATTTTCGGCAATAATAATTTCCTCACTCATCACCGCATCTAATTGTGCTGAAACCTCTTCTTTGGGACCGCTTAAATCAATGTAAGGTGCAGAATGCTCACGAAAAACGCGAAAAGAATTACCCAATCTGACATCCACCGTCGCGCCATTAATCTTATCATTACTTGGTCTTGGCACCAGTGAAATCCGCCCCTCATCCAAATAACGCTCAATATCGGTATCACATAATCTCATAATTTTCTCTACTTTTTCCCTAGCAAATGTCGAATTTGTGCTTTTAACATATTGATGGCAATACGATTTTTACCACCGCGCGGAACCACGATATCCGCATACTGTTTCGACGGTTCGATAAATTGTAAAAACATGGGACGAACCGTGGCGCGATATTGTTCGATCACCGATTCCAGCGAACGCCCGCGTTCTTGCATATCGCGTTTTAGGCGACGAATAAAACAAATATCCAGTGGCGCATCAACAAAAATAGAAACATTTATTTCTTGCCGTAATCGTTCATCAGTTAAAAGTAAAATACCTTCTAAGATAATGATTTCTCTTGGTTCAAAATGCGTTACTTGTTGCTTACGCGTGTGTTCAACATAATCATAGACCGGAATATCTACCGATTGACCGCTTTTTAGTGATTTTAAATGGGCAATCAACAAATCACGATCCATAGAATTCGGGTGATCATAATTGGTTTTTATTCGCTCCTGCATAGCAAGATGACTTTGGTCTTTATAATAACAATCTTCGGAAATAATGCCTATCGCACCTTCTCCGATTTCATCACAAAGTTCCCGATAAATCGTTGTTGCGATAAGGCTTTTTCCGGAAGCAGAAGCTCCGGCAATAGCAATAATGATACAAGAAGACGATTCAGACATAATACAAACCTTTGTAAAAAAACAATCTGCATTATAAATAAAAAACAAGAAAAAAAGCGATTTTTTATAAAATAAAAATAAATTTTTATTTTGTGAAAAACTTCACGGTATTCACCATCAATTTGGCGTAATATGCGCTAAATTGATATTGTAAATATCTGTATATCAGTATTAACCAAATTCAAGGAGCTGGGAGGTTTCAATGAAAATAAAAGCAATTTCTTTTGTAATTTCGACCGCACTTTTAACCGCGGGTTTAGTATTTAGCGCACAAGCAAACGCGAAAGGGCGCTTGGTGATGTATTGTAGCGCGACCAATGAAATGTGCGAAGCGGAAGCCAATGCCTTTGGTGAAAAACATGATGTCAAAGTTTCTTTTATTCGTAACGGTTCGGGCAGTACCTTTGCCAAAATTGATGCGGAAAAAAATAATCCGCAAGCGGATGTTTGGTATGGTGGAACCTTGGATCCGCAATCACAAGCCGGGGAATTAGGCTTATTGGAAGCCTATCGTTCACCGAATGTGGATCAATTGGTAGAACGTTTCCAAGATCCGGCAAAAGTAAAAGGCAACTTAAGTTCAGCAATTTATATGGGAATTTTAGGCTTCGGCGTTAACACTGAACGCTTGAAAAAACTCGGCATCACTGAAGTACCAAAATGCTGGAAAGATTTAACCGATCCGCGTCTGAAAGGTGAAATTCAAATTGCTGACCCGCAAAGCTCCGGCACCGCTTATACCGCCATCGCCACTTTCGTCCAATTATGGGGTGAAGATGAAGCCTTTAATTACTTTAAACAATTACATCCAAATATTTCCCAATATACCAAATCAGGCATTGCACCTTCTCGTAACACTGCACGCGCTGAAACCACGGTAGGAATCGGTTTTTTACACGATTATGCGCTGGAAAAACAACATGGTGCGCCAATTGAAATGATTGTTCCTTGCGAAGGTACCGGTTATGAATTGGGTGGCGTTAGTATTATTAAAGGTGCGCGCAATATGGAGAATGCAAAATTATTTGTAGATTGGGCGTTATCCAAAGAAGGACAGGAAGCGGCATGGAAAAAAGGGAATTCACTTCAAACCTTAACCAATACTACCGCAGAACAGTCACCAACCGCCTTTGACCCGACAAAATTGACCCTAATCGACTACGATTTTGAAAAATTCGGCGCGGCTGATGAACGTAAGCGCTTGATTACAAAATGGGTTGATGAGATTAAATTAGCTAAATAATCCTTATTATGAGAATGTGGCTGTCCGTCACATTCTTTCTTTTCTTTCTGCGAGGCATTATGAATTCCGCGAAATTACCAATTACACAAACATCCACTTTTTGGGTCATTCTATCCCTGATTGCGTTTTTAATTCTTCCGTCCACCGCATTGGACTACGGATTATTCGAAAGTACCGGCGACGAATTTTGGGAGGCAATGGGATGGTCATCGGTGAATCTTACCATCTTATGGTTTCTGCCGTTAATTCTCTTTTTATTTTTACCGCACTTTAAACTTTCGCAACAAAAACAAGCTAAAGTTGAATTATCTTTGGTCGCTGCTATCGCTTTATTTTGTTTTATCAGCGCGACCATTTATAAAATCAGCATGGGATATTCGGTGATTATCCTGATAGCAACACTCACTGCATTGGCAACCTTATCACTGGCAAAATTAAAAATTATGCAAGGGGATAAGTTTATCCTTGCCTCACTTATCAGCATAATATTATTGATCTTTTTCTTTATTGTTTATCCAACAATTGCTATTTTTGTCTCCATGTTTTACGACGGAGATATGTTTTCACCAAAACAAGTATTGCACATACTTAATCAGAATTACATTATTCGCGTTATCACAAATTCTCTTGCACTTTCCGGTTTTGTCGGTTTGGTTTCCACTGTTTTCGGTTTAGCTTTTGCATTATATACTACGCGAATTGCAAGACGTACTGCATTTATTGGTAAAATCTTCTCCATTTTACCGATTGTCACACCGCCTTTCGTGGTGGGACTTGGTGTCACTTTGATGTTGGGAAGATCCGGTTATGTCACTGAATTTTTAAGCAATCATTTCGGGTTTACGAATTACAACTGGCTCTATGGTTTTTCCGGTATTGCTATTGCGCAAATTCTAGCGTTCGCACCGATTTCATTTATGATTTTAGACGGCGCGTTAAAATCTATCCATCCTTCAATTGAAGAAGCCTCTTATACATTGCGGGCAAATCGTTATCAAACGTTTTATTACATTATTTTTCCACTTCTCCGCCCTGCATTAGCGAATTCATTCTTGATTGTATTTATCCAATCTTTAGCGGATTTTAGCAATCCGTTAGTGTTAGGCGGTAGCTTTGATGTTATCGCGACACAAATCTATTTCTATATTGCCGGTTCTCAATTGGATTATGCCTCTGCCAGTACACTAGGCTCCCTGTTATTAATTTTCTCCTTATTAATTTTCATTATTCAGTATGTCTGGATTGGGAATCGCTCTTACGTAACGGTTTCCGGTAAATCTTATCGAGGAGACGTACAAGAATTACCCAATGGAGTCAAATATAGCATTATCTTCATGTTAGGATTTTGGATTATCTTCAACGTGGTACTTTATGGCAGCATTTTCTACGGTAGCTTTACGGTGAACTGGGGCGTTGACTATACTCTGACGCTAAAAAATTACACTATGATGTTCGGACAAGGATTTAGTGACGGCGCATGGCCATCACTCATTAATACAATAATCTATGCGGCTATTGCCGCCCCATTAACGGCATTATTTGGCTTACTTATCGCCTATATTGTGGTGCGCAAAGATTTCCAAGGTAAAAAAACCTTAGAATTTTTGACTATGCTGTGTTTTGCTGTCCCGGGAACCGTTGCCGGGGTATCTTATATCCTTGCGTTTAATAACGCACCAATGTATATCACAGGAACCGGTATCATCATTATTATCTCAATGGTAATGCGCGATTTACCCATTGGAATGCGTGCAGCGATTGCCGGTCTTGGGCAACTGGATAAATCCCTTGATGAAGCCTCACTTTCATTAAAAGGTTCTTCATTCAAAACAATCTGGTTTATCGTGTTCCCATTATTAAAACCGGCATTATTATCCGCCTTAGTCACCAGCTTCGTACGCGCCATGACAACCGTAAGCGCAATTATTTTCTTGGTTACCGCCGATACACGCGTCGCAACCGCATATATTTTAAACCGTGTAGAAGACGGTGAATACGGTGTTGCCATTGCTTACGGTTCAATCTTAATCGTAGTGATGATGGCAATTATCTTATTCTTCGACCGGATTGTCGGCGATACGCGTATCGCAAAATCTAAGGCGAAAAAAGCGGATTAAAATTGACCGCACTTTTATAAATGTAGGGGCAAATCACCTTTGTCCCGTAAATAAACATTGAAATAGGGTTAATGTAATTAGCTCCTACCAAAAGGCAGTAACAAATTATGACAGTAAAAAACGATGATTTCCTAGTCTTAAAAAATATCACCAAAGCTTTCGGTAAAGCTGTGGTCATTGATAATTTGGATTTGACAATTAAACGCGGCACGATGGTCACTTTATTGGGGCCGTCCGGTTGCGGTAAAACCACCGTTCTCCGTTTAGTGGCGGGGCTTGAAAGCCCAACATCAGGGCAAATTTTTATTGATGGCGAAGATGTCACCAAATCGTCCATCCAAAACCGAGATATTTGTATTGTGTTCCAGTCCTATGCTCTTTTCCCCCATATGTCCATTGGGGATAATGTCGGATACGGATTAAGAATGCAAGGCGTTGGCAGTGAAGAACGCAAACAACGTGTCAAAGAAGCCTTGGAATTAGTAGATTTAAGTGGCTTTGAAGATCGTTACGTGGATCAAATCTCCGGCGGTCAACAACAACGCGTTGCGCTCGCCCGTGCGTTAGTATTAAAACCGAAAGTGTTATTGTTTGATGAACCGCTAAGTAACTTAGACGCCAACTTACGTCGCTCCATGCGCGAAAAGATTCGCGAGTTGCAACAACGCTTAGGTATTACCAGCCTTTATGTGACTCACGATCAAACCGAAGCCTTTGCGGTTTCCGACGAAGTGATCGTTATGCACAAAGGGAAAATTATGCAAAAAGCGCCGGCAAAAGAGCTTTATTTGCATCCAAACTCTCTTTTTTTAGCGAATTTCATGGGCGAAAGTAGCATTTTTGACGGTTATTTGCAACAAAATCAAGTCACCGTCAACGGTTATCAATTTCCATTGTCGGAGAGTCAACAATTTGGTTTACCGGATGGTGAGTGCTTAGTGGGTCTTCGCCCAGAAGCCATCACCTTGCAAGCGACAGGTGATAGCGCGCAACGTTGTGAAATAAAAAATTCAGTATATATGGGAAATCACTGGGAAATTATCGCCGATTGGGGAGGTAAAGATCTGTTGATTAACGCAACCCCTGATAATTTCAATCCAACCTTAAACGAGGCATATATTCACTTAGCCGAACATGGAGTCTTTTTGTTGAAAAAAGAATAAGTTAATCACCCAGTAATCAATAAAATTGTGGTTATTTTGATCTGCCCCCAAAAGTTGGTCTCACTTTCCAATTGATTAAGGTGCAGATTTTTATGGCTGAATACAAACAAGCATCCAAACAGAAAGCCGTGAATTTCTATTTCAAACATCACAAAAATCCTTCGCTCACGCTTCGACATTTTAATTTATCTAATAAAACCGTTAGACTTGAGATTTCTCAATATAAGTACTTAGACGTTAGCGGTTCTGTATTGCAAAATGTGTTTATGCATTACCAAATGCAAAGTTATCAAGGTTTCTCAGCAAGACGGCGGATAAAACTAAAAAGACTGAGTCTGATAAAATATCAAGATCAGTCCTTTGAATAACTGTTCAACTTTTTGGGGTGGGTCAAAAATTTGATTATTTCTGACCGCACTTTTATTTTGGCTTAATTCAAGGGTTACTTAGGCGCTCGCATAAAGCGGAAGAATTCGCTATTCGGTTTTAATATCATCAAATTATCCGAGCCGGCAAAGCTATTTTCGTAGGCTTTCATGCTTCTGACGAAACTATAAAACTCCGGTTCATGGCTGAACGCGTCGCTGTATAATTTCGCTGCTGTCGCATCTCCGGCACCGCGCAATTCTTGAGCGGTTTTACCCGCATTAGCTAAAATTAACGTTACTTTACGATCCACATCCGCTTGAATAAACGCCGCTTTTTCTTTTCCTTGTGAACGGTGTTCACGCGCGACCGCATCACGTTCTGCGCGCATCCGTTGGTAAATCGACGAAGAAACTTCATCCGGTAAGTTGATTTGTTTTACGCGTACGTCAATCACTTCAATCCCCAATTCAGAAGTGCTGTCCGATCCTGTATTAAGGGCGGTTTTTGCTCCTGCCATTAATTCACCACGCGTACCGGAAACGATATCTTTAATCGTGCGGGAACCAATTTCTGAACGTAAGCGGTCGTTAACTTTACGACGCAACAAATTAGATGCTTGAGCATAATCACCACCACCGGTGGCAGTATAAAAACGTCCGAAATCGCTGATTCGCCATTTCACATAGGAATCTACCAACAAGTCTTTTTTCTCAACGGTAACAAAGCGATCGGCTTCACCATCAAGGGTACGAATACGCGCATCTAAGACTTTGATATTGTCAATAAACGGAATTTTAAAATGCAAACCCGGGTTATACACCACCACTTTGTTATCTGCATCACGTTGTACTTTGCCAAAACGCAACATAATCCCGCGGCTACCCTCATATACAATCACGATACTCGAGTAAATCAAGGCGATTAATACAATAATGACTGGAGTTAAAAATTTACGCATTAGTTAAATCTCCCTTGACGACCTTCAATAGTTTGTGGTTTTTCCATCGATGCCGGCACTTCTGAAATCGTACGAGAATTAACCGCACTTTGTACCCTGGACGATGTGGCTTGCGGTGCCGTTAACGTTGCTTTTGGCGCTGCTTTAGTGCGCAAAATCTGTTCCAAAGGTAATACGGTTAAATTATTCCCATTACTCTCATCCAACATCACTTTCGGCGTATTCGCCATCACTTTTTCCATGGTTTGAATATACAAACGTTCGCGCAATAAATCCGGCGCAGCTTTAAATTCCGGCAACAAACGCTGGAAGCGTTCCACTTCCCCTTGTGCATTCAATACCACTTGCTCTTTATAGGCAGTAGCTTCTTCCACTATACGTTGAGCATCTCCACGCGCACGCGGTTCTTGTTCACGTGCATAGGCTTCCGCTTCGCGAATATAGCGTTGTTCATCTTCTTGCGCTTTAATTGCATCATCAAATGCAGCTTTTACTTCTTCCGGCGGGCGCGCTGATTGGAAGTTCACATCTAACACTTCCAGACCCATGTCATAGGAGGCGATAATTTCATTTAAGGCTTTCCACGTATTTTCACGCACAATTGCACGCCCCGTGGTTAAAATATCATCCATTGTCATGTGACCTATCACATAGCGAAGTGCACTATCCGTCGCCTGGTTTAAACTGTCATTTGCATTAGTAACGCTAAACAAATATTTAGCGGGATCTTGCACCCGATACTGCACCGTCATTTCCACGCGTACCATATTTTCATCTTGAGTCAACATTGAGCCTTGCGTTCTTAATTCTTTAACTTGCTCTACATTAATCGGAATCACACGATCAACAAAGGTCGGTTTCCAGTTCAACCCCGGTTGTACGATAGCGTGTAACTGACCAAAACGGGTTACCACACCACGTTCCGCTTCTTTTACCGTATAAAGCCCGCTCACGCCCCAAATAATCGCACCGGCAATAGCCACAATCGGCAACAACTTAGTTGGATTAAAACCTTGACTGCCGCCATTATTACCTTGACCACCCGATTTATTGCAGCCCAATTTGCGTAATAAATTATTGAATACATCTTCAATATCTGGCGGCGACTGCTCTTTGCGTCCTTGCGAAGAAGAACCATCTTGTGAGCTTGACCAACTTGGCTTTTGATCATTCTTAGGTTGATTATTTTCAGGCTTTGATTGCCCACTCCCCGGTCTGCTCCAAGGATCTTGATCTGAACTGTTTAATGACATTATTTTCTCCGTTTGTCAAAAAATTGTTACAAGTCTAAACAAAATCTAGTGCTAAGTCTAATCTATTTGAGGGTATTTTTACGATTTTAAAGGGAAAGTAGTAAAATATTTTTGTTTTTATTCACCGCATAAATCAGTGGTGCATGAAGATCTTTTTTGACCAATTTTTCGCCATTCCACGCTAAACATAGCACACAATGCCCAACAGAAGAAAATGAGGAAGAAATAAAAAGTGCCAAGTAAAAAGGCAATTTCGCACTAAACAACAACTGACCGGGCGGGCAATATGCCGAATGCAGTTGTAATCCTATGGGATCATGACAAACTTCGGATAATTTCACAATGCCCACGCCTTGCGATTTCAACAACGCCTCGCGTCCGCACCAAATTTGATAAAATGCCGCCTCCGAGTCATCTTGCCGCGTAAACCATTCTAGCTCCGAAGGTGCAGCAAAATGTTGTAAAAGCGCGGTGAAATTGCGTGCTTTTTTAGGAAATTCAATATCAATTCCAACCGCACTTTGCCCATGTTCAACCGTATGCAGCGCCACCGCAACCCAATCATCAGAATGACTTATATTAAAATCAAGCCCGTTGATTGGAAGAAATGGGCGCCCAGTTGCGCTGCGGGCAAGCTGCTTTAATATTTGCACATCAACATTGGCTTGTTGTAACAATTGATATAATAAAAAATGTGCCAAACGTCGGCATTGGTGACGTTGTAAAACCCGCGCATTACCGCGAGGAACCTGTTGCAAATAATCAGGAATAAGCGCCGAGGGCAATTGCGCAAAAGGATAGGGTTGTCGAATATTGGCGTAGGCGAATAAGGTCGTCATAATATAAAAATAAAAGCCGGAAAAATCTGGCTTTTATTATAGAGGGATAATAGAATTTTTGATAACGGTTTTACACTGCAACGAACTTTTTGCCCTAATATTTCGCCAATTGCGCTAATCTAACGGAACAAATGCGTTCTTGTTGTTCTACAGATATTTTACTTAATTGATGTCTGCTATTGGCAAAATTTGCTTTCATGGCGGTCAACTCCGCTTCCGGTAAGGTAGACTGCGCCACACTATTGTCAATATATTTAAAATAGGTTTGGCAACTCAGCGATAATTTTTCTGCGTTAAGGCTCATTACGGAACAAGCCGATGATAACAGCGGAAGCACGAACAGCAGTTTTTTCATAAGTTATCCTTAAATAAAAAAACGGTTATCGCGCTTAAATCAATGCTCCGCGATAACCGTTACATTCTAACCTAAATTTTTAAGATAACAAACGATTTACACGTTTAATAAACGCCATCGGATTTTCCAATGCGCCACGCTCTGCCAACATTGCTTGCTCCAACAACAATTCCATCCAATCGGCAAATTGTTCCTCGTCAGCAATATCCGCCACTTTTTTCACCAACGCGTGTTCCGGGTTTAATTCAAAGGTATATTTCACTTCCGGCACCGCCTGTCCCGCAGCAGCAAATAATTTTGCCATTTGCGTGGTCATTTGGTCATTATCTGTGGATACTACCGCCGGCGTATCAGTCAAACGGTGCGTCAAACGTACTTCTTTTACGCGTTCACCCAATAAAGTTTTCACCCGTTCAATAAATGAACCAAAGGCTTCATCTTGCGCTTTTTGCTCGCTTTCCTCTTTATCCGCCAAATCGCCCAAATCCAAATCCGCTTTGCTAATCGTTTGCAACGCTTTTCCGTCAAATTCGGTCAAATAGCTCAACATCCATTCATCAATGCGATCGGATAATAACAACACTTCAATGCCTTTTTTATTGAAAAGCTCTAAATGTGGCGAGTTTTTCGCTGCTACATAGCTGTCGGCAGTAATATAATAAATCGCTTTTTGCCCCTCTTTCATGCGTGATACATAATCTTCCAATGAAACAGATTGCTCGCTGCTGTCATTATGTGTCGAAGCAAAACGCAATAATTTCGCAATACTTTCTTTATTGGCAAAATCCTCCGCCGGTCCTTCTTTTAACACCAAACCGAATTCACGCCAAAATTGTGCATATTTTTCTTTGTCATCTTTCGCCAATTTTTCCAACATTTGCAAGGAACGTTTGGTCAATGCCTTACGCAATGCCGCGGTCACTTTATTATCTTGCAAAATTTCGCGCGATACATTTAATGGTAAATCGTTGCTATCAATTAACCCGCGCATAAAACGCAGATAATTCGGCATAAATTGTTCCGCATCATCCATAATAAACACGCGTTGTACATAAAGTTTTAACCCGTGTTTATGCTCGCGATTAAACAAATCCCAAGGCGCTTTTGCCGGCACATATAAAAGACTGGTATATTCTTGATTCCCTTCAACTTTATTATGTGCCCATAACAACGGATCGGCAAAATCATGGCTTAAATGTTTATAAAACTCTTGATATTCCTCATCAGAAATCTCGCCTTTAGCGCGCGTCCAAAGGGCTTGCGCTTTGTTAATTTTTTCCCATTTAACACCGCTTTCTTTACCGTCTTCGCCATATTCTTTGGTTAAAATTTCTACCGGCAAGCCAATATGATCGGAATATTTGCTGATGATGTCACGCAAACGCCATTCATTTAAAAATTCTTTTTCATCTTCGCGCAAATGCAAAGTAATTTCCGTACCGCGTTCTTTTTTCTCAATATCCGCAACCGAATATTCACCTTCGCCTGCCGATTCCCAAAGTACGCCATGTTCTGCGCTTTCGCCTGCTGCACGCGTTTTCACGCTCACTTTATCTGCCACAATAAACGCGGAATAAAAACCCACCCCAAATTGCCCGATCAACTGACTGTCTTTAGCTTGATCTTGCCCAAGTGCGGTCAAAAATTCTTTCGTTCCGGATTTAGCAATGGTTCCCAAATGATCAATTGCCTGTTCGCGCGTCATCCCAATTCCGTTATCACTGATGGTCAACGTGCCTTTATCCGCATCAAATTGAATGCGTACTTTTAAATCTCCGTCGCCCTCGTATAATTCCGGTTGTGACAACGCTTTAAAACGCAATTTATCTGCCGCATCAGAGGCGTTAGAAATTAATTCGCGCAAGAAAATCTCTTTGTTGGAATAAAGCGAATGGATCATTAATTGAAGCAATTGTTTCACTTCGGATTGAAAACCGCGTGTTTCTTGATTTTGTGCCATAATTATTTCCTTTTTTCAAATTACTACTCATTTTTAACATGAACAGCTTTGATATAAGTACACAAACGGAAATTTCAAGTAAGGTAGGATTTTTTTTCACAAAAAAGTGCGGTTAAAACTTGAATATTTTTTTTCACCGCACTTTATCAAAAAAGACAAGTCAATAATTAGAATTCGTAACGAAGCCCGACTTTAGCACCATATTGATTAATTTTAACATCATTGATTTTCGCTAAACGGTTATATTCCAGAGCACCGTTTAAAGACCAATTTGGGTAAAATTCATACGTTGCGCCGACAAAACCACCAAAACCGAATTTGCCGGTATTATCGCTGTTTGAAGAACGAGTTGTTTGACCATTGCTGTTTTCTTCCACCAAATATTCGTTCCATTTCACATTATTTAAAGCAATACGCGCACCAATATAAGGTTTAATCGCAGTATTTAAATTAATATCATAAATTGCGGACAAACCAAAGCTATTGACTTTTAAATTGCCCTTGCCAAAACTGTTATTCGCTCCAAAACTATAGTCCGATTTACCATAATAGGTATAATCTAAGGCTAAACGCCAATCGACGAAACGATAACCAACTGAAATGCTTGGAGCAAATTCTTTCTCGCTAAGTCCTACATTTTCCGCACCCGATGATTTAATTTTTGAAATTCCTAAATCACCTTGCACATACCAATTCGCACTGACGGTAGTTGAAGCAAACGCAAGCGCCCCCATAAGAATGGCTAGTACTGTTTTTTTCATTATAAACGTCCTCTATAAGTTAAGAATCTGCCAGAGTATACCACAGTCCCCGCATAAATTCACCCTAAATCAGCGCAATAGGTTAATTTTGTACGACATTTGCGACAAAAATAGACCACACTTTCACGCTGAATTTTATTATGCCGTCGCACGCTCAATTGGTGCAGTTGGCAATGACAACGATATGCATACGTCTTGCCCTGTACATTTTGCACATCAAATTGATGGCACGTCTGCGCCGGCAACTGAAAAACCTGCGTCATCAACTTCTGCCATTCCACGCCATGGGGTTTTACTCGCCCATAAACCTGATACACAAGCAAATGCGCTAATTCGTGGGGAACCACTTGGCGAATAAATTCTTCGGGATTTTCAAGCAATAAAGTGCGGTTAAATTTAATGATATTTTTTGGCAAATACGCCACACCCGCTTTCATGCCGCGAATATCGTAACTGACTTCAGGTATTGAAAAGGAACGATTGAAATGCTGTTCTGCCATGGCTAAACACGCCGATAAACGGCGTTGCACCTGCATTTTTAGAATTCTGAAATTTGCGTTATCCATAAAAATGTAGGGCTAATTACATTAGCCCCATTTGCGTGTTTTTTATAGGCAAGTGTAATTTACCTGTACAATGCTTACAACCCTGCTGCCGAACGTAACGTTTCCGCGCGATCAATTTTTTCCCAAGGGAATTGTTCGCGACCAAAGTGTCCGTAAGCGGCGGTTTGGCGGTAAATCGGTTGAATTAAATCTAACATTTTAATTAAACCGTATGGGCGTAAATCAAAGAATTCGCGCACCAATTTGACCAATAATTCATTTGCCACTTTGCCGCTACCAAAGGTTTCCACCATAATTGATGTCGGTTCCGCAACGCCGATAGCATAAGAAAGCTGGATCTCGCAACGCTCCGCTAAACCTGCGGCAACGATATTTTTTGCCACATAGCGAGCGGCATAAGCAGCTGAACGATCCACTTTAGACGGATCTTTACCGGAAAAGGCACCGCCACCATGACGTGCCGCGCCACCGTAGGTATCTACGATAATTTTACGTCCTGTCAAACCGCAGTCGCCCATTGGTCCTCCGATCACAAAACGTCCCGTCGGATTAATAAAATATTTGGTGTCTTTGGATAACCATTGAGCCGGCAATACCGGCTTGATGATTTCTTCCATCACACCTTCATGTACCTCTTTTTGGCTGACTTCATCGCTATGTTGCGTAGAAAGAACCACCGCATCCACGCCGACAATTTGATTATTTTCATATTTTAACGTCACTTGGCTTTTGGCATCCGGACGTAACCACGCCAGTTTTCCACTTTTACGCACTTGCGCTTGACGTTCCATTAAACGGTGTGCATAAGTAATTGCCGCCGGCATTAAGACATCCGTTTCATTGGTCGCGTAACCAAACATAATCCCTTGGTCGCCCGCCCCTTGATCTAACGGATTTTCACGGTCAACCCCTTGATTAATATCGGAAGATTGTTTCCCAATCGCATTTAATACCGCGCAAGAATGCCCGTCAAAACCTATGTCGGAATGTTCATAACCAATTTCACAAATCACTTGACGAGTTAAGTTTTCGATATCCACCCAAGCTGATGTGGTAATCTCTCCGCCCACCAACGCCATACCGGTTTTCACATAGGTCTCACACGCTACACGCGCTTTCGGATCTTGTTTTAAAATTTCATCCAATACTGCATCAGATATTTGATCGGCAATTTTATCCGGATGCCCTTCGGACACGGATTCAGAAGTAAAAAGATAAGATGACATAAATGTATTAACCTTTAATTTAGCAGTTTTTCCATCTAGACGTCTATAATACGCTATTTTATTAAAAAGGCAAGGAATTAATGATAAGGAAATGGTTATATAGGAATACTTAAGCTCATTTAACGATATTCTATGATTTATACTTCCATATTTTCGTCTTCATCACTAAAGCCGACGGAAAAAATAAAAGTGCGGTGCGTTTTTGAATTGATTTCAAGGTAGTTAATTTTTGTGGTAGAAAAAATCCGGCTAACAAAAACCGGCGCACGTATGCGCCGGTCATTATGGTGATAAAGATGGTTAGCCTTTATCGCGCACAAATTTCGCTATCGGCAAAATAATAAGCAATTTCACGTTTGGCGCTTTCAACGCTATCTGAACCATGTACAGAATTTTGTTGTTTGCTTAACGCAAATTCGCGGCGGATGGTTCCCTCTGCGGCAGTTTCAGGATCAGTGGTTCCCATTAAAGTGCGGTAATCTCTTACTGCGTTTTCTTTTTCCAACACAGCCACCACCACCGGCGCAGATGTCATGTATTTCACCAAATCAACAAAAAACGGTTTACCCTCATGTTCCGCATAAAACCCTTCCGCTTGTAGCTGAGTTAAGTGCAACATTTTGGCAGCGACAACAGTAAATCCGTTGCCTTCCAACTTGGCTAAAATTTGTCCAATTAAATTACGTTGCACTGCATCCGGTTTAATAATTGATAAAGTTTGCTCAAGCGCCATTCATCCCTCCTTTTAAAGATTTGCTTTGTTTAACAATAAATTGGCTAACGTTTGTAGCCCAATTCCGGTTGCACCGGTCGCCCAAAGGTCGTTGGCTGATTTGCGATAAGTCGCGGAACAGTCAATATGCAACCAATTTTGTTGATAATTTTTCACAAAATACGATAAAAAAGCGGTCGCGGTACTGGCGCCGGCACCCACCGGCACCGATCCGATATTAGCAATATCCGCAAATGACGAGCTGATTTGCTCACGGTGAAATTCCTCAAACGGTAAACGCCAAAACGGTTCGCCACAGATTTTTGCCGCCGAAAATAACTCTGCTACCAATTGTTCATCAAGGGAAAGCACCGAATGGTAATCATTACCCACCGCGATTTTCGCCGCACCGGTTAAGGTGGCGCAATCAATAATCAGTTGTGGATTTTGTTCGCCGGCGTCAATTAATCCATCTGCGAGAACCAAACGCCCTTCCGCATCGGTATTCAATACTTCGGCAGTCACCCCGTTGCGATAGCTAATAATATCGCCTAACTTTAACGCACTCCCGCTCACCATATTTTCCGCGCAGCATAAATACAATTTTACCCGTTGATTTAAACCGCCGGCAATCGCCATGCCTAACGCACCGGTTAATAACGCCGCTCCCCCCATATCGGTTCGCATGGAACTCATTGCTTCACTCGGTTTTAAGCTATAGCCGCCACTGTCAAAGGTAATCCCTTTGCCTACCAAACAAGCCAACACCGGCGCATTCGGATCTTGCGTTGGATTAAAATCTAATTTCAAGAGTGCCGGCGCATTTTGTGCGCCTTTGCCCACTTGCCAAATACCGTGATAGCCTTGTTTTTCCAACGCGTCACCGGAAATTACCTCAAAATTGACCGCACTTTGCTCGGCATATTCCGCAGCTTGTTCGCGTAGAAATTCGGCAGCACGTTTCGCCAAGCCCTCAGGCGTGATCACGCTCGCCGGTAAGTTAATGATTTCACGTACAAAATCGCCACATTGGATACGCGCTAATAATTCGGCTTGCGGCTCATCATCTAAAGGCGGAAATTCCAAGGTATAATTTTGTTTTGCGGTATAAAATCCTTGATAAAATGCCCAACAGTTCTCCAAATTCCAATCATCACCGATAAGCTCCACATCTTTAATTCCTTGCTCACGCAATTTACGCGCACCTTTTTGAATTAAAGTGCGGTCATTTTTTGTATTAATATGCAACCGTGCTTGGTCATTGGAAAAACTCAACAGTGCGTTTTTTCCCCATTGCGCTGACGCTTTATCATAAGAAATTGAAACTTGCATCTTGTTCACCTACATCAATCAATATTGCCCATAACTATACCAGCTTTTCGGATTTTTGGTATGTAAAATATTGTATATGTTTTTCTTGGCACCTTTTCTTTTAGTATAGCGGCAACAATTTTTGATTAACCGAACATTAACCGATAGGATCGCTCATGCCTTTCAGTTGGAACCCTATTTCTCGCCAACATATCAGCTTAATCATCAATATATTGGCATCATTATTTTTCATCACTGTGTTGATGTTTAAAAAAGGATATAACTATGTTCCCATGATTTTAAGCGGCATCAGCGTAATTTACCCTTTACTTTATCTAGTTAAATTCAAACAAAAATGGATAACGGATAAAGAAGATAAAGGGATTATTTATGCCTTTTTACTGTATTTCGCCACTTTTGTGATATCCGCTGTTGTACATGGCGACGGTTTTCGTGAAATTGACAATCCAAGCCGGATCTTATTATTTATCCCACTGATTTTATTATTCTCTCAATTTCCGCTAAAACCACAATTTATCTTTCACGCCATTCCCATAGGCGCCACCGTCACCGGTTTCCTAGCACTTTATCAGAAGTTTGTGTTGGGCGCTAAAGCCTTTACTAACGTCACCCATCATATCCAATCGGGAAATATTTCTGTCACTTTATCCATGTTAAGGGTTGTCGTTGGAATCTATTGGTTTATCAAAAAAGATTATAAATGTGCGGTATTATGCCTCATCGGCGTATTATTCGAGCTATTGTTGAGTGTAATTTCAGGTGCGCGAGGCGGTTGGGTCGGCTTACCGCTCGTTATTTTAGCCATTTTGTTTTTTATCATCAGCATCTCAATAAAAAATTATTAATGACCGGCATTGCGGCATTTTAGAGTGAAACAAATCACTTACTAATTGACTCCTTATAAGAACCATCTAATACTTGGCGCCACCATTTTTGATTATTTAAGTACCATTCTACGGTTTTGCGAATACCTGTTTCAAAGGTTTCTTGCGGTTTCCAACCTAATTCATTGCTAATTTTGGTCGCATCAATGGCATAGCGCACATCATGCCCCGGACGATCAGTGACGTAAGTGATTAAATCTTCGTATTTTGTTACGCCTGCAGGTTTATCCGGCGCGAGATCTTCAAGCAATCCACAAATTGTACGCACTACTTCAATATTGGATTTCTCGTTATATCCACCAATATTATAGGTTTCTCCTACTTTGCCTTCGGTCACTACTTTATATAATGCTCGGGCGTGATCTTCTACAAATAACCAGTCACGAATTTGCAGCCCATTGCCATACACCGGCAAGTTTTTACCCTCTAATGCATTTAAAATCATCAATGGAATCAGTTTTTCAGGAAAATGAAACGGGCCATAGTTGTTGGAGCAATTAGTGACAAGAGTAGGTAAACCATAAGTACGCCACCACGCTCGCACTAAGTGATCACTTGAAGCTTTTGAGGCGGAATAGGGGCTGGACGGTGCATAAGGTGTGCTTTCAGTGAAAAGATCTTTCGTACCTTCCAAATCTCCATACACTTCATCCGTTGAAATATGATGAAACCGAAAAGTCGCTTTTTTCTCAGTGGATAAATGATGCCAATAAATACGTGCCACTTCCAATAACGTATAAGTTCCCACGATATTGGTTTCAATAAATGCCGCCGGACCATCTATAGAACGATCGACATGGCTTTCCGCCGCCAAATGCATTACCGCATCAGGCTGATACCGATTAAAAACACGCTCAAGCTTCGCTTTATCACAAATATCCACTTGCTCAAAGGCATAACGTAGACTATTTGAAACAGCCTCTAAAGACGCTAAATTACCTGCATAGGTTAATTTATCTACATTAATAACAGAATCTTGGGTGTCGTTAATAATATGGCGAACGACCGCAGAGCCGATAAAACCCGCTCCACCTGTGATGAGAATTTTCATATATTAAAAATAAATTAATAAGCACCATTTCGTTTACGAACAGAACAGCAGAAATTGTTTTAAACAAAATTGCAATATCACTCCACATTGACCAATTCTTTACATACCAAGAAGCAAAATAAACCCGCGTTTCATAATCAACATCATTACGCCCGCTCACTTGCCATAAACCTGTCATACCGGGGTTAACCATCAGATAATAATCAACATCATCTTTGTAATAAGGCAACTCATCTTTTATAATTGGACGCGGACCAACTAAACTCATTTGTCCAATACGCTCATGCCAAAATAGTGCATGACCTCCATCAATTTTAATAAGAAAATAAAACAATATTAATAATGGAGAAAATAAAATAATTAAAATTAATGAACCTAAAATATCCAAACACGCTTCATTATACGTGAAGAACGCTTTGCAAGATTATTATTTACCTGTAATAACATTACGTCATAATTAAATAGAAACGACATATCAGTACTATATAATGGTAATCCTCGTAATGTAGGAATTACAGATACTGGACGATAATGTCATTTGGAAAAGTATTGTAGCCATTGATCTCGCAGCTCAACTTCCTCCTCTTCTAAAGCTATAATAAATTGGTTATCTTTATGCATGAATAATTGACACTTACTTTGGCAAGTTTCATTAATAATTGGAACATTTAATTTTTTCAATTCTTCAATGCTATTCGAAGCAATAAAATATTTTAATTTTACATCTCTAATAATCAATTGCTTTAGCAACTCATCAAATGCGTAAAAGCGTTGAAATTTACCAATAAGTTTTCTTGGTCTAGGTTTATTCAATCTAAAAGCATCATAAGCATAAAAAGCCAAATGCTCATAAAATGACGAATGTTTGTTTATCCTTGCTGGTGGAATGCAGAAGATATATTTCTTTAATTTTTTAAATACAAGTTCTTGCGCAGCAATTATGACATCACAATTATATCTACTATCATCACAAATATTACGAATAGTAATTGACTAATTATTACAAACTTCAGAATTAGCACCGCGCTACGCGCCGAATAACTAAAATAACATAAGCAATTAAATTTTCCTATTCTAAATCCTAAACCACAAAAAACCAAGCGCTATCCGCCAAATTTACACCTCCTTACATTTGCTTCCCATTTCATCAAGGATGCCCTTAAAATTATTTCATAAAAAACCTTTTAGAATGCGCTTTAAAAGAGTATAATTTGCCCGTTTTTTTGAATTTTTGTTACAACATTAGAGGATTTAATGGCTAAAGAAGATAGTATTGAGATGCAAGGCACCATTTTAGAAACCTTACCAAACACAATGTTTCGCGTGGAATTGGAAAATGGACACGTAGTTACCGCCCATATTTCAGGAAAAATGCGCAAAAACTATATTCGTATTTTAACCGGTGATAAAGTTACTGTTGAAATGACTCCTTATGATTTGAGCAAAGGACGTATCGTTTTCCGTAGTCGCTAATAGACAATCCGGTCAACAACATTGCAATCTTGAGAACTGATATTGTTATATTGCAACATCAGTTTTTTTATACTCAGGACATTGGAAGCGTAAAAAATTTCTCTACTCCGGTCAAATTTAAGATAATAAAAAAGTCGTAAGTGATTATATAATCATCGACTTACGACTTAATACAGAATTTGATGGCGGAGGAAGTGAGATTCGAACTCACGGAGGGCGTAAACCCTCGCCGGTTTTCAAGACCGGTGCCTTCAACCACTCGACCATTCCTCCGTGATTTAAGCGAGGTGAATGATAAGAACTTTATACATACAAGTCAAGAAAAATTATTCTCTTTTAGTGAATAAATTAAGAATTTTTATATAATTGATTACAACTTATCAATTTAGTCGTGGGAGGCAAGGCACACAGGGGATAGGAAAAAAAAAAAAAAAAAGGCGTGTACTACACTTGAGATCGGCGAAACCGCTCCGGATTTCACGTTCGCCGCCGAGCGCGCAATAGCGGCAGTCGCTGTAATACCGCCCAAAAACGGTGCGGCAATATTGCCTAGACCTTGCGCCAACAATTCATTGTTGGAATGATGCTTAGTATCGGTCATATTATCCAAAATCACTGCACATAACAGCGACTCAATCGCTCCCAACATCGCCATTGAAAACGCCGCCGGCAACAAGGCTTGTAAGGTAGTAAAATTCCATGAAATGACCTCGCCTTGTGCATTCGGAATATTCCAAGGCAGCACAAACTCCGGCAATGTATTTGGAATTCCAAATCCTGTAGAGCCATCACTTAACGTATATTGAAACGCTGATCCAATTGTCGCCACATCATATCCCAAATAAATCAATAACAAAGACAACAATGTAGCGACCATCACCGCCGGCAAATGTCCCGGCAACGATAAGCGCAATCGGTACCACTGGGTTAACACCACTAAAGTCACCACACCAACTACCGTATCCGCCCAATTGATACTCGGAAGTGCGGTCAAAATAGCTTGAACTTTTTCCACATAAGATGCCGGCATTTCAGCTATTTCCAAACCAAGGAAATCTTTAATTTGCAAGGTCGCAATCACAATCCCAATACCGCACGTAAATCCAAGGGTAACCGGCAACGGAATATACTCAATCAAACGCCCCAGCCGAAAGAGCGCCATTAAAACTAAAATCAGCCCGGACAACAAGGTTGCCATCAATAATCCGCTTAAACCGAATTGTTGCGTCACCGGATATAGGATCACCACAAAAGCCGCTGTCGGACCGGAAATATTAAAACGAGAGCCGCCGCTCAACGCAATGACAATCCCCGCCACAATAGCGGTGTACAAGCCATGTTGCGGCGCGACACCGCTGGCAATCGCCAACGCCATGGATAACGGAATAGCGATAACGCCAACCGTCAAGCCGGCGATTATATCGCGCCCCAAATGTTTACGCCCATAGCCTTCACGAAAAACCTCTTTCAACGCACTAAAAGGTGTGACAGCAAGAAACATATTTTTAGTCAAAAACCATTTTTTAACATATCACAATCCAAATTTGGACAAAAAACTCATAGGAACTTATTTTAGCGGAAATATTGGTTAAAAATTATGTTCTAACGCAAGAAAATAAAAAAAGACTTGACGATTTGCCCATAACTCTTTATATTTTCGCACTGTCTTCAACGGTGAGATGTCCGAGTGGTTGAAGGAGCACGCCTGGAAAGCGTGTATGTGCGAAAGTGCATCAAGGGTTCGAATCCCTTTCTCACCGCCATTCAAATTATCGTACAGCTTGCTTCCATTTTTCTCTAAAAATTTTTGCAAATTTTGACCGCACTTTTATATTAATTTAATTCGCCCACACATTTGCTATTGTATCACTGTCATTGTACTACGAGTACACCAAGACAACCTTTATCCGCCAACATCAAATCGGACGAGCCGAAAAATAAAGGGTAATTATTAGAAGAAAGATTTGGGAAATTAATCAAAATTTGTACTTTTCCCTCAATCCACAAACTATCTTTCCACACCTGTTCGATCGGATCCAAGGGGTGATCATTGATACTTTCAATCACAAAACGTGCGCCTTGTACTTTAAAACCGGTAGCTTGGCTGGCGGTTAAAATCCAACGTTCCGTTGAGTTTACCGCCGCATTCACATCAATACGACGAGGATCAAGGCGTTGTTGATTGATGGTTCCATTGGAAACATCAATATAAAATTGTCGCTCTTTTTGCCCTTTGGCAGCCAAAACTGTCGGCGCTGAGGTATTGGACTGAAACGCCGGTTTTGCGGAAAATGCCGCCGCCATGCCTTCCGGGCGCAATTCCAATACGGTATTGTCCATCAGCGCATCACTACTTTCAAAAAAATTGCGTAAACTTATCCAATAGACCGCGCTTTTTGCCACTAATTAAGGTGGCATTATTTCCATCATTTAAATTCACCAATAACTCGACACGCTCGCTTGGAGCAACAAAAATGGAAGTTCGTGTTTGCTCTTGCGGGAGAAAACCTTGATCTTTTGCCAACAACAAAAATTCGCGGTCATCATCAAAATGTAAATGATAGCTTCGCGATAAAGACGCATTCAAAATACGCAACCGCACCCAACTGCGCGGCACGGTCAGATAAGGCGCTTGTTGCCCGTTGACAAATAAACGATTACCTAAAAAGTGCGGTTGATTTTGGCGAAATAATTGCACACCGTCAGCATTGAGTTGACCATCTTGCAAAATTAACGGAATATCGTCTACGCCATATTTTTTCGGCAATGATGATTTGCGACTTTCCTCATCTTCAATAATCCATAACCCAAGCAATCCACGATAGGTTTGATATGCCGAGCTGGCAAGAGTGCAAGCATGATACCAACAGGTCGCCGCCGGTTGATTAATCGGAACAATCGGCGCCCAAGTTTCGCCCATTTTGAAATGACGTCCAATACCGCCCAATAATTCGCCGCCGGCTTGCAGTCCTTGAATATTTAGCGATAAAATTTGCGGTATGCCATTGCGATAATTGAGTTTAGCAAACTCGCCGCTACGAATTTTTATGGTCGGTCCTAAATAATTCCCGTTAAAGCCCCAAACTTCGGCATAATGATCGCCATCTAATTTGACCTGCGTCGTTTCAGCGCTTAATACAATCGGCTTACCACGTCGAATTTCAACTAGCGGCGGAAAGCTGAGCGGCATTCTGCCTGTTGCCAATAGTGGTGTTGGCAGAGCGGAAACCCCACCGGCTACAAAGGCTGTTTTTAATAATTGACGACGTGAAAATTGATTCATTTATTTTCCTTTTTATCCGTCTTTTAATTATGCCTGAGGTTGCTGTAATTCGGCATCCAATTTTGCCAAATGTTGCAGCATGACTTGATGACAATACTCGGCTAATTCGCGCACGTTTTCTTTGCTGTAATTGGAGGTATCAATCGGTGGCAACATTTCACAAATCACTTTACCATTATGCCAACGATTCAAATCAACTTGATTGTGAGTAGAAGAACACACCACCGGCACCACCGGCACGCCCGCCATAATTGCCGCATAAAACGCCCCTGTTTTAAATGGCAGCAGCCCGCGTCCTCGGCTACGCGTTCCCTCCGGAAACATCCACACCGACAAATTATCCGCATTAATGCGTTCTGCCAATTGATTCATGGTACCATGCGCCTTAGTGCGATTGTCACGATCGAGAAAAATATTCCCGCTCGCCCAATATAAAATGCCGAAAAACGGGATCCAAATCAGACTTTTTTTACCCACGCTCACGGTTCTCGGCATCACCATAGCGGAAATGGTTACCATATCGTAATTATTTTGGTGATTTCCAATATAAATGCAGCGCCCGACCTTGTCCGCTTCAGCGGGAAAACGTCTTTCCACTTGCAGACCGAATAACGGATACAAACGCCCAAACCAACCGGCGACCACACCGACATTACTGGCGTTTTTAAAGCGAATAAGGGAATAAATCGTTCCCACCAAACAAATCATGATGCAACAAAACACCACAAGAATAATTCGAATCAACTTTAGCATAGATCAATACCTTAAAAAATTTTGCTCAAGTATAGCGAAAATCAGCAAATTTGTGTATAAATCCCATTAAAAAATGATAATCTAAACAAAAATAACGTATTTAATCTTATGAAAAAAACTTATTTTATTGCCGATTTACATTTAAGCGAAAATCAACCGCACTTAACCCGCTTATTTATCGATTTTATGCAACAGCAAGCCCCCGACGCTGAGGCGGTTTATATTTTAGGCGATTTATTTGATTTTTGGATTGGTGATGATGAAAAGTCACCACTTATAGCGCAAGTTAAAGATCAAATAAAACAGCTGACGGAAAAACATATTCCTTGCTATTTTATTCATGGCAATCGCGATTTTTTAGTGGGCAAACGCTTTGCAAAAGCATGCGGCTTGATCTTGCTATCGACCTACCACGTGCTGGATTTATACGGAAAAAAAACCCTGCTGTGTCATGGCGATACGCTCTGTACTGATGATATTGCCTATCAACGTTTTCGCCAAAAAGTCCACCAACCTTGGCGACAATGGCTCTTTTTGTGCTTACCGTTAAAAGTGCGGTTAAAAATTGCTCAAAAAATTCGCCATAAAAGCCGGCAAGATAAACAACGCAAATCTGATGAAATTATGGACGTCAATCCCGATTTTGTACGCCAAATTTTTACGCAATTTGACGTCAACCTTTTAATTCACGGGCATACGCATCGCCAAAATATCCACAAAATTCCACCGCATTTTACACGCATCGTACTGGGCGATTGGGGTAAAACCGCCTCCATATTGGAAGTAAGCGAAAACGGTCTACGCTTTGTGCCGAACGCTTAAATACAAAAAAGTGGGCATTCACCCACTTTTTATCTCGCTTAAATGTAACGATTATTTTTGTTCGTTAAAAGCTTCTAAGGCACGTAACGAATAAGTATAAGCCGCACCGGCATTGAGCGCAATTGCCGTGGCTAATGCGGCTGCAACTTCTTCTTCCGTCGCTCCGGCTTTGACTGCTGCCGAGGCATGAACACCGATACAGCTTTCGCAACGCGTGGTCACCGCGACTGCCAAAGCGATAAGTTCGCGCGTTTTAGCATCCAAAACATTGCCTTCCGCTGCCGCTGCATCTAACGCTCCGTAAGCTTGTAACATTTTCGGATATTTTTTCCCTAACTCACCAAATGATTGTTTTACGTGCGCCACATCATTTTTCCAATCTGCAAACATATTATTCTCCAAGATAAGATTGTTGATCATTAAGTCTGTTGCTTGTTATGATACGTTCAGCCCGTTGACTATGCAAGCCAAAAGTGCGGTCAATTTTAAAATGGTTTTACCCACAAGGAGAAAAGATGGCTGATCCGCATATTCGTTCACCCATGGATTTCTGGGATTACCTTACGGTCATTCTCTATCGTTGCGGCTTTATTTTAGCAGCAATAATGACCGCGCTTTTACCCTACCGACCGGGCATCGCGCTAAACGGAATATTGCTCGCAGCGGTATTATGCGCTTCATCGTTGCACATTTATCTCAAACGCTTTCGCTTACTGCTGCAAATGGCAAGCTGGGTAGCATTACTTTGTGCGCTTTTCGGGCAGCTGGAACTGGCGCTCGGCGCCGCATTTTTTACCCTCGGCGGATTAGCCTTTAAAGAATATTTCTGCTTTCGCGTATTTTGTTTAAATTTTCAACCGCTCTTTTTAGCCGGATTATGGTTCGCTTTGCAGTTTGAAGTGTGCCGGTTAAGCCAATTGTTATCCGCCATCAGTGCGCTTCTATTTGCTATCTTAGCTATCCAAAAATGGCGTATGCCACTGCATTTTGACATTGGCGATAAATCCAAATATGAAATTTAGTGTCGCATCCCCTTAATTTTGTGCTTTTAAAAAAGGCAGCAATAATAAAGCGATACCAAATGCAGCTGCCGAGATCACAATAAAAAAGCCGCTCCAATGAAATGCTTCCATCACCAATGCTAAAGGATAGCCGGCAATCGCAGCGCCTAAATAGGCGAATAAACCGACGAAACCGGTCGCCGATCCCGGCGTTTTTTTGTGGGCACATTCCGCTGCTGCCATGCCGATTAGCATTTGCGGGCCAAAAACAAAAAAACCGATCGCGAAAAACACGCTGCCTTGCAAAATCAGATTTTCTTTGCTCATTAACCACAGCGCCAAAATCGAAAAGAAAATACCGATCGCAAACAATAACGCCATAGGACCGCGATTGCTGGAAGATAATTTATCCGATCCCCAACCCGCCGCCAAGGAACCGATAAACCCGCCGATTTCAAACAGCGACAGCGCACTATTGGCGGAAACCAGATTGTAGTGATAATTTTCGGTTAAATAAATATTGCCCCAGTCGTTAATGGCGGTGCGTACGATATAAACCAAGCAATAACTTAGTGCTAACAACCAAATATACTTATTTAAAAATACATATTGCTGCAAAATTTTGCGCCAACTTAAATGGTGCCCCTCTTTTTCCTGCGCCAATTCCAAGGAATCATTACGCCATTTACCCACACTTGGCAAGCCCATGGATTCCGGTGTATTTCGCAGGCGTAAAAATAAAAAGAGGCTGATCACAATCGTTATCACGCCGGCAATGCCGAATCCGTAACGCCAGCCATAATGCAAGGTAACATAACCGATAATTAGCGGAATTAATGCGCCGCCGACGTTATGCGCGGTGTTCCAAATAGACCACCATAGTCCACGTTCGTTACGCGAATACCAAGTGGTCAATAATTTTGAACATGCCGGCCAACCCCAACCTTGGAACCAAGCGTTAATGATCCATAACAAGGTAAACATCACGATTGAGTCGGATAGCCCAAAAAGAATATTGATCACGCCGGTAATAAGTAAACCCCATGCCATAAAATGCCGTGGATTAGCTCGATCGGAAAAAAGTCCGGAGAAAAATTTCGACAAACCATAGGTAATATAAAATAAAGTTGCCATCATGCCGATATCATTTTTATCAATGCCCAAATCGGTAATTAACGCCGGCACCGCATAATTAAAACTTTTGCGAGTAAGATAAAAACCGGCGTAGCCTACATACATAGCAAGCATGATATGCAATCGCCAGTAGCGATAAGTGCGGTCAATATTTTCATGATTTTTCATAGGTTATATCCGAGGTAAATTCACACGAATGACGGTTCCATGATGCACGGGATCCTGATCAATTTCCGTTGAAGTAATATTAAAAGTGCCACATAAACTGTTCACTCGCTCTTGCATACCGCGAATACCCAATCCGTTTAGGCTTTTTTTCATATCAAATCCAACTCCGTTATCTTCAATATAAAGCGAAACTTCTTGTGCAATGGTAATGATAATATTCACTTCTGTTGCCGCAGCGTATTTCATAATATTATTTAAACTTTCTTGGCATAGGCGATAAATAGTAATTTCTAAAATATGATCTAAAGGAATATTTTTCTCGTTTTGCCAATAAAGTGCGGTTTGAATTCCTTGTGTTTCAAAATTCAGTTCAATAAATAAATTTTGTAAGGCTTGATGCAAATCCAAATCGTCTAATAAACGCGGGCGAATTCGATTTAATAAACCTTTGGTGGTGTCATAAATATTTAAGGACAATTGTTCGATAGTATCGGCAATTTTTTCGTGCTGCGGAAGATTTTCCAAGCGTTTTAAGATACTCGCTTGTGTACGAATGGCGGTAATATTCTGCCCAATTTCATCATGTAATTCACGGGAAATTTCTTGACGAACGGTTTCTTCGGTATTGACTAATTGACGTGTCAACATTTTGTTACGATTTAATTCTACCGATAAACTGCGATTTAAATCGCGTTGATGTTGGATAGCAAGCCCAAGAAAAATACCGGTGATGGTTTGGGATGAAATGGATAATAATAAATCGGTTAAGGCCACGTTGGAAAATTGGTGAGTGGTACTGATAAGTGCAATGCTATTTAGTAGCGTTCCTAAAAACGCCCCCTGCCAGCCATATTGAAACGCCAATAAAATAATGGGAATTGCCAAACAAAATAAGGCAAAACGGTAAAAGGTTTCCGGTAAAGTCGTTTGAATATAAATATTTAAAATAAAAAGCACAATATAAAGAAAAATATGTTTTGTTCTAAGTGTGACGGGCTTTTTCACTAAAGTGGCAGTTAACGGTAACCATTTTCGGCAAAATAAAAAATCATTGATTAAATAACATGCAGGAATAATTAAAATACCGCTGCTGAAACTGACTAAAAAAGCAAAGGAAGATGCCGAGGAAAAAATAATTAAACTGTTTGTTAGGCTTAAAATAATAATTAAGCCTAATTGCAGCAAAAGTATTTTCCACTGCGAACCATAATAATACAGATAAACCGCATAAATTAACGGAAAACTGACCGCACTTAATAAAAATAATTGGAAATAATCATTTTCAGGGAAAGACAGTCCCAACAAAATTAAAACACACCACTCCGCTCCATAGCTTACAATCCAATATTTAAGCGGCGTATGCAACACAATTCCGCAACGTAAAGCAAAGGGTAAAAATAATAATCCCAACAGCACGTCCGGCAATAAATAATCGGAAATCACCCATAAACAAAAATAGGTACAAACGATCAAAAACCAAGCATAAAAAGCGGTAAAAATGGACTTCATGTACGTAAATTTTAGGTTCGTTGTTGATTTAATAAATTTGCCAGTTCCACATTATTTTTCACATTTAATTTGCTCATGGCATTGGCACGATGTACGTGTACAGTTTTAAAACTTAAATTTAATTTTTCGCCAATTTTTTTAGCATCCAATCCCAAAATTAATAATTCGCAAATTTCCCGCTCTCGCTTAGTTAACTGTTCAACCGGATGACTTTGCCGTGAGGAGACTAATTTGGCGGTTAATTCCGGCATTAAATAAACCCCGCCGGCATAAACGGTTCTAACTGCTTGAATTAATTCGTCCGGGCTGCAACGTTTACTTAAATAACCTTTGGCGCCTAATTCTAAGGCTTTTTTCACGGTTAATTCAGAATCATTGACGCTTAACATAATACAATGAATGCCGGAGGGAATATCTTTTAATAATTCCAATCCGCTTTCATCAGGCATGGAAATATCAATAATGCAAACATTCGGTTTTAAACGAGGTAAATTCTGGCGCGTTTCTTTGGCACAACCAAATTCGCCGATAACTTGAATATCTTCTTCTAAAGCAAGCAATTGTGCAAAACCGGAACGCACGATCATATGATCGTCAATTAATACCACGTTGATCATTTCATTATCCTATGTTTATTTTTGACAATGGCGTATTCTATCAGTAAAAAAAAGTGCGGTAAAAAATTACCGCACTTTTCCCATCATTCTCTTATTTTACTGCTTTTTTATTTTTACGGATTTTCTTTTCTTCCGCAATGGCAACAAACCCTAATAATGCCATACAAATCACCGCAGAAGCATCTAATGCCGCAAAGGTACCGGACCAACCGGTCAAACCGAAAATTGGAGTTCCGTCAGCGATCATCCCTAAACCTAATTTTGCAAAACTATCGCCGATTAAGTAAGCAAAGGTGCCTTTTACGCCATCAGCTACTGCAATGGCCTTTTTCGGTACGAAACCCACTGCCGCAACGCCGATAAGCAATTGTGGACCGAATACCAAGAAACCAAGGACAAACAAAGCGCCAAGATACATATATTCATTGGTAGCGTGTTGATAGAACTCTAAAGTAAACACGATTAAAATCAATGAAATACAAGCTGTTAAACCGCGACGTCCATTGGCTAAGTCAGATAAATATCCCCACAAGAAGGTTCCCGCCAAAGCGCCCACTTCAAACAAGGCAAAACCGGAAATCGCCGCATCTTTAGAGAAACCCAACTCTTGATATGCATACACCGGCGACCATTGGTCGATACCGATACGTACGATATAGAGGAAAATATTAGCAAAACAAAGTAACCAAATCACTTTATTGCGTAGCACATATTGCACAAAAATTTGCCATTTGCTTAATTGATTTTCTTCCGCTTCGCGATCTTCTTCGCTCACTTCTTCTCCGAATAATTCTTCCGCTTTACCCAAACCGTAAGCTTCCGGAGAATCTGAACCGTAGCGCAATCCCACAAAACCGACGATTAACGCGATAATTGACGGGAAAATAAACATTCCGATTACATGACCGTCAAACAATACGTTGGCACCAAATAAAGCTACCCCCGCTGCCGCAGCACCGCCTACGTTATGCGATAAATTCCAAAAACCTAAGAACGTGCCGCGTTTTTTGCGGGGTGTCCATTTGGTGATGGTGGAATAACTGGATGAACCGCCGGTACTTTGGAAAAAGCCGCTTAAGGCATAAAACGCGATCATCAAAAATAACGCCACGCCGCCACCGCCCATACTGGCGCTAAAGCCCAGCATACAAAGCGCGGATAAAATCAACATAAACGGAACAAATTGCTTCGTATTTTTACCATCCGCATAATAAGAAACCACCGTTTTACCAATCCCATAGGTGATAGAAAAACCTAAACCGATTAACCCCAAATCAGTTTTAGTCAAGCCGTAGGTTTCAATCATATCGTTTTGTGCGATATTAAAGTTTTTACGGATCAAATACATTGCCATATAACCGATAAACACTACCAAATAGGATTTCATAAACGGTTTGAACCACATTTTGCGTCTTTCTTCTACAGGAAGATCTAAGACAGGGCGTCTGACTTCTTCTAAAAATTTAAACATCATTTTCCTCGATTTTTCTTAATTCAAAAAAGATGAGCTTATGGTAATCAATGCGGGAAAAATCGCCTTGAGAGAATGGCGTAGGAAAGATAGGAAATATTCCTAAAATGCGGGAGATAGCAACAATTTTGTGATAAAGATCACATTTTAATAATAACAGACGGAAAAATACCGACTCGTCGGTCGGCATTTTTGCTGTCGCTTAAGAGGCAATAAACATTATTTTACGCGTGATACGTATTCGCCTGAACGGGTATCCACTTTGATCACTTCGCCGATTTGTACGAAAAGTGGAACTTTTACTACCGCACCGGTGCTTAATGTTGCCGGTTTACCGCCGGTACCGGCGGTATCACCTTTCAAACCCGGATCCGTTTCGATGATTTCTAATTCTACAAAGTTTGGCGGGGTTACAGAAATCGGCGCGCCATTCCATAATGTCACGATACAATCTGCTTGATCCAATAACCATTTTTCTGCATCACCAATCGCTTTTGCATCAGCAGAATATTGCTCAAAGGTTTCCGGATGCATAAAATACCAAAATGCATCATCTTTGTAAGAATAGGTTAAGTTTAGATCCATCACGTCTGCCGCTTCAACGGAGGTGCCTGATTTAAAGTTCACATCCAATACTTTACCTGAAATTAATTTACGAATGCGTGTACGCGTAAAAGCCTGTCCTTTACCCGGTTTCACAAATTCATTTTCAACGATCACGCAAGGCTCACCATCTTGCATAAATTTTAGACCCGGTTTGAAATCACTGGTAGTATATGTAGCCATATTATCCTCAAAATAAGAGTACGTTTTATAAAAGTGTGTATTTTAACCCAAAATATCCCGATTAGAGAAGAGCAAAATTGGATCGATTTGCTCGCAACGGCGATTTCCGATCCAAAAACCTTATTAAATTACCTCGAATTGCCCTTAGCGGACTTTCAACAAGATATTGAGGCGCGTCGTTTATTTCCTTTGCGCGTGCCGCTGCCTTTTGTGGAAAAAATGGAAAAAGGCAATCCGCACGATCCGCTTTTCCTGCAAGCCATGAGCGCGCGACAAGAATTTTTAACCATGGAGGGCTTTAGCAAAGATCCCTTAGATGAACAGCATACTGCAGCGCCAAATATTTTGCACAAGTATCATAACCGTTTGCTATTTATGGTAAAAAATAGTTGCGCCATCAATTGTCGCTACTGTTTCCGCCGTCATTTTCCTTACGCACAAAACAAAGGCAATAAAGAAAATTGGCGTTTAGCGTTGAATTATATTCGTCAACATGAGGAAATTGAAGAAGTAATTTTCTCCGGCGGCGATCCCTTGATGGCAAAAGATCATGAGTTGGATTGGCTCATAAAACAACTGGAAAATATACCGCACTTACAACGCTTACGCCTACATACCCGCTTGCCAATTGTCATTCCGCAGCGCATTACGCCCGCATTATGTCAATTACTGGCAGAAAGTCGGCTGCAAATGATTTTGGTCACGCATATTAATCACCCCAATGAAATTGACGCACGTTTAGCACAAGCCATGCAAGCGCTAAAACAAGCCGATGTCGTCTTGTTAAATCAATCGGTTTTATTGAAAGACATTAATGATGACGCGGATATTTTAAAGCAACTTAGCGATAAATTATTTGCTATCGGCATCTTGCCTTATTATTTGCATTTACTGGATAAAGTGGAAGGCGCCGGCCATTTTTACCAAACCGATGAGCAAGCATTAAAAATTTACAAAAAATTACAAAGTATCACTTCGGGTTATCTCGTGCCAAAACTGGCGCGTGAAATTGCTCATGAAACGAATAAAACGTTGTACACAGCATAGGAAATTTGCAAAATATCCTTTAGAATAGAAAAAATATTGACCGCACTTTTCATGTGCCTCCTATTTACTCGTTAGCATTAAGGTAATCACCGTGACAACAGAAAACAATAAACCGGAAATCGGTAACCAAAATAATCCTCAAAAAGAATTGGATTTAGAATTTGACCAAATGGAACCTATTACTCCCAAAAAACCGCATACGCCGGAATCCTCTTTATTAAACAAAGCAAAAGGATTTATAGGCAATTTCTCGCGTAAAGGCAATCCAAGTGAAGTGCCTTTTCATGTGCGCAAAGAGCCAACCTTTGGAAGTGGAAATGCGCCACAGCAAAATGAACCGACAATGAGTCATGATGTTGTGATAAAAAACGATAGCGTTACAGAAAAAGTGGCGCCAATTCATGCCGACAACACGGCGGCGCCAATTAGCACACAAGAAAACATTATGCCGAAACAACCTGAAACAAGCGAGGTTCCTGTCGCCCAAACGCAAACACGAGTGCCAATAAATAACATTAAAAATCCGGAGAACTGGGCGATTTTACAAGTGTTACCGCCAAAATATCGTCGCATTTTTATCGTGCTATTATTAGCCATTTTACTTTTATTCATTTGGCAATGGTTGAAACCAAATTCCGATACGGTAAATGCCTTTGAACAACCAAACAGCCAAAATATCCCAACCCAATTCCAACCCCTAAATCAAAGCCGGCCGGTAGAAAATAATGTATTGGATAATATTAATAATCCGGCGACATCAATTGAAAACACTAATTCAACGGAAAGCATTATCGCGCCAGCAGATCCGGCATTAATCCCGGTGTCAACAAATAACACAGCCACAGAAACTCGCGCACCGATAGTTGCACAATCAGAACAGCCAACCGCAGTCGCGTCAACGAAATCGGCGTTGGTAGAAGAAAAACCAAAAGCGGTTGAACCCGTTAAACCAATTGAAGCACAAAAAGTGGCGCCAAAAGTGGTCGAAAAACCGAAAACTACAACCGTAGAGAAACCTAAAACAGCAGAAAAAGCAAAAACAATAGCTGAAAAACCAAAAGCACAGATTACTCAAGCAAAACCGGCGGTAAAAAGCCAAAGTGTCCCTGTCGTTGAAGCGAAACCAACAGGCAAAGCCACGGCAGAGCGTGTGAAAAGTGCGGCAGTCGCCAGCAAAACCTTAACCATTCCGCAAGGCGTTTCATTGATGCAAGTATTTCGTGATAACCACTTGAATATTTCCGATGTCAATGCAATGACCAAAGCGAACGGTGCCGGCAATAGCTTAAGCAGCTTTAAACCGGGCGATAAAGTACAAGTGTCGCTTAACAGCCAAGGTCGTGTTAACGAATTGCGCTTGTCTGACGGTGCGCGTTTTATTCGTCAAGCGGACGGTTCTTATCAATATAAAAAATAATAAAAAGGTGGGGATAATCCCACCTTTTCTCTACTTTGGGTTACCATTGTAATCGTGCCGTAAGGGGATTTATGTTTAGATTAGGATTGTTATTACTCACAGTGCTTGCACTTAACGCGTGCAGAGTTCAAATTGAACCCCTTGAAATAAAACCGCCGGTCGTCAAATCGAAACCGGTCGACAAATCGGTACAAACCGGAAAAGCGGATCTGTATTTATGCAAAGGTCAAAAAGAAGTACGTGTAGTAAGAAGTTTGGTTAGCCATAAAAAGAATAACCTAAAGTCAATTTCACTTACCTTTGAAAATACCACTCACAAATTGGTGCAAACTATTTCCGAAAGCGGGATGCGATATACCGATATTCATTGGCAATGGCAAGAACGTCAAGAATACGGCACGTTAAGCAATGCGCCGGGCGAAATCTTAGCCGAACAATGTGTGATCCAAAACTAAAAAATTCCCTCATTCACTCCCCCTGAGGGAATTTTTTATCGCGAACACAAATTTATCCGCATTTATAACCGCACTTTTTCGCCACCAAACACCTCCAATAAATTATCGATAAGTTTCGCTAATATACCCGTCATTAAAATAAAATCCGCATCAAAACGTTGCGCCACATCTTCTTTTAAAATATCCTCATTTTGTTCACGAATTTGATCGGCAAATTTTAAACGTTTCAGCGTACAATCTTCTTGCAGCACAAAGCGTAAATGCTCATCCCAGTCCAGCGCCAATTTGCTGATGTATTTTCCTGCTTGCAACAACGAAAGAATTTCCTCACTTTCCACATCCTGCTGCTTACAACGAATGACCGCACTATCCTGACTGCCACGCAGTTCCGCTTCTTCCAACAAAGTTAACCATTGCGGCATATGGTTGTGCGTGATCCAATCGCTCATCACCAAACTTGGCTCATTGGCAAATACTAAAGGCACAACCGGCAAGGATCCCAAGGATTTGCGCAATAATCCCAATACGTCTTCTGCGCGTTTACTCGACGCCGCATCCACATAAACCAATTGATTTTCCGTATCAATCCAAAGCGCGGTTTGTTGTTCTTTACTAAAGGCGCGCGGCAACAAGGTAGCAATCACATCATCTTTCAATGCCTGTTTTTCCACTTTTTTCAAGTTGCGGTTTTCTTTCGCTTCCAATTCGGCAATCCGTTGATCCAACTCACGTTTCACCACTTGCACCGGCAGCATTTTTTCTTCTTTATGCGCCACTAACAAAATTTGCTTATTGTTGGAAAAATACAATAACGCACTGTTTTTTAAAGGTGCTTTCCAACCGAACTTGCGCATATCCGATTGTCCGCAAGGGTGAAATTGACATGACATCAATTGCGTTTGCAACTGCTCATCTGTCCACTCCCATTTTTTCGTCAACCGATACGCCATAATATTTTTAAACCAAATCATATTCTCTCCTGAAAAGAATGCGGTACAATGTCATTATTGTAACCTATTCGGGAGTGAAAATATGCAACCTAAACACATTACTTTTATCGGCGGCGGAAATATGGCGCAAGCTATCGTATTCGGATTATTAAAACAGAACTACCCTGCCGACAAAATTACCGTTTGTGATCCAAACCAAGAAAAACGAAATTTATTCGCGCAACGCGGCGTACAAGTAACAGAAGATAATATTGCGGCGGTAGAAAGTGCAGAAGTCGTATTACTTGCAGTAAAACCGCAGGTGATCGCCCAAGTTTGCCATGCCTTAAGTGCGGTCGATTTTTCCGCTAAATTGGTCATTTCCATTGCTGCGGCAATTTCTGTGTCAAGATTGACCGCACTTTTACCTTCCGCCAACCAGATCGTGCGGGTCATGCCAAATACCCCGGCACTTGTCTCTTGCGGCATGGCGGGATTATACGCGCCCGCCTCAGTTTCTGCTGAATACAAACAACTGGCAGAAAATTTATTAAATGCCGTGGGCAAAACCTGCCGAGTAGAAAATGAAGATCAAATGCACGCGGTCACCGCTGCTTCCGGCAGCAGCCCAGCGTATTTTTTCCTGTTTATGGAAGCTATGCAAAAAGCCTTATTAGACATGAAGTTAGATGAAACGACTGCGCGTCACTTAGTACAGCAATCCGCGTTAGGGGCAGCAAAAATGGTCATAGAAAATCCACAATTGGATTTGGCAACCTTGCGCCAAAATGTGACCTCTAAAGGCGGAACCACTGCCGCTGCGATCCATATATTCCAACAACAAGAATTGATGGAAACAGTGCAGCAAGCTATGCAAGCCTGTGTTACCCGTTCACGAGAAATGGAAACCTTATTCTAATGAAAATATCAGCATTTAACTGGATGGCTCTCAGCTTTTTTGGCTATTTTTGCGCCTATGGTGTATTTATACCTTTTTTTCCGGTGTGGTTAAGATCTCAATCCTATGGCGCAGAAACTATCGGATTTGTACTGGCTATTTCCTATTTATTTCGCTTTCTTGGCGGAGTCTGGTTTTCCTCTTTGGTCAAACGCGCCTCGCAATTAATCAACGCCTTGCGCTATTTAGCATGGGCAAGTTTCGCTATTTGTTTCGTGATAAGTTTTGTTGCTGAAAGCTTTTGGTTACTGTGCATAACTATTTGGCTGTTTGCTATGGTAAACTCTGCCGGTATCCCTATTGGCGATACCCTCGCCAGTACGTGGCAACAGCAAATTCATTTGGATTACGGAAAAGCCCGCTTAATCGGTTCTATCGCCTTTGTGGTCGGCGTTACCGGATTTGGCTATGTTATCGGCGTTATCGGCGAGCAATATATTGTCATTATTTTGACCGCACTTTTATTGCTCTATTCTTTGTTACAAATGAACTCGCCACACCAAATGCCGCTTGATGATCAAGAAAGCACAACCGAAAACTCGCCTACTTTCATCCGGTTATTACAAAACAAAACCACATTACGTTTATTGATCGCCATCTCGCTTATTCAAGGGTCCCACGCCGCCTATTATGTTTACAGCGTGCTTTATTGGACTAACATTGGTATTTCAGTTCAAACCACCGGTATCTTATTGGGGTTAAGTGTGGTAGCGGAAATTTTACTCTTTTTCTTCTCCACGCGACTCTTCAAAACTTGGAGCGTCAGCACGCTATTTTATCTATCCGCCGGCGCCTCCGTGGTACGTTGGTTATTAATCGGCAGCACCGACAATCTTGCCTTAATCGCCTTTACCCAAACCTTACATAGCCTGACATATGCTGTCAGCCATTATGCAATGGTGCGTTATATCACCACGCAACCGCAACCCCATATAGCAAGATTACAAGGCTTATACAGTGGTATTTCAAGCTGTGGTGCCATTGCCTTAACGACCGCCTTATCCGGCGTGTTATATCCAATTTCACCGACGTTAATGTTTGTCGCAATGGCGTTTTTTGCGCTGCTTGCCCTCTTTTTTACACCACGCAATGTCTCGGCATTGTTGCTTAAACGCGTAAACGAGTAGGAAAATCCACCATGAAAGATCTTAGCTTAATTGACTTATTTCTTAACGAACTGTGGTTGGAAAAAGGGTTATCGGAAAATACCGTGCAATCTTATCGCTTAGATTTGACCGCACTTTGTCAATGGTTGGTGCAACATCAATTAACCTTAACCAGCCTTGCTCCCCTGGATTTACAATCTTTTTTAGGTGATCGTTTAGAACAAGGCTACAAAGCCACCAGCACCGCGAGAATGCTAAGTGCGCTGCGCCAGCTTTTCCAATATTTATATCGGGAAAAATACCGCAGCGACGATCCGAGTGCGCTACTCAGCTCGCCGAAACTGCCAAGTCGCCTACCCAAATATTTAACCGAACAACAAGTCAGCGATTTGTTAAATACGCCGGCGGTAGACGATCCGCTTGAATTGCGGGATAAAGCTATGTTGGAATTGTTGTATGCCACGGGATTACGGGTCACCGAATTGGTTTCGCTGACTATCGACAACCTCAATGTGTCGCAAGGCGTAGTACGGGTCATTGGTAAAGGAAACAAGGAACGGATCGTACCAATGGGCGAAGAAGCCAATTATTGGGTCCGTCAATTTGTCTTATACGGGCGCGCCATGCTGCTCAACGGGCAAAGTTCAGATATCCTCTTTCCCAGCCGACGAGGCAGTCAAATGACCCGTCAAACTTTTTGGCACCGCATAAAACATTACGCCATTTTAGCGGACATTGATGGTGACTGCCTTTCTCCGCACGTTCTACGCCACGCCTTTGCTACACACTTGGTTAACCATGGTGCAGATTTGCGCGTGGTACAAATGTTACTTGGTCATAGCGATCTTTCTACTACCCAAATTTACACCCACGTTGCCAAAGAACGCTTAAAACACTTACACGAACGCTATCACCCGCGCGGATAAAGCAGTATTTCTCATTGTATTTTTCAGCAGAGGTTATCATTAACGCAGCCCCACTTTTTTGACTTCGTGAAGCCTATTGCTTTTTACGAATAGCGAGTCCCCCTTATTACCATTCCATCATCAGTCCCGCTGCTTCTTAGTAAATTGATGGAAAAAGTACCGCACTTTTCAATTTCATTCTCCTGTGTGCCTATCATGAGGAATAGATAGTGAGATAAAGATTTTAAGAAAACAATAAGCCGGCGCGAATGAAAGGCTCACGCCGGCAGGAAAAGCGAGAAAAACACGATTATTTTTTCTTCGCGTATTTTAAGGAGTCAATCGCAACAGCGAAGATGATGATGCCGCCTTTGATGATATATTGCCAATATGGGTTAACGCCGATATAGGTCAATCCGTAGTTGATGACGGTAAAGATTAACACGCCGGTGACCACGCCGATAACCGTACCGACGCCACCGGCGAAAGAAACACCGCCGACCACGCAGGCAGCAATTGCGTCCATTTCGTACATAAATCCCAAGTTATTGGTGGCGCTACCAATACGTCCTGCTTCCAACATCCCCCCGAAAGCGTAAAAAATACCGGCAATCATATAAATCACCGCAAGATTGCGAGTCACGTTGACGCCTGATACGCGAGCCGCTTCCGGGTTACCGCCGATAGCGAAAATATTTTTACCGAAACGTGTTTTATTCCACATAATCCAAACAAGTAAGGCGGCAATAGCGGCGTAAATAGTGATATACGACAATTTAAAGGCGCCTAAATTAAAAAATCCTTGGGCAAAGGTGGAGAAATTATCGCTAAAGCCGGCGATTGGTGAAGAGCCGACCGCATCATAGTACAAGGAGTTGATTCCATACACAATGATCATGGTTCCCATCGTGGCGATAAATGGCGTTACGTTAAGATAAGCAATCACTAATCCGTTGAATAACCCGATCACGGCTCCCACCGCACAAACCGTTAAGATCACTACCGGAATCGGAATTTCACCTAAATTTGGAAAGACGCGGTTGGCGTTATCCATGGCTTGCAACATGGTCGCAGAAACAACTGCCGCCAGCCCCACTTGACGACCGGCGGATAAATCAGTCCCTTGAGTAACCAAAAGTCCGGCAACGCCAAGAGCAATGATTAAGCGTACAGAAGATTGATTTAGGATATTACTAAAATTGCGCAAACTTAAAAAACTCGGATCTTGCAAGATAATGACACCCAACAAAATCAGCAATACAAAGTAGATTGCATTTTGTTTCAGGAAATCAAGGGATTTGTTTTGTTTTAAAGCTGACATAATACTTTTCCTTTTTCAACTTATAAATATTTTGCGGCGAGTTGCAAAATTTCTTCCTGTGAGGTTTTAGCGGTTTCAACAATACCGGCGACACGCCCGTTACTCATCACCAAAATTCGGTCAGTTACCCCTAATAATTCGGGCATTTCCGAGGAAATCATAATGATGCCTTTATCTTTTTTGGCAAGCTGCATAATCAATTGATAGATTTCAAATTTAGCGCCGATATCAATACCTCGCGTTGGCTCGTCGAGCATCAAAATGTCCGGTTGGGTTAATAGCCAACGTCCAATCACTACCTTTTGTTGGTTACCGCCGGAAAGTGATCCGATCGTGGTTTTGTGTGATGGCGTTTTGACATTCATTGCATCAATCACCCATTGCGTATCACTTTTCATTTTACCGCTGCTTAAAAAACCTAATTTGCCGAGATAGGATTTCATGTTGGAAATCAATGAGTTGAACTCAATACTTAAATTGGCGTAAATGCCGGTAGAACGGCGTTCTTCCGTTACTAAGGCAAAACCGTTATTGATCGCTTCAAGTGCGGTGCGATTTCGCATTGTTTTTCCGTTTAACGTGATTTTGCCACCTTTGCGTTCACGAATACCGAAAATGGTTTCTACAATATCCGTCCGTTTGGCACCAACCAATCCCGCCACACCAAGAATTTCGCCTTTGCGTAATTCGAAGCTGACATCTTGAATAGAGGGCTGATTAAGTGCGGTCAAATTTTCAACCGTTAAGATTACCTCTTTTGGCGTGTTGGTTTTTTCCGGGAAGCGTTGCGTTAATTCGCGCCCAACCATCATCGCCACAATGCTTTCCATTGTTGTGCCTTTCACCGGCACGGTATTAATCCATTTACCGTCGCGCAAAATGGTAATTTCATCGCAGATTTTGAAAATCTCATCCATTTTATGTGAGATATAAATAATGCCACAGCCACGCTCTTTTAGCTTGGCGATAATTTTAAATAGATGTTCTACTTCTTTTTCTGATAAAGAAGATGTCGGTTCATCCATGATCACAATTTTGGCGTTGTAGGAAAAGGCTTTAGCAATTTCGATCATTTGCATTTGTGAAACGGATAAATTGGCGACCTTTTCGCGCGGATCAATATCAATATCCAATTCGTTAAAAATCGCTTTAGTGTCTTGATACATTTTCCCGTGATCGACAAACATCCCTTTGAGGGGATAACGCCCAAGCCACAAATTATCCATGACGTTACGTTGGCGCACGAGGTTTAATTCTTGGTGTACCATGGAAATCCCGTTTTCCAAGGCTTCTTTTGATGTTTTAAAATTAATCGGTTTGCCCAAAAATAGGATGTCGCCTTCATCTTTAGCATAAATTCCAAACAGACATTTTAGCAACGTGGATTTTCCCGCACCGTTTTCGCCCATCAACGCGTGTACGGAATGCGAACGCACAGTCAAATTGGCATTATCCAACGCTTTAACACCGGGAAAGGATTTGCTGACATTCGTCATGGTGAGTAGCACTTGGCTATCTTGATTTTGAGTAGGAACTGTCATATCCAACCTCTATATAAAAGGGGAGACAGATCTCCCCTAACAACATGAGCTTGTAGCAAATATCGCCACAACGCTTTACATCATTATTTTAAAAATTCGCTTAAATTTTCTTTATCTACACCCACATAAGGAATACGTACAACACGATCTTTAATTTGCCATTGCGTACCTTCGGTTGCCGGTTTTTCTGCTGCCAAATTATTAGCTAATTGCACCACCGCTTTACCTTGGTTCACGCCGTCATTTAATACAGTTCCGGCAATTTCTCCTTTTTGGATAAGTTGTAATACTTCAGGAAGCGCATCCACACCGAAAATTGGCAATTTTTTACCATGTGCTTTTACTGCCTCTAACGCTCCCATTGCCATACCGTCGTTATTTGAAATAATCATCTCAATATCGTTGGCTTTTGAACTGGATAACCAAGCGTCAGTTTTATCTTTCGCCATTGCCGCATCCCACATTCCGGTATCAATAAATAATTGTTCCGTTTCAATACCTTGCGTGGTCAATTCTTCAATCACGTATTTCGTACGCGCTTCTGCGTCAGGGTGACCCGGTTCACCTTTCAATAACACATATTGAATTTTGCCATCTTTGTTTAGGTCATACGCCGGATTGGCTTTCCAATGTTTAGCGATTAACGCCCCTTGAATTAAACCGGACTCTTTCGGATCAGTTCCCACATAATAGGCTTTATCATAGCTGGCAATGGCTTTCGCCCCCGGATCTTTGTTGAAAAACACGATTGGAACATTATCGGCTTTCGCTTTATCAATAATGGTTTTCGGCGAACCCGGATCCACTAAGTTAATCGCTAAGGCTTTCACCCCCTTAGATAACAGCACGTCTACTTGGTCATTTTGAATAGACTGTGCATTTTGAGAGTCATTCATTAACAGTTCTACATCATCAAGCTGTTTTGATTCTTTTTCAATTTCTTGACGCATTAACGCCATAAAATTGTCATCATATTTGTAAATGGTTACGCCAATACGGTTTGCCGCTTGTGCCGCTGTTGATGCCACGCCTAAACCGACCGCTAATGCAATAGCGCTTAAAACCGTTTTTTTCATAAATACTCTCCTTCGTTACTGGACTCGTCGTAGTAAATGCTCGTCAACGTTAATTAACGTACTGCCCCGAGCGATTGGGTGTAAGAATATAGGAAAATAATCTGAAAGACTGTGATCTCTTTCACAATTATGGAAACGATTACAAAAAATAATTTAAAATTGTCGGATTGATCACAGTTTTAACCTTTCTGATTAACCTGCCCTGTCGAAAACCGTTGCACTAATGTCGGGTTAAATTGTAAATATGCCGGCTCTTCAATCGCATTATCAACTAAGCTTAAAGCTAAATTTGCGGCATAAGTTGCCATTAAATCAATGGGATAACGGATTGTTGTTAATTTAGGGATCAAGTAACGAGCAATCGGCATATCATCAAAACCAATAATGGAAAATTGTTTCGGAACGCTGATGTTATTTTCATTAAGAACAGAAATCGCTCCCGCCGCCATACCATCATTGTACGCCACTACCGCGGTGAGATTGGAATTGTAACTTAATAAATTGATCATTGCCTTTTCACCTCCTTCAAAATCCGGCGTACTATGAGTGACAAAATGGGGCTCAAGTTTAATATGATAATGTTGAAGTGCGGTCAAATATCCTTTCAATCGTTCACTTTCATCCGTAATTTGATGAGTGGATCCAATATAACCAATATGGCGATGTCTCAGTTGAATTAAGGTTTGTGTGGCTAAAAATGTCCCTTTTTGATTATCTAGGCTCACGCAACGATTTTCATAACCACGTACTAAACGATTAATAATCACCATACCGGGAATACGTTGTAAATAGGCTTGTAACTCCTCATCCGTTAAGGCTTTGGAATGCACAACCAAACAACTGCAACGCTTACGCAACAAGGTTTCAATGGCTTTGCGTTCTTTTTCGGCGTTATGGTAACCGATTCCAATCAAAATGGTTTTTTGATGTTCCTCCGCCACGTTATCCACTGCTTTCACTAAAATGGCAAAAAAAGGATCCGTAACATCCGTCACTACCACGCCGATAGTCTCCGTATTTTGTAATGCCAACGCTTGTGCATTGGCATTAGGGTGGTAGCCCAATTGTGCGACTGCACGCTGCACCGCAAGGCGCGCTTTTTCACTGGAAGAAGCGTTGTTTAATACGCGAGATACCGTGGCGACAGAAACACCGGCTTGCTTAGCTACATCACGAATGGTAATCATCATATACACCTAATCAGATAAAAATCACGTGGAGTATGATATGAAATTTCAGTAAAAATGAAAGCGCTTACTTTCAAAAATAAAACCTATATCACAGAAAAATTAGCTTTTTTCATCAAATTTGTGATCCGCTTAATAGTTTATTTCCGGCAATATGGTATATTTTGCTCATTATTTTTGTAACCGTTTTCAAAAAAGGAGTCTGTCATGAATTTATTTATGCCGACCGAACATCCACATCGCCGCTATAACCCATTGACGGAACAGTGGGTTTTAGTTTCTCCCCATCGAGCAAAACGTCCTTGGCAAGGACAACGGGAAAAGGTTGTGGAAGAACAAAAACCGCATTATGATGCCAATTGTTATCTTTGTCCGGGAAATCGGCGCATTACCGGCGAACAAAATCTCGCTTACCAAACCCCTTTCGTGTTTAAAAATGACTTTTCTGCGCTGCTGGAGGATGCCCCAACGCCGCCGGCATCATCCGATCCCTTATTTCAAGCATCACAAGCGCGTGGCGAAAGTCGGGTAATTTGTTTTTCGCCGGATCACAGTAAAACCTTACCCTTATTAAGTGCGGTCGAAATTTATCAAATTATTCAGGTATGGCAACAACAATTGCACGAATTGGGCGCCAAATATCCTTGGGTGCAAATTTTTGAAAATAAAGGCACAGCAATGGGCTGTTCCAATCCGCATCCGCACGGTCAAATTTGGGCAAATAGCTTTTTACCTAACGAAGTGCAACGCGAAGATGAGGCGCAACGGAAATATTGGCGACAACATGGTGCAGTATTGCTCGTAGATTATGTCCAACGCGAATTGGCGCAAAAAGAACGCCTTGTGGTGGAAACCAAACATTGGGTAGCATTGGTTCCTTATTGGGCGGTATGGCCGTTTGAAACCCTGTTATTGCCTAAAACCCACATAAAACGCTTAACGGATTTAAGCGAAGCGCAAGCGCAAGATTTAGCGGTGGCGTTGAAAAAATTAACCACCAAATATGATAATTTATTTGGCGTATCTTTCCCTTATTCCATGGGATTTCATGCAGCACCTTTTAATGGAGAAGATAATGCCCATTGGCAATTACACGCCCATTTTTACCCGCCGCTACTGCGTTCAGCGACGATACGTAAATTTATGGTGGGTTATGAAATGTTAGGCGAAAGCCAACGTGATTTGACCGCCGAACAAGCTGCTGCAAGATTACGCGAATTAAGCGAAATACATTACAGCGAACAATAAACCGCTAAAGACAACCCCTAACATTGACCAAATTGGATAACATTGGAGTAGCACATGACCCCGCAACAAACAGCAAAACACCTTTTTGAACAAAAATTTGACCGCACTTCAACCCTCAACGTATATGCCCCGGGACGAGTCAATATCATTGGTGAGCATACTGATTACAATGACGGATTTGTAATGCCTTGCGCGATTAATTACGGAACGGCAGTGAGCGGCGGTAAACGTTCGGATGCGCTTTTTCGGGTTTATGCTTCCGACTTGGATCAATTTGACGAATTTTCCTTGCTTGAAGAAATTGTACCGATATCCGAAAAATGGACAGGTTATGTACGTGGCGTAGTGAAATTTATTCAAGCCCGTTGCCCACAATTTACACAAGGCGCGGATTTGGTAATTAGCGGCAATGTCCCGTTATCCGCCGGCTTAAGTTCGTCCGCTTCTTTGGAAGTCGCTATCGGTAAATTTTGCCAACAATTGGGCGATTTGCCTTTAAGCAATACGGAAATTGCTTTAATCGGGCAACAAGCGGAAAATCAATTTGTCGGCGCCAATTGCGGCAATATGGATCAATTGATTTCCGCCTTGGGGCAACAGGATCATTTATTGATGATTGATTGCCGAAGTTTGCAAACAATACCAACGCCGGTTCCGCCAAGTGTGGCGGTGATGATTATAAATTCGCACGTAAAACATGATTTGGTTAACGGTGAATATAATATTCGGCGCCAACAATGTGAGCAAGCAGCGGCATTTTTTGGCGTCAACGCCTTGCGTGATGTATCCGTTGAGCAATTTTACCAAAAAGAACAAGAATTGACCGCACTTGATCCTGCCATGGCAAAACGCGCAAGACATGTTGTGACCGAAAATGCACGGGTTTTAGCGGCAGTTGAGGCGTTACAACAAGGCAATTTAACTCGCCTAGGCGAATTAATGTACCAATCTCATATTTCCATGCGTGATGATTTTGAGATTACCGTACCGGAAATTGATTACTTAGTGGAATTGGCAGAGGTCGCCATTGGCAACAGTGGTGGCGCCAGAATGACCGGTGGTGGATTTGGGGGCTGTATCGTCGCCTTGGCGCCGGTTGAAAAAGTCATGGCAGTGCAGCAAATTATCGCTGATAATTACCAAAAAACAACCGGACTAAAAGAAGATTTTTATGTCTGTACGGCATCACAAGGAGTTCGTTTATGCTAGAGATTTTGCAAAATAACATTGTCGCCTCGGATAATCAGCCCTTTCAGCGTGTCACGCTGCAAAACCCCAATGGAATGCGGGTACAGTTTCTTGATTGGGGCGCCACTTGGATTTCCTGTCAAGTACCTGTCGGTACAGAATTGCGCGAAGTTTTACTCGGTTGTCAACCGGAAAATTACGAAAAACAAACTGCCTTTATGGGGGGAGCCATTGGACGTTATGCCAATCGCATTGCCAACGCCTGCTACCCCGATCCGTTAGCCGATCAAGGTATTCGTCGTTTAATCACAAACCAAGGTCAACATCAACTGCACGGCGGCGTGCGCGGTTTTGATAAAGTGCGGTGGAAAATTCGTGAATTTTCCGCCAATTTTGTACAATTTTCCTATGTTGCCTTAGATCTGGAACAAGGCTTTCCCGGCAGCGTGGAAGTATGCTTGACTTATGAATTACTGCCGGATAACACGTTGTTGGTGCAATTTGAAGCGACACCAAGTGCCGATACGCCGCTTAATTTAACCAGCCACGTTTATTTTAATTTAAATGATGCGGAAAACGGTGCTGATGTTCGTTCGCATTTTTTACAACTGAACGCGAATCATTTTTTGCCGGTGGACAATCAAGGTATTCCTAATGCACCGCTGAAATCCGTAGATCAAACCTGTTTTGATTTCCGTAAAGAAAAAACCATTGCACGGGATTTTTTACAAGAAGAACAACAAGAAACCAAAGGCTATGATCATGCCTTTTTATTAAATTCCGCTGAAAATACCGATAGCAAACTCAAAGAAACGCAACCTTGTGCTATTTTAACCGCCCCGGATCGCAGTTTAAGCCTGCAAGTTTTTACCTCGCAATCCGCCATCCAAGTTTATACCGCCAATTATTTAGGCGGCACCTTAACTCGACACGGCAATGAATATGCTGATTATGCGGGGATTGCATTGGAAACCCAAGCTCTGCCGGATACGCCGAACCATCCGGAATGGTGGAAATATGGCGGTATGAGCAAAGCCGGTGAGCGTTATTACCAATGGACAAAATTCAGTTTTGTTATTCCAAAAAAGTAAAGGGCGAGAAATGTGGCAATAAAAAACCGAAAATAGGGATTAACAAGCGCCACATTTCCCGTTAAAATCGATCGCTGCCGGTTTGGGAATAAAAACAAACCCGAGACAAAATGCCGGTAAGATGAAATCGTCGTGAGAGCAATATCAATATGAGTGAAGAAAATCAGAGCAGTCCCTCGATTGAAACGAAGAAAAGTTTTTTCCAATCTTTATTCGGTCGTCTGTTTCAAGGGGAATTAAAAAATCGTAACGAATTAGTCGAGGTCATTCGTGATTCGGAACAAAACGAGCTTATCGATCAAGATACCCGTGAAATGATTGAGGGGGTGATGGAAATCGCCGAATTGCGCGTACGCGATATTATGATCCCGCGTTCGCAAATTGTATTTATTGAAACCTCGCAAAATTCGGATTCTTGTCTGAATACTATTATCGAAAGCGCCCACTCGCGTTTTCCGGTGATGACCGACGAGCGGGATAATATCGCCGGAATTTTACACGCTAAAGATTTGCTGAAATTTTTGCGTTCTAATGCAAAAGCCTTTGATTTGCTATCCACGTTGCGTCCGGCGGTGATCGTACCGGAAAGTAAGCGGGTAGATCGGATGCTAAAAGATTTCCGTTCCGAGCGTTTCCATATGGCGATTGTGGTGGACGAATTTGGCGCGGTATCCGGTTTGGTCACCATTGAAGATATTTTGGAACAAATCGTCGGCGATATTGAAGACGAATTTGATGAAGAAGAAATTGCCGATATCCGTCAACTTTCGCGCCATACCTATGCGGTACGCGCCTTAACCGATATTGAAGATTTTAATCAACAATTTGGTACTCATTTTGCTGATGAAGAAGTGGATACCATTGGCGGCGTAGTAATGCAAGCCTTTGGTTATTTGCCGAAACGGGGCGAAGAAATTGTATTGGAAAACCTCAATATCAAAGTCACCTCGGCAGATAGCCGTCGTATTATCCAATTACGTGTGACCGTACCGGATGAGCAAATTGCCAACAATATCAAACAAAGCAGTGAATAATTGATGAAAACCTATCTTATTGCATTATTAAGCGGAGGATTGGGCGTTTTTGCCTTTTCCCCTTTTGATCTTTGGGGCGTTGCCTATCTTTCCTTACTCGGACTGATTTGGGTGGTCAAAACGCCACAAAAAAAAACGCACTTTGTGGCGCATTTTTATGGGGCTTGAGCTTTTTTAGTATCGGCGTCAGCTGGTTAAACGTCAGCATCAACCAATTCGGCGGCGCGCCACTCGCGGTTAGCTATTTGTTAGTGGTTTTATTGGCGGCATATTTAGCCCTTTACCCACTACTATTTGCCTATTTAGTACGCCGTTTTGAGGTTCGCAGCCTCGCCCTATTTCCCGCCATTTGGACTATCACTGAATTTTTGCGTGGCCGGGTCTTTACCGGTTTTCCGTGGCTACAATTCGGTTATACGCAAATCGACACCCCGTTTGCCGGTCTCGGCGCGATTTTTGGTGTAGAGGGTTTAACCTTTTTCGTGATGTGGACAAGTGCGGTCATTTTTAGCCTAATTGCGGCGATCCGCGAGAAAAAAATGCTGATCGTAGCGGCAAATGTGCTGACTTGGATTATCATCGGCGGACTTTCCGTTTATGCCGGCAAACTGAATTTTATCCAAGAGCAACCGGAACGCACTCTGACCATCACCCTTGCGCAAGGCAACATTGAGCAGCATTTAAAATGGGATCCGGATTATGTCTATCAAACCTTGGATATTTATCAACATTTGATTATGCAACATCTGGGTAAAAGTGATCTGATTATTTTACCGGAAGCAGCGTTGCCAACCTTGGAAAATCATATTCAGCCTTATTTACAAAGCTTACACCAAGCTGCCGCACAAAGCCAAACGGAAGTGCTGATCGGTACCGTGTATCAAGATCCGAACAGCGGAAAAGTCCTTAATTCGGTGATTGATCTCGGCAACCCCGCCATGCCTTATCAATTGGATACCACAAATCGTTACAATAAACATCATTTAGTGCCTTTTGGCGAATATGTGCCATTGGAAAGCCTGTTGCGCCCGTTGGGTTCGGTGTTCAATTTGCCAATGTCGGCGTTTCAATCCGGCGCGGCAGTGCAGCCGCCGCTGTTGGCAAAATTCCGCCATTTTACCACCGCGATTTGTTATGAAATCATTTTCGGTAACCGGCTCCGGCAAAATCTTACGGATCAAACCGATTTTATTTTAACCCTGTCTAACGACGCTTGGTTCGGACGTAGCATTGGTCCTTGGCAACATTTGCAAATGGCGAGAATGCGTGCGTTAGAATTGGGCAAACCGGTGATTCGTTCTACCAACACAGGCATCAGCGTTTTTATCGACGCCAAAGGGAAAATTATTGCTCAAGCGCCTCAATTTGAAACCACGACGCTGACTCAAACTGTCTCGCCAACCACGGGCAAAACCCCTTATGCCGCATTAGGCGCCAAACCCTTGTATTTTTTGGTTGCCTTTTTAATCCTACTGCGTGGCTTCGGTTGGTTACTTAAGCGCAAAATGGTGAAAAACACGTAAGTTAATTAACAAAAACTGCTGACAACCTTGTGTCGGCAGTTTTTTAGCTCAAGTGCGGTCATTTTTGCAGAATTTATCTAAGTTCAACGTTTTATTTCGGATAAATGACGCCTAAACTGACTGCCCTTTTCGCGCCGGTGACGCTAGGTAAATTGCCGCTTAAATTGTACATTCGTTGATAAGCCAACCAAGCAAATGCCGCCGCTTCTACATAATCCGCATCCAATCCAAAATCAGATGTCGTCGCTACGTGCCACTCCGGCAACAACCGCGTTAACCGTTGCATTAACAACGGATTTTTCGCCCCGCCGCCACACACCATCAACACTTTCGGTAACTCACATTGCCCACCAAGTTGGCGCAAGACTTGGGCATTACATTGCGCAGTAAATTCCAACAAAGTCGCCTGCACATCTTGCGGCAAAATTGTGCTGAAATGCTGCAATTTTTTATCAAGCCACGTCAAATTAAATAATTCTCGTCCGGTACTTTTCGGCGGCGGGTGTTCAAAATAAGGCTCTTTTAGCAACTCGCTTAAAAGTGCGGTATGAATTTTACCCGTTTTTGCCCACTGTGCATCGTGATCGTAAGGCTTGCCCAACTGTTTTTCAATCCAACTGTCGAGCAGCGCATTACCGGGACCGGTGTCATAGCCGATCACCGGCATTTCGGGAATAAGTTGGGTAATATTGCTGATTCCGCCGATATTCAACACCACCGTTATGCGATCATCACGAGCAAATAAAGCTCGGTGAAACGCCGGCACCAAAGGTGCACCTTGGCCGCCATACGCCATATCTTTGCGACGAAAATCGGCAACCGTGGTGATGTTCGTATGCGCGGCAATCAAATTCGCATCGCCGATTTGCATAGTAAAGGGATATGAACCTTGCGGCGCGTGCCAAATAGTTTGACCGTGGCAACCAATCGCTTGAATTTGTTCCGCATTTAGTTGATGTTTGGCTAAAAATTGATTGATACTTTGCGCATACAATAAGCCAAGGCGGTGATCCAGCTCGCCCAGTTGTTGCAAATCGGTTTGCCCGCTGCGCAACAATTCGTGTAATCGGCGACGCAAATCTTGTGGCATTGGTTGCATCTCTGCTGCCACTAATTGGGGCAAAAAGCGCGGTGAGTTTTTGGCAAAATTAACCAACGCCACGTCAATTCCGTCAAGGCTGGTTCCCGACATTACGCCAATATAATACGCTGTATGTTCCATGCTTTTTATTTCATTCGGTGAATTTCGAGGCATTATACTCGTTATTCATCTATTTGCGAAATTTGCCCAAAATAAACCGCACTTTATGGTGTAATCGCTTGTTTCTTGCATGTGATGCTATAAAATAAGGCGCAATTTTTAGCACAATCCTAAGGAAATTTGATATGACAAATTTAAGTGTGGTAATCCTTGCCGCGGGTAAAGGGACAAGAATGTATTCGGATTTACCGAAAGTATTACATAATATTGCGGGTAAACCGATGGTAAAACATGTTATCGATACAGTAAAACAACTTCATCCGCAAAATATTCATTTAATTTACGGTCATGGTGGCGACGTGATGCAAGCGCGCTTAAAAGATGAGCCGGTCAATTGGGTGTTGCAAAAAGAACAATTGGGAACCGGTCATGCCATGCAACAAGCGGCGCCATTTTTTCATGATGATGAAAATATTTTAATGCTGTATGGCGACGGTCCGTTGATTACCTTGGAAACCTTACAAAAATTAATTGCCACAAAACCAACGCATGGTATTGCCTTATTAACCGTTGATTTACTTAACCCAACCGGTTACGGACGCATTTTACGTCAAGATGGCAATGTGGTGGGTATTGTGGAGCAAAAAGATGCCAATACCAAACAGCTGAAAATTACCGAGGTTAATACCGGCGTGATGGTTTCTGATGGCGCTAGTTTTAAAAAATGGTTGGCACGTTTAAATAATAATAATGCGCAAGGCGAATATTATATGACGGATGTGATCGGCTTGGCAAATCAAGACGGATTTCAGGTCATTGCGGTGCAAGCGGATGATATTATGGAAGTAGAGGGTGCTAATAATCGCCTGCAACTGGCAGCGTTGGAGCGTTATTATCAACGCAAACAAGCGGACAAATTATTGCTTGCCGGTGTGATGCTTATCGATCCTGCGCGTTTTGATTTACGCGGTAAATTGGAACACGGAAAAGATGTGGAAATTGATGTTAACGTGATCATTGAAGGTGAGGTAAAATTAGGCGATCGTGTGCGTATCGGCGCGGGCTGCGTATTGAAAAATTGCGTGATTGGGGATGATGTGGACATCAAACCTTATTCCGTAATCGAAGATGCCACTATCGGCGAACGTGCGGCAATCGGTCCGTTTTCTCGTTTACGTCCGGGGACAGAATTGGCGGCAGAAACCCATATCGGTAACTTTGTGGAAATCAAAAAAGCCCAAATCGGCAAAGGTTCAAAAGTGAACCATTTAACCTATGTCGGGGATGCGGAAATCGGCAGCAATTGTAATATTGGCGCGGGTGTGATCACTTGTAACTACGACGGTGCCAACAAATTTAAAACCATTATCGGTGATAATGTCTTTGTTGGCTCCGATAGCCAATTAGTCGCGCCAGTTCGCCTTGCCAACGGTTCTACTATCGGTGCCGGTTCAACGATCACGGATAACGTCAATGAAAATGAGTTGGCTATCTCCCGTGTTCGCCAACAACATATTCAAGGCTGGAAACGTCCAACGAAAAAAGCGTAACACACACTATCAAAGGTTATATGGACACGACCTGTGTCCATATAAAACCAATGAACGCTAAATAGACAGTCCCAACGACACTGTTATTTAGCGCGCTTTCTCCCGAAATGTCTAAAAACTTGCCAAAAAAGCACCGCACTTTTCCTTTGTTATCCGAATGTTATCCGAGCTTATCACCATTTTTACCGCCTTATCCGGTGTAATCAGCACAACACCGCCTTCGCTATATGTGCCAAGTACGAGAACATCTGATATAAAATTCGCAAAGAAAAAGACGATAATGTCGCCTATCATCTTTAGTCAGTATTTTATGAAACTTTTATTTTGTAGAATGAGATTTATAGTACTATCTTCTTCCATTTTCTAATTTTAGTTCTGAAAGTGCCAAAAGGTGCCACAGTATTCACATGAATAAACTTATATACTTCCCACGTAGCTGTTTTAGTCGCTTCATCAGCCCATTTTCTCATATGTGGCTTAAATAATTCTTCCTCACTTAACGAATCAATCATTTCACAAATAGAATTAATATTTTCATTTAATTTCGCTTTCAACTCCTGCAGAGATAAATGTGCATAGGTATCTGTAAACCATTGATATAACTCACTAAGTTGATTCCATTTAAAGTCATCTGATGGCGTCTTTACGTGAAGCCCTTTTCTTTCATCTTCTTCCCATTTAAGCACTAAAGTTGTCCATCCCACCTGATAAGCCAGGTTTTCTGCTGGCGTTCTATCAACCTCATCAACTCGGTTATCTTTTAAGGCTTCTGGAATATCATCAAATTCGGAAATATATTTCTCAAATGTTTTATTGATTTCTGTTTTAAGTGCTTCTTTATTTTTATATACTCGCAAACTCCCTCCATAATATGTCATTTATCCCTTAAAAAGGCGATAACTGTTCACCAGCTATCGCTGCTCAGTAGGCGAAAAAGCCTAATATACGCCAAGATCATCTTGCTCAATTTTAACGCTTATATGATTATCGATATCAAATTTAGATAAAAGTATCATTGTCTCGTAATGAGAAGTATGTGGAAACATATCGAATAATTGCACTTTTTGTAATTGATAACCGGTTAATTCGTGCAAATCTTGCGCCATACTTTGCGCGTTGCAGCTGGAGTACAGGATAAAGTGCGGTGCTAAATTTTGCAGAAATTGCGCCAGCTTGCGCCCAATGCCGCGTCTTGGCGGATTTATAATCACCAAATCCGGGCGTTGATCTTGGGCAAGGGCAAATTGTGCCGCATCCAAAGAGCGAAATTCAATTTGAGAAGCCAAGCCCAGCTTTTCTGCTGACAAGGTTGCCGAGGCAATTGCCGAAGGCGATATTTCGATACCCGTGAGCTTTAATGTCGGCGTTTTGTCTTTTAACGCCATCGCACAATGTAAACCGAAACCGCCCACGCCGCAAAAAAGATCCCATAAATGAGACACCGGTAACGCTTTCACCCAAGTTTGCGCGGCGGCATATAAGGCAGAGGCGACCGTCGGGTTGGTTTGGAAAAAACCTTGCGGACGGATAAACAGAGGAATACGATTAAATTGTTCTTCTAATTGGCGTTGTTCGGTGAGAAAAATTTCTTTTTCACCCTCTAAAATGGCAGCATGTTGTGGTTGAATATTGACACTGACCACGCTTAATTGCGGTAATTTTGCCAATAATCCTGCCAGTTCTCGTCGAATTAAGAGCAATTTTTGCTCCGAACGCAACACAAAGCGCAGCATCAACGCGCCATTGATTTGGCTTTCGCTAAGTAATACATATTTCAACTCGCCTTTTTGTTTCGCCACGTTATAAGGCACAAGCCCAGCGCGTGCGATAAAATCCTTCAACTGCAAAAACACAGAGGCAAAACGAGCAGGATAAAGCGGACAATCGGTTAAATCTACCGCACTTTGTGGATCTTCCGGATCCCTTAAAATTCCTAAACGACAACGTTCAACCGTGCCACTGACAGCCATTTTTGCCTTATTGCGAAAATGACTCAAAGGCGATAAATAAGGTGCTTCCCATTGCACTTGCGGCGAATTGAACGGCGCTAATAATTGATGTAAATCCGCTTGTTTAGCTTCAATTTGCTGCACATAAGGTCGCTCCAGCCATTGACAAGAGAGACATTCACCGGATTGATAATGTGAACAAGAAATCGTTAATTGCATATTATGCCTTTGTCGCTAACCAATCTTGTTGAAGTGCGGTCAAAACTTTGCGATTTTTTTGCCAACGCGCCTGTTTTTCCAGCTCGCGCCAAGATAACCTGCGCGGATTAAACAAGGTTTGCAAACGTTGCCGGCGTTGCGATGCCCGCGCGGTGCTTTCTTGCGGTTTAAATTGATCCAATACTTGAATGACGCCCTCGCGCTCGTTGCAAAGTAGCAATAAATCGCAACCGGCGCTTAACGATTGCTGACAACGTTGTACAAAATCGCCCATAAAATTGGCACCTTTCATACCTAAATCATCGGAGAAAATCGCCCCTTGGAAACTAAGTTGCCCACGCAAAACCTCTTGCAGCCAATAGCGAGAACCGCTCGCCGGTTGTGCGTTACATTGAGTATAAATGACGTGCGCCGGCATGATTGCATCCAATTTTTGTTGATGAATCAGCCATTGAAACGGTTGTATATCTTGAGCAAAAATCTCCGCTTTAGCACGTTCATCGCGCGGTGTTTCCAAATGTGAATCCGCCAAAACATGACCATGGCCGGGAAAATGTTTACCCGTGGTCGCCATGCCAATTTGGCGCATACCCTCGATAAAATGACCTGCAAGACGCGTGACCCGCAGCTGATCTTCGTGGAAACTGCGATCGCCAATCGCTTTACATTGATGCCCCAAATCCAATACCGGCGCAAAACTTAAATCAATGCCAAGTGCGGTCATTTCTGCCGCCATTTGCCAGCCGGCTTCTTGCGCCGTTTGGTTTTGTTGCCACGGATCGCAATAGCATTGCGCAAAAGATTGCATGGCGGGTAATTGAGTAAATCCGTCGCGAAAACGTTGTACTCGCCCACCTTCTTGATCGACGGTAATCAATAACGGTTTTTTTACTCGTTGACGCACGGAGTTGACCAATTCAGTGACTTGTTCGCGATCGTAAAAATTGCGGGTAAATAAAATTAAGCCGGCGACCAGCGGATGTTCCAATAATTCCACTTCTTCTTGGGTCAGTTCCGGCCCGTTTAAATCAATTAATAATGTTGACATAATGACACGTTTATTTTGCCCGTAAATAGAGACGATAATTCACGCTTTCCGCAGTCGGCGGGGTAATTTCAATGCCGGCTTTTTGGCGTTGATTTAACTGCATTTGCATAAATTTTGCCGGCTCCAATTGCGTTACCCCATTTTTGTCATACCAAAACAAAGAGTAAGAAAAGGAAACCTGCTTATCGGTTTTATTTTCCACCCATGCCGCACGTTCATTCACCTCCACGTTCAATAACGGCATCAATGCCGCTTCCATATTTAAAATTGGCTTAGTGGTATTGACAACATTCGGCACCGTCGCACTACAAGCGGATAAAAGTGCGGTTAAAAAAAGAAAAGAAATGCGTTTTTTCATTATTTTGCCAACATTTTGCCTAAGGGTTCGCCGCCCACTAAATGCATATGCAAATGGAACACTTCTTGTCCGCCATGTTGATTGCAATTGACAATCAAACGATACCCGTCTTCGGCAATCCCCTCTTGTTTAGCAATTTTTGCCGCTACCGTAAACAAACGCCCTAACGCAAGCTCATCTTGTTCCGTCGCGTCATTAGCCGTCGGAATAAGATGATTTGGGATAATTAAAATATGCGTTTTCGCTTGTGGCGCAATATCGCGAAAAGCGGTAACAAGATTGTCTTGATATACAATATTTGCCGGAATTTCTTTGCGAACAATTTTGCTGAAAATGGTTTCTTCTGCCATTTTTTTCTCCTCAAAACATCAACTGAGGAACATAAGGAAAGAACATCCCTATGAACCGTTTTAAATTTGCGCTGTTACATCATCATGTTTGCGTAGCGTAGTTTTATCAGAAAACAGAGGAAATAGCAATTTGGCAGAAAGATGTTAAATTTAAGTTAACCCAAAGATTGTTTTAAAATCAACTTGTTAACATCATGTTGCAAAATTATGCCATTAACAAATTTTATAAAAAATAAAATATTTTTTAGTTTAAACTTAAGAACGAATACCTTAAAATATCGGCAAAATAAATTTTTAACCCGTCACAATATGAACAAAGATAATACGTTTAAGACTATCGCCTCGCCAACAGAAATGCTTCAAATTGCCATTGATGCGGCGACGTATAAAGCGACTAAAAAACCTTTTCTTTCTTTCGTATCAGCAATTTCTGCCGGTGCATTTATTGCGTTAGCATTTGTCTTTTACACCACAACACAAACCGGCGCCGAAGCAGTACCTTGGGGATTGGCTAAATTAGTCGGCGGATTGATGTTCTCGCTGGGAGTGATTATGGTGGTTGCCTGTGGATCCGAATTATTTACTTCATCCACCATGACATTAATCGCTCGTACCGACGGAAAAATCAATACATTTCAGATGCTACGTAACTGGGTGATGGTTTATTTAGGTAATTTTGTCGGCGCGATTTTTATTGTTTCATTAATTTGGTTTGCAGGACAAACCATGGCGGCAAACGGGCAATGGGGCTTAACGATTTTAAATACCGCACAACATAAAATACACCATAGCTGGTTAGAAGCGTTTTGTTTAGGGATTTTGTGTAACATTATGGTGTGTATTGCAGTTTGGATGACTTATGCCGGTAAAAGTCTGACCGATAAAGCTTTTATCATGATTTTACCGATCGGGATGTTTGTTGCCTCGGGATTTGAGCATAGCGTTGCAAATATGTTTATGATCCCGATGGGAATCATTACCGCCCATTACAGCACTCCTGAATTTTGGTTAGCTGTCGGGTTAAATCCTGAACAATTTGCTGATTTAGATGTCTATCATTTTATCGTGAAAAATTTAATTCCCGTTACACTGGGGAATATTATCGGCGGCGGAGTCTGTATTGCATTAATGCAATGGTTTACCAATAAACCGCATCATTAGGTTAACATAAGAGCGGTCGTTTTTCGCCCGTTTTATAATCAATTTATTTACAATCAAAGAAGGAAGTCAATTATGGCTCAATTAACAGAAGTTCAACAAAAAGCATGGGAAGGATTTGTTCCGGGAGACTGGCAAACCGAAGTTAACTTACGTGACTTTATCCAGAAAAACTATACCCCGTATGAAGGCGATGAATCCTTTTTAGCGGGTGCGACAGAGGCAACCACCGCATTGTGGAATGATGTGATGGAAAAAATCAAAGTCGAAAATAAAACACACGAACCTTATGATATCGACACGGATACACCGTCAACCATCACTTCTCACGCACCGGGTTACATCAATAAAGATTTAGAAAAAATTGTCGGTCTTCAAACTGATGCACCGCTTAAACGTGCGATCATGCCATATGGCGGGATCAAAATGGTAAAAGGTTCTTGCCAAGTTTACCGCCGTGAATTAAAACCTGAAATCGAACATATTTTCACTGAATATCGTAAAACCCATAACCAAGGGGTATTTGATGTTTATACACCGGATATTTTACGTTGTCGTAAATCCGGCGTAATCACCGGTCTTCCGGATGCTTACGGTCGAGGACGTATTATTGGTGACTACCGTCGTTTAGCAGTATATGGTGCTGATTTCTTAATGAAAGATAAATTCAAACAATTTACTTCATTACAGCAAAAATTAGAAAGCGGCGAAGATATTCAAGCGACCATTCAATTACGCGAAGAAATTGCAGAACAACATCGCGCTCTCGGCAAAATTAAAGAAATGGCAGCTTCTTACGGTTATGACGTTTCCGCTCCGGCAACGAATGCACGCGAAGCGGTACAATGGACTTATTTTGCTTACCTTGCCGCAGTAAAATCACAAAACGGTGCAGCAATGTCATTCGGTCGTGTATCCAGCTTCTTGGATATTTATATTGAACGTGACTTAAAAGCCGGCAAAATTACTGAACAGGAAGCGCAAGAACTAATTGACCACTTGGTCATGAAATTGCGTATGGTACGTTTCTTACGTACACCGGAATACGATCAATTATTCTCCGGCGACCCAATGTGGGCAACTGAAACTTTAGCGGGTATGGGCTTAGACGGTCGTACATTAGTGACTAAAAACAGCTTCCGTATGTTGCACACGCTTTACACCATGGGACCATCTCCGGAACCGAACTTAACCATCCTTTGGTCTGAACAATTACCGGAAGCGTTCAAACGTTATTGTGCCAAAGTATCGATTGATACTTCATCCGTACAATACGAAAATGACGATTTAATGCGCCCGGATTTCAACAACGACGACTACGCGATTGCTTGTTGTGTAAGCCCGATGGTTGTGGGTAAACAAATGCAATTCTTCGGTGCACGTGCGAACTTGGCGAAAACTTTGTTATATGCAATCAATGGCGGTATTGATGAAAAATCCGGTATGCAAGTCGGTCCTAAATCAACACCGATTAGCGACGAAGTGCTTGACTTCAACACCGTAATGGAGCGTATGGATCACTTTATGGATTGGTTGGCAACACAATATGTGACTGCATTGAACATCATTCACTTCATGCATGACAAATATGCTTATGAAGCGGCATTGATGGCATTCCACGATCGTGACGTTTATCGTACTATGGCGTGCGGTATTGCCGGACTTTCTGTGGCGGCAGATTCCTTGGCGGCGATCAAATATGCGAAAGTAAAACCGGTGCGTGGTGATATCAAAGATAAAGACGGTAACGTTGTAGCCTCCAATGTGGCAATTGACTTCGAAATCGAAGGCGAATATCCGCAATTCGGTAACAACGACAGCCGTGTGGACGATTTAGCGGTTGACCTTGTTGAACGCTTTATGAAAAAAATCCAAACCCACAAAACTTACCGCAATGCGACCCCAACACAATCTGTATTAACGATCACCTCCAACGTGGTGTACGGTAAAAAAACCGGAAATACTCCGGACGGACGTCGTTCAGGTGCACCGTTCGGACCGGGTGCTAACCCAATGCACGGACGTGATCAAAAAGGTGCGGTAGCGTCATTAACTTCTGTAGCGAAACTTCCGTTTGCTTACGCTAAAGACGGTATTTCTTATACCTTCTCTATCGTGCCAAACGCATTAGGTAAAGACTACGAAGCGCAAAAACGCAACCTTGCCGGCTTAATGGACGGTTACTTCCATCATGAAACAACCGTTGAAGGCGGTCAACATTTGAACGTGAACGTATTGAACCGTGAAATGTTGTTAGACGCTATGGAAAATCCGGAAAAATATCCGCAATTAACTATTCGCGTTTCCGGTTACGCAGTGCGTTTTAACTCCTTAACCAAAGAACAACAACAAGACGTTATCACCCGTACCTTTACACAATCTATGTAAAAATCGGGCAAATTTCTACAGCACTTTGCGCTGGAAATCAACATTCCAAGAGCCGGCCATACCGGCTCTTTTCTCTTGGATAAAAACTGGGCTTTCGCGCCATTTCCCGCTATAATCTTGCTATTGTTGTCTGCCTCAGGTCGTTTTATGATGCGAGAACCTCATTTTTGCCAATTTGCCCTCAAAGAACTGTTTCCTTTCGCTGAACAGTTTCCTATTCAATATGTGACCGGAAAAAAAGGCTGCCAAATCGCTTATCGACATTTTATTCACCCCCATCCAAGCGTGCGCCGCTTGGTGATTTTGGTCAACGGGCGTGCGGAAAATATTCTCAAATGGACGGAAGTCGCTTATGATTTTTATCAACAAGACTTTGATGTCGTCGCCTTTGATCACCGCGGACAAGGCTACTCTCAACGTTTACTCTCGGATGAAGAGAAAGGCTACATTGACGAATTTCGTTTCTACACCGAAGATATGCACGACATTATACAAAAAGTGACCGCACTTTATGCTTACCAAACTCAATATCTGCTCGCACATTCTTTAGGCGGTTTAATCTCCGCTTATTATCTGGCAAATTACGATCACCAAATCAAAAGTGCGGTCTTTTCTTCGCCTTTTTTTGGTTTGCCCACCGAACATCCTCTACGGGACGAGGTGATCATTAATGTAATGATGTTATTCGGGCAAGGTTCGCGCTATGTCTTTGGCAAAACACCTTACAAGCCAGCCAATATCCATCAAAATGAATTGAGCAACTGCAAAACTCGCATGAAATGGATGAATCGCATTAATCGCCACTATCCGCAATTACATCTCGGCGGTCCAACGTTTCGCTGGGTTCATCTTTGCTCAAAAGCTATCCACAATTTGCCGAAAATTCTGCCAAGAATTGAAATTCCGTTATTGATTTTAGAAGCGGGAAAAGAAAAGATTGTCAGAAATGAAACGCTGAAAAAATTGACCGCCCTTTTACCGCAAGGCGAAATGCAACTTATTGAAAACGCTAAACACGAAATTCTGTTTGAACGCGACGTCATTCGCCAACAGGCGTTTACACAGATTTTGCGGTTTATTCCGAATGATAATGCGGAGATAAAAGATAAAAATCATAGGGAATAGTTTATTTATCCCCTATGATTTACGTACTTCTCGACTTAATATTTCAAAAAACGATCCCGCTTTTAGTTTCTTCGGTTTTATTTTGTAGGTGAGCTTATGAATGACGCTCTTTGATTTTATCTCATCAAATTTAGTCTCAGAAAACCTTTCTTTTAATTGATAACTCAATAAATGCGGGGGATCATTTGGTAAAAGATATAAGGTTTGCCAAATCGCTGCCATTTCTATACTCAAGCCGCGCTACAAAAACGCCACAGGGCAATTCCTAATGCAGTAAATAATAAACAACCGAGAAGATGTAATGCCACAACGCCAAAACCGATTAGCCATTTATCCTGCAGGAAATTTTCCACGACTTCAGCGGAAAAGGAGGAAAAGGTGGTTAAACTGCCGAGAAATCCCATTACTAAAAATAACCGCCATTCATTCGATATGGCGGGAAATTGCCAAAATAACGCGGTAAAAATACCAATAATTAAACACCCTAAATAGTTAGCAATCAATGTGCCGAAAGCGAATGTAGAAAAAATCGGATTTAACCATAATCCAAGCCCCCAGCGCAGAGTAGCGCCCATTGCGGCGCCGCTTGCGATTAACCCGACCGATTGCCAAATAGCCATTAATAAACTCCAAAAATTGCACGTAAATAACCGGCAACTGCTTCATGTTGGTTAAGCCCAATTTGCTCTAGTTGTGTGCAGGCTTGTTTTAAACGCGGATCCGCATTGCCCATGATACAGCCCTTTCCTACTTCCAGCAACATATCCACATCATTCATACCGTCGCCAAAAGCGATACAATCAGCTTCTTGATAATCCCGTCCGGCTAAGACTTGCAAAAGTGCGGTCGCTTTTGACACATTTTTATTCATCACTTCCAAACACACCGGCGTGGAATAGGTCATGCTAACCTGATCGGCAAAATGTTGGCGGATATATTGTTCAATCGGCAATAAATCTTGCGCTTGTTTGGCGATATAAAACACTTTTTCCGTCGCGCACCCGTGATGCGTTGCAAAATCGACAACCTCATACATAAAACCGGAATCCTGATGATATTGACGTAATTGCGGTACATCACGATTAATAAACCAACCGTCGTCTTGGTAACTATTGACACAAATCCTCGTCGGATCAAAATCAATATTCATTAAGGCGAATGCCAATGCTTCCGGAAAACTATTGCTTAACAATAAATTGCCTTGTAAATCATGCACGCGGGCACCATTTGAGGTGATCATCACCGCATGTTCCACATCTACTTTGCCCAAAATAGAAGAGACATCGGTATAATTTCGACCGGTAGCCAGAATAATATCGACTTGTTTTTGCGCCAATTTTTCTAAAGTACGGATGGTGAAATTGCCGAGCCTATGTTGAGCATTAAGCAAGGTTCCGTCTAAATCGGAAACAACTGCACGAAACGGAAAAGTGGATAACATCATATAAACCTCGTAGAAAATCGGCTTATTATCGTAACAAATTTCTTTACCCAATGTTAAGCTTTTTAACCGTTGTTGTTACTTTAATAGAAATGATAAATAAGGAATAATATATTTCAGTTCAACAAAATAATCGGGAACCCGAAAGCGATAGCGGCAAATATCAAAACCCAAAGTGCAAATGTCTTGCCGACAATGCGGTAAAATTTAATAATGTTTGCATAACTTTTTCCAAAAAGAGATAACACTAACACGCAAAAAAACCTTAAACCGGTATTTTTTATCAAAAAATATTGTTACAATCCGAACAAAATTCTTACCGGTAATAATAAACCGTAAATGTATGCAAATTTTTGTTTACCATTAAGATACTTAACAAAAATACTGCGATCTTTCTCTTGCAATAAGTGCGGTATAAAAACTTCATTATTTTAGAAGCTTGCTCTCCTGCGAATATCATCAAAATATTCATCAATCAATAGTTCTCCATTGAGAAACACTGTGCGGAGCCGGTTTTGTTGACTGCCAAGCGCCCTTTGTTCGATCGTTTGCCAATAATCAGCCTGTTTAACCAAGGCAAGAATGCCTCTTTTCGAACGTTTTGCGTGGCTAGTAATCGGATCTTTATACACATCATGCCATTCGCCGGCAATACACACTGCACTGGCTTTCATTACCCAACTCATTGTATCTCGATTCACTTGCTGTAATAATCCGCCTCCCATACCAAAGGCGACATTCTCAACACTAAAACCTTCGGCAAGAATTGCCTCCAAAATTTTATCTAAAGAACTCACATTAATGCCATCGCCTTGAATAATACGTATGCAATCAGGCAACATTTTATAGCCTTTACGATTTAAAGTCGTACCAAATTTTTCAGCCAAGATCGCTAAAGTGCGACAAATAACCTCAGCAGGATCACCACTATCCGGGCGAACGACCAACGTGCCGCCTTTTAATTCCACCAGCTCTTTTAGTTCAGTACCCCAAATATTTTCTAACGCATTCCAAAGGTCATAACTGTCTGACACGACGGCATATATTTTATGCTTACCTGCAAATTGCTCAACCATATTGCGATAGGCATCCGTCTCTCTCTCTTTTCCCCAAGAGGTCATGGTGCTATGTTCCGCTGCAGGAATCGAAAATGCAGGCATGCCGGTCGCATTATACCAACGCTTTGCTGCGACAAGCGCAGACACACTGTCGGTTCCCATAAAATTCACTAAATGAGCTAAACCGCCTAATGCCACGGTTTCTAAACTTGATGCGCCACGTGCACCAAAATCGTGTAATTTAAAATCGAGTCCGTCTAAATTATCTGACGATTTTTCTAATGCCATTTTAATTTTTTGTTTACATAAATATGACACACTCGCCACCGTGGAGGGATACCAAATTGCACGCAGTAAAGCGGTTTCTAAATAGCCAACTAACCAAAAAAACTCAGGATCAGTATTAACGACTTGACAAACCACATTTCCGGCAGGTAACACAGTACCTTCCGGTACCGCTTCGATTTTGATCGGTAATAAACCTTGATGTTTCTCCAATAAACGCTGCCAACCTTGACGATTAAATGGTAAACCGTGTGCTGTTAAAACGGCTTCCGCCTCATCAATATCATTTTGTGTGATAGGTTTAAGTAAATACTCCTTAATAAATGCTTGTAAACCAAACGCAAGCACATCAAAGTTTCTTTCACGCGCTTCAATATAGTAAGAAATATATTCTGTATTCGGAGGATATTGGAGCCAATGAGAGGATTTATAGCTATCTGTATTCAATATAAGATTAAGAAAATTAGAAGTGTACATTTCATTGAATCACCAAAAATATAAAATTTGATGCATACACTTTACCAAAAATTTTTATCTACCGCATTAATAATCTTAAATAACGAAAAGTGCGGTATGTTTTCCCGGCATTATGACATTAAAAATAGAAAAAGTAATAAAAATCGCCTCTCTGTTCAATTTTCATTACTTTTATTTAAAAAGGTGCCTAAGTTAAATGAGCAATGAATTATGTATTTAAATGAAGTGTATCAGCCGGTTTACCTGTTTTTGGTTGATACATATCGTAAGAAAGTAGACCTTTTACACTTCTCGATTGGATAGTTTACATCAACACCTAAATTCGTTTTAATGTATTAAAATGATCGTATTTCAACAAGGCTTGATTCGCTTTACCATTAACATCTGAAAGTATTGGTATGCGACAAAAAGTACGTTCAAAATGACCGCACTTTTCTCTGTGAGAGGAGATCGGGCTTTACCGAGTTACTTTCATCTCGTGCCATAAACCACAATAGTTTTCCCGTGCGCAGCGATTAAATGTTGATCTTCCAACATTTTTAAAATTCGTCCAACGGTTTCTCTTGAACAACCTACCATCTGACCGATTTCTTGTCGAGTAATTCTAATTTGCATTCCATCCGGATGAGTCATGGCTTCCGGCATTTTTGCCAAATTAAGTAGGGTTTGCGCAATGCGACCGGTTACGTCTAAAAACGCTAAATTGCTTACTTGTTTGGATGTATTTTGCAAACGACGTGCCAATTGCGCGGATAAATACATTAAAATTTCCGGATTCACTTGGATTAATTGGCGAAATTTTTTATAGGAAATTTCAGCAATTTCGCAAGAGGTTTTTGCTTTAATCCAAGCAGAGCGCGACTGACCCTCATCAAAAAGTCCGACTTCGCCAAAAAAATCACCCGCACCAAGATAGGTTAAGATCATTTCCTTACCTTCTTCGTCTTTCACCAGTACTGCCACCGATCCTTTGATCAAATAATATAAGGTTTCCGCTTTTTCACCGGCATGAATTAAAGAACTTTTTGACGGATATTTATGAATATGGCAATGAGAGAGAAACCACTCCAAGGTTGGATCCAGCGGAGCTTGTTGCTGTTGCTGCTGAGCTTGTTGCGGATTTAAATCTTGCACTGAAAAAACCTCCATTCATTTAAATAAATTCAAATCAAAAGTTAACGCAGATCCACTTTATTTTTAATATCAATGGATTCATATAATTCTGACCAAATAATGACCGCACTTCCCTGACGAATTTTTGCCAGCAAATTTTGTGTTTTCTGCTCCAATGTTAACTCTTGAATGCCATAATCGGTACCCTCGCGCAAAATAACGCTTTGTACGATATTGCGCAACGTTTCTTCCGGTAAGTCTTGCCAAGGGATCAACATATTGTTACCTAAATTTAAAAATTATGCAAATAAGCTCTCAATTAATCGCCATTGCTGTTCAAAACTTTGATTATGGGAGCGACGGAAATTGGAGCGGACATAACGCATAAATTGTCCTTCGCAAATAGTGACTAAATGGGTGGCGATAGTGCGTTCATCCACGTTAAAGGATTTTCCTTCGCGTAGTTTGCGCATTTGCAAAATATTCATAAATTGCAACTCCAAACGATCGAAAAATTGTGCTACACGTGTTTGTAATCGCGGATCTTCAAACATCAGCGCATGTCCGGTTAATATGCGGGTTAAGCCCGGGTTTTTGCGCGCAAAATCCAAAATCATTTGCAAAATATCATGCACTCGATGCATTGTGTTGGTTTCGTTTTTGATAGAATGACTAATGCGGCTAAATAGATTGCTTTCGATATTATCAATCAAGGCTTCAAAAATTTTCGTTTTGCTTGGAAAATAGCGATATAACGCCGCTTCGGAAACGCCCACTTCTTCCGCCAAACGGGCGGTGGTCATCCGTTCCATGCCACGTTCGGAATGTAACATATGCGTCAACACGGTCAACACCTGCTGGCGACGTTCTTTTACGCTACGTTTGATTTGTTTTTCCATTATTTCTTACCTGAATGGCCAAAACCGCCCTCACCGCGGTCAGTTTGCGTAAATTCTTCGACGATATTGAATTGCGCCTGTACCACGGGTACGAAAACCAACTGCGCAATTCGATCGCCGATTTCCACCGTAAAAGGTTTATCGCTGCGATTCCATAAAGACACCATCAGCGGACCTTGGTAATCGGAATCGATCAAGCCGACCAAATTGCCCAATACAATCCCGTTTTTATGCCCCAAACCGGAGCGCGGCAAAATGACCGCCGCTAAATTCGGATCCGCAATATAAACGGAAATACCGGTAGGAATTAACACTGTTTGTCCGGCTTCCACTGTCAGCGGTGCATCAATTAACGCTCGTAAATCTAAGCCGGCAGATCCGGCGGTGGCATAAGTCGGCAGTGGAAATTCAGTACCGATGCGTTTATCTAAAATTTTTAAGTCAATTTGTTTCATATTCTTATTCTCTCTTGTTAATTTTTTAGGTATATACATCAATTTATGCTATATATCGTTGTATAATTTCATTGACTAAATCCGTCGCTAAATCCGCTTTACCGGCAGAAGGCAGGGATTTTTCCCCGTCGTGCCAAAATAAATGTAAACTATTGTGATCTTGCCCGAAAACTTGTCCGTTGGAGACATCATTGGCACAAATTAAATCAAGATTTTTTTGGCTTAATTTATGTTTGGCATATTGCGCGATATTTTGCGTTTCCGCTGCAAAACCGACAACAAAGGGGCGATTTTCCGTTAGTGCCGCGACAGTTGCGATAATATCGGGATTTTTCACCAATCTTAAGGTGAGCTCGTCGTTATCGCCGGTTTTCTTAATTTTCTGTTGGGACACTTCTGCCATGCGATAATCTGCTACTGCGGCACACCCAATAAATATAGCATTTTTGACCGCACTTTGTAGCGCAATTTGACACATTTCTTGGGCGGAAGTGACATTAATGCGTGTAACATTCGCCGGCGTAGCAAGATTAACCGGACCGGCAATCAATGTCACTTTCGCACCGCGTTTAGCAAAGGCGTCGGCGATCGCAAATCCCATTTTGCCGGAGCTGTAATTGCTGATATAACGTACCGGATCAATGGCTTCTTGGGTTGGACCGGCGGTGATCACCACAGAAATATTGTTCAGATCTGTTTGTGGTTGGAGAAGCGAGCAAAGTGCGGTATAAATTTCAGGCGGTTCTGACATTCGCCCGAAACCGACATCGCCGCAAGCCTGTTCACCGGCATTGGGACCGACCATGTGTAACCCGCGTTGGCGTAATTGTTGTAGATTTTGTTGAGTGATAGCTTGACGGTACATCTGCTGATTCATTGCCGGTGCCAACAGAATAGGGGAGGCGGTTGCCAAACACACTGTTGATAATAAATCGTTTGCCATGCCTACCGTTAAGCGTGCTAAAAAATCGGCGCTTGCCGGCGCAATCAGCAAGGCATCTGCCCATTTTGCCAATTCGATATGTCCCATCGCCAATTCAGCTTGCGGATCTAATAAGGATTGAGAAACGGGATTGCCGGAAACGGCTTGCAGCGTGAGCGGCGTGACAAACTCTGCCGCAGCAGGTGTTAACACCACGCGTACTTCGGCGTCGGATTTGCGTAATAGGCGAATTAACTCAATTGTTTTATACGCTGCAATACCGCCTGTTATGCCGACGACAATTCGTTTACCTTGCAAATTTTGCATTGTTAGTCCTCAATCACATCGAAAAGTGCGGTCATTTTACTGTAATTTTTACAAAGAAAAAATGGATTTTTGCGATCGGAATCGTAAAGTTTTGCTCGTAAGATTCTATGAAAAAAATAAGCCTGTAAAGTAAAAGACGTGAAGAATAGATGGGTGGGTAAGGTATGGAGCAAACGACTTTTTTAATGCCACGTGAAAAATTATTGCAATTTGGCGCTGAAGCGCTAAGCGATCAAGAATTATTAGCTATTTTTTTGCGCACGGGCATTAAAAATTGTCCCGTGATGCAGCTTTCTGCGTCAGTGTTGGCGCAATTTGGCTCGTTGCGAAATTTGATTTCTGCTGAAAAAGGGGAATTTTGTGCAGTAAAAGGTTTAGGCGTAACGCAATTTGTGCAATTGCAAGCCGGTACGGAAATGACCAAGCGTTATTTGTTGCAAGAATTGGCGCAAGTACCGCTTTTTACCGAACCGGATAAGGTGCGAACCTACTTGCAGACGGAATTGGAACGTAAAGAACGCGAAGTGTTTATGGTGTTATTTTTGGATAATCAGCATAGATTGATCAAAAAAGAGGAGATGTTTCTCGGCACGATCAACATGGCGGCGGTTTATCCGCGTGAGATCATTAAATGCGCCTTATATTGTAATGCGGCGGCAATAATTTTGGCGCATAATCATCCCTCCGGTATTTCTCAGCCAAGTTTATCGGATAGACAGATTACCGAAAGGATCATAAAATGCGCCGAATTGGTAGAGATTCGTGTGCTGGATCATTTTGTGATCGGAAAGGGGAGCTATTTTTCTTTTGCGGAAAACGGATGGCTGTAACGGAATTTTGCCGAGATGATGAATTTTTTAGCACTTATTTGGCGAATTTAAGTATTTGTGCTTGAGAATAATCAATAAAGTGAGTATAATTTGCCACCTTTAATATAGTATGCGGGTCGGGTTACAGCGACCTGACGAGGTAGCTTGTAAAACCTTGTTTTACAGTAATCCGAACCCTAAGCTCGAGCTTATATTTGATTTATTGGAGATTAGTATGTCTAGAGTCTGTCAAGTAACAGGCAAGCGTCCGGCAGTTGGTAACAACCGCTCACACGCATTGAATGCGACTCGTCGTCGTTTTCTTCCTAACTTACACACTCACCGTTTCTGGGTTGAGAGTGAAAACCGTTTCGTAACTTTGCGCTTAACGGCGAAAGGTATGCGTATCATTGATAAAAAAGGCATTGATGCAGTGTTGGCTGAAATCCGTGCTCGTGGCGAGAAAATCTAAGGAGCTAAACAATGGCAGCTAAAGGTGCTCGTGAGAAAATCCGCTTAGTTTCAACTGCTGAAACCGGTCATTTCTACACAACAACAAAAAATAAACGCAATATGCCTGAAAAAATGGAAATCAAAAAATTTGATCCGGTAGTGCGTAAACACGTCATTTATAAAGAAGCGAAAATTAAATAATTTCGTTTTAATATGATGCAAAAGCCCGACTTGTTCGGGTTTTTCTATATTTGTCATTTAAAAGGGGAAATGATGCCTGAACTTCCTGAAGTCGAAACAGCGGTAAATGGCGTGAGTCCTTATTTAACAGGATTTGTGATCGAAAAAATTGTGGTGCGCAACAGTAAATTACGCTGGGAAGTTAGCCCGCAATTGACACAAATTGCTCAACAAAAAGTGACCGCACTTTCAAGACGTGCCAAATATTTGATTATTCACACCACACAAGGATTTATTATCGGGCATTTGGGCATGTCGGGATCCGTGCGGATCGTAGCACACGACAGCCCGATTGAAAAACATGATCATCTTGATATTGTGATGAATAACGGGAAATTATTGCGTTATAACGATCCTAGACGTTTCGGTGCTTGGCTTTGGACGGAAACGCTGGAAGATTTTCACCTGTTTGCAACATTGGGACCGGAGCCGCTTTCCGAAGAATTTAACGCGCAATATTTGTTTAAAAAATCGCGCAAAAAAACGACCACTCTTAAATCCTTTTTAATGGATAACCGCGTAGTGGTCGGTGTGGGCAATATTTATGCCAACGAAAGCCTGTTTTTATGCGGCTTATATCCGGCTAAACCGGCGCGAACATTGACGAAAATGCAGGCGGAAACCTTAGTACAAACCATTAAGCAAGAATTAACCCGTGCGATTCAACAAGGTGGAACGACGCTGAAAGATTTTTTACAACCTGATGGTAAACCCGGTTATTTTGCGCAAGAACTACAGGTTTACGGACGTAAAGGCGAACCTTGTCCAAAGTGCGGTACAAAAATTGAAAGTTCGGTCATTGGGCAGCGTAACAGCTTTTTCTGCCCGACTTGTCAACCTAAAAATTATTGCAGGAACAGCAAAAAATTTATTGGGTTTTGATATACCGAAATTGAACTCGTCGTCGAAAAGTAAATTTTACAATCTAAAGACGGTAAAGCCTTGATTTTTTACTTCATTACGGTCAAATAAACTTTTTACGTCGGCAAGTACCGGTTTTTCCGAACGCGTAAAAAGACGCAATTGTTCTGCGCTTAAGGCGCGGAATTCATTATGTCCAACCGCAACAACCAAAGCATCAACCGGGTTTTTCTCTGAAATATCGCTAAGGGTAATGCCGTATTCCGCCTGCACTTCTTCTTTATCCGCCCAAGGATCGGAAACCGCCACTTCTACTCCCCATTGTTTAAACTCTTTGATCATATCCTCAATTTTGCTATTGCGAATGTCCGGACAATTTTCTTTAAACGTAATTCCAAGGATGCCCACTTTGGCACGAGGGACATCAATTCCGTTTTTTAACATCCGTTTAATAGTATTTCGCGCAACGTAGCGCGCCATATTATCGTTAATACGGCGTCCGGCTAAAATCACTTGCGGGTGATAGCCCATTTCTTCCGCTTTATGGGTTAAGTAATAAGGATCGACACCGATACAATGCCCGCCGACAAGACCGGGACGAAACGGTAAAAAATTCCATTTGCTGCCGGCGGCTTCTAATACGTCACTCGTATCGATGCCGACGCGTTCAAAAATGACGGATAATTCATTAACCAGCGCAATATTTAAGTCTCGTTGCGTATTTTCGATGACTTTTGCCGCTTCCGCCACTTTAATACTTGGTGCTTTGTGTGTACCGGCTACAATAATGCCGGAATACACTTGATCAACCAATTCTGCAACTTCAGGAGTACTGCCGCTGGTGACTTTTTTGATTTTGGTTAACGTATTGACTTTATCTCCCGGATTAATGCGTTCAGGGCTATAGCCGGCAAAAAAGTCTTGGTTAAATTTTAATCCGGATACCTGTTCTAAAATCGGTACACAGACTTCTTCGGTGGTGCCGGGATACACCGTGGATTCATATACAACAATATCGCCACGTTTTAATACTTTGCCAATCGTTTCGCTGGCTTTCTGTAACGGAGTTAAATCAGGACGGTTAACTTTATCAATTGGGGTTGGTACAGTAACAATAAAGAAATTACTGTTTTTTAATTCGGCTAAGTCCGTGGTAAATTTGAGGTGTGTCGCTAATTTTAATTCTTGCGGACTGACTTCTAATGTGTGATCCGTGCCACTTGCCAATTCATCAACGCGTTTTTGTTGAATATCAAAGCCGATAACATTTCTTTTTTTACCAAACTCTACCGCAAGGGGTAATCCGACATAACCTAATCCGATAACCGCGATATTTACATTTTCTAATTTCATACTAATCCTATTACATCCTCCCCTGCCTAAAGGCTGGAGATTCCTACCGGATCCCACGCAATGCGTAGGCGACTCTCGGTGGGTCCTGTGGCTTACCGTTCATGCGGTTCACTCAACAAACCGAGCGCATCCCGCCCTGATTTGCCGTCATTGAGAAAGCCTAAGCCTATCTCTGTTAGCGGCACGATTATATCACATTTGTGTCTTATATCCACGCCCAAAAGGACTGAGGTTTACGGCGCAATCAGATAAAGCCTAAAAGCACGTAAAATTGCCTAAAAACTGACCGCAGTTTATTTGGTAATAATTAAAAAAATAATTTAACAGAAAAAAAAAAAAAAAGCTGGAAATTTTATCTTAATTTTTTGCTGTTTTTTTGTAAGGATTTCCTATGAATAAGATTTTCAAAACCAAATACGATGTAACAACAGGACAAACCAAAGTGGTGTCTGAATTGGCGAGTAATCGTCAATTGGCAAGTAGCTCGGAGAAAACGCTGAAGTGCGGTGGGATTTCGGGCAGTTTTTTAGGGCTGTTTAAATTACTGCCGTTGGCGTTTTTATTGACTGGGAGTTTTGTGTACGGTCAGGAGATTAATATAGTTTTGAGTGGTTTAACAGCTAACGAATCAAAAATTGGACCCAGTGAAATTCTAAACGATAGTAGCGGAAGTGGGAAGAATACTACACCTTTTATAAATGAAGTTGGAGATAAGTCAATTCTTTTGGCACCCGGAAGTAAGAGTTTCATTTATAAAAAAAATAAACCTTGGAGTAATAATACTAGAGAAAAAATCGACATTAATACAAATAATTGGATGAGGATTACAGAAAGTGTTGTTATCGGTCATCGTGCTAGAGCAAGTGCCAAGAAATCTGTGGCAGTAGGTGAACAAGCATTTGCTGCCTTAAATTCAACTTCATTGGGTTCGGAAGCCATAGCCTATGGTAACGAAACAGTAGCACTAGGTATGCAATCTTATGCGGAGCAAACTGACGATGTTGCTTTAGGGCATCTTGCTTATGCAAAAGGTTCACAATCAACCGCCTTAGGGGCACATTCTTCTGTGGAATCTCAAAAAGCCGTCGCTATTGGATATAGGGCTAAAGTAGATCATCAACATACCGATGCAATCGCTTTGGGTGCTGAATCTGAAGCCGATAGTCCGTCAAGTGGCTCTTTTATGATCACAAAAGATAATAAGACTGAGGCTAAAGAAAAAACATGGATAAGTGAGGATTTTGCTAAGCAATTTGAAGGCAAACTCGGCGGTGTGTTATCTATCGGTAAAAAAGATACAAAATATCGACAAATCGTGAATGTCGCACCGGGGACGGAAGATACACACGCCGTCAATTTAGGGCAATTACGAGAAGCGATGAAAAATGCCGGCGGTGGCGGAGTCTCGTATTTCTCTGTTAATAAATTAACTGCTATGCAAAACAAAGATAATATGGGTGCTAAAGCTGATCATTCTTTAGCCATTGGCGTAGCGGAAACGGAAATGGGCAAAGGCATGTACAGTATCGTTATCGGCACGGCAGACGATACGGCTACAGGAAGTTCGGGAAATACGAGTACAACCACTCAAGAAGTCACCAAAGCCTCGGGAAAAGCCGCGGTGGTCATCGGTAGCGTTGCCAAAGTCGAAGCCGATTACGGCATTGCGTTGGGAAAAAAAGCGACGGTTGCTACAAGTGCCATAGGAGCTATCGCCATCGGTAAAGATGCCGAAACCAAAGCCGCAGGTGCGGTCGTATTGGGGCATGAAGCAAAAGTAGAAAGTGCGGCAGGTGATTCAATCGCTTTAGGTAAAGGGTCGAAAGCGACTAAGAAAGAAACCGCACCAAGTGAAGCTAAATCAAGTAAAGACGTTAAATTTGCATGGACAGCCGGTATTGGAGACGATAAATCCGTCGTCAGCATAGGCGATAGCGGCAAAGAAAGACAGATTAAACATGTCGCCGCAGGTGTAGTAACGTCAACTTCCACCGATGCCATTAACGGAAGTCAACTCTACGCCGTCGCCGATGAGTTTTCTAAATTAGCGGTTGACGTATTGGGCGCGGAGAAAGCGGACAAGGGACAAGCAGGCTTTAAAAAATCTACCTTTAGCAAAGTGGAGTATCAAGGAAATACCAACGTTGCAAAAACAACCTTTAGAGACGCCATCAACGAAACCATTACCGCCATCAATAAGGGGCTGAAGTTTACCGGTAATACCGGTGGCGACAAGCAACTTCAACTTGGTGATAAGTTAACCATCCAAGGCAAGAAAGATACTGCAAACGGTAATCATAAAAATATCACCACAGAAGCGAAAGACAGTGGCATTTTGGAAGTTGCGTTGAATGAAGATGTCAAAGAGATAAACTCGATTACGGGTAAAGCGACAGCGGGGAATAATAAAGTTAGTTCCTCCATTAAATTTAATGACAAAGGCGTCAATGGTACAAATGCCAACACCAATGTAGTTATTGACTCTAATGAGGCGAAATATGTCTTTGAGAGAACGGGATTATATTTAAATCAACGGCAAATTAAAGGCGTACAAAGCGGGTTGAATAAAACACATAATGGAAGTACCGAAACGGTTGAAAATATCTTAGCTGGTGCGGATTCATACGATAAAAACATTGCAGAAAACGCAGTCAACGTCAAAGATCTCTCTATGGTCGCCAAAGCTATTCTGGATAAAGAGTTGAAATTTAAAGGTGATAACAATAAGGACGCATCAATAAAACTGAGCGAAACCCTTGAGATAAAAGGTGAGGCAAGTTATACCCAAACAGAGGCGAAAGATAAAACAATCACCGTTAAACTAACTCAAGGTGTGAAAAACAAATTGGGCGAAATTGTCGTTGAAGACGGTAAACTTGCGTTGGGTAAGGGTTCAAAAACTGTCGACAAAACGACCGCACTTGATGGAGCGGAAATCACTGTTGGTCAAAACAGTCTGAAATTTGATTGGAAAGAGGCGGGAACGTCTGCGGACCCTACGGATGGTAATAAAAAATCCGTCATTAGCGTGGGTGATACCAGCAAAGAACGCTTGATTAAACACGTGGCGGCGGGTGAGGTCACGCCAACGTCAACCGACGCCGTCAACGGCGGACAGCTTTATAGCGTGATTGAAGAATTCGGCAAACTCGGCGTCAATGTACTTGGTGCGGAAGTTGATAGTACCGACAAAAAATTCAAACCGACAACATTTCCGAAATTAAATGCTAAAGACGGAAATAATACGAATGTTGCAGCGCCGGAAACATTTAAAGCGGCAATTAATGCCAATATTGCTAAATTAAATGAAGGTATTAAATTTGGAGATGGCACAAAAACAGAACAATTTTATTTAGGCTCAACACTGAATATAAAAGCAGAGGATATTAATACAGATTATAAAGAAACTAACCTAAAAACAGAAATTGTAAAAGGACAAGATGGTACTGCTACCCTTAAAATAGGATTGAAAGCTAGTCCGACGTTTACAAAGGTAATGTTAGATAATGATACTGCCCCTACAGATGATAAAGAACTAACTAATAAAAAATATGTTGATGATAAATTAAAAAATGCAGTTGAAGCAACTGTGAATAAAGGCATTTCATTTGAAGGAAATGGTGGAGATACCGATAAAGTCGCCAGAAAACTCGGCGAGACGTTGAAAATTGTCGGTAAAGGCGACAAGGCTAAAGATATCACCGTGGCGGACAATAATATTAAAGTGTCCAAAAATACAGGTGGTGACGGGCTGGAAATCGGCTTATCGGATACATTGACCGGCATTAAATCCGTCGCCAACGATGAGAATGCCAAGATTGCTTTAGGCGGAGAGAATGGAAAAGATAAAACCATTACTTTCACCTCAGGCGATAAACCGGAAACGGTGACATTAAAAGGTAGCACCTTAAGTGGCGTTTCTGAAATTAAAAAAGCAGAGGGCAAAGGGGCGTTAAAACTCGATAATGCTACCGCTACCTTAGAAAGTGCTAAAAACAATTCAAAACTTGAATTGAAAGAAAATGAAGCCACTTTAAGTGCGGGTGAAAATAAGGGCAGTATTAAAGTTACCAATGGAACGGATAACAAAATCGAGTTAAGTCCGGAAAACGGCTCAACCGTTATGTTGAAAAAAGACGCGACAAATGGCGGAGTGCAAGCCACCGGCTTATCGACTATTGGCAAAAACGACAGCAACGCCCTTGTGTTTAAAGATGGCAACACGGCGGAGTTAAAAGTTGGTGGAAATGCGTTGACATTTACAAAAGCCACTTCCGGTGACAAAGTTAAAATTTCAAAAGTGGCAGAGGGTGAAATAACCACCAGTTCCACCGATGCCATTAACGGTAAACAACTTGCTGATTTGGTTGGTAAATTAGGTGTGTCGGTGAATGACAGTAAAACCGGATTTTCCGCACCGTCGTTTACACAAGTGAAGGGCGGTTCAAAAAATAGCACAACCTCGACCTACAAGGACGCCATTGATGACTTAATCACAGCAGTGAATAAAGGGCTGAGCTTTAAAGGCAATGACAACAACAAAACTACGATGCAACTGGGCGGGACATTAACTATTGACAGCTCGGAAAGCAAGGTAAAAGTCGGTGATACAGTAGACACTAAACAAAAAGACATCACCGTTGCGGTAGAACCGAATTCGAATGGTTCATTGACGGATGCCGGCAAATTAACCTTACAATTGAATAAAGCCGACAAAGTGGACGAAAATGACGAAAGATTGGTGACTTCCAAAGCAGTCGCGGACGAGTTGAAAAAATACACACCAACGGCAAAATTAGAAACAGACTTCTTAAAAGTTACTGGTGAGAATATCGGAAAAGATGAAGCTTCGAAACCAGCAGGCAGAAAAACATTCGGTAGCAATGTCGGTATTGCTGAAATCAAATTAACGCCAGACGGTGAGAAAAGTTCAACTGAATTAGTACAGGCTAAAGCGGTGATTGATTACCTAAAAGGTACGGGAACAGGCTCAGTGAAAATTTCCGATAATCCGGAGACCAAAGCAGAGGGCGAAGGCTCAATTGCGGTGGGGGATAAAGCCATCGCTCAAAATGCCGGAGCGGTTGCTATTGGTCAAAATGCCGGAGCGAAAAATGCCGGGGCAATCTCTATTGGTAAAGATTCGGATGTTACGTCTATAGACGGTGTTGCTTTAGGAAGAAAAAATGTTGTAGGAGGTCAATCATCGATCGCCATCGGTGAGACTAATACTGTATCCGGTGTTCAATCCTATGTCATCGGGTCGGATAACACTATCGCAGGTAGAAATGTTATTGCTATTGGTTCTAAGATAACGACAGATGATAAAATTTACGATGCGGTGATATTGGGTAACGGTTCAACAGGAGAAGCGAATACCGTCTCTGTAGGGAATGAAAACACTAAAAGACGTATTATCAATGTCGCCGATCCGACCAAAGATCATGATGCCGCCAATAAAAAATATGTAGACGAAAGAGGGCTTAAATTCAAAGGAAATGAAGCAGATCAAACAGAACAACTGGTCAACTTAGACAAGTTGTTGACGATCGACAGTTCGGAAGCCAATAAAGATGATAAAGGCACGAAGGAAAAGGATATTAAAACGAAAGTCGAAAAAGATGGGGATGGAGCAAAATTAACTTTAACCCTAAATAAAGCGGATAAGGTTTCCGAACACGATGAAAGAGCGGTGAGCTCCAAAGCGGTTCATCAGGCTATCGGTGAAGTGAAAGATAGTTTGGCAAATGCCATCATAAGCTATAAAGCGAATGATGAAAAAGACGCTAAAACGGTTAAATTAACAGAGGGCTTTGTTTTCAAAAACGGCGATAATACTACTGCAGTAGTTGAAGATAAAGGTGTCGTTAAATTTAATTTAAATAAAGAATTAAAAAATATGACCTCTTTTGAAACGGAAGCGGATAAGCAAGGCAATAAATCCAAACTGGATCAAAGCGGTTTAACTGTTACCCAAACGACCAACGATGGCGATAAAGTTCAAACGAAAGTCGGCAAAGACGGTACAACCATTCAAGAGTTGGATAAAGACGGCAAACCGAAACCGAATGGCAAATCGGCGTCTTACACATTGGATAAAGCCGAGTTGAAAGATGGCGATAAATCCAATACGTCAACGGCGGAAAAAGAGGTATTAACCGCAAAAGATGATAAAGGAAATACGGTTGAAAACACTCAAACCGCAAAAGGAAACGACCTTGTTAAAAAATCTAACAATGAAAAAGAGTTAGCGTCGAACAAACAAACGGCGGAAGATATTACCTTGAGCAAAGATAATGGAGATGGGAAAGAAGCCTCCCAAAATAAAATCAATGCGGACGGCATGACGGTTGGTACGGATAAATCCAATACGCACTATGGCAAAGACGGAATGACAGTCAATGGCAAAGACGGAGCACAATCTGTATTCTTAGGAAATAAAGGAGAGGGAGAAAATAAAACTCCAACCCTTGAGTTTGCGAAAGACGGTGAGAAAGGCACAGGAGCCATTAGGGGCTTAAAAGATCTTGATGAGAAATCAACAGGCGATATGGCAGTCAATAAAAACTACGTGGACAATCAACTTAGCAGCGCCCTAGAAGAAGTCGCCGGCAACCGTCCGTTTGATTATTATTTAAACGACATCAAAGTCAGCAAAGACAAAGATGGCAAGTTTTATAAAGAAAATAATGGTCAAAAAGTTGAGCTAAGTGCGGAGGAAAAAGCCCAAATTGTGATTAAAGCCGAACCGCAAAGCACGCCAATGACCGTGAGCAATATTAAAGCGGCGAAACTGGCGACGGACTCAACAGACGCAGTAAACGGAGCGCAATTGGTGGCAGCGACCGGCGCGCTGGCGGGGCAAGATGGCAAGATGACCTTTGCTGACGGGCGGGATGGCAAAGCGGCGACAGACCCGACCGCGGCGGCAAATCAAGGGTTAACCGCAAAAGATGGGCTAAATGGTCACAATGCCAACGACAAAGCCAACGCCCTACGCAACGGGGAAGCTGGCTCGGTGGTGTATACCGACAGCGCCGGTCAGCGTTTGGTGAAAGCTAATGATGGCAAATACTACCATGCGGCGGATGTTGAAAATAACGGTGTGCCAAAAGACGGAAAAAGTGCGGTGGAAAATCCACAACTTTCGTTGGTCAATACCGGTGGTGAAACCGATAAACCTGTGGTGCTGGGCAACGTGGCAAGCGGTTTGGGTATTGATGCCGACAAAGCGAAAGAGCATGCCGAAAACGTGAAAAAGGCAGGCGAAGCAGTGAAAACCGAAGCACAGGCGGTGGCGAAAAAAGTAGACGATATGTTGACGCTACAAACAGCAAAAGAGGCGAAACAGGACGCCATTGACGCTCTTGAAACCGCATTGTCTTTCATGCCGGAAACTACACCGGAGGAAAAAGCGGCGAAAGAGAAAGCCAAAGCTAAGATCGAGGGCGAAAAATCAACATTAGCCGACATTAACTCGAAATTGGATAAAGCGAAAAAAGAGGTTGAATCGGCACAAGGCATATTAAAAACGAAGCAAGACGCCTATCAAACCGCCTTAAAAGCAAAAGATGGCGCTGTCAATAAATTATTGTCGGGCGATGCAAGCGTCGATGTTCACCGCGGGGCAAACTTGCAAGACTTACAAGCCTTAGGACAAGCGGGCTTAAATTTTGAGGGCAATGACGGCGTGCCTGTCCATAAAAATTTAGGCGAGAAATTGACCATCAAAGGCGAGGGGGAGTTTAACAGTGCGACCACGGCGGCGGGCAATATTAAAGTGGACGCCTCCGAGACGGGACTGGAAGTCAAACTGTCCGACACGTTGAAAAACATGACCTCTTTTGAAACCAAAGAAACTGTAGAAGGGAATAAATCCCGTCTTGACGGCAACGGATTACGGGTAACTCATAAAGACGGCAAATCGGCACATTACGGTTCCGATGGAGTAAAATTAACGGATGGTAAGCACGGTACAACGCTCACCTCAAGCGGATTAACCTTGACCAACCCGCAAGGTCAACGTATTGAGATTGACGGGGAGAAAGGAGAAATCAGAGTGCCGGATTTAACGCCGAACTCTTCACCGAATACCGTGGTTAACAAGGGGTATGTGGATAGCCTGCATTCACAAACCGCACATAAATTGGAAACCACCGATAAAAACCTAAGAGCAGGGATTGCAGGAGCAAATGCGGCTGCCGGATTGGCTGTGACGTCTATGCCGGGAACATCTATGCTTTCTGTCTCGACAGCGACTTATGACGGTCAAAATGCGGTAGCGGTGGGGTATTCCAAAATGAGCGATAATGGAAAAATTATGCTCAGATTACAAGGAAACAGTAACTCTCGAGGTAAAACGGCAGGTTCCGTTTCTGTCGGCTATCTGTGGTAATGTCCGTTTTCCTTAGTGAACGAGAGGAGAACGGAAATAAAAATCGAGTTTACGCCAATCTGTATTGAAAAAGTCAGGGATAATTTTCCCTGACTTTTAGATTTTTATCCTAAAAAATACCGATAAGCGGGGCTTTCGGTAACGTCTTGGTAGGTGTAGGCAAGTTCTTCCAAATGATCATTGAAGCGGATTCCGTCCGCATCGGTTAATTGGAAACCGGCGAGGACGTTGCCATAATCGGCACCGTGGGCGCGGTAGTGGAAGAGGGAAATATTCCAATGCGTCCCTAACATTTCTAAGAATTTCAACAATGCCCCTTTTTGTTCCGGAAACTCGAAACTATATAACCGCTCTTTTTGCGGGCTGGAAGATCGTCCGCCGATCATGTAACGAATATGGGTTTTAGCGACATCGTCGTCGGAAAGATCCATCACCGAATAATCGTTTTCTTGTAGGTGATTGATGATTTCCATTTTCTCATCTTCACCGCGAATGCGCACCCCGACGAAAATGCACGCCTGTTTTTGGTCGGCGTAGCGATAGTTGAATTCCGTTACAGCGCGGTCGCCTAATAAATGGCAAAAACGTAAGAAACTGCCTTTGGCTTCCGGAATTGTGACTGCCAGCATGGCTTCATGCTTTTCCCCGATTTCGCAACGTTCGGATACATAACGCAAGGTGTGGAAATTCAAATTGGCGCCGGACAAAATATTGACTAAGGTTTCCCCTTGAATTTGATGTTCTTTAACGTATTTTTTTAGTCCGGCAAGGGATAAGGCTCCCGATGGTTCAGCAATGGCGCGCACATTTTCAAACATATCTTTCATGGCGGCGCAGATTTCATCGCTATCAACCAACACCACATCATCTAAATATTGCTGACAAAGACGAAAGGTTTCATCGCCGATACGTTTGACTGCCACTCCGTCGGCAAATAACCCGACGCGTTCTAAATCGACGGGTTTACCGGCATTTAATGCGGTATATAAACAGGCGGAATCTTTGCTTTCAACGCCGATCACTTTAATTTCCGGCATAAGCTGTTTGATTAACACTGCGATACCCGCGACCAAACCGCCACCGCCGACGGGCACAAAAATTCGATCGATATGGGTATTTTGTTGTAACAATTCCAATGCTAAAGAACCTTGACCGGAGATGATCGACGGATGATCGAACGGTGGGATAAAGGTCATGTGTTTGGTTTGCGAGAGTTCTATCGCTTTGGCTTTGGCTTCGTCAAAATTGGCTCCATGTAACAATACCTCTCCGCCATAACCGCGTACCGCATCAACTTTAATACTCGGCGTATTTTGCGGCATCACAATTAAGGCTTTTAAACCAAGTTTTTGGCGGACAATGCCACACCTTGCGCGTGGTTACCGGCGGACGCCGCAATCACACCGGCGGATTTTTGCTCCGCCGTGAGGCTTGCGATCATGGCATAAGCGCCACGTAATTTAAAGCTGTGAACCGGCTGACGATCTTCACGTTTTACAAAAATTTTATTGCCCAACCGTTCGGATAATTTTTCCATGGGTTGTAATGGCGTCACTTGCGCCAATTCATAGACTTTTGAACTTAAAATCGCTTTTAAGTATTCTGCACCGGTGGGCAGGTTTGGAGTGAGTTCATTTACCATTTTCATTTCCTAATACAAAAGTGCGGTTAAAACGACCGCACTTTTGTTGTGATTATTTAAATTTTACTTTTATCTCGTACCGCACCTTTATCTGCGGATGTTGCGAAATGACCATAAACTTTTAACGCAAAAGACACTTCGCGTTGGCGATTTGCCGGTTTCCAACCTTTGGCATCCTGTTCGGCACGACGTAGGGCAAGTTCAGTGTCGGAAACTGCCAATTCAATTTTTCGGTTTGGAATATCGATCTCAATTATATCTCCGTCTTTAACCAGACCAATAGTACCGCCGGAAGCTGCTTCCGGTGAACAATGACCGATAGATAATCCGGAAGTTCCGCCGGAGAAACGTCCGTCGGTTAACAAGGCACAGGCTTTACCAAGTCCCATGGATTTTAAATAGCTGGTCGGATATAGCATTTCTTGCATTCCCGGTCCGCCTTTCGGTCCTTCATAGCGGATAACCACTACATGACCGGCACGTACTTTGCCGCCCAAAATACCATCAACCGCTTCTTCTTGGCTTTCAAATACGATAGCTTCGCCTTTGAATTTTAAGATGGATTCGTCCACACCGGCAGTTTTGACGATACAACCGTCAAGCGCGATATTGCCGGATAACATTGCCAACCCGCCATCTTGGCTGTAGGCGAATGCTTTGCTGCGTATACAACCCTGTTGACGATCATTATCCACACTTTCCCAACGGGTATCTTGTGAGAAAGCTTGTGTGGTGCGAATACCGGCAGGCCCTGCACGGAAGAATTTATGTACCGCTTCATCTTCGGTTAACATAATATCGTATTTGGCAATTTGTTCAGCAAGGCTTAAACCGAGTACGGTGCGGGTTTGGTTGTGTAATAAACCAGCGCGATCCAACTCGCCTAAAATTGCCATAATCCCGCCGGCACGGTGGACATCTTCCATATGATATTTACCTGTATTTGGCGCCACTTTGCTTAAACAAGGCACGCGGCGGGATAAGCGGTCAATATCGCTCATGGTAAAATCCACTTCCGCTTCTTGCGCGGCGGCAAGTAAGTGTAATACGGTGTTGGTGGAACCGCCCATGGCAATATCCAAGCTCATGGCGTTATTGAAAGCCGCTTTGCCGGCGATCGCGCGCGGAAGCACGGAAGCGTCTTCTTGCTCGTAATATTTTTTACATAACTCAACAATTTGTTTTCCCGCGTCTAAGAATAATTGTTTACGATCAGCGTGCGAAGCGAGACAGGAGCCATTACCCGGTAGGCTTAACCCTAATGCCTCGGTTAAACAGTTCATAGAGTTGGCGGTAAACATTCCGGAACAAGAACCGCAGGTCGGACAAGCAGAGCGTTCCACCGTCGCCACATCTTCATCGGAAACATTTTTATCCGCACTTTGGATCATGGCATCAATCAAATCAAGTTTGATAATTTTATCGGAAAGTTTGGTTTTTCCCGCTTCCATCGGACCGCCGGAGACAAAAATGGTCGGAATATTAAGGCGCAGTGCCGCCATTAACATTCCCGGCGTGATTTTGTCACAGTTAGAGATACAGACCATGGCATCAGCGCAATGGGCGTTTACCATGTATTCTACGCTGTCGGCAATTAAATCGCGGCTTGGTAAGGAATACAGCATACCGCCATGTCCCATGGCGATCCCATCGTCTACTGCGATTGTATTGAATTCTTTTGCGACTCCGCCGGCATCTTCAATTGCGCCGGCAACCAACTGCCCGATGTCTTTTAAGTGAACATGACCGGGTACAAATTGCGTGAACGAGTTCACTACCGCAATAATCGGTTTACCGAAATCATTTTCTTTCATTCCCGTCGCACGCCATAAGGCACGTGCGCCTGCCATATTGCGACCTTGCGTACTGGTCGCGGAACGTAATTTAGGCATAATCATCTCCAATAGTAATATGTATTATCTGAACTTATGTAAAGTGCGGTTCTTATTACGCTATTTTTAAGTAAGCGCGAGAACGTCCGGTAATTTGCTTAATTGGTTGTGTAATAACGTAATATTTCTTTCACTTTGCACTACGACGTTTAATCTTATTTCTGCTCCCTCATTTTCTGCTCGTAAGGAAAGTACTTCAAATCCGCGATGACGAATGACGCGCAGTAAGCGTTCAAGGGTTTCAGGTCGTTTATTAGCTCTTATAACAAATTGATATTGTTGCATTTTTATTTTCCTTATACACCGATGTCTTCATCTAACATATCATTATTACAGGCATTTGGCGGAACCAAAGGCCACACGTTTTCTTCATCCGGAATACAAACATGAAGCAAATAAGCGCCTTCACTATTGAGTAAACGATCCAATGCCGCTGAGACTTCGCCGGCATTTTCAATGCGTTCCGCCGGAATATCAAAGGCATTGGCGAGCATCACAAAATCTGGATTATCATCCAGAATCGTTTGGCTGTGGCGACCATGGAAAAATAACGATTGCCACTGGCGTACCATACCCAAACGTTGGTTGTCCAATAATAAAATTTTCACCGGTAAATGACCGCGCTTGATGGATCCCAGCTCTTGCACATTCATCATAAAGGAACCGTCGCCGGTGATCACCATAGCGGGATCTTGCGGTCGCGCTTTTGCCGCACCGATTGCCGCCGGCAAACCAAAGCCCATGGTGCCGAATCCGGCGGAGGTGATGAAGTTTTCCGGCGCTTCGTGTTGCATATGTTGTGCCGACCACATTTGGTGCTGACCGACGTCCGTGGTGATGATCATATTGGGTGCTTTACGTTGTGAAAGGGTATGTAATAATGCCCAAGGATCGATTTCGCCATCACCTTGATTGGCTTGGTAAGTAAAATCAAAATCTGCTTTTAACCGACGAATATCCGCACGCCAAGCCTCAATTTCCAAAGGTTGTGCAAGGGCATCAATGGCTTCAATTAAATTACCCTGCAAGGCAACGTCGGCTTTGCGTAATTTGTTGATCTCGGCAATATCAATATCAATGTGGATCACTTTGGCATGAGGAGCAAAGGTGTCTAATTTTCCGGTGACACGGTCGTCAAATCGGGCGCCGCACGCAATTAACAAATCGCATTCCTGAACCGCATAATTCGCCGCTTTGGTGCCGTGCATTCCGATCATGCCCATATACAACGGGTGTTGCGGCGGAATAACGCCTAAGCCTTTGAGGGTGGAAACGGAAGGAATATTGCTGTGTTCAAGAAAGGATCTGACTGCTTTAACGCCCCCAGCCATACCGACGCCGCCCCCTACATAAAGTACCGGACGTTTGGCTTGCGCCAATAATTTTGATGCTTGTTGAAGTGCGGTCGAATTTTGTGCTGTTATTGGCAGTTTATCATATACCACAGGTCGGCTTGTTGTCGGAGAGAATTGGACGTCTTTCGGAATATCGACTAATACCGGACCGGGGCGTCCGCTTTGCGCAATTTGAAAGGCTTGTGCCATGATGAGGGGTAATTCTTCGATATTTTGTACGATAAAACTGTGTTTAGTACAAGCCAAGGATAAGCCTAATACATCAGCTTCTTGGAAAGCATCGGTACCGATAAAGGCGGAAGAGACTTGTCCTGTGATGGCAACGATAGGAACGGAATCCATTAAGGCATCACCTAAGCCGGTCACCAAATTGGTGGCGCCCGGTCCGGACGTGGCAATGCACACGCCGGTTTTTCCGCTCGCGCGCGCATACCCGATGGCAGCCATTGCCGCGCCTTGTTCGTTACGACAAAGTAAATGATCCAATCCGGAATCGTAGATGGCGTCGTACACCGGCATAATCGCACCGCCGGGGTAGCCGAATAATGTGGTTACACCGTGGGCTTTTAAGCATTCGACGACTAAATTTGCACCGTTCATATTTCACCTTTAACATTGTTAATTCGCTTTCACTTGATGGAGATTGGCATCCATTAAAAAACCCCCACCAAAGAATAGCGAGGGTTTTTGTTGATCGATTATCATCCGGATTTATTCACTCATCAACACACCCCTCGCAGCGATAATAATCACTACGAGGTTAATAATGAGGCGGTCAAAAGCAGAAATAAACATAAGAAATAAGATAATCGGTATATTATATTTCTCTATTGATACCACATTTTTCGCTTAAAACAAAATGATTTTTGTGTTTTTACAAAAACGGTAACAGATCAAAAGCGGCATACTAAAAAAATTCATAAAATCGATGTTGTATTTCTGTCTTTACCCTCGCTTAAGGCGCAATACCCCCAAAAACGCTTGAAAAAAATAACCAATTTTCCTTGGACAATCCGGATTATTGGGTGTTGTACTGCATGGAAAGCATGGAAATTTCCGAAGATAAATTGGATGCCGGGCTGGTTTGTTTTTATTTGTTTAATATTGTGCAGGTTAAACAAGGGGAAGGTATTTATCAAGATGCCGGCATTCCTCATGCCTATTTACGCGGTCAAAACATTGAATTGATGGCGTGTTCCGACAACGTTATTCGTGGCGGCTTAACGCCCAAACATGTGGATATTCCGGAACTGCTCAAAGTGGTTGATTGCCGTGAGATTATTCCGCAAATTATTCCGGCTGCGGATGCACAAAACGCTATCATGACCTATGAGACGCCGGCAGAAGATTTTGCTTTAAGCAATCTGCGTTATCAGCCTCAAGACAAGCTTGATTTACACGCGCAAAGCGCCGAGATTTTATTGGTAATGGAAGGTTCACTAAAAATTCGCCAAAATCAGACCGCACTTGAATTAAAACAAGGCGAATCAGCGTTTATTTGCGCTGATGGTGACTATCAGGCTATGCAGTAATCGCAAAATTGCCTTAATTGCCTTTGATCATGGTGGGTACGCTTGCCCATCATGATTCGGGAAGATAGCCCGTATCCTGTAAAGTCGGATTTTCCGCCCCTCGTTTTGCTAACTGATCGCAAATTTCATTTTCGTGATGTCCATTATGTCCTTTCACCCACTGCCAATGAATATCATGGGGCAAAATGGCTTGATCCAATTGTTGCCATAAATCTTGGTTTTTTACCGCCTTGCCGCTACTTGCTTTCCAATTATTCCGCTTCCAATTGAAAATCCACCGCGTGATCCCGTTTTTCATATATTGACTATCGCTATGCACCGTCACTTCGCAGGCTTCGGTTAAGGTATTTAACGCCTCAATTACCGCCAACAATTCCATTCGATTATTTGTAGTCAAAAAATACCCTTTTGAAATCTGTTTTTCATGCTGTTTATAGCGCAATAAAATGCCAATCCCGCCACATCCCGGATTTCCCAAGCAAGAACCATCAGTAAAAATATCAATCTTTTTTCGTGTCATCTGTTGATTTTAACTATTCATTTCAATTAAATGAGGCGATAATACCGCAAAATAAATGAAAGAGATAGCAAAACCCATGAGCATTGAAATAAATCCGACGAGACAAATTATATTGGATACAGAAACCACAGGGATGAACCAATTCGGTGCCCACTACGAAGGACACTGTATTATTGAAATTGGCGCAGTGGAAATGATCAACCGACGTTATACCGGACGCAAATTGCATTTGTATATCAAACCGGATCGACCTGTGGATCCTGAAGCCGTTAAAGTGCATGGCATCACCGACGAAATGTTGGAAGATAAACCGGATTTTGCTGCGGTGGCGCAGGAATTCGTGCAATTTATTCAAGGTGCTGAATTGCTGATTCACAACGCCCCCTTCGACGTAGGCTTCATGGATTACGAGTTTGCCAAACATCATATTAATGTCAAAACCCACGATATTTGTGTCGTCACGGATACGCTGCAAATGGCGCGTCAAATGTATCCCGGTAAACGTAATAGCTTAGATGCGCTTTGCGACCGTTTACATATTGATAATAGTAAGCGTACATTGCACGGGGCGTTACTTGATGCGGAAATATTAGGTGATGTTTACTTGGCAATGACCGGCGGGCAAACCAGCTTATTTGATGATAATGAAGCTGAGATGCCGCAAGCGGAATCCGAAGTCTATGAACAAAGTGCGGTCAGTTTTTCGTCGGATTTAGTGCGTTTAAAACCAAGCGAGGAAGAAGAAAAAGCCCATTTGGATTACCTCCAATTGATCAATAAAAAAAGCAATAATCAGTGTTTGTGGACAAAAAACCATGATGCTGAAAAAGTACATTAGCCAAAATGCTTATGGATTAAGCAACTAACTGATAAAACATAAAAAAAAGTTGACGAACATCTCTTTCGCGATTATTATTTTCTCCACCTGTGCGGAGTGGTAGTTCAGCTGGTTAGAATACCTGCCTGTCACGCAGGGGGTCGCGGGTTCGAGTCCCGTCCATTCCGCCAATTTCAATTTTACCTATATCCGGAGCGGTAGTTCAGCTGGTTAGAATACCTGCCTGTCACGCAGGGGGTCGCGGGTTCGAGTCCCGTCCGTTCCGCCAATACACTATAAAATGTTGTAAGCCTTGTCAAAAAATATATATTTCAATAAATTAGCTATTTTTAAATGTTCGCCTTGTAAATCAAAATGTGCCTTTGTCATCGGTTGGTGTGATCTTCCATGTGATCTCCTAAAATTTTGAGAAAAAAAAGATCACAAAGCCTCATTTAGATGATGTTGAAAAAATATGCTGTTAATTTGAAAGTAATACCCTTCCATCGATCTTTTTTTTAACGTATTTATCCTTTGTAATTTCCTCATTTTTTATTTATTATTTTTCGTCACAAAATAAGATTTGTAATGAGATTAATTTTTATTAAAGTTAATCTTGCGATATTTGAGAGAAAAAATGTATAAAAAGATGATGATTGCTTTATTAATATCCGGTTACATCAGTATTAATACCGCTCATGCACAGGGAACCGAAATACTTGATGAAATCAGTGTTGAAACATCTCAACAAAATAAGTTATCGGGAAGTATTGCCGAAAAAACAATAAATTTAAGTGATAATGTTGTAGATAGAAAAAACTCGCCTTTCGTTCAGCCACATTGGGAAATGCCCTAGCCGGTGAACTCGGTATACACAGTAACCCTTTTGTCGGTGGTTCCAGCTCACCGATTATTCGTGGACAAGAGGGCGTAAGAATAAAAATATTACAAAACAGTTCGGATGTGGTTGATATGTCCACAATTTCACCGGATCATGCTATTGCAGCAGATTCTTTATTAGCCCAACAAGTTGAAATTGTTCGAGGAACATCAACTTTACTTATGCGAGTGCCTCTCCGGCAGGTGTTATTAATGTTGTCGATAAACGGATCTTAACCGAAATGCCGAAAAACGGTTATGAGGGAGAAATCTATTCCCGTTTAGATAGAGCAAGTAAAGAGAAAGCCCTAACAGCAGGAGTAAGTCTTGCTTTAGGTAAAAACATCGCGTTGCGCTTAGAAAGGCTACAACGCCATTCTGATAATTACCATGTTCCCGCCATTAATTTGGGTGAAACATTGAATTATGTTCCCGACACCTATAACCGATCTAAAGTCGGAACGATCGGTTTATCATTTATTGAAGATAATGGATATATCGGCGTTTCTTATAGCCGTCGTAAAGACCGATATGGTTTACCCGGTCATAACTATATGCTGGATAGTTGTAGTACTCATATTTATGAGACAGACCAAAACTCTGTGATACCACGGAAATATCACATCTAATGGAAGACTCGGATATGATTCGTACGATCCATTTCCATTGCGGTACGGATCATGATCTTAATAAACCGCACAGCCATGACAATGTCTATAGGCATAAACACGATCACAGCTCTCCCGGTCCATAGGTTGATATGGAAGCAAAACGGATCGATTTACAAGGGGAAATAAGACAACCGTTCAAAGGTATTGAACGAATGAAATTCAGTTTCGCTTGGGCAGATTATTATCATGATGAAAAAGGAGACGGTAAGACTTATATCAGCGATAATGATCCTAAATACATTAAAGAAAGAAAAATAAAAGATGCTCAAGCATTATATGGTAAACCACTGGCACGGTTTACCAATCGGGGATTTAACGGAAGAATTGAATTTCACCATCAGCCCATTGGTAACCTAACCGGCATCTGGGGCGCACAATATCAAACACAAAAAACAAGGGTATCACGCATTGGACCGCCACCAATTTGGGAGATGTACCGACAACTATCGGCGAACGTGAAATAAGTGAACGTAATCCGTTAGTCAGCAATACGTCTAAACAATTCAGTCTTTTTGGCTTGGAACAGTTCAGTTACAAAAATTTTATCTTTGAGTTAGCCGGACGCTTTGAAAAGCAACGAATTCCTGTTGATTACGATATGGATTTACTTAAAAAGTACACCCCTCCAGGTAGTGAGTACCCGGATTTATCAACCAATAAACAACAAGCGTTTTCTTACTCGCTAACCGGTTTATGGAATTTCCATCCGGACTATTCTATTTCATTAAATCTATCACACAATGAACGATTACCTACAGCAAAAGAGCTGTATTATTACGGTAAACACCTAGCGACAAACTCTTTTGAATATGGCAACCGTCATTTAAACAAAGAACGCTCAAATAATATTGAAATTACGCTGGAACATCTAAGTGATAAATGGGAGTATAAATTAAGTATTTATCAAAATCGATTTAAAAACTATATTCACGCTGAAAACCTTTACCGTAGCGGAAATTTATATGTAAGACGCCATTTACAATCAAAAGCAAAATTTCAAGGAATTGAAGGAGAAATAAGTTATCACTTTACGCCAAATCATCAAATGACATTATTTGGTGATTATGTTCGTGGAAAATTATTTGATTTACCTAAAATTTTCGGTGATAAAATTTATCGTGAACAATGTTTCACAAATGAATGGAATGAAGAAGAATGTGACTACGAAATGGTTGGTAGAGAACAGATAGATCGCCCGAATCGTAATGCACCTCGAGTTCCACCGGCAAGAATAGGATTGAGATTGAACAGCCAATTTAATTCCTCGTGGTCAGGTTTTATAGAATACACCCGAGTATTTAAACAAGATAAAATCTCCAAATCCTTATTCACCAGAGAAAAAGATGATGATCGACCGGATAAAGTTGCCGGAAACACATTAGATAAAATTGATATTTATGAACAAAAAACCAAAGGCTATCACCTCCTCAATCTCGGCATTGATTATGTGAATAAATATAAAGAAGTGAACTATAAAATCTCCTTACAAGCCAACAATTTGCTCAATGAGAAAATATATATTCACAACTCATTTCTGCCTTATGTCCTACAAATGGGAAGAAATTTTATTTTGGGACTTGATGTACAATTCTAATCAAATCTAATCAAAGTGTAAAAAGAGTTGGTAACCAAACCAACTCTTTTTTTTCACCTTAATGCGAAAAAAGTTTTTTCAAAAAACACAGAGTGCATTTTCCGCTTGTATAGATACGTCTTCTCATATTTGAAAAGAGTATGAAGAAGCTCAAACTATTGAATAGCTCAACAGTCGGTTTGATAAAAAAGCAAAATAATCTCCCCAACCGCAATTCAGGAACTGCCCGTTTTCCAAAACCTAAAAAAATCGGTGGTAATTGCCATCGATTCAGACCAATGACCCCGCCCCACTATTTTTACAATCAATAAAAAATAGTGGAGTTGTTTTGTATTTGATAGCTTGTAAACCAATATTCTTACCCTACTAATTTTAGAACGCCCATTCCGAGTATATTCCCTTATCCAAGCCATAAAACAATATAAAATAGTCCGGATAACAAGAGTTATCTTCTTGATATTTTGGGCAATACTTGCCAAAAAGCATTGCATTTGAACTTTGCTTAATCCTCTACAACCGCTTGCCGCACAATATCACGAATAAATTCAAACTCAATCGCTTTATCGATTTTACGGACAAGGCGGTCTTTAGGTACGAGCTGTTCAAGACTTATCCTCTTGAACTCATATTGAGGGGATTGGGTATTTTTGACCATAAGTATTTCCTCTGTTTGATATGCTTATTAGATCAAACCTCCAGATAAATGTCTAAAGGTTTGTCAGCGGTCTGACCGCACTTGAGTGCGGTTTTTTATATCTTTTGCAAATCGTTGATGCAATAAAAGACGGTCAAACAAAAACTGCATCCCAGATGAGATGCAGTTAAATTTGTCATGTAAAAGGTTAAATTATTCTTGGAAAGAGTCTTTTAAACGTGCATCAGCGCGCCGAGATTCTCCTTTATGCTGTAATTTATTTAATTGTTTTTCCAATTTTTCTTCTACTTCATTAATCGCTTTATACATATCTTCAGACTCGCTGCCGGCAAATAAATCACCAACCGGAGTACCAATAGACGCTTCAACGGAAAATCCTTTTGGAATTTTATTTAAAATGAAGTGTGGATTAATCAGTTGAGTTTGCCATTTACCTAATTTAGCAAGTCTTTCTTCAATATGAGCGCGAATTGCCGGGGTGATTTCCATTTGTTTACTTGTAATGTTTAGAGTCATAGCATTTACCTCTTTGTTTATGATGAGTATTTCTACTCTAGTGAAAATCCTTAATGACAAGATAGACTTCTTGGATAAAGTTTTCAAGAGGAGATTGGGGAAATTAACAAGAAATGTTTGAAAATATGATCAAAGTAGTAAATTTAGAAAAAGTTGCTTTTCTTTTATGGTGAAATTGATATGATAGGGAAGTTTTAGGGATCTCATTTGGCGGATTTCTTCCACTTCCCCTCATCATTAAATCTGAATTTTTGCGCACTAACCGCCGATCACGGCATAACTAATTTGCTCAATCAAGTGTTTATAAGTACTGCTTCCATCACTGTTATTGACTTTAATTTCAATAATAGTCGCTTCTTTACGCAATAAGGCTTGTTTAAACACCGAACTCAAATCTGCCCACGTATAAGGGCGTGCATACTTGAGGTCAAACATGGAGGCAACGTGGGAAAATTCCATATTGTGTGGCATACGGTAGAATCTCTCTTTCACTTCCTTATCCACCGATAAAATATCGAAAATCGCGCCACCGTTATTATTAATAACAAATAGGATCATAGGCTGACTGACTTTTTTCAATAATGCCAAGGAGTTCAAATCATACAGCGCGGAAGTATCGCCAATCATTGCAATCAACGGTTGCATCGAACCTACGCTTATCCCCGCGGCAGTCGCTAATAATCCGTCAATTCCGCTGGCGCCGCGATTAGTATAAACTTGTGTCCCCTCCGGCAATTTGGTTAACGCATCCACTAAGCGCACAAATAAACTGTTGCCTAAAAATAAATTACCGCCATGTTGCATTAAGCGCCCCACTTGATGTGCCAACGACGCTTCGTTTAAATTCGATCCTACTTGATCTTCAATAAATGTAGCGCAAAAACCAGATAAGGCTAGAGGCTCTAACAACCAAGGTTTTTGACGAAGTGGTGGATGGGCACGTAGCCAATGATGCACTTTGGCGTTAAATCGTGTGTGTGAATGATGATACGGATCCACCGCATTTTGACTTTCTTCCACAATCCAATATTCATTTTTAAATTCGCTCAAGAATTGGTTAATGCGTTTACTAATAAACCGCGCTCCCAATTGAATAACGATATCCGCCTGCAACAATTTTTGTTTTACGGTTTGATTTGCTAACCAAACATCCGCATAAGGTAAAATTGGTTCGACCATGGATTGGATATCAGTCACCAAAATCCAGCCCATGGTTTCCGCCCAAGCATGAATACCCATAGCTTGTTCCGGCGGCAATTTACCAACGACCACTACACCTTTTTTGGTACGCCAGTAATCCCAATTTTCATGCATTAACACTTCGCGCTGCAATACTTGATGATCCACCCAAGTTTTATGTTGCGTAAACCAACGCTGAATATTAGCAAGCCAAGGATGCAAATCAATTTCCTCCGCCTTGGCTTCATATAACGGTTCAGCAAAAGGCACATTAATATGCACCACACCCGCGCGACATTGCTGCTGATAACAGGCTTGATCCAACACGGAAATCAACCAATTAGTGGAAAAATCCGCGCTCGGACGAGGTAAGTTGACATTCGCAATCGGATAATCAGCAAACATATTTTGCTGCAAAATTGCTTGATTAGCACCGCATTCCCATAATTCCGGCGGTCGATCGGCGGTTAAAATGACTAAATTCACGCCCGTTTGTCGAGCTTCTACTACCGCCGGATATAAATTGGCGACAGCACTACCGGAAGTTACAATTACAGCCACGGTAGTTCGCGTCGATTTTGCTAATCCAAGGGCAAAAAAACCAAGACCGCGTTCGTCAAAATGGGTGTGGCAACTTGCTCGTCCCGCCTCTTGCAAGCGTCCGGCTTCAAGGGTCAACGGAGTCGAGCGCGATCCCGGAGCAATACAAAAGTGGTGAATACCTCGATGAACCAAGGTTTCTAAAATCACTTTTGACCAACAACGATTAAATACGCTAACTGACATACTATTCTCCGTTTATTCTTGTAATAATGATATTAATCCTAAAGCTTTACGTTCAATTTCCTGCCATTCTAACAAGGGAATTGAACCCTCAACAATACCCGCACCGGCAAAAACTCGAATTTTATTTTGCTCAATAAAAGCGGAACGGATTGCCACACAAAATTCAGCCTGCTGTTGGCGCATAAATCCTAGGGTTCCGGCATACCAACTGCGTTGAAAGGTTTCGGTTTGCTGTAAAAATTGTTTCGCTGCTTGACGTGGTAATCCGGCGACCGCAGCGGTCGGATGTATAGCTTGCAAACAAACACTATCGCCACAATTTTCCGCTAATTTAGCCGAAATTGGTCGTCTTAAATGTTGCACTTGGCGCAACTGTTTGATGCCTAATTCCGAGACTTCAATTTGCGTGCTGAACGGACGTAAATTTTGCTGAATATCTTCTACCACGAGGCTATTTTCATAAATATTTTTGGGATCATGCAATAACCAAGTGGCTTGCTGGCGGTTTAATTGTTCATCTTCGCTCATAAATGCAGTTCCTGCCAAGGCTTCTGTTTGCAATTGATCGCCATCACGCTGATACAAACGCTCCGGTGTCGAGCCAATAAAGCTACATTCCGCATCCCGCGCCAGTAAAAAATGATAACAACCGACATTATATTGCTCACTTTCCGCTAACACCTCTTTCGCACACAGCGGTTGTTCAGTATGAAAAAGGGTTTCATTTGCCAATACGATTTTACCGGCATGTCCTTGTTGAATATGTTGCAGCGCATTTTCCACCCATTGACACCATTGCGCTTGCGAGGCAGTTGGCGAATATTGATAAATAGATTGCTGAATCGGTAAAAGTGCGGTAGTTTTTTCGAGATTTTCTAATAATGATAATAACTGCGTTTTTTCCGTTGCCCAATCAACGCGGTTATCAATAAATAACTGCGCGCTTAATTGAGCTTTTTCTTGTAACAACAATAATCGCGGCAAATAAAGTAAGGTTTCGCCATCAAAGGTTAAACCGCCAATTAAAGTGAAATCATGGGTTTCAATAAACTGTTGCGCCAAATTTGTATCCGAAAACGACCGCACTTTGCCCACTGCGGCGAAAGTTTGCACCTCGTCGCGTCGTTTTAAATAAAATTGCGGATATACATTCTGCGCTTTTAACCACGACAATAGATTGACTTCGACCGCTGATTGGCTTTGCAAGACGGTAATTTCTTCGTGCTGTGGTTGATACGTATTAATTTTTTCAATTAATTGTTTTTTAAGAAAATGAAAACTATCCATTGAGAAAAACGTTGTCTTTAACAGTAAAATAAGTTAAAAATAAACGCTAATTCTACCGCACTTTAAGAAATTTTTTTATAAAATCTTTCCAAGTTTGAAAAATAAGCGTAAAGTGCGGTTAAGATTTTCCCGATTTTCAAGCATAGCAAGTAATACAAGGATCATCATGATAAGAGTTTTTCCGAAATCAGACAAATTAGAACATGTTTGTTATGACATTCGCGGTCCAGTGCACAAAGAAGCGCTGCGTCTAGAAGAAGAAGGTAATAAAATTTTAAAACTGAATATCGGAAATCCCGCACCATTTGGTTTCGAAGCACCGGATGAAATCTTGGTGGACATTTTGCGCAACTTGCCATCGGCGCAAGGCTATTGCGATTCAAAAGGGTTGTATTCCGCGCGTAAAGCTATTGTGCAATATTATCAATCGAAAAATATTTTAGGCGCAACGGTCAACGACGTGTATATCGGCAATGGCGTATCGGAATTGATTATGATGTCCATGCAAGCGTTGCTTAATGATGGTGATGAAGTGTTAATTCCAATGCCGGATTATCCGTTGTGGACCGCGGCGGCGACACTTGCCGGCGGAAAGGCAGTGCATTATTTATGCGATGAGCAAGCCGATTGGTTTCCGGCAATTGAGGATATTAAAAGTAAAGTAACTGCGCGAACTAAAGCGATCGTGATTATCAATCCAAACAACCCAACCGGCGCGGTGTATAATAAAGCTGTGCTGTTGGAGATTGTGGAAATTGCCCGCCAGCACGGTCTGATTGTTTTTGCCGACGAAATTTACGACAAAATTTTGTATGATGACGCGGTACATCATCATATTGCGGCATTAGCGCCGGATTTGTTAACCGTCACCTTTAACGGACTGTCTAAAGCTTATCGGGTAGCAGGTTTTCGTCAAGGTTGGATGATTTTAAACGGACCGAAAAAGGCAGCAAAAGGCTATATTGAAGGATTAGATATGTTGGCATCCATGCGTTTGTGTGCCAACCATCCAATGCAGCACGCCATCCAAACCGCATTAGGCGGCTATCAAAGTATCAATGAATTTATTTTACCGGGCGGGCGCTTGCTAGAACAACGTAATAAAGCCTACGAGCTGGTTAACCAAATTCCGGGGGTCAGTTGTACTAAACCAATGGGCGCATTGTATATGTTCCCGAAAATTGATATTAAGAAATTTAATATTTATGACGACGAAAAAATGGTATTGGATTTGTTAAGACAAGAGAAAGTGTTACTGGTACACGGACGCGGGTTTAACTGGCAAGCGCCGGATCATTTCCGCATCGTCACGCTACCTTATGTGCATCAAATTGAAGATGCTTTAGGAAAATTTGCCAATTTCTTACAACATTATCATCAATAAAAATACCCCGCGATTTTACTTGCGGGGGCTTCATGTTGATTTTATAGCTCACCAAAATTATCCGGCAAATGATGCAGTAAGTCTTTCCAAATGGAAATGCTGTTTTCACGGTTTTCTTGCATATGCACAATGGCTTGCTGAGCATCATTATGCTCACAACTTTGCTGCAATTTTTGATAAAAACTTAGTGTCAAATGGCGTGCTTGTGGCGAGGAAAAAAACAATGAGGCGACTTGCAAATATAATTCTTTAAAGCTGTTTAAAATCAATCCGTAAACCGGTTTATCCGCAATAAAAGTAAAACTGCGATACAGCGCGTAATCAAATGCCGCGTAATCTTTAGCGGTATCTTTTAAGTGCGGTAGATTTTCAAACAGTTTTAGCGATTGCGTCGCATCATTTTGAATAGCTTCGGGAATATAAAATTCCGCCATTTTCGTCCGCAATGACACGACGTTTGAAATAATCACCGGCGTAATCGATTTATCCAATTGAATGAGGGTTTTGATAATATTGGGGCCGGCAGTTTCCCAAATATTATTCACGCGCGTCGCTTTTCCGTGCTGAATATTTAGCCATCCGTCGCGTGCTAAACGTTGCAATACTTCTCGTAAGGTGGTGCGAGTAATCCCAATTTTTTCCGCCAATTCACGCTCTGCCGGCAAATCGGAACCCGGTGGAAAATGGTTATGCCAGATGCTTTTTACAATATATTCTTCCGCTAACCCCGCCGGACTTTGCGCTTTGAGAAGGGATTGATGATCATTCATGCTGTTTTTCTTCTTATAATTGGTCAAAAATTTTTTGATAATGTATAACAAATTTGATATTTTTCATTATCCTTGAAAGTAATATATATTACAATTAAACCATCATAGTTTTTTAAGATTAAGGCTGTAAGGTTGTAAATTATGAATTATACTCAGGCATTTTTAAAAAATTTTCTCGGCTCAAGCCCGGATTGGTATAAATTATCTATTGTCGCTTTTTTGGTGATTAACCCTATCTTGTTCTTTGCAATTAGCCCTTTTGTGGCGGGTTGGGTGTTAGTTGCCGAATTTATTTTTACGCTGGCAATGGCGTTAAAATGTTATCCGCTACAACCCGGTGGATTGTTGGCATTGGAAGCGGTTGCTATCGGCATGACCCACCCGGAGCATGTTAAAGCGGAAATCATGGCGAACTTTGAAGTTATTTTGTTATTGATGTTCATGGTTGCCGGTATTTACTTTATGAAGCAATTATTGCTATTTGTATTTACCAAATTACTCTTACAAATTCGCTCCAAAATCGTATTGTCCCTTTCTTTCTGTTTAAGTGCAGCCTTTTTATCCGCCTTTTTAGACGCATTAACTGTTGTGGCGGTCATTATCAGTGTTGGTATGGGCTTTTACGGGGTCTATCACAAAGTTGCCTCCGGTAAAAACTTTGAGGATTCTGATGATATCAATGACGATAAACACATCATTAATCGCAAGGAAACTCTCGAAGAATTTCGTGCCTTTTTACGTAGTTTGATGATGCACGCCGCGGTTGGGACTGCCTTGGGCGGGGTGATGACTATGGTGGGTGAACCGCAAAATTTAATTATTGCCGAACAAGCGAAATGGGGGTTTGCAGAGTTCTTCTTTAGGATGTCTCCGGTAACGGTTCCTGTGTTAATTTGTGGCGTATTGACTTGTGCATTGGTGGAAAAATTCCACTTATTCGGTTATGGCGCAAAATTACCGCGTCGAGTATGGGGCGTGTTGGCACAATTTGACCGTAGCCGCGAAGAAAAAATGAATAAACAAGAACGTTTAAAATTAATCATTCAGGCACTGGTCGGTATTTGGTTAATTATTGGTTTAGCATTCCATTTGGCGGCAGTTGGTTTAATCGGATTAACGATTATCATTTTCTGTACCTCCTTATGCGGTATTACCAGTGAACACGCGTTGGGTAAAGCATTCCAAGAATCCTTACCTTTTACCGCGCTTTTAGTGGTCTTTTTCTCCGTGGTGGCAGTGATTATCGATCAACATTTATTTGCTCCGATTATCCATTTTGTGCTTTCCGCCGCAGAAAATGTACAATTACTGTTATTTTATGTCTTTAACGGTGTATTATCGGCAATTTCGGATAACGTTTTCGTTGCTACCGTTTATATTAACGAAGCTAAAGCCGCATTGACAGCCGGTGCGATTTCCCCCCACCAATTTGAATTGTTGGCGGTTGCGATTAACACAGGTACCAACTTACCATCCGTCGCCACCCCGAACGGACAAGCGGCATTTTTATTCTTGCTTACCTCATCTCTAGCACCACTCATCCGATTATCTTATGGTAGAATGGTGTACATGGCATTACCATATACCCTCGTATTATCAATTATTGGTTTGCTTTCTGTTGAATTTATTTTACCATTTGCAACGGAGATCTTAGCCTCGCTAGGATTGATAATGCCATAAATTAACATCAATTAAAAAAGAAAAATGATGCTGAGTTATTTAAAAACGCTATCAACAAAAAGAATAGGATGGATACTGTTACTGTTATCAGTAATCGCTTTGGAAAGCACTGCACTTTACTTTCAACACGGTATGGCTTTAGCACCTTGCGTAATGTGCATTTATGAGCGTGTCGCGTTAATGGGTATCGGCTTTTCCGGTTTTCTCGGAATGTTGTTCTCGCGTTTTAATGTTACCAGAATACTCGCATTATTAATCGGTTTAGGAAGTTCGGTGAAAGGGATACTATTGGTATTAAAACATTTGGATTACCAACTGAACCCGGGTCCTTGGAACCAATGCTCTACGGTTGCGGAATTTCCGCAAACGTTACCGTTGGATCAATGGTTCCCATCTCTATTCCAACCTTATGGTTCTTGCAGCGATAACGTATGGGAATTTTTAGGGGTGTCAATGGTGCAATGGATCGTGGTGATTTTTGCTTTTTACGTAGTACTTTTTACATTATTGCTAATCAGCCAATTCAAACGTACCGCTATAAACCGTACTTTATTTAAATAATTTTTCCTATGATAAAAACCTCTTGTAACAATATATTTCACAAAGGGCTTTTTATTAATCAAATATTGCAGCTAAAAAAACAAAAGCGAGCTTAGCCCGCCTCTATGGTTCATCAGCTTATTGCAACAACGAAATATCCGCCACTTGTAAGAACAAGTTTTGTAAGTGGCTTAAAATCGCTAAACGATTTAAGCGCAATTTCGGATCTTCCGCATTCACCATGACTTTATCAAAGAAATGATCAATCACTTCTCGCAAATCCGCCAAACGAACTAACGCCGTTTGATAATCCCCTTTTGCAAATAATGGAGCAAGCGCCGTTTGTAACGCAATCACTTGTTCGGCAAGGGCTTTTTCTTCCGGTTCTACGAGTAAAGTGCGGTCAATTTCTGATGAAATTTCACCCTCTACTTTAGCAAGAATATTGCCCACCCTTTTATTTGCTGCCGCCAACGCTTCCGCGCTGTCTAAGGTACGGAAATGCGACACTGCACGCACACGCGCATCAAAGTCCGCCGGTTTAGTAGGGCGACGTGCAAGCACCGCTTGAATTACGTCCACAGCAATGCCTTCATCTTGATACCAGGCGCGGAAACGACCGAGCATAAAGTCTACCACATCTTCAACAACATTGGCATTGGTTAATTTATCGCCGAAAAGTGCGGTCGATTTTTTCACGATTTCTGCCAGATCAAGCGGTACGTTTTTCTCCACTATAATACGCAACACACCTAATGCCGTACGACGTAAAGCGAATGGGTCCGCACTGCCTTTTGGAGCTTGACCGATACCGAAAATTCCCGTCAGTGTGTCGAATTTATCCGCTAAGGCGACGCTGCTCGCCACCAATGATTGCGGCAATTTATCGCCTGCAAAACGAGGCATATATTGCTCGTTTAACGCCACTGCCACTTCTTCATCTTCGCCATCATGACGCGCGTAGTGCATTCCCATCACGCCTTGCGTATCAGTGAACTCAAACACCATATTGGTCATTAAATCACATTTTGACAGCAAGCCTGCACGTTCTGCTTTCGCTTTGTTCGCTCCAATTTGACCGGCAATTTCGCCGGCAAGCGCTTGAATACGTTTGGTTTTGTCTAACAACGAACCTAATTGTTGTTGGAACAACACAGATTCAAGGCGTGGCAACCGGTCTTCTAAACGCTGTTTTAAATCGGTTTTGAAGAAGAACTCTGCATCCGTTAAACGTGGGCGAACCACTTTTTCGTTCCCCTCAATAATTTTGGCGGGATCTTCCGGGTTGATGTTCGATACAAAGATAAAGTGCGGTAATAATTTACCCGCTTTGTCGCCTTCTGTTTTTTCATATAGCGGGAAGTATTTTTGGTCGCCTTTCATTGTGTAAACCAAGGCTTCCGCAGGTACAGCAAGAAAACGTTCCTCAAATTTTGCTGCTAATATATTCGGATATTCCACCAATGAAGTGACTTCGTCAAGTAAATCTTCTTCAATATCTGCTACACCTCCAAGAGCGGTCGCTTTTTCTTGCGATTTTGCCAAAATCAACGCTTTACGTTCGTGGAAATCAGCAACTACAGAGCCTTTTTCTTTCAATAACGCAGGGTATTGATCAGCGTGTGAAATTTGGAATTCACGCTCGCCAAGGAAACGGTGTCCACGAATGGTTGTGCCGCTTTTCACGCCTAAAATTTCGCCTTCAATACACTCGCCACCTAACAATAAGGTCACGGTATGAACAGGACGCACGAACTGCTCGGTTTTATCGCCCCACCGCATGGTTTTCGGGATTGGTAATTTCGCAAGCGCATTACTAATGATACTCGGCAACAAGTTTTTGGTCGGCTGACCTTCGATCACCGCACGGTGAATCAGCCATTCGCCTTTATCGGTCGCAATACGTTCCGCTTGCTCAACAGAAATGCCACAGCCTCTCGCCCAACCTTCTGCCGCTTTAGTCGGCTTACCGTCCGCATCAAATGCCGCCGACACCGCCGGTCCACGTTTTTCCACTTCTTTGCTCGGCCGGCTTGTCGCAAGCTCCAACACTTTCACTGCTAAACGACGAGGTGTCGCAAACCATTCTACTTTGTCAAAGGTCAAACCTGCTTGGTTTAATTCCGCTTCAACATTCTCCGCAAACGCGGTCGCTAATTTTTTGAGTGCCTTCGGTGGCAACTCTTCAGTGCCGATCTCGGCGAGGAAGTTTTGTGTTGTCATTTTGTTTTCTCTTGTAGGGGGCGTTTTAACGCACCGTTTTGATTTTAAATAATTGTACTATTTTAGCTTAAATCCCAAACAGTAATATGTAATCGAGTTTCCGGACTTAAACTTCTAAACAAAGATAAATTTCTAAATGTTAAGGGCGGATCATAGTCATCATTAAGCTCGATACTTTCATCTTCTACCATAATTTTAGAACTCAAAGTTTTTTGTGGTGAATTTTGAGATAACCACGCTCTAATTTCTTCACAAGGAATTTCATAAATATTTGGATAAAAATAGTTTTCTTTAATTAATTTGCATCTGTTTTCTTTGTGAAGTCTTAATATCCAATCAATTTCCCCAACATCCGCTCTCCAAGCAGTAAAAACTCTATCCTTAATTTCAAGATGTTTACTATTTATCAGCTCATCATCCGCTAGTGAAATTAATATTGAGAAACCTAACATTTACCCTCCTTAAATTTGTACCCGCATTAATGTATGGAGTGAAGCATTGTGCGGTTGCTCAGTAAAATCGACAATGTAATTTAACAATGGTTTTTGTCGATTAAACCGAAAATCTAACAACTGATCTCGGTTTATGCTTTGCCATAACTTACGCTCTGCGTCTGTTTGTGTTGAACGTAGTTTTTGAGAAAGTATTTTAAGATCTCTCGAATAGGGTTGCATTATTTCTCTAAAATATCTTCCAACTTCGCCAAATCCAATATCACCTTATCCCCATCAATCAACGCAGGCACGCCAATAGCCCCATTTGCTTTGACCGATTGAAAAGCAGGGTGGCTATCACGCAGTTTCAAAAAGGCTTTTAAGTTCGCGCCGCCTGTGGTCATTTCGCGTTCTTCATAATCAATACCAAGACGCTTTAATTCAGCAACAAAAGGCGGTGTATCCGGACACCAGTGAGCAAAATATAAAATAGGTTTCATCACATTTACCTCATCATTCCCCCCTATTTTATAAAGAGAGAGTTAGGGGGAGATTTAAAATTAAAAAGAGAAAGTTAAAATTATTTCTTACAACTTGGGAAACCTAACGCTTCGCGACTGGCGTAGTATGCTTCGGCAACGCCTTTGGTTAAGGCGCGAATGCGTAAAATATAGCGTTGGCGTTCGGTGACCGAAATCGCTTTGCGAGCGTCTAATAAGTTGAAGCTGTGCGCCGCTTTTAAGATACGTTCATAAGCCGGAAGCGGTAACGGTTTTTCTAATGCCAATAACAATTGGGCTTCTTTTTCATATTGGTCGAAGCAGTAGAATAAGAAATCGGTGTTGGCATATTCAAAGTTATAGGTGGATTGTTCCACTTCATTTTGATGGAACACGTCGCCATAAGTAGTTTTGCCAAGTGGACCGTCAGACCAAATGAGATCATACACACTGTCTACGCCTTGAATGTACATTGCCAAACGCTCTAAACCGTAGGTGATCTCGCCGGTGACCGGTTTACATTCTAAACCGCCCACTTGTTGGAAATAGGTAAATTGAGTAACTTCCATTCCATTTAACCACACTTCCCAGCCTAAACCCCACGCGCCTAAGGTTGGGTTTTCCCAGTTATCTTCCACGAAACGAATGTCGTTTTGGGTTGGGTCAAAACCTAACATTTTAAGGCTATCAAGATAAAGTTCTTGAATGTTATCCGGTGACGGTTTGATCACCACTTGGAATTGGTAATAATGTTGCAAACGGTTTGGGTTTTCGCCATAACGACCGTCCGTTGGGCGACGTGATGGCTGCACATAAGCAAATGCCATAGGCTCCGGACCAAGTGCACGCAAGCAGGTCATTGGATGTGATGTTCCCGCGCCCACCTCCATATCAAAGGGTTGTACCACAGTACAACCCTGCGTTGCCCAATAATCTTGAAGCGCCAAAATCATCCCTTGAAAGGTTTTTACATTAAATTTTGCTGTCATATTCTTCATTCTTAAAAAGTTAAATAAAAAGTGAACTATTATAGCGTAAATTCAGCACGTCGCCCACCGTTAGGCAAGGAATGTGCGGTGATTTTTTCGCTATTTTTCAAGAAGATGGCGACTAGTGCGCCTCATCCCAATTAACCCCGACGCCAACATCAACAATTAATGGAACAGCCAACTTCGCGGCATTTTCCATAGTTTTCTTGATCAATTGGCGATATTTTTCGACCTTGTTTGACCGCACTTCAAACACCAATTCATCATGTACTTGCATAATCATGCGAATATCCGGATCCTGTGCAATTTCACGATCCAACGCAATCATTGCACGCTTAATAATATCAGCAGCAGTCCCTTGCATTGGCGCATTGATCGCCACCCGCTCCGCACCTTTGCGTCGCATAGCCTTTGAGGAATGAATTTCCGGCAAATATAAACGACGTCCAAACAAGGTTTCCACATACCCCTGCGCCTTGGCTTTTTCTCGGATCTCGGTCATAAATGTTTGTACACCGGGATAACGTTGAAAATATAAATTGATATATTGTTGCGCTTCATTGCGCCCAATCCCCAATTGACGAGCTAATCCGAAAGCGCTCATACCATAAATCAAACCGAAATTAATTGCTTTTGCTCGACGCCGTTGTTCATTAGTAACACTGTCCATTGGTAAGCCAAAAATTTCTGCCGCGGTAGAACGATGGACATCTTTTCCTTCCACGAAAGCCTTAATCAAGTTCGGATCTTGTGATAAATGCGCCATAAGTCGCAGCTCAATTTGCGAATAGTCGGCGGCGACAATGGAAAAATCTTGAGGAGCGACAAAGGCTTGCCGAATACGCCGCCCTTCTTCGTTACGAATGGGGATATTTTGTAAATTCGGATCGCTGGAAGACAGGCGTCCCGTAATGGTTACCGCTTGGTGATAAGAGGTATGCACCCGTCCGGTTCGCGGGTTAATCATCTGTGGTAATTTATCGGTGTAAGTAGATTTTAATTTGGCAAGCCCGCGGTGTTCTATTAACAATTTCGGTACCACATGCCCTTGCTGCGCCAATTCCTCCAAGACCTCCTCATTCGTAGAGGGCGCTCCTTTCGGCGTTTTAGCAATCACCGGCAAGCCTAATTTCTCAAACAATATTTCCTGTAATTGTTTCGTGGATGCCAAATTAAAGACTTCGCCTGCTTCTTGATGTACCGCCTGCTCAAGTGCGGTTAATCTTTGCGCAATTTCTTCCGATTGTGCCAATAAGGTTTGAGGATTAATTAACACGCCATGACGCTCAATGCGCGATAAAACTTTCACCAAAGGTAATTCTATCTCATTGAATAAATTCGCTAATTCCGGCATCTGCGACAATTCTTGCCACAAGGTTTGATGCAATTTCATGGTCACATCCGCATCTTCCGCCGCATATTCCGTCGCTTGAGCAAGATCAATTTTATCAAAGGTCAGCTGATTTTTCCCTTTGCCGGCAAGGGTTTCAAACGCGATTGTTTGATATCCCAAATAGCGTTCGGCTAAATCGTCCATATTATGCCGCCCCGTACTGTTCAACACGTAAGATTCCAGCATAGTATCAAACGCTACCCCGGCAAGTTGCACATTATAATTAGCCAGCACAATTAAATCATATTTCAAATTTTGCCCAACTTTTCTAATCTGCGGATCTTCCAATAATGGTTTTAATTGCGCTAAACAATCCTCTAAAGAAAGCTGCGGCAAAACCTGCTCAAAACAGGCTTCTCCCGCAACCTTATCTTCGCTAAATAAATCGCCTTGCGGCTGCGCAACACTCACTTCACGCACATGCGCTAACGGAATATAACAAGCCTCACCATGCTCTAAAGCAATGGAAATCCCTACCAAATTCGCAGACATAGCGTCCAAACAATCCGTTTCCGTATCAATGGCGATCAATTTCGCCGCGTTAATTTTAGCAATCCACGCGGCAAGTTTTTCTTGCGTATCAATTTGTTGGTATAAAGTGCGGTCAATTTTTATCACATTTTTGACCGCACTTTTCTCCGTTTTTTCCGCTTGCGGCAAGGTCGCTGTTGCTTGATAAGCGATAGAGAGCCCTCGTTGTTCAGCGCCATTGGTCAGCGAACTTTCCCCGCTCATCACCTCATTTAGCCAGCGTTTAAATTCATAACGCGCAAAATATTCAATCAATTGGTCATTATCATTTTGCCCCAAGGTCAATTGATCCGGCGTTAGCGCTAATGCTACATCAGTTTTGATGGTCGCCAGCAAATAGGATAAATCCGCATCTGCTTTAGCAGCTTGTAATTTTTCGCCTAATTTTTTCGCACCACGAATAGGCAAATCAGCAACTTTATCCAAATTGGCATAAATTTCTGCCATACTGCCGATCCCTTGTAATAAACCTAAGGCGGTTTTCTCGCCCACGCCGGCAACCCCGGGAATATTATCCGAGCTATCGCCCATCAAGGCTAAATAATCAATAATTAATTCCGGCGGAATACCATATTTTTCAATTACTCCGGCACGATCCAGCAGCGTATTATTCATGGTATTGATCAACATAATATTATCGTCCACCAATTGCGCCATATCTTTATCGCCGGTACTGATCAGGACTTTTTGCCCTTTTTTGGATGCCTGTAGCGCCAAGGTGCCGATAACATCATCAGCCTCCACACCTTCCACCACCAACAAAGGAATCCCCAAGGCTTTGATAATATTATGTAACGGTAAAATTTGCGACCGCAATTCATCCGGCATTGGCGGGCGATGAGATTTATATTGCTCAAACATCTCATCACGAAAGGTTTTGCCTTTCGCATCAAACACGACTGCAATATGCGTCGGCTGAACTTGCGAAATTAAACTTTTCAGCATATTTAATACGCCATACATTGCACCCGTCGGCTCACCAAGGGAATTGGTTAGCGACGGGAAGGCATGAAACGCGCGATATAAATAGGAAGAACCGTCCACCAAGACGAGCGGGTTTTCAGCGATTTGTGCCATAATTTTCTCATTGCGTAATTAAAACAATGACGCCATTATAGACTAAAGCAGAAAATTAGCCTAATACCTAACGGTTAAGCCGCATTCAAAAGATAAAAGCAAAAGAAAAGGGCAGAACTTATCGCCCTGCCCCAATACATCTCAATCGTTTTACTCTTTTGATTTCCAAATTAACGGATCCACTCCGCGACGAACGAGATCCGGATGGTCTTCAATTTTAAAGACCGGTTGCATAACGCCCGCTTTAATTTGTTTTTTATAATCTTTGAGGATGATCCAAACAATCGGTGAAAGCAATACAATAGAAATTAAATTGATTAACGCCATGGATGCCATAACCGTATCTGCGAATGCCCATACAATTCCTCCTTCGCGTACTGCACCAAAATAAACAAAAAATAGCACAACCAAGCGAAAAGCTAAAATAAAGCCGGGTTTATTCCGCACATAGCGGACATTATTTTCCGCATAAGCATAATTACCGATAATAGATGTATAACAAAACAGCAAAATCACAAACGCCAAGAAATGTAAGCCGAATTCGCCCACATGAAACTCAAGTGCCTTTTGCGTTAAAGAGACGCCACGTAATGTCTCGCTGCCATAATCATCCGACATCAAGATAATAATTGCTGTACAGGTACACACCACGATCGTATCAACAAAAACCCCCAACATTTGGATAAGCCCTTGACTTGCCGGATGTTTAGCATCTGAAGTAGCTGCGGAATTCGGCGCAGATCCCATTCCGGCTTCATTGGAAAATAAACCCCGTTTGATTCCCAATAACATGGCTTGAGAAAAGATCATGCCGAATAATCCGCCTGCCATAGCGGAAAAATCAAAGGCACTGGCGATGATACGGTGTAATACTTCCGGCACCCGATCAATATTCATCCCAAGGATAATGACAGCCATGATAAGATAAAATAACGCCATCATTGGCACCACTTTAGCAGAAATTTGACCGATACGTTTCACTCCGCCGAAAATGATCCCCGCTGTTATCACAACTAAAATCAAACCAATATATTCCGCGTTCCATCCCCACGCATTATGCGTCGCTTCTACAATAGAATTCGCCTGAACCGCATTAAAGGCAAAGCCGAAGGAAAAAATTAGCGTTAATGCAAAAATAATCGCCAATGTAGGTGCCTTTAACCCACGTTTAATATAATACGCCGGACCGCCACGAAACATCCCGTTCGGATCTTTAACCTTATAGGCTTGCGCCAAAGAAGACTCCGCAAAAGCACTACTCATACCGATAATCGCCGTAATCCACATCCAAAATACCGCGCCCGGCCCGCCCAGCGCAATCGCAGTCGCCACACCGCCAATATTACCCACACCGACCCGACTTGCCAAACCGGTCGTAAATGCTTGGAAAGGCGTTAAAGATTCACCGTCCGCCGCCCGACCGGACCACATCTCCCGAAGACTGCGCGGCAGTAATCGCAACTGCACTAAACCGGTAGTGATAGTAAAGAAGAAGCCCACAAGCAAAAGGGTAACAACGGTAAGATCCCAAAGCGGACCGTCAAATGTATTGACAATCCAACGAAGAAGCGATTCAAATGCTGAAACAATATACCTAACAAAAGAAATAACACTTTCCATACAATGCCTCATGTTAAAAATTAACGGTTCTCGCATTATATTGTTTTTTACACTTTTGGCAACTTGTAAATATTTTTTATTATAAAATTAAATTTTGTAAATTTTATATAATAATATTATGAAAAGTCTAATTTTTAGATAAAGCATAAAAGCGCGTTGACAACAACTTCGCAGCGCAACGCCAATACAGAACAAGGTTACAACGGACTTTCAATTTGAAGTTGTTCGTAAATTTCAATGATTGTTAGCATTAAACAAGAACGAACGAGTTTTTCTTTGCGTTGCACCTTAATTTGATAACACAACGAATTCGGCATATCTTCCTTTTCATCCGGAAAATGCAGCAAAGCGTTTTCGGTCGCCACATGGAGCTGTCGGATAAAATCAATAATCAGTTGATCGAAAAAAAGGTAATCTTTTTCATCATTACTTAATTTTTCTTTTAACTTAATAAAAGCATACATATCCTCAAAAACAGCGTGAGTAATGACACCTAACCCCAAAAGCACCTTTAAGCGAACCGATAAATCAAATAAAGGTCCGCCGGTCATAAACAAAGAATCAACAACCGATTTGACCGCAAAATCCGTTTTGCGAAAAACGCGCTGAATAAGTTGATCGACCGCTTCGTCAAAAATAGCCACCGAAGCAGTAATGAAACCGCGAATTGAAGTGGCTTCATTGAGTTTTTCATAAATTTGGTCGGACGATAACACAAACTATTCCTATCAGAATAAATCCCTTTCAAGCGCATTCCGAGGGATTTTTATCGAATTAATTAATAAAATCTTGATAGATTTTTGCAATTTGCTCAATTACATCATGATCTTGTAATTCGGTATATTTTTTCAATGTTGAAACCACGCCGCTTTCAGCCAACGATTGTTGAAGCTCAATGGCTTGAGGATCCTTTTCATTGCGATATAAAAGCGCGGTCGAAATTGCACGAAGTAATTGTTTATTTGGCAACCCATATTCCAATGTCCCGCGCAACGGTTTGATAAGGCGATCATTATAACCCAGTTTACGCAATGGTTCACGCCCAACACGATCCACATCATCCACCAAATACGGATTAGCAAAACGTTTTAAAATCTTTTCGATATAAGCCGCATGCGCTTGCGGATCGAAACCATAACGCTTAATTAATACCGCGCCGCTTTCTTGCATCACCGATTTAACAAAGGCTTTAACTTGCGGATCATCAATACTTTCTTTGACAAATTGATACCCTTTATATTTACCATAATACGCGGTTACCGCATGACCGGTATTCAGCGTAAATAATTTACGTTCCACAAACGCCATCAAATTATCGGTTTGTTCCATACCTTCAATTGCGGGAATTTCGCCTTTGAATTGGGTTTTATCCACGATCCATTCGCTAAATTCTTCCACCGTAACCAGCAATGGATCCGTTTCATCCGGTTTTACCGGCGGCACAATACGATCAACGGCACTATCCACAAAGCCGATTACATTTTCCACTTGATCGCTAACCGCCGGATTTAAATGAGTAAATACTTGCTCTTTTAAGAAAGTCGTTCCACGCACCATATTTTCACAAGCAATAATGTTTAATGGTTTGCTGTTACCGTTTGTCAAACGCGCTTCTAAGGCTTTTGCAAGCGTATTTGCGATAATTTTTAACACGTTTGGACCAACCGCTGTAGTCACTAAATCCACTTCATTAAATAACGCAATAATCGCCGCTTCGTCAGTTGAATTCACCGCGGATACCTTGTTCACTTGTTCAACCGTATTCAGGCTATCGCCCACGATTTTCACGCCATAAGTGCGGTGAGTTTTAAGCAAATTTACCACGCTTTCGTTCACGTCCGCGAAAATCACCTCAATATTGCTGTCTGCCAATAATTTCCCGATAAAACCGCGCCCAATATTGCCCGCGCCGAAATGTAATGCTTTCATTGAAATTTTCTCCGATATTATATTAGGGGTAAATAAAATTTGCCCTTACGCTTTATGCCTTCAATAGTTCCAATACGTTATTTACATCCTGCGTTGACGTCAGCAACGCTATTGCTTCTTCGCTATCTAACGCATTTGTAATGGCAGTGAGTACCTGTATATGTTCATTATTACGCGCCGCAATACCAATCACCAATTTTGCAATGCCATCTTCTTCGTTGCTAAAACGTACCCCTTTCGGATATTGGCAAACCACGATACCGGTTTTCAAAATCGCCTCTTTCGCATCTATAGTGCCATGTGGCACTGCCACGCCTTCCCCTAAATACGTCGATACCAGTTTTTCACGCTCCAACATAGCATCCACATAACTTGGCTGCACAAAGCCCGCTTTCACCAATTGCTCACCGGCAAAACGGATAGCCTCAAACTTATCATTTGCCGCTAAACCTAAGAAAATTTGCTCGGGTGTCAAGCGAAATGTTACGTCATTTCCTGCCATTTCCCTTTCTTTTGGCGCGGTTATTCGCGCTTTTTCAGCAACCTGTGCGCTTAAATCCTTCACTAAGCGGTCATAGAATGTGTTATCTAAAAAGTTCGTTAATGATAAATGCACCGCATTGGGCACATGTTTTTTCGCACGTAAGGTTAAATCTTGATGCGTAATCACTAAACGCGCCTCTCTCGGCAAATTGTTAATAGCACAGTTAGTCACTTCAATGGAAAGCCCCGCCTCATTGACTTTTTTACGCAACATACTCGCGCCCATTGCGCTAGACCCCATACCAGCATCACAGGCAACAAAAATAGTATTCATTCCTTGATAATCTGCCACACCATGATGATCTGCCATTTCGCCGGATTTCATTGCGTTTGATGCGGCTTGTGCGGCTGCCAATTTATCCGCACCCTCTTCTTTTTGTAATTTCACAAAGAATGACGCAACGACGAAAGACACTGCACAAGCCGCCGCAACAGAGGCAATCACGCCCAAAAATGACGCTTTAGGTGTCATGGCTAAGACCGCAATGATCGAACCCGGCGACGCCGGCGCTTGTAAACCGGCGTTGAATAGCACCAAGGTAAACACACCGGTGGCGCCGCCGGCGATAACCGCAAGGATTAAACGCGGGTTCATTAACACATACGGGAAATAAATTTCGTGAATACCGCCGAAGAAATGGATAATCGCCGCACCGCCTGACGTTTGTTTTACCGAACCTTTGCCAAATAACATATAAGCCAGCAACACGCCTAAACCGGGACCAGGGTTAGCTTCAATTAAGAAGAATACAGATTGACCAAATTCTTGCGCTTGTTGAATTCCAAGCGGCGAGAAAATCCCGTGATTGATGGCATTGTTTAAAAATAAGATTTTTGCCGGTTCCACAAAAATGGACGTCAACGGCAACAACCCCGCATTAACTAACACATCCACCCCCGCGGCTAACCAACCGGAAACCGCTTTCATCGCAGGACCGACCACCCAGAAAAACACAATAGCTAAAATCATCCCGATAATTCCGGATGAGAAGTTATTGACTAACATCTCAAAACCGCTTTTGATTTTACCCTCTGCCCATTTATCAAAATGTTTAATCGCCCAACCGCCGCTAGGACCCGCGATCATGGCACCTAAAAACATAGGAATATCCGTCCCCACAATCACGCCCGCGGTAGTAATCGCGCCCACCACCGCGCCACGCTCGCCACCGACCAATTTACCGCCGGTATAACCAATCAATAACGGCAGCAAATAAGTAATCATAGGACCGACAAGTTTTCCTAATGTTTCATTCGGAAACCAACCTGTCGGAATAAAAAGGGCGGTAATAAATCCCCAAGCAATAAATGCCCCAATATTCGGCATCACCATATTTGACAAAAATCGCCCAAAACTTTGAATTTTCAATTTTGTATTTGCTGACAGCATATAAACCTCGTTGAAGAAGTGATTAGTATTTATGCAGGAAAATAACATAGTCAACATCAAATTTAAAATTTTTAAAGTTAAATTTGTGATATGTATCACAATATATTTTCATTCGCCTACATCAATAAATGTGATGTAAATCAAAAAAATACAATAATATGTTAAAAAATGTGATCTATATCACAAAAACAAGCCATAAGCTAACATCATTTTTCTCACGTCGCCATAGTAAAATCTGTGCCAAAACAGCAAAAAATATCCAAAACAGAAAAGTCTTGTTCTATAATGCCGCCATGAAGAAAATAGGCTTAAGACTAACCGCACTTTTGCACTATCCGCTTATAGAACCCTAGTCAAACGATAATTAACTTATGAAACTCAATCCCCAACAACAACAAGCTGTCGAATATGTGCAGGGACCTTGTTTAGTCCTTGCCGGCGCAGGCTCGGGCAAAACCCGCGTGATCATCAATAAAATCGCCTATTTAATTGAAAAGTGCGGTTATTTTCCAAAACAAATTGCTGCCGTCACCTTTACCAATAAAGCCGCACGCGAGATGAAAGAGCGGGTAGCCCATTCCATTGGTAAAGAACAAAGCCGCGGGTTAACCGTTTCCACCTTCCATACCCTAGGATTTGATATTATCAAACAGGAATATCAACATTTAGGTTTTAAACGCCATTTGACCCTATTTGATGAACATGACCAATTTGCCCTACTGAAAGAATTGACCTCTGACTTGTTGCAAGAAGATAAAGCATTATTGCGCGATCTGGCTGCCATGATTTCCAATTGGAAAAATGATCTGGTAATGCCGCACCATGCCACCGCTATAGCAAAAGATCCCAAACAACGCACTTTCGCCTCTTGTTACGAGCGTTACGCCAAACAAATTCGCGCCTACAACGCCTTGGATTTTGACGATTTGATTATGTTGCCGACCTTGTTATTTAAACAAAACGCCGAAGTGCGGTCGAAATGGCAAGCGAAAATTCGCTATTTATTAGTGGACGAATATCAAGATACCAACACCAGCCAATATGAATTAATTAAATTATTGGTCGGCGAACGCGCCTGTTTCACCGTGGTGGGGGATGATGATCAATCGATTTATTCATGGCGCGGCGCAAGACCGCAGAATATGGTGCGTTTAAAAAATGATTTTCCGTCACTGCAAGTGATGAAATTGGAGCAAAATTATCGTTCGACGCAACGTATTTTACATTGTGCCAATATTTTAATTGCCAATAATGATCATGTGTTTGATAAAAAATTATTTTCCACCTTGGATCAAGGAGAAAAATTATTAGTCATTGAAGCCCAAAATGAGGAGCATGAGGCGGAGCGTGTTGTCGGAGAACTGATTGCTCATCGTTTTAGTCGCAAAACTCGTTATCAAGATTATGCTATTTTATATCGCGGCAATCACCAATCCCGTTTGTTGGAAAAAGTCTTGATGCAAAACCGTATTCCCTATCGCATCTCCGGAGGAACCTCATTTTTCGCCCGCGTGGAAATTAAGGACATGATGGCGTATTTGCGCCTATTGGTTAACCAAGATGACGACGCAGCATTTTTGCGCATTGTCAATACGCCGAAGCGAGAAATCGGCGCTGCAACCTTGGAAAAATTGGGTGCCTTGGCGCAAGAAAAACATATTAGTTTATTTGAGGCGATTTTCGATTTTGAATTAATACAACGGGTTACGCCGAAAGCCTACAATGCGTTACAAGATTTTGCCCGTTGGATTGTGGAGTTACATGATGAAAGCCTGCGTTCGGAACCGGAAAATGCCGTTCGTCGAATGTTGGCACAATTGCATTATGAAGAATATTTGTACGAACAAGCCGCCAGCCCCAAAATGGCGGAATTTCAAAGCAAAAACGTCGCAACCTTGTTCAGCTGGGTTGCCGAGATGCTCAAAGGGGATGAATTTAATGAGCCAATGACTTTAAATCAGGTCGTTACGCGTTTGACCTTGCGCGATATGTTGGAACGCAACGAAGACGACGAAGCAAGCGATCAAGTACAACTAATGACCTTACACGCCTCAAAAGGATTGGAATTCCCCCATGTCTTTTTGATCGGCATGGAAGAAAATATTTTACCCCACCAAACCAGCATTGATGAAGACAACATAGAAGAAGAACGTCGTTTAGCTTACGTGGGCATTACGCGCGCACAAAAAAGTTTGGTCTTTTCCTTGTGCAAAGCGCGGCGACAATTTGGCGAGAGTTATTGCCCCCAACCCAGCCGTTTCTTAGACGAATTACCGCCGGACGATCTGTTATGGGAAAAAGATAAACCGCCATTAACCGAACAAGAACAGCAGCAAAAAACCAAAAATCATATTGCCAATTTACGCGCTATTTTACGCGGTTAGGTGATTTCCAACGGATTTTGTAGATAATTCACGCAAACGACCTAATTTTTCAAAAAAAGAGTTTGACTTATTGCAGGGCAATCCGTATTATACCGCCCACAAACCGATTGCGGTGAGATGGCCGAGAGGCTGAAGGCGCACCCCTGCTAAGGGTGTATATGGGAAACTGTATCGAGGGTTCGAATCCCTCTCTCACCGCCATTTACTCAGGGCACCCGTAGCTCAGCTGGATAGAGTACTCGGCTACGAACCGAGCGGTCAGAGGTTCGAATCCTCTCGGGTGCGCCATTTTATTGAACTCTACAATAAAATTAGCATGATTAAAATGAAAGGTTATTTCAAAACGCACCCGTAGCTCAGCTGGATAGAGTACTCGGCTACGAACCGAGCGGTCAGAGGTTCGAATCCTCTCGGGTGCGCCATTTCAATACCTATTCTAATTGAATTTACCCGCTTTCTAAATGATATATTTACAACAAATTTGTTAGGACGCCCCAAATGCAATCAACAAAATACAACGCCTTGCATATAATCGATCTTGTGATCTTAGCCGCGATCTTTTTTTATTCGCCGATTATCACCTCTTTTCATTATTTTATAGAGCTCCAACAAGCCGGGCTTGCCGCGCCGGAAAATCTGGAATTTAGCGAAGCCGATAATTATTCATCCATTGGCATGGAACTGCTTTCATTAGGGGTGGCATGGCTTTATCTCATGTTGCGTAAATTTCAATTTGCCCAACTTCCTTTCTCGTTTAACAAAAATACGCTCCCCCTCACCCTTGCCTTAATCTTATTCACGGGCGCCATTTGCCATCTTTTCGCCAATACCTTCTCGCCAGAAATACTCACAGAACCAACGATTACCGACAGCACATTGATGGAAAACGCCACGCCTGCGCAGACGGAAAGTGAAAACCTCTGGGATTATTTTTCCTTATCCCTGATATTATTTGCTTTGCTAAACGGGTTTTATGAAGAAATCTTTTTCCTTGGGCTCGTCTTCTGCGTCGAAAAAAAATGGCTCCCTTTCGCGCTAATTTTCGCCCTTATCGTACGCTTTGCTTTCCATACCTATCAAGGGCTATTTTCTGCCACTGTTGTATTCCTTTTCGGCGTATTGCTCATGCTATTACGCTTTAAAATTCGCAATGTAGTCCCGTTTATGCTGGCGCACAGTTTTTTTGACGTATTTGGTTTAGGGCTTCCTCTATGGTTATTTACCACATTTAACTAATTGGCATCGGCAAAAACTCGTTACAATGCTATTACTATCTCAAGCGCGTTGCCTCCTTTCAATTAGCTTGAAAGTTCAGCGATCAAACTGCGAAAGTCCATTTTTATTCGCTAAAACAACGCGCCCCCTCAAATATCTCAAATTTTACCAAAAGCACAAAATTATGCTTTTTTTGTGGAGAGATATTGGATATACTGGCTCCCCAAAATTTGTGCGGATTACTCGCCAATATTTAAATACCCAACAATTAACTAACAATATTTACAACATATTAATAAAGGAACTTAATATGAATAAAATTTTCAAATGCAAGTACGACGTAACTTCCGGGGTAACCAAAGTGGTGTCGGAACTCGCGACTAATCAACAACTTGCATCACAAACTACCCGTTCTACCCCCCCCTCCACGGCTGATTTCCCGTTTCCTTTCCGATTTACCCTGTTAGCGTTAAGTATATGCATAGCAAACGAGGCTTTTGCTGATCAAAATATTTATAGTTGGACTAATGGACAATTTAAAATTGGTGAGTGGGATAAATGTGCCGGAGATAACTCCGTTCAATTATCTAATAACTGGAATAATTGCAGTAACAGCGATTATGTTGCCATAGGTAAAAGCGCAACTGTAGGTACTAATTCACTAAAAAGTGATGAAAAAAACGGCATGGTTGCGATTGGTTACGGTAGTAATGCATTAGGAGCTAAAGCGATTGCGCTAGGTTTGTCAGCAAAAACAAAAGCAGGCGCCGGGCAAGCGATTGCTATCGGGAATAATGCGGGGGCAAATAGTCAGTCGGTAGCATTAGGTGCTGATGTATTTGCTAACGGTAAATCCTCTATTGCTATCGGTAATGATGATATTGATGACCCAAAGTTTGATGACAAACTTCCGCAACAGAGCATAAATACTATTTTTAGGGAGCTTATGAATGACTCTTATTATTTTTCTAATGGTGAATTTCAAAAAAATATTTAACAGGTTATAATAATGCCGACAATAGAAAATTTAGCCCAACCTACGCTGCTGGAACAGGTGCGATTGCAATTGGTTCTCGAACAGTCGCAGTCGGTAATTTATCTACTTCTGTTGGGGCGTTGTCCTTTGCTTTATCTGATTATTCTACAACCTTAGGTATGCGTGCGTTTGTCGATAAAAGTGCAACCGGTGGTGTTGCGGTCGGTCAGGAGTCACGGGTATTTGCTGCTAACTCCCTCGCTATTGGTAATTTTAACGAAGCAACCAGCAAGGGCTCTATGGCGTACGGTTATAACGCTCGGGCAGTAGGAGAACATACAATTGCGATTGGTAGTATGGTAGGTGCTGGGGCTAAATTTGATTTAGATATAGGAGAAAAATGGCTTAAGTTATATAAAGATTTTAATAAAAATCAAGAAAATTTAGACGACATTGAAGAATTTAATAATCAAGCTACTACCATTCTAAAAAATGGGGGCGAGCATGAAACTATGCCTTTATACTATCAAAATGACATTATTCTCACCATTGGCGGAAAAAATATCAAAAAAACAGAACTTCACGGTGAAACTGGCAATGGCAAAAACGCGATTGTTATTGGGGGGCGTTCTTTTGCATTGTGGGAAAACAGTTTAGCGTTGGGGTATTCGGCGTTGGCGGATGCGTCTAACGGGTTTGCAATTGGGTCTTATGCTTATGCGGGGAACCGCGCGACAAACGCGATGGCGATTGGGGTGCGTTCCTATGCCGAAGGGGCAAATAGTATTGCATTAGGCTATCGTGCTAGAGTGCAGGATGAGAGTAATGGCAATATTGCTGGGAAATCTAACCAAAACAAAGACCACTACAAGGGCACAAACTCCCTTGCCTTGGGGATTGAGTCTCTTGCCTATTTAAATAACTCCGTGGCGTTGGGACATCAATCCAAAACTGATTATTTATATAACGATTTATTGCACGAACCCTACACCCCGAAAGGTTCTATCACCATCCCGACCAGCGGTCAATCGGGCGTGATTTCCGTGGGTTATAAAGGGCATGAGCGTCGCGTGGTTAACGTCGCGTCAGGCTATTTAGACACCGATGCCGCCAACGTGGGGCAATTAAAATCATTAGAGGAACGCGTTAACTTACTCACCTCCGACGGTGCCGGCTTCAACACGCCATACCTCGCCGTCGACCAAACCTCCACAAACAGCGAAGCCAAACGCATCACCGACGGTCAAAAAGCAGTGCAAAACTACGAGCGCTATGTGGAACTGGCAAAACAATACGCTACCCTCCTAAACCGTAAGGCGAATGGGAAAGAAACATTTAATGAACAATCATTAAATGCGATTGAAACGGAGGTAAATAAATTAGGTTCAACTAATAAAATCAAAGAGACTGCAACTGCAATTACTAACCTTATTCAAGAGCTTAAAGGACAAAACGCAGTAGCTAACTCAAGTAAATCCGAAGCAGAGTTAAAAAAACAACTGGATGAATGGCAAGAAAAAATTACCAAGGCAGTTGAAACTGATAACACTGCGGAAAATAAAAAGAAACTTACTAACTTAACAGAAGAGGAAATTAAGCTGTCTAACTTTAAAGGCAACCGAGCAGAGGGTAAAGATTCCATTGCTATTGGCTTTAAAGCGAATACGGAAACCGTTGCTGAACACGCAATCGCTATCGGTTATAACGCACAAGCTAAAGCGGCAGGCGCTGTGGCGATTGGTGATAGTGCAGTTGTAGAAGAAAACGCCGGCGATTCCGTCGCGTTAGGCAAAAACTCAAAAGCAGAGGCGAAAAAGACCGCACTTTCTAGCGCAGACATCCCATCAGGAAAT
>NZ_NLFK01000020.1 GCF_002263215.1 Actinobacillus seminis
TAGGCTGACCGATAGTATTATCCACCTTATTGAAGAAGAAATGGCTCGTCGGGTGAATGTCATTCAAATCCCATTAGCCTCAATACCCTTTCTTTGTCATACATTCCCTTTCATACCTTAATTGCTCTTTACCTAATGGATCTATGCTATCAGGATACTGTAATTTAGCTTCATCAAGACAATCCTTCCAAGCTTTTCTTTCTTTATCAGAGAGAGGAAGATTACCATTCCACCATCGGACAAAATAGCTATTACTAGAAAAGGGACAGCCAGATAAAATAAAAATACTCATAAATAAAACTATTATTAATCTCATTCTTAATCTCCTTTGTTTTAATTTCACCAATAATTTTTCATACATTCTCTTAAATATTTTGTTCTTTTTTCCCCTATAGGATCTATGCTATCAGGATACTGTAATTTAGCTTCATCAAGACAATCACTCCAAGCTTGCCTTCTTTCATTAGAGTGAGGGATATTACCATTCCACCATCGGACAAAATAGCTACTACCAGAAAAGGGACAGCCGGATAACATAAAAATACTCAGTAAAATTATTATTAATTTCATTATTCATCTCCTTGTTTAGGTATAACCACTTTTGGTAATGACGGGTTACTTGTTTCATTGATGGTATTCCATATTGCATTAAAATCATCTAAATACTCATTTTTAACCTTATTTTTTTCAGTAACTATTTTTCCCTTTAAATCAATATATTGCCCTTGCTCATTTATAAGATACTCACTCGGTTTCTCCGCAAAATAACTACTATGTGAATAACAGAGTATGCAATCGCCTCCTGTTGTATCATTAAATCCCATTAGACCTAGATTCCACTTATTACCCACAAAATCCGCTTTATGTACGGCTGATTTCGTTACCGCATTCGGATTATTCTCTTTCAAATAACCTGCATAATCTTTGACATTTGTCGCCGTGCCGAAGAAACGGGATTCCCTTATCGGAATATCCTTAAGTCCAATACGGTTTGCTTTTTGTATTGCTACACTTGCCGTTAAACCACCTCGACTATGGTTACTTTTGTCAAGCGTATAGTTATTTTGTTTGACATAATCATAGAGTCTTAAATTGGCTTTTTCTGCGGTCGTTAATGGTAATCTTCCCCCTAATAAATCGTTGATTTTGTCGTAAGCCGCATATAACACCTCCGAAACATAGTTTCCTGTCGGTCTGTTATAAATCACTATCACGCCATCTTTATTCGTTGCCCATTTGTTCTGTTTAATCGCATTTTTTAGTGCATCATCTAATGGATTTAAAATACCGTTATTAGAAAGTGTAATAACACCGCTTATCTCTGACGGTTTAATTTCATTAATATCAAAAATCTGTCTTTTATCACCAATCTGTGCTTTACCATTTTCTGTAGGTCGTTTCGAGCCATCCATATTGTTATCGGCACAATAGAGTGAATCTTGCGTACATTTCACTTTCCATATTTGTTCCGGTGCAGTTGCTGAATTGATAATAGGTGTTGTAACTGCTTCTGTACCGGCATAACTTAATAAGGTATTATTTCCCCAGCCATAAGCCGCACCTAATGCAAGGTTAGCTCCCAAAGCAATTGTGTCGTAAATATCTGCTCTTCTCTCTAGTTCGAGAGATTTTTCCGTGTTGTAGCCTGTTTTTCCATCTATTTCGGTTGTTCGTCGAATTTCTGTTGCTTCTGCTCGAGCATCCTCTGCTTTACTGTAAATATAACCGATTACTTCTTTTCGATTTTTATCGAACTCTTGTGTAACTTTTACCTGATAATCCAACTCGTTTTGTAACTCATCTTTATCAAATTTATTTTCCAACTTACCCGAACGGGTTTCGGCATTGTCGGTGGTCATGTTCGTTTTTACTCCCGCTTTCACTTGCTCAACGGTTTTTCCCGTTTTCGCCAACTGTCCTTGTTCGTCACGAATAATGAGGTTTTGCGTATTGTTCCCCCCCCTTACCCATTAAACCGGCTATTATAAGTTTTGCCGTCTTCACCCGTATAGGTATAGCCGTTTTTCTGTAACACATCGGCTTAATCATTTTGCAAACAAATGCCCATATTTTTTGTCCTTTTCAATGTTGTATCTACCATCATTTCGGATACATTGCGTAGAGATATGGTGTCCCATTTCGCTATCTTGCACTTCGCTATGGAAACGAACAATATCACCACCGTAATTTTTATATCCTAATTGTTGCTTAACAACTTCAAGGTTTCTACTATAACAATCACCAACTTTTTTGTGCCATCGCGAATTACCTGAACAATTCCAGTCCCCGCACCTACCATCAAGCATTAACTGTCCAAGTGATAGCAAATAACCGCAGCCACTTAATCCAAAAACACAAGTAATTAGCATAAAATATTTAAAAAGGATTTTTTTCATACTTTTCTCCATTTGGTTTATTTGGGTTGATTAATTTAGGAATATATTTGTTGATGTATTTACCATTTTCATCTTTTTCGGTCGGTTTGCCCCATTTCCCCTTATAGTCTTTCCAATCTTCTGTTTCTATTTTGTTATTGTTCTTATCAAGGATATATTCACCATTCTTATCCCTTTGGTGCTGTTCAGGCACTTCCGCAAAATACGAACTGTGCGAATAGCAAAATATCCCACAATTTCCTTTTGTTGTGTCATTGGTTCCTAGCAAGAAAGGTATCCATTTGTTCCCCACAAAATCTTTATCATGCACGATTGAGTAGGCTCCGCTGTTATAAGTTTTTCCGTCCGCACTCGTATAGGTATAGCCGTTTTTCTGTAAAACATCGGCATAATCATTCTGTACATTTGTGGCTGTACCATAGAAACAGGATTTCCTTAGGCGTACATTCTCTCTAATTGTTCATTTTCTATATTCATTATATCGATCACAAATTGCTCTAAATTTATAGCAGTATTTATAACTGGCATTAAATACAAACCCTTTATTTCTTAAACAAATGGCATATTTCCTATTTGATTGTTTTTTATTTTCTACGCCTATAACTTCAGGAAAGCCCGAAATATCTCTTATTTCAAACCCTTGAAGAGATTCACGAAAACAGGATACATGAATGTGATCAGGTAAAGGTTCCTTTGTATCTATGTGTCTCCATACATCTTCATTCCAATAAGATGAATAAGCCGGCATTAGATCCCAAACTAAACAACTAGTTATAAAGAACGGGGCAAATAAGTAAATGATAATTCTCATTATTTTCCCTCATTAACTTTATTAAATTCCCTAATACCACCATTAGGATAAATTTTATTTAAAGTATCTCTAGCTTGCTCCCGTTTTCTTTCATCTTCTTGATTATCAATTTTATAAACATACTTCAAATTGTTTATATTCTGATTAGCATCCGAATGTGCTTTACCAAATCCTAACCCCTCCACCTGCTTAGCATTCGGATTGTTTCCTATAAATAATCCTCCTAAACCCTTATAAACCCAATCTCCTTTCACTCCATGATATTCAGTATTTACATCACCAAACAGATCTTTTGCTTGCTTGTCTATTTCAGCAGACGGATAAGAACCACCTAAATGCAAGAAATTAATCTTCGTGTTCTTATATTCATTTCCAATATACTCCGACCAATTCAACATATTTTTATTGCCCGAAACACCCAAACTATGTGCCACATTATTTGCATTTATCGGCGTTTTACCTTGAGCAATTTTGTGAGCATTATATTCATCTAATTTTTTGTTGATTTGGGCGTGATCTCTTGTCGCATTTGATGCACCAAAGATACCCGGCATATTTGCCCAAGCCCTAAAACGTTCGAATACTGTAAACAGAACCTCATTTACATACCCAGCACTACCTCGATTTAAAATTACAGCCGTTTCATCAATTGAAGCCAAATCCTTATCGTATAAAATTGCACTGGATACTTTGTCTTCTCGTTTCAGATTCAGCATTCCCGCTGTTGCAACTTTACTTAAAAGCTGAGCTTGCTCATCAGTTAATATTTTATCTCCATAAATAATGCGTTTAAGTTCTTGTGAATTATCAGCTTTAAAATCTAAACAACTGATATGATTACAATCTTCTATTTTCTTTTGAATAGAAAATACGGAATCCTCATTTTTTTCCATTCGATAATAAATTTCATCTCCTCGCTCGTGAAGATTTTTCACAAAATCTGTCGCTGTTTTTAAATCTCGCTCGACGTCAGATTTTATTTTTTCAATATCCACTTTATTTACCTCCTGATGAAGATTGGTTTTATTAATTTCTTTTGCAGCTTCTTCTGCTGTTTTGCCCGTCAATTGTTGCTGAGTTTGTTCGTCTCGAATAGTGATGTTTTTCGTGTTAATTGAAGCCGTTGTGATACCACTTTCACTGCCTTTATCACTTACTTGACCTAAGAATGATGTTGCCAGTTTTGCAATACCCCAGTTACCTTGAGAAGCCGCTCCAGCAACACCGCCCATCTCTACTTTCGATGAGCCGTCTTGATGGTTGTTTCCGATTTCTTGCAGTTTTACCCCAGCTATTT
>NZ_NLFK01000021.1 GCF_002263215.1 Actinobacillus seminis
AACTTACCAACAACACCTTTAAATACAAAGCCTAATAACCCACTTAATAAACGTAAAATAAAGCTTCCCATATTATTCCCCTATGCACTTAATAACCGCCTAACCGCAATAATTGACCAAATCAATACAAATACTGATGAAAACAAATTACGATTTTTCTCCAGTAAGGTACAATGCCCATCTATCGTATAAGTTCTATTTAATGCTTCAAATGACCATGTTGGGCAACTCGCACCTTTTTCTTGAATGTGTAATCTTTGGAACTCAGGGAAAAATTGTTTTAATGGTTCTAAAATTTGCCGTGCTGTAGGTGATTCTAATTCTGGATACTCTAGTTCTGACATGTCCACATTACCATTAAACTCACCGTCATTAGGGCGTGGATTAGGTGTAGGGTTAGGAGATGACGATACATTATAATCAAATTCTAATTTATCTCCTGTTCCAGCTTTAGAGAATAAATCAGCATAAGTTGGATTAATGCCTAAATCTGTTAAAACCGCATTTACCTCGCTTGCTGTAATCGGATTTGTTGAAGTAAATGGGATGCCTTCATAATCAGCTTGAGAAGCGGCTGACATCATCAAAGCATTAAATAATTGAGCAAGTTGTGTCGCTGTCAATGGCTGAGTATATAATCCCAAATCCAAATCAGCAATTGAGCCTAATTGTTGTTCTTGTGGTGTTGTTTGAATATTATCTCCAACCCAATTTGGATTGATTTCAAAATTGATATAGCTCACGTTTGTTGTACGTGTAGAAATCTGATAATCACTTTCTTTAGGTGGGTTAAAAGAATAAACCGTATCCTCTCCGGTATATCCAGAAAGCATAGGATTAAAGTCATATCTTAATTGCTTCTCAGTAAAAGTTTGTCGTACTGTGGGATAAATTCTATCGCCGATTTGTTGATGTCTTAAATAACGATTTTCTACAGTAGTTTTAGAATACAAATATTGATGTTCTTTTCCATTAATATTAACACTAAGATAACTTTCTTCCCCTTTTCCTCCCCATTCTTCTTGAGACATATATTCAGATAATTTTTCAAGTGAATTTGATTGAGCATACTCCCCTGTTCTTAACTCATCAAAATATTTATAGCGATTATCTAGCGTATCTGATTTATAGACCTCACTTAATTCATCTGAAATTTGTTTTTTCTCTTTAGAATATTGATAAATTACAGGATCATTTTTACTTGGGTTAGCATTAACAATTTTTGTTTCCCCATTAACTTGAATTGCGTAACGTCCATCAGCTAACTTAACTGCACTAGGCTCAAAAGCCACAGAAACTTTATCATTTCCCTTAACATTTAAATCAGATAAGGAAATAACTCCACTACCTAATGCTAGTGCTACCCAAGATATATCTTTTGCGTGTCTTAAGGTTGATGTTGCACTTAAAGCAAAACGAGCATCATTTGCTGCAACTGTTCCTAATGCACGATACGTTTGCATTGTACGTAACGCTACTATTGAGGCATCATTAGCTGCAACACTCGTTATTGCTCTTCTAGCAACCACATTTCCTAGAACCCTTGTTAAAACAATTCTTCCACCGATTGCGATAGGTGATGAGTACACAACTTGTACATATAAAAATTGAAAAGCAAAAAAACAAAGTATTAACCGTCTATACCACGAACGACTACATAAGCACATATCAATCCCCAAATAAAAAATATCATTTGCCAAGTCATAACATCCCTCCTAAGAAAAAGGGAGACTGATGCCCCCTCTATTGATTAAGCAGAACGAACTGCTTTCACAATCCACTGCCCGCCTTTCCAAGCAACTAATGCTCCAACAACTAAGGCAATCACACCTAATACCGCTGTAATTGCTCCGCTGAAGTCAATTTTGGATGTTAAAACTGTATAATCAACTGCTTGTGTTTCAGCCAATGCCATTGTAGAAGCTAATAAACCAGCTGTTACAACAGCGACTTTTCCACTTGTCTTTTTCAAAAATTTCAACATAATGTTTTCCTTCTTTAACTATGCTCTTTTGATTGTTTCTATGATCATCCAACCGAATTTAGCAACAAGCCAAAAAAGCAAAGTGATTGAAAATGAAACAGCAAAGAATTCAGGATAATATTCAATTCCTGCTGTTTCGCCCTTTGAATGCTCTACAATTTGAAGTTTGACCGCTTCGGATTGTGGAACTTTCAAAACTACGTCATTACAACCATCACCACCGAAATTCATATATGGATGGCAAAATTTAGTTGTAATCTCTATTTCATTATTCATAAATAAAATACCAGTAAATAAAATAGAGTAAGAGCAAAGCTATAAGCGATAAAACTCGCTCCAATCATTTGAATAAATTCACGCATTATTTCAACTCTTCAATGATTGAATTCTCATCAAAGTTATAAGTAATGCCCTTACGGCCATTTTCCATAGCCCATTCTCTTGGATAAACAAGCACCATAACCATTTTGTCTTTTAACCGCTCAATAGTGCTTTTTAAAGCAGTATTTATTGAACGATCATCAATTTTAATTTCCTGAATTGATGTGTTATAACCACCGTAACCATCAGGTTCTTGTAGTTGAATACCCATATTATGGCGTTCTTTAACCTCACCTGTTTCACGGTTAATGAATGATGCCGATTTATAACCCTTTAAAACGCCGACGATATAAAAGCCTGTTCTCATAATTGTTCTCCTAGTTAGATTGATAAAAGTTGATTAAGCAACTAAACGTAAATTGACAGGTATGTTGCTTGGAAATTGATAGAAATCAGGTGCTTTAAATGGACGTACAAAAATCTGATCGCAAGATATAACTCGCACAGCTTGAAATTTTTCAATATCACACGGATTTGCAATATCAATCCCAATTTTTCTTAATCTTGCTCTATGAGTTTCATATTGGCGATTTCGTAAACCTAGCTCTTTTCCACTTGCCCATAACATCGCATAGTAAGCTGATGTTGTAGCCTTTCTTAAAGTATCAACAACACCTTGAGAAACTAACTGTTCAGCTATCGTCTCTAAATCATATTTGCTTACACTTAACTTTTTATACATATTCATAAAATCCACCTGTAAGTTTTCTAAAACCGTAAAATCACTCAAGCCCCAATAACATAAATTTTCACGCTGCAAATATCTTGATTTAAGTTTCTGCTCAAAACGTACTACACCATTCTTTTCGCAATAATCATAAACAGCTTTGTAATACTTAAATTCACAAGAGTTTTCGCCAAATTTATTTTTTATCTTTTCGTAAGAATGAAGCCGTAACTCTTCGTGTTTGATATAACAACTTGGATAAATAAGATTTGCTAAACCTTTTGCACTCAACCAATCCACAGTACAACCATTAGTATGTAAACGCCCTATAGAATTACGATAACGCATTTGAGAAAGAGCCTTTAGAAATATACGTTCATTTCCCTGGCCGACAGCCTTATTTGTTGTAATATCAAGCCGTTTAATAATCGCACCATTAGAAAATTTAGAGACTTTTGAGCCATCTTCACCTTGTCGATAGAAAATTTCAGTACAGCGTGTAAATTGAGGTAAACGAAGAGAATATAAAATTGAATTAAAACAAGCTACACAG
>NZ_NLFK01000022.1 GCF_002263215.1 Actinobacillus seminis
GTCTTATGAAGTGGTCAGTTCAGTTATTCTTGAGCATTTTAGAAAAGGTCGCCGTATTGTCAGCAATATTGAGGGAGTAACACAGGAAAAACTGACCCATTATTGTATTAAAAAAGGTGATAAAGAGAGTAATTTAGGTGAATTTATCAGTGTCACGGATGAAATTTGCCAACAACCTGATTTTTTCCCTTATAAAGGTTCAAGTGAAACGGTTTGTTGTGCAGGAGATTTAATTTGTCTTGATGAAGTCTGGCGTATTTTCCCAAGCGATAAAATTCACGAAAATCACCGCTCTTTTTTAGCTGAACATCGCCATTTTACGCATGAAATAACAGGTGAATGCTGTGATTTGGTTGTTATCAATCAATCTATTTCTCAATACCCCGATTTATTAAAGATCGAATTGAAATGACTTATCAAATGTCAAAACTGACAGCATTAGGTATGTCAAATCGCTATCGGGTTGATATTTTCACAGGGGCAAAAACTACAAAGACGAATAAAACATTTCAACTACAACGTAAATATGATAAAGAAATTTTTCAGTTGTACAAAAGCTATGACGGAGAAAATGGGAAGGAAAATGTCGTTGATGGTCGGGGGAATATTCTGAAATCCTTTCAGTTCAAAGCAATGATTGCCTTTGCTCTCATATTATTCATTGTCGGTATTTATGCGTTTAAATCTTTTTTTCCAAATGAACAAGAATCTTCATCTAAAGTATTAACGCCACCTAAACAGGAAGAAAAATCGGTAACTTCACTTCAGGAAAGAAAACTTTTTTCATCACCTATTCAGCTCAAATTATCTGATAAATGGCGAATAACAGGGGAGTTAATAAAGAATGGCAATGCTTTTGTTATTCTTGCTGATAACCAAGGGAATCTGCGGTTAGAGCCTCGAAGTCAATTTCAGTTTAGTGGTCGAATGTTACAGGGCGAAATTGAAGGTCAATTAGTTAATTATTATTCTGGAGTTAAACAATGAAATTACAACATAATATTTTACTTGGTGTAGCATTGGCTTTTTGTACCTTATCACACGCTAAACATGTTGATTTTAAACTAGAAGCAGTGCCATTACCTAAAGCGATCTCAATGATTTATGATGAAGTTCTTGAAAAGCCTTATATGCTTGACTCGAAACTTGCTGGAGATACAAGATTTATTAGCTTTCATACTACGGAAAAACAAAATTTTAATCAGTTCATTGAACGTTATTTTGACAATATGAATATCAAGGTTTATGAGAAAAATAACGTGGTTTACATTGCTCATATTGAGCCCAAACCTACAAAAATTGTTAAAAAAAGCTTTGTTTATAATCCTGTTCATCGTGATACAGAATACTTAGCCCAATTCATTCAAGGAGATGGACAAGTATCAGCAAGCGGAGATAAGCTCGTGTTCTACGGTACAAATGAAGAGATAGCTAGAGTAAGAAGTGTCCTAAAATCAGTTGATACAAAGTCTAAAGAAGTGGTTGTAACTGGTTATGTTTTTGAGGTTCAAGATATTGAAAAAGAGGGAAGTGGTATTAATTTATTAGCTAAATTGTTATCAGGTAAACTCGGAATTAACATTGGTTATAAACAGAATTTTGAAAATTTTATTACCGTGAATGCTGGTAATCTTGATGCAATGATTGAGTTATTTCGCACAGATAGTCGTTTTCAAGTAGTAAGTAGTCCGACTTTAAGGGTGAAATCAGGCTCAAAGGGAAATTTTTCTGTAGGTTCTGATGTGCCAGTTTTATCTAATATCACCTATCAAGATGGAAAACCTATCCAAGCCATAGAATACCGTTCTTCTGGGGTTATCTTTGATATTCTGCCTACAATTAAAAATCAATCTATTGATTTGAAAATTCAACAACAATTATCAAACTTTGTTAAAACAGATACTGGCGTTAATCAATCTCCAACCTTGATTAAACGTGATTTAGTGAGTGATGTGAGTGTTAAAAGTGGTGATATTATTGTTCTGGGAGGTCTTGCAGAAAATAAACTGACAGAGGGCGAAACTGGTTTTTCATTTTTACCTAAAGGTTGGTTAACAGGTAAGTCAAAATCTAATACAAAAACAGATATAATTGTTCTTTTACAGGTTAAAGAATTGTAGGGTATAATTTTAGCCGCTAAAATTTACAGAGGAGAAATATTATGAACAAAATGTTACCTATTTTTATTTTGACTGTCGGTATTGTTGCTTGCTCAGAGCCAGTAAAAACAACAGCATATTATTCAAAAAATTTGGATGAAGCTCGTAAAGTTGTTAAGGCTTGTGAAAATAAAGATACAATGACTTCAACAGAAAAGGAAAATTGTCAAAATGCAGCGACTGCACTTTTATTTGCTCCAAGTAATTCAGGATTAAGACCATAAGAAGATACACCGTAACATTTATAGAAAGTTAAAAAATAATCTAAACTTGCTTTAGATTATTTTTTGACTTCAGCAACTGGAGCGAAGCGAAAGGCGGTAGCAAAAAATGACAGCATATAGAGTGAGTATTTCTATGATCCAATGAGAGCTTTTTATGATGGAGGGGTAGATTATCTGACAGTAGAAAAGCATAGGTTAGTCGTTATTGTTAAACATGCCTATGCAACATTACTTAAAATATCTTGTGGTGATTACGGAAATTACCCAATAGCAACGGAGCAAATAGAGCAAGATATGACGGATTTAACTGCATTTTGTAGATTGTTTGAAAGTGCAAAAGAATTTCCATTAGATAAAAACTATGTCAAATATAGCTATGAATTAGACTATGATGAGCAGATCAAACAATTGGATAAAATTTTACCAAAATATGTAGATTTTTTTGAGTTCCAAATAAAA